>JBCDFZ010000026.1:0-76318 GCA_039177115.1 Myxococcota bacterium
AGACCGCCCCTCGAGGAAGTAGCTGCCGTCCGGAAGCGGCTCGATCGGGGACGTCCAAATGCCATATGCGAGGACCGGAATCGCCACCGCCAACCCAGCGAGGGGTCCAGCGGCCCCGATGTCGAGCAGTGCGTTTCGAGAGCGGATTCGCTCTCGGATCTGGATCACCGCGCCCATGGTGCCGAGGAAAAAGACGGGTACGGGGATGAAGTAGGGCAGGGAGACGTCGACACGATGAACCATTCCCGCAAAGAAATGCCCGAACTCGTGTGCCAGCAGGATCCCCATCAAGGGCACCGCAAAAACCCACCCTTGCGCGAGTTCCTCGAGGGTCGACGGGGACGCTTCCAGGACCATCTCTGCGCCCACGTAAAACGTGGACAGGAAGGTGAGTGCCACGAGCAGCAGCGGCACCCCCCAACGCACGTTTCGCCGCTCCACGAGGCACGTCTAGCATGTGCCTTCCGAAGCGCACGATCTGCTATTCTCCCCGACCCATGGACCTTTACAGCGCGGCCAAGCGCCTGAACCGACCCTTCGTGTTTGAGAACGATGCTTCGCGTCGAAAGCTCACGATTGCCGACCACGGTCTGATCGGGGACGGGTTCTCTGCCGCACTCGTTCGCGCCGACGGCACGATCGACTGGCTGTGTCTGCCGAAGTTCGACAGTCCGAGTGTCTTCGCGTCGCTCCTCGATGAGGAGAATGGAGGATTCACCTCGGTCATGCCGACCGCATACCCGTTCGAGAGTCTTCAGCGCTACGACCCGGGCACCAACGTCCTCGAAACGCTCTTTCGCGTCCCTCGAGAAGGCACCATCCGTCTCACCGACTACATGCCCTGGGCGGATGACCCGCGTCTCGCGATTCACGAAGTGCACCGACGCATTCAGTGCGTCGAAGGCGAAGTCAAAGTCCAAGTGGTCTTCGATCCGCGCTTCGATTACGGGCGTGGAGACGTGCGGTTCGACATCCGCGGCCGCTCGGCCATGGCGACGGGCGCAAATGGGGAGCGGCTGGTGGCTGTATTGGGCGGTGCCGGTGCGTGGGAGAAGCGCCCCGAGGGCGGCGTTCGCGCCATCTTCACGCTGAAGGCGGGCGAGCGCTGTTGGCTCGTCATCAGCTGGAACGCAGGCGAGTCGGAGTCGATCCTCGCTTACCGACCCTACGAGCTGCTTCGGACGACTCGAAATCGCTGGCGCGATTGGTCGCGGTCCCTCCAGTACGACGGGCCGTGGCGTCACCACGTCATCCGTTCCGGCCTCCTGCTCAAGCTGCTCATGTATGCGCCCACCGGAGCAATGGTGGCCGCACCCACGACTTCGCTTCCCGAATGGATCGGCGGTGTACGCAACTGGGACTACCGGTTCACGTGGACCCGGGACACCGCGATGGCGGTCCGCGCGGCAAACCTCCTCGGCTGCGACCGAGAAGCGCGCGACTTCTTTCATTTCGTTCGCGATACGCTCGAGGGGGACAGTCAGCTTCACATCATGTACGCGGTCGACGGCGGGCGTGTCCCCGACGAAGCCACGCTCGAGCACTTTGCCGGCTTCAAAGGTTCGCGGCCGGTGCGGATCGGGAACGGCGCCCGCGACCAGCTGCAGCTGGACACGGCCGGGGCCCTTCTCGACGCCGCGTACGTCTATGAGCGCGGTGGCGGTTCGCTCACCGTGCGCGGGTGGCGGAAGCTGCGCGACGTCGTCGAAAACGTGGTTCAAACCTGGGCGGAACCCGACCACGGGATTTGGGAGCCTCGCGGCGGCGTGCGCCACAACGTTCATTCGAAGCTCATGAGCTGGCTTGCGCTTCAGCGAGGTGCCGAGCTCGCTCCCCTCTTCGGCGACATGGGTCTTCAGCGGGACTGGGTACGGATCGCGGACCAGTTGCACCAGGAGCTTTGTTCGCGCGGGCTCGATCCATCGGGGCGGCGATTCGTCGCGGCGTATGACCACGAACACCCCGACGCTTCGCTTCTGCTCCTGCCGATTCATGGGTTCTTGCCCCCAAACGACGAGCGGGTGCTTCGAACGGTCGAGTGGATTCGCACCACGCTCGGCGACGACCCTTTTCTCTATCGCTACCGAACGGATGACGGCGTCGGTGGTGAGGAGGGTGCGTTCGTGCTTTGTGGCTTCTGGCTGGCCGAAGCGCTTGCAATGGCCGGTGATGTCGAAGAGGCTCAGCGAGTCTTCGTTGCACACGCCGAGGCGTCCAACCATCTCGGGCTGCTGGCGGAAGAGATCGACCCCTCCTCGGGGGAACTCCTCGGGAACTTTCCGCAGGCCTTCAGCCACCTCGGGCTCATCAATGCAGCCGCCCGCATCGATCTGGCGCTTCGGCTTCGGGACGAGGGGTCCGCGCAGGTTCCAGAAGTTCAGATCGGGCGATCTTTGTGAGCACAGGGGAGCTGGGGGGGGAGGCCCCGCCGCTTCGCGCGGCGACGACTCGGTTTGGAGGTTTCGGCGTTGGGCTTTCGCTCGTCGTGACGGTCGCGCTTGTAGTGACCCAACCGACTTGGTCCCCTGCGGTGCTTCTGCCCCTCTGCCTCCTCGGGGTCTCGCTGGCGATCCTTCTTGGTCGGGCCGCCGTCGCGCGTGCGCGACCTCTGGAGCCTGCGACTTTCGCCGCATCGGGTGCGCCAGGCTCGATCGAAGCGGAGGACACTGCAAGCCCGCCCGCGGATCGGTACGACGACGTCGATCACCTCGCCGCGCTCCGACACGAATTTCGAACTCCGCTCAACGCGGTGCTCGGCTTCTCGGATGTGCTGCTTCGCGGGATCGACGGAGACGTCAACGACTCCCAGCGCGAAGACCTCGAGATCATTCGGGCATCGGGGATGAAACTTCAGGTGCTCCTCGACAGCGCCCTCGACCTTTCGCAGCTCGCCCTCGGGGACCTAAAGCTCGATCTCGACAGTACGAACGCCAACGACGTCGTGTCGCGGGCGGCCGACGAAGCCGGCCAGCTCTGGGCGGGCAAGCGAAGCGCGTTGAGTGAGGTTCCCCAAGCTCCTTGCGTCGCGACGATCGATGCCGTTCGCCTTCGCCGGTGTCTCCTGGTTCTCGCCGACGTTCTCGGGAACCAGTACCGCGAGGCGAAAATCCACCTTGAGCTCGCGCCGACGGAGGAGCACCTCGTGGTCACGGTGTCGGCAGACCCCTCAGGCGTCCTCGCGCTCGACGCGCTTCCGACCCCTGCGGAGGTGGTCGGGGCCGAAGACCCCATGAAGATTCGTCGGTGGCCTGTGGCGGTCAGCACGGAAATCGTGGCTGCACACCAAGGGTCCCTTTACCACGGGGACGAACCGGCGCGATTCGTCATTCGTGTGCCGAGAGGAGAGGGGGCATGACCGGCCGCCTCGCCCTATCGATCGTCGCGGCCTATTTCGCCGGCGTGTGGGCGCTGCTCGCGCTCGAGTACCGTGTGTTCGGCGCGATCGTCGTGTGGTCGTGCGGGACCGCGCTCGGCCTCGTGATACTTCGCACGCGCGACGGCGGTGCAGAGACCGGTGCGCCGCCGGCCTTTCCGCGACCGTCCCTTCAGGCGAGCGTGGCTGAGCACGCGGCGGACCCCGAGGTGCCGGAGCGGCAGCGCGCGAGGTTCCTCGGCGCCCTCGGGCACGAGCTCCGCAACCCGCTCAATTCGATCACGGGTTTTTCCGACATGCTCCTCAGTGGCGCGGAAGGCGCGCTCAATGGCGAACAAGAACAAAGCGTCCAAACGATCCGGGCGAGCGCCGAGCGGCTTCTGAGATTGGTCACCACCGTCGTGGACCAGGCTCGGGTGGAGGCGGGCACGCTCCGGCTTCAGCAGCAATGGGTCCCTGTGGGAGAACTCGTCGGCGAGTCGACCCGTTTCGTGAGGTCGCGGGTCGAGAATCAGACAATCGAAAGTGAGGTGGCCGAGGGGCTCCCTCGCGCCTTCGTCGATCGGCAACGAACGATTCAGGCTCTCGTCAGCTTGGCCGTGCTGGTGATGCGGTCTTCCGGCGCACAGGTCTTGCTCAGGGTTGCTCCTCCTCGACGCGACCAAGTGGGACGCGGCTTCGTCCAGTTCGACCTCATCGCTCAGCTTCGGGATGCCTCGGTGGACACTCTCGCGATCGTCGAACGACTGGAGCGGCCCACGACGCGGGCTGACGCGCTCAGCCTGGAGGTTTCCGTCGCGCGAAGCATCATCGAGGCACAGGGAGGAAGGATCTGGGCAGAGGCGGGTACGGCCGGAAGCCTCCGGGTCTGTACGACGCTTCCAACGTCGGCCAGCTGACGCTCAAGGTTCGGCCGCCAGTGCGTCGAGCACAGCCCGGTAGGCACGGTTCCTCCGCCAGTTGGCCTCTTGTTGGAGGCGTCGCGTCATTTCCTTCGTGGAGAGGCCCTCTCGTTTCCACTCGGAGACGAGCGCCGACACGTCGACGTCTTTTTCGACCATCACCGACGGGTCGCCTTCGACGACGATGGTGATCTCACCCTTCGGAGGGTTCGGAAGCAACCGGCGAACCTCACCTACCGATCCGCGGAGCGTCTGTTCGTACATCTTGGTGAGCTCCCGGCAGAGCGCGACGCGACGTCCTTCGCCGATTGCCTCCTCGAGCTCTTCGAGCGTGGTGTGGGCGCGGTAGGGAGACTCGAACAGGACCGTCGCGGCCTTCGATTCGGAGATCCGCGCGATGGCTCCACGGCGCTCCTTCCCCCGACGCGGCAGGAACCCCTCGAAGGTAAAGCGGCGCATCGGAATGCCCGCCACCGAGAGGGCGGCCAGGACCGCGCTCGGCCCCGGAATGGGCTCGATCACGACTCCGGCGTCTGCGGCGAGCGACACGAGGTGCTGCCCTGGGTCACTCACGACGGGCGTGCCGGCGTCGCTCACCAGCGCGAAATGGGCCCCCTCGACGAGTTCTTGGACGATGTCCTCGATTCGAGACTCGTCGGTGTGCTCGTGCATCGAGCGGAGCGGTGTTCGGATGCCGTGGTGGTTGCAAAGCGTCCGGGTGTGTCGGGTGTCCTCCGCGAGAATCACGTCAGCTTCCTGAAGAATGCGAAGCGCTCTCAGCGTAATGTCCTCGAGGCAGCCGATTGGGGTGGCTACGATCGATAGGCACCCGGTCATGCAAGCCGCGTTACCACATCTCTGGCGACCTGCGAAGGCCGAGGGCTAGGGGGACTCGTACACCTCGAGAACCGAGTCCCCGAGCGTCTCTCGCAGGTAGTCTTTCAGCTTCTTGAGCAGTCGCTTCTCGATCTGGCGTACCCGTTCCCGGCTGACACCAAAATCGTCCCCGAGCGCTTGAAGGGTTTTCGGATCTTCGGCGATGAGCCGCTCGTCGAAGATCGTTCGCTCTTTGCCCTCGAGTGTCTCTCCGAACTCCTGAATCTTCGTCGAGAATTGATCGCCCAGCTCTGCATCGGCGAGCACTTCGTCGACGCCTTCGCCCCCGGACGGAAGTAGTTCCACGCGTGCGACCGAACGTCCTTCGGCCGTGCCCACTGGGGCGTCTAGCGAGGCATCACCGGCCGCGAGCCGCATGTCCATCGACACGACGTCTTTTTCGGGAACGTTGAGGCGCTCCGCAATGAGTTCGGACGTGGGCTCGATGCCCATGGCCGACAGACGGGCCTTCTCCTTCTGAAGGTTGAAGAACAGCTTGCGTTGAGCCTGCGTCGTTCCGACTTTCACTAGGCGATGGTTGTTCAGGATGTAGCGCAGAATGTATGCGCGTATCCACCAGGCCGCGTAGCTCGAGAGCTTGACGCCCTTGTAGGGGTCGTACTTCTTGACGGCTTGCATGAGCCCGATGTTGCCCTCTTGCACGAGGTCGAGAATGTTCTTGTACGCCTGGCGGTAGTCGTAGGCGATCTTGACCACCAGGCGAAGGTTGGAAGTGACGAGCCGCTTCGCAGCCTCGACATCCCCCTCCTCGAAGTACTGCACGGCGAGGTCGTGCTCCTCTTCCTTCGACAGAAGCGGATACCTCTGTACGTCTCGCATGTAGGCCCCGAGAGGGTCGCGACGCGAGAGGGTAGAATTCGAGCCGACGAGAGCGTCCGCCTTGGCGTTGGGCGCCTCCTCGAGATCGTCGATGATCTCGACTTCCCCGCCTTCTTCGATCTCGTCGGTCAGTTCCTCGTCGTCGCCCATCATGAGTGCCGTCGCCGATCTCTAGAGCAAGTGCCCCCCGGCCGTCCAGTCGCCTCTATCAGCGCCCCGTAGTGGCGGGCATTTGAAACGGTTCTTGCCCCGCGCCGACGGGCCGAAGCCGGCCTGACGGCGACCCGTTGACTTTGTATTGAAGCGACCCGTCCGGGGTTAGCGCCGCCTTGTAGTCCCGCCCGGTCGAAGCCAGTTCCAGCATCGTGGCGACCTTTGGGCTCCGAGTTTTGTAAGCGTTTTCAATCTTCGTTTTGAGGAGTAGGTTCATCTGCGAGCGCGACATAGGTCGAGCCAGCTTCACCCGTCCCAAGACGTCGAGCTTGATGTCGTCCCCATCAGCCTTGAACCTCTCGATTTCAGCGTTGCCCTCGTCGATCGTCGCCTGGACTTCCAGGTTGCCGACGTCGGCTCGATCCAGCGTCAGGCCGCCCCATCCGGGGATCGTGACCTTCGACTTTCCATCCCCCAGAGCCATGTCGGCCACCGTCAGGTCGACGTTCCCCGTCGACTCCCCAATCTCGCTGGGCATCGAGATCGTGACCTCGCCGTCCAGCGTTCCTTCGACCGGAAGCTTGGTGAATCGCCGGAGTGCGGGAATCTGCTTGAGGTTGATCGCCTCGAAGTTGGCGTCAACTTCAAAAGTGTCTTCGCCGATGGCGATGTCGCCCTGAGCATCGCCGCCTGCAAGCTCCGCGTCGAAGCTGAAACTCTTGGTGCTGGTGAGAGCCGACAGGAGTGACGCGCGTACGGTGAGCTCATCGAGAACCAGGTCGGTTGCCGGCTGCTCTCCCTCCTCCGGAAGCACGAGTCGCACCCCTTCGAGGTTGACCCCGCTCAGTCTCGACGGGCTCAGATCCACGATTTCGAGTTCGTATCCTTGATCCGCGGCCAGCTCGATTAGGCGGTCCTTGAGGCGTTCGTACGGAAACGTCCAATAGGCGAACAGGACGAAGCAAAAGATGAAGAAGAGCGGGTAGCCTCCCCACTTGAGCACGCCTTGCCACGAGGTGGTCGGAAGCCGCTTCCAGAACGGTTCGGCCACGTCTATTCCTCGCCCGTCTGCAGAGCTGCCTCTTTGTCGTACGCGTTGACCGCGAGCTTGGCGTTGTAGTTGGTGCGTAGACGGCCGCCGTCGAGCTGGATGCGCTCGATCGCGACTGGGTAAGAGCTGTTCTTGATGTCCGCGAGCATGTCGATGAGTGGACGGAGCTCGACTTTCGGCAGCGATACACGAACGGATCGCCGCGTATAGTCTCCGTCGCGGACGTTCGGCTGGTCGGTGATCGAGAGGCCGCTCACGCCGTACTGCTGCGCGCTTTCCTCGAGGAAGCCGCCTAGAGAAGGCGCCTTGCGACTGTAGAGCCTGTCCATCGCGCGTCGGGCGGCCTTCTGCTGCTGCAGCCGGTTTTCCGAACGCTGGATGTCTTGAAGAACCTGGTTGATTTCTGCGTTCTCGGTCTCGATGGAGCCGATGCTCGCGACGAGCAGGTACATCGGGACGAGCACTAGCAGGACGACCATCACACTGCCCATGAGTCCGAGCAGTCGGCGTTCTCGAGGGCTCAGGGTGTCGAACCACCCTCGAACGTTGTCGAATGCGTCTCCGAAAGCCATCGCTACTTCTCCCCGCTTTCGTCGAAGCCTTCCGGACAGTCGATGCTCACCACTAGCTTGTAGTCTTTCCGGTCCTCTGCGGCGGACGAGATGGAACCCTTTTCGACCTCGGAGAAGCAGCGGTGTTCCTGGAGCTCGTCGACGATTCGATCGCGTTCGGCGATTGAACCCACCGTCCCCTGAATCTCGAGTCGCCCGTTGTCGCCCTGGTCGTCGATGTCGATGAGAAGTCGACGGGTATCGTGTTGGATCTCCGAAGGGATGCTCTCCGACACCGCCTCGAGGACGTCGTAGGCGTCAAAGCGCGGCAGCGGATCGTCTCCTCTCGGACCGCCGACCAGAAGGTCTCGTGCATGAAGAGCACTCCGAGTTTCTTCTCCGAGTAGATCGTTGCTGATTGCTGCGAGCTCCTCGACTAGGTCGTCGTGCTCGGCTTTCGCGACTCGGTAGCGGGCGGAGAGGGATACGCCGAAAGCTAACATGACGGCTGCAGCGCAAACCGCGATGAGTCGCGCGTTCTTTCGAATCTGCCCCGCGGCGGCCTTCGATGCGAACTCGCCCTGCCTCAGATCGAGTCGCTTCCCTCGCCCCGCCACTCGGGCGGCGAGTGCCGCGGCTCGGCCGAACTTCGGAAGGGTTTCGTCGTCTGCGCCTGTGGCAGACGGCAGTGGAACCACGCCACACTCGAGCTCGAGCTGTGTGGAGAGCCACTGTCGCGCGCTCTCCATGGGCGCAGTTTCACCTGACAGAAGGACGAGCGAGGGCTCTTCGCTGCGTTGGGCGCGGTAGCTCGCCAAGGTCCGCTGAAGCGCGCTTCCGAGCTGCTCGCGACGCCCTGATTCGACGAGATTCATCCCTCCCGAGACCGTTCGTGCGAACGCGCAGGCCCCATCCTTGAGCACGCAGAAGTCGGTGCTCTCGGGCCGGACGTCGATAATGAGTAGAGTCCGGTCGCGCATGCCTTCCGGCAGAATCGGCCCGAGCCCGTCGAACGAGGAGGCGCCGACCGCGAGTTCGCGCGGGGTCACGCCGAGCGAATGCAGCTCTTGAAGCTTCTGCGCGACGAGGTTGCGGGGCACCGCGACCGCCATGAGCTGAACCTGGTCGGCGTCTCGTCCGACGACCTGATAGTCCACCACGGCGTCTTCGATATCGAAGGGCAACGCGGACTCGAGTAAGCCTGGCAACACCTCTGCGGCCTTCTTCTCGATGCCCGCGGGGATGTCGAGCAAGCGGAGCGAAGCCGACTGACCGTCGAGCGCCGTATTGATCCGATCGGGCGGACGTTCACTTCTGCCAATCACTTCCTGGATCGCTTCTCGGAGAGCTTCGTGCGAGCTCTCGTCTCCGTTCGAGGCAGGGAGCGCTACCTCGGCATACCGTTCCATCTCGAAGCCACGAAGGCTCGTGCGAAGGAAAGCGCCGCGTACCGCTCTTGGTGTTACTTCTAGGCCGAGAACCAACGACATCTCAATTCATCCGATAATAATGATACACGCCAAGACCGGGCAGACGACCGGTGTTTGGCGGAGGTGGAACCCACCTCGAGTGGAAGTTGACGACGGATTCGATGCGGACCTGCGATTGACCGACCTGCGCCGTCGCGACGATCGTGAAGATGCTTGCGGAAGCCGAGAAGGTCTGACCCAGGGCCTCGCGCTGCTCGGCCGTGAGCGCAATCGGGGTGAAGAGGAGCTCGTTGTTCTCCCCGAGGAATCCCACGAGCATGCCGTAGAGCGCTCGCTCGGCCGAGTTCCCTTCGAGAAAACCGATGAAATCGTTTGGTCCAGAGAAGAGCGGGATCGGGATGAGCTGGCGAATCGTCGAGAGAATTGTCCTGAACTTCACCGCCTCGAGCGGGTCGGTGCAGAGCGTGGTCTCGGGCGCCTCCCCGCAGAGTCGGGCGAGCAGCACATCCGGGCTGGCCTCGTTCACGTTGATGAGACCGGAGGCGTAAATCGTCATGATGCGCGAACTGGGGTCGTTCGGGATCGGCTCGACGAAGGTCGCCCAGAAATCATCGGAGAAGCCGCGCACGAGCCTCAGCTCCTGGAGTGAATCGAACGGGGCGTTCTTGTTGCGGTAGGGGTCTTTGCCGGTCTGGTAGAAGGAATCGTCCTCGACTCCGGTGCCCCCCGTGCGTGTCGTTCCTGCACCCGGATCGAAGTCGGTGCGCTGCACGTCGCGATCCCACCAGTCGATGAGCGCTGACACCAGATCGAGGCGGGTGGTGGTCGTCCCGTTCTCGTCCGGTTTGGAAAAGAGCGCGTCGTAGGGGCTGTCTGGTTGGTAGCCCCCGGTGAGCGCGAACACCTGGACTGCCACCGAGTCTCTTGCTCGCTCTCCGTCGAGAAAGAGCGGGTCGTTGACGTTGATCTTGCCGTTCTCGCTGACGACCTCGACGGTGCAAGTTCCAGGGAGATCGTCGAACCCCTCGGTGTTACCGAACTCGATGCCCAGGTCCATGAGCGTGTCGCGCTGGTCTTCCGGGGTGCAGAACGGCGAGAGGATCGCATCTGAGAAGTCCCAAACCGGAAGCTGCGGGGCGCGGCGGCCCGTCGCCGCTTGATACAGAGGATCGACGAACCGGCGAATCTCGGGCTCTTTCGCGATCAGCAGTCGTGTGAGATTGGTCGAGCTCTTTGCTAGGTACTCGGCCTGCAGGGCGTCCCGCTGAGCAGACGAAACGGCAAACGCCGTCCCCGTGCTTTGGTGCATGTCGGCGAGCATGATGGCTAAGATTGCGACGGTGGTGATCGCCACGATGAGCGCCACGCCTTCCTCGGAGCGCTTCGCGCGCTTATGTGGCTTCGGCTGCGTCATGGGTTGTAGTTGGCGTGGTTGAGCGCGTACGTGAGCGGGATCGTCGCGCGTGTTCCGAACGTGTGGCTGTTCCCGGGTCGAGTTGGGTCCCGTACCGTGAGGCGAAATCGAACCTGGGTCGGTAGCCGGTTGGCCTGCTTGAAGCGGTCGTCCGACGTCCATTCCTGAACCCATTCGCTCAGAAGAGGGTCGAAGTACTCGATGTTGAACTCTTCGACGCCTCTGACGAGGATCTGTGACTTGCCGCCCTTTCGCGGCTCCTCGTCGATTCGGTTTTGCTGCCGCCGCGCCAGCACGCGAGAGCCTGGTTCGTCCGGGTCTTCGGTGACGAAGTAGCTGATCTCGTTCTGGTCGGACTCCTTGGCATTACGATACAGCCGACGGTGGGAGAACGAGGTGAAGTCGAGCCGATCTTCTCGGCCGTTGTCCTTGCCGTCGAACACCGTATGGACCGTCCGAAGGTCGAGTGAGGGGTTTTCGTGCGTGGAAACGAAGGCTTGATTCACCTCACGCGCCATCCGCTCGAGCGCCATGTTGACGGTTCGGTAGTGGTCGATGTCCGACTCGATCCTCGTTTTGTTCAGCGTCGTTTGCGCGAAGCCGCCGTAGATGAGCGTTCCGACAATCGCGAGAATCGCGATGGCGAGCATGATCTCGATGAGTGTGAAGCCACGCCTCACGTGCCGTCCTCCGTGGTGGAGTCCTCTGCATCGTCTGCTCGCGGAGGCTGATCCGAAACCAAGAACTGGACCACGTCGAAGCCGCGCTCGTCGTTCCCCTCTTTCCAGCGAACGGAGACAGTGGCGCGACGCACCTGCTCTTCGAAAAAGGGCTTGAGGAGCGGGTATGCAAGCTGCAGAGCGAGAACCGACAGGTTTCCGGCATCACCGGCGACGACGTTTTCCGCGGTGTTCCCGTCAGCAACGATGCTCTCGTAGCTTTCGTTCAATCGCTGCCGGTTCTGCTGCTCTGAGGTCACCTCGACGTCGTCGGCCTCCTCGCCGTCTGCGCCAAACTCTTCAGTTCCGAACTCGGGCAGGACGACTCGCTCGATCAGCCAGCTGCATTCGTAGCCGTCGACCGGCGCGTGTTCGCAGCAGTTGTCCGAGTCCTCCTTCTCGACGAGCGGCAGCCCCTCGATTGACACCAGCTCCTCGATCTCTCCCATCTTGCACCGTGCAAGCGTCGTGGCGACGTTCTGCCGCTTTGCGCGCTGAGCGACGTTCGACGCGCCGACCTCACTCGAAAAGATCGCGGTGAGGGCGAGCCCGAGAATCGCGATAGCCACCATGACTTCGAGTAGCGTGAAGCCGCGGCGAGTCATCGGTAGTCCTCCACGTCGCCCACGTCATCGTCGAGGTCTCCGATGGGCTCGTACGCGTAAGGATAGACTCGGCCGTTTCCCGTCAGTGGGTGGATCTCGACGCTATAGATGTTGTCGTTGTTGTCTTTGAGCTGGACGACGGTGTGTTCGGTCGAACCTCCGGGAAAGAAGTAGAGGCCGCCTTCGCCGTCCGTGCGCGGTAGAGAGTCGCTCGGGGTCACGAGCGCGTGGACTTCGATACCGTTGCCGAGCGGCTGAGGCTGATACCGCTTGATGATTTTGCCCTCGTTGGTCGTGATTGGAGAAAACTGGGAGGTTTGCGGAGGCGCTCGATCGAGAGGCTTTTCGATTCGCTGGCGCGCGACCTCCCAAGGGTCCACTGCGGTGCCCGAGTCGGTTTCGAGCTGCTCGTAGTTTGCGATGGTCACGGGCGTTTCGGTTTCTTCGACCGCCATGGTGTTCTTCTCGAAGTCGAAGTGAAGGCGGGTGGTCGTCCCGTGCGTCACGGAGCGGTTGTATGCGTACTGGGCTGCGCTCATCACCCTCATAGAGGCAGAGCGTAGGCGGCTCCGCGTGATGGCGCTGATGCCGAACGTCGCCCCAGACACCACGATCGCGGCGATCGCGATCACGATAATCACCTCGATGAGGGTGAAACCGCCATTGGGTCGGGTAGGGTGACGCGTGGGCATGGTCTTACTGGATGTCGTCCTCGGTATCGAACACCCCGTCCGGTCCGGAAGACACCACGAAGATGTCGCCGGCCTCGCAGCTCACCTGAAACGGCGTGTCCCATGCGTCCGCCGTTCGCTTGGTTCCATCGAGGTAGCGTTCGTTGACGAGGTCGTCGACCGTTGGGCACGCGCGAGGATTGTCCGCGATGTAGAGCATGACAGCCGATCGAAGCGCTTGCGCGTCCGCGCGCGTGCTCTTGATTCGTGCTTCCTCGAGCTGCGGCAGCAAGGCCACTGCGACGCCGCTGACGACGAGCGCCAAAATCGTGAGAACGATCATCACTTCGATCAGCGTGATGCCCTCTTGGTGCTTTCGGGTTGCGCGTCGCCGCTTCCGGTGGGGTTCGATTGTCGTCGGCATGGAGTCTCCAGATTCAGTCATGGGATGTTGTCGTCCTTCAGGAGCGAGCCGCTCGGGCCCGCGGAGATTACCTCAGCTTCGTCTTCGAAGTGCCCAGGGCACTCGATGAGCAGAGCCTGCCCCCAGCCGTCGGTCGGAATTTCGTCGATGTAGTGGGTTTGGGGCCGCGGAGGGTTCAAGAGTTCGTCGTTCGAGTCGGGGCATCGACCCATGTCGGCACGAAATCGTTCTAGCGCGTGCTCCACTTGGCCGATCGCGACCACCGTGTTGCGCACCCGAAGCTTGTGCTGAGCGTAGCGATAGAAGCTCAATGCGCCGACTACAACCAGCCCCGTCACGGTGATCGCCTGCCACCGCGGATTCCGGAGGAGGCGAGAAAGCGGAGTGCGGCGCTGTTCCCAGGGAAGCGACACTCGCTCTCGTTGTCTTCGACGAGCCACGTTCGTCCCTCATTGCACCATGTCGTTGAGTTGGAGGAGCGGCATGAGGATCGAGAAAGCAATGCCGCCGACGACCACCCCCATGACGACGATGAGCAGCGGCTCGAGAATCGACGTCATCGCTGTGACGCGAACCTCGACCTGCTGGTCGTAGGCGTCCGCGACGTGGATGAGCATCTCTTCAAGCTGACCTGACTGCTCGCCGACTGCGATCATGTGCGTGACGATGGGAGGGAACCGCCCGGCTTCCTTGAGCGGCTTCGCGATGCCTTCACCCTCTCGGACGCTCGCACGGGCCTCCTCGACCACTCGCATCAGCTCTGTGTTTCCGAGGATGTTCCTCGTGATGTCCATTGCGGCGAGAACGGGAACACCGCTGGCGAGCAGTGTCGAAAGCGTTCGCGCGAAACGGGTCACCGCCACCATGATGAGCAGCGGTCCGAAGAGAGGAACCTCCAGCACGAAGATGTCCCATCGCTTTCGGCCCGCTTCCGTGTTCTGCCATCGGCGGAAGAAGTAGTAACCGCCGCCCGCGAGAATCGCGAGCAGCCACCAGTAGTTGGTGACCACGTCGCTCGACCAGATGAGGAAGCGGGTGTACCACGGTAGCGCCTGGTTGAAATTGTCGAAGATGGCGGTGACCTTCGGAACGACGACCGCCATCATCATGAACAAGATGGCCACGACGACCACGACCATAATCGCGGGGTAGGCGAGTGCGCCACGCACCTTGCTCTGAAGGCGGGTCTGCTCGTCGAGAAACTCGGCCAGCCTCGCGAGAACCTCTTCGAGTGTCCCCGAGGCCTCCCCAGCGGCGACCATGTTGACGTAGAGCGTAGCAAAGATCTTCGGATGAGCGCGCATGGCGTCGGCAAGCGTGGTGCCCTCGTTCACCTGGTTTCTCGTATCGGTGAACGCCGTCTTGAGGTCTGGGTGATCGAGCTGGTCGATGAGCGCGCTCAGCGATTCGACGAGCGGTACGCCCGATCGGAGCAGCACGGCGAGCTGGCGGGTCGCAATGGCGACGTCGAGGGTCGACACTCGTCGAAAGAGGCGCGACAAGTTGATGTCTCGAGCCGCCTGCTTCGCAGCTTCGGACTGCTCGAGGATCTCGGTGGCGAGCACGCCGTCTCGCTTGAGAACGTTCCGAAGCGCTTTCGCGCTGTCGGCGTCACGGATTCCTTTGACCGCCTTACCTCTCGAATCGAGGCCCTTGTACGCGTAGACGGCCACCGGACTACACCTCGGCTGCCTGGGTGGCGGCCAGCACCTCTTCGACGCTGGTTACGCCAGCGATGACCTGACGCGCACCGTCGTCTCGGAGCAGACGCATCCCCTGTTGCTGGGCCACTCGTTGGATGGTCTTGGCGTCACTGTTGTTGAGAATCTCGCGTCGCACCGGCTCGTCGATCAGCATCAGCTCGAAGATCCCGATCCGACCCCGGTACCCCGTGCCACTGCACGCGTCGCACGCACCGGGGTGATAGAACTTGAGGTCTTCGACGCTGGCGCCTGCGGGTTCCGGAAGCGCGGACGCGTCGGAGCCCCCGAGCACGGTGGTTGCGGCGACCTTGCTCAGCTCCCCGAGCTTTTTCGAAGCTTCCGAAGCGTCGATGCCGAGTTCGAGTAGGTCTTGAGGGGTGGGCGTATATGGCGTACGGCATGCTGGGCAGATACGCCGGACGAGTCGCTGTGCCAAGACAGCCATCACCGATGACGAGATCTGGTACGGTTGGACATCCATGTCGACCAGACGCGTGATCGCGCTCGGCGCATCGTTCGTGTGAAGCGTCGACAAGACGAGGTGGCCAGTGAGGGAAGCGTGAATGGCGATTTCGGCGGTTTCGGTATCGCGGATCTCACCCACCATGATGACGTCGGGGTCCTGGCGGAGGAAGCTCCTCAAACCCGAGGCGAACGTGAGCCCGATTTTCGACTGGACCTGCATCTGGCCAATGCCGCGCAGCTCGTACTCCACCGGATCCTCCGCGGTCAGGATGTTCTTGTCCGGCGTGTTGATCTTGTTGAGCGCCGCGTAGAGCGTGGTGGTTTTACCAGAACCTGTTGGACCCGTGACCAGGATGATTCCGTTTGGACGGGCGATGAGGTGCTCGAGCTCGTCGAGTTCGCGGCGCGCGAAGCCGAGGTCGATCAGATTGAGAAGCACCTGCTCTTTGTCGAGCAGTCGCATGACGACGCGCTCACCCTTCGCGGTGGGAATGGTCGACACACGAACATCGACCACCTTGCCGGCGATCTTCTTGGTGATGCGTCCGTCTTGTGGGAGTCGCTTTTCAGCGATGTTGAGTCCAGCTTCGATCTTCACTCGGCTGACGATCGAAGAAAGAAACCCCCGGTTTGCTTCTTTGCGAGGGATGAGCCGTCCGTCGATGCGATACCGAACCACGACCTTCTCGTCGGTGGGTTCGATGTGGATGTCGGAAGCTCGCTCCTTGACCGCGGTGTAGAACAAGTTGTTGACCCATCGAATGACCGGCGCCTCGTCGGTCATGTCGATCAGGTCGCGAAGTTCCTCAACCTCTTCGCCCTCTTTGGCTTCGGCGAGCGCTGTTTCGTCTTTTCGCTCGTAGACTCGGTTGATCGCATCGTCGATCGCTTCGTCGGCTGCTGCCACGGGGACGATTGCCTTGCCGAGCAGGATCCGTAGGTCGTCGATGGGAAACGGATCGAGCGGATTGGCCACGGCGACCCTCACCGTTTCGTCGGCGTCGCTCAGCGGGAGCACCCTGTTCTGACGGGCGAAGTTGATGGGAACCGTGTCGATCAGTTCTTCAGGGATCTGGTCCGTGGCGATCTTTTCGACGAACTCCATGCCCACTTCGTCGGCCAGCGCCCGCACGAGCTTGTCGTCCTCCACCGTGCGGCTGGCTACGAGGAAGTCGCGAAGGTCGACCGCACGCTCCGCTGCGCCCTCGAGGGCCTCCTCGAGCAGGTCAGGCTCGAGAGCGCCCCGACGGACGAGAATCTCGCCGATGTAGCGTTGCTCGAGGCTCATGGCGACGGTTCTCCTCCGTCGGCTTCGACCGGGTCAGGCGCGGACTCGACCTCCTCGGCCACCTCCGAAGGTGCCACGGGCTCGGGCGTTTCGACCGGCTCTGGGTCCTCGTCCTCGTTCACAGATTCCGCCTCGGTCTCGGGTTCGATGATCTCGGGCTCTTCCGGGACGTCATCGGGCTCCGGATCGGGCGCAACCTCGGGCTTGTTGGGAATGTTCATCGGCGGGGGCGGTGCGCCTCCGCCTTCTTGGACGTCGGCCGCCGTCGGCTGCTTGGCGCGCGCCTCGATCTCCATCAACGCTTCTTCGCCGTTCGGTCCGATGATCAGAGTTTCCTCCTGGAGCTGAGGCTCCGTTGGCCGGTAAGTGCCGATCGGGTCTCGTGGCACGTGGTCTGGGGGAGGTTCGAGTTCGGCGGCGGCGGCCAGGCGAATCTCTTCCTCGACCGTGTCTATCTCATTGATGATCTCGGAGACCACGCCGCGCGTTCTCGTGTAGTCGATGTGCGGAGTGAACTTGTCTTCGCCGAAGACGAAGTACCGATCGATCATCTGCTGACGCTCCTGCATCTTCCGTTCGAAGATCTCACGCAGGTCGCCCGGGTCTCGGATGATGTATGGCGTGAGAATCAAGAGCAGGTTGGTCTTTCGTTTCGACTTGTTGGTCTTTCGGAACAGCGCTCCGAGAATCGGAATGTCACCGAGCACCGGGACTTTGTCCTCCGTGTTCTGAATGGCGTCGCGCATCAAACCGCCGATGACGATCGTCTGCTGGTCTCGAACCATCACCTCGGTTCGCGCGGTTCGGCGGTTGATCGAAACCACGCCGAGGGTTCCTGACGTCGCACCCTGCTCGGAGATCTCTTCTTCGATTTCGAGTCGAACCTCGTTGTTCGCGTTGATGTGGGGGACGACGCGAATCGTCGTACCCACGTCCTGTCGGGCGACGCTTCCGAGTCCTCCCGCGAGGCCCGCGAGCGCTCCGAGGTCCTGCCCCCCTTGTGACGCCGCGCCGATTGCGCCGAGGCCGCCGAGGCCCGCGAACGTCCCGGGGGCGACACCGTTCGTCTGGAGCGGGATGTTCTCGCCGACGCTGATCTCGGCCTCGGTGTTGTCAATCGCGATGATGTGCGGCGTGGAGAGGACGTCGGCGTCACCGGTGGAGGCGAGCGCGGTGACCACCACGCCGAAGCCCGGAACCGAAAAGCCCACGAGCTGCTGCGAGTTTTCGATGGTGGGTCCGCGAACGCCGAGTGCGAGACCTGTCAGGTTGTTCTGGGTGAGGTCGATGGAGGACGGTGCATTGAATCCGGCAACCGTGAGTGATCCATCGGTCGGGAAGTTGCCCGCGCCGCCGTGGAACGCGAACCCAAGCTCCGAGGTGCGCTCGACGCCGAGCTCCATCACGACGGCCTCGATGAAGACCTGCTTGCGAGGGGCATCGAGGCGCTGAATCACCCGCTTGAGCGCCGTGTAGTCGTGGAGCGACGACGTGATCACGAGGGCGTTGGAGGGCTCGTAGGCTGTGACCGCTACCGCGCCTTCGAAGAGACTGCCCGCCGTGGGGGTCCTCGATGCCTGTCGCTGCGAGGCGTTCCGGTTCCTGTTTGCATTCGTGTTTCGCTGTGGCCCTGTTCCTCCGACGAGCGCCGTAAGCGCGCTCGCGATGTCCACCGCCGCGCCGTGCTGCACGTAGTGAACGTGGATCCGGCCCTCGCCCTCGAGAGGAATATCGAGCTGCCGGATCATCTCGAGGATTCGAAGGTAGGCCCGCTCCGTCGAGATGATGATCAGCGAGTTGGTTCGTTCGTCAGAAATGATGTTTCGAATCGACGACTCGGCCGCCACCTCACCGACGACGGTTGCCGCCTGAGCCGCCTTCTTCTTGGCTGCCGAGGTGGCGGTCTTCGGGCGATTCGCCGCAGTCGTAGTTGCGCCTTCGGCTGGAAAGATCTCGAGCAAACGCTCGGCGAGATCGCCCGCGTTCGCGTAGTGGACTGGTTCAATCCAAGTCTGCGTGCCGCTCCGGGGTAGATCGATCGCCGCGATGAGACGCAGCATCCGCCGAATGTTTCCACCGGTATCGGTGATGACGAGCATGTTGGTGGGCCCGTACGTCGTGATGTTCGCTTCGGGTGAGCTGAACCGAGAAAGCAGATTCGTGACGTCTTCGGCCGATACGTTTTCGAGATGGTGGATGCGCGTGATGAAACGGTCGGACGCCGGGACCCTTTCCCCGTCCTCGTAAATCGGCAGGGTAGACCGCTCCACTCCGTTGAGCTCGACGATCTTCAGGTACCTGCCGGAGGGCACCACGGTGTATCCGTTGACCTCGAGCACGGAGAGGAACGCCTGGTAGGCCTCGGAGACGGTCACCTTCGTCGGAGCGAAGACGGTGGCCTTCACGGCGCGAAGCTTGCTCGGCATGATGAACCGACGGCCCGTCATGTTGGAAATCAGACGGACGAGATCGGGGATCTCGGCCTCCTCCAAGTTGAAGGTGACTTTCGTCCGCGGGGACATGGCCTTGAACTCGACTCCGGTTTCGAACTGGGGAAGCTCGAGCTCCTCCGTGCCCTCAACCACGGTATCGACCTCTTCAGCCGTTCCCTCACCCTTCGATTTCGAAACCTCTCGGATCGGCACCGGACGGCTTGGAACGCGCGCGGGGGGTTGGGCGTCGGTCTTCGATCCCCCGTCTTCCTGTGCCGTCGCGTCATGCCCGGCGGTCAGCAAGAGCGACCCCACGATCAAGCACACAACCTGTTTTCGTATCATCACGATGACTTCCCGTTCCCGATTTCCTGCAAACACGTCATTGAACGTTGTATTCAATGGTCATTTCTTTGTTCTGCCGCTTCACGGCGAGGCTGAGTTGGTCCGCGGTGCGAAGCCGCGAGTACGCCTCGAGAGCCGTGTCCGGGCTCGTCATGTCGAACCCGTTGATGGTGCGGAGCATGTCGCCGTTGCGGATGCCGAGCTTACCGAGAAGGCTCGTCCGCCGGATGCCGTAGAGCTTCATGCCCACGATGCGTCCGTTCTCCTCGTGCGGGATCACGCGCGCGGTTTTCATGATGGCGCCTTGGTTCGCCAGAACCTTGTCCACCATGCTCCGCTGAATGTTGAACTTGGTGTCGCTGATCTTTTCGATACCGCTTTCGAGGTCGTCTTCCGTCAGCCCGGCGTTCCGATCCGATCGACGCTTATTTGCCGGTGAACTGGGTACGGTGATCTTGGGCTTCGGTTGCTCTGCTTCGGGTGCGAACATTGAGAGCTCGCACGCGCCGGCGCCTGACTGCATCACGACGCTCGAGGACCGCACCGCGAGCACTTGCGAGCCATCGACGGTCGAGCCTTCGCGGTAGAGCATCGTTTTTCCTTCTGTGCCTGCGATCGCTGCGAACGACCACGTGGGGTTGTTCGGACTCACGACGCACCCGACGAGTCGCAGGCTGCTGTTGCTGCAGTCCGGCGCGGACTCCCCCGGGTCCCAGTCGGTGGCGACCGCGGGAGTCTCGCCGGTTTCGGTAACCGCCTCGAGCGTCAGGTCTCCGCGGGACGAATCGAAGATGTTCCGTTTGAGGATGACCGCGGGATTGCGCCTCCGAAGAAAGTCGGGCTGCGCGCTTGCTCGCCTCGGGGTTCGCTTCGGTGCTGCCTCGGGCTCGGCTCCGAACAGTTCGGCCGCGAGCACCCGCGTCGCCCCCTGCGCGAGAAAGAACGCGCAGAGCGTGAGCGTGGCGAGAATAATCGCCATGGAAACGCGTTGATCGGGAGTGCTTGCCACCGCTGCTCCATAGAGCAACCCCCGTGCCGACTTTGATCCCTCGAAAGCTCAATGATCTCGTGCAAAACGGGTGTGTGCACGGAACGCGCCAGAGACAACGTGACGGCTTCTCCGGGCCCCGATTGACAAAATGGCATCGGAGGCCTGTGCCGGTGCTCAGGTGGGGTCGTCGCCCTTCTCCGCGCCGAGCTTCCTGTAGATGGTTCGCGCAGAGATCCCGAGGAGTTGCGCGGCGAGCTGCTTGTCGCCAGCGGTGTGCTGAAGCGTCCCGTGAATCACACGTCTCTCGACCTCGCTGAGCGGCGTGCCCACCGGGAACGTGAATGCGTCGACCTGGGGTTCCGCGCGCGCCACGGGGTCAGGGAGATCGGATAGCGCGATCACGCCGCTCGTGTTGAGGACCACGGCGCGTTCGATGACGTTCTGAAGCTCACGGACGTTGCCTGGCCAGTCGTACGCGACGAGCTGCTGAAGTGCCTCACGGTCGACGGCAAGCGGGCCCTTGCTGTTCTTCGCGCAGTACATCTCGACGAAGTGCTCCGTCAGCAGCGGGATGTCATCGTGACGTGCGCGCAGCGGCGGACTCGTAAGCGCGATGACGTTGAGCCGGTAGTAGAGGTCTTCGCGAAACTCTCCCGCTTCGACCGCCGCACGAAGGTCGCGGTTGGTTGCGGCGATCAGTCGAAAGTCTGCCTTCTTGGTCTGACCGCCAACCGGTTGGTACTCACCTTCTTGCAGGACGCGAAGCAGCTTGACCTGCACGGCGGAAGACAGTTCACCGATCTCGTCGAGGAACAGCGTTCCGCCTTCCGCTTCAGCAATGCGTCCGTCTCGGCGAGCAACAGCTCCGGTAAACGCGCCCTTTTCGTGACCGAAAAGCTCCGACTCCACGATCGTTTCCGGCAAGGCCGACAGGTTCACGCCCACGAACTTGCCGCGTCCGCTCCGCTCGTGAATGAACCTCGCGAGGAGTTCCTTGCCTGTCCCGCTTTCACCGAGGATGAGCACGTTTGCGGACGACGGCGCAGCCTGCATCGCGATCTCGAGCGCATGACGAAGTGCGGGCGCCGAGCCGACGATGTTGCGGTCGCTCAACTGGGAAAGCTGCTGTCGGAGGTCTTTGTTCTCGACGACGAGCTGGTGTCGCTCCGCGGCTTTGCGGACCGTCTTCACCATCTGCATTCGCTTGAGGGGTTTTTCGACGAAGTCGTAGGCGCCAGCGCGCATCGCATCGACGGCCTTCTCCACGGTTCCGAATGCGGTCATGAGCACGACCTCCGCGTCCGGAACGACCGTCTTCAGCGCCTTCACCAGTTCGATCCCGTTCATGCCCGGCATCATCAGGTCGCTCACCACGACGTGGACTTCGTTTTGGCGGCACACATCGAGCGCGTTTTTGCCGCTGGTGGCCGTGAGGACCGAAAAGCCCTCCCGTTCGAAGATGCGCCGCAGCGACTCGACGTTCGGCGCCTCGTCGTCGACGACCAGCACCGAGATTTCTTGGTTGGGCTCCATTCGAGACTCTCTGGCACTAGAGTTTGCCACTCTGTCAGTCGATGACAAGTCGTCCAATGCACTGCTGTAGGCGTAACTATTTATAATCATGTGGTTTTATGGCAGCCAGGCTCGGGCCCGCCGCTCGCTCCGCCTTGATGGTTTGCAATCCTCGGGCCAGATCAGAAGATCAGCGGAAGCTGTCGCCCACGCGGACGCAGGTGTTTCGCGGCGACCTCTTGGCGGGCCGTGGAGAGCCCGACCCGGGCGCAGTGCCCATCGAACAGCCGCTCGATGGCCGCCCAGCGAGCACCCGTGCCGACCATTCGGGCGCCGAATCGGCTTTCGTTCGTGGCGCCTCCGCGGACGTCGCGCACCGCGTTCATCACCCGCCGGTGCCGCATCGGGAGCGCATCGCGAAGCCTGGAATCGAAGATCGGACGGACTTCGCCGGGGAGGCGAAGCAACACGCGGAATGCACTCTTCGCACCCGCATCCACGGCTCGATCGAGAATCTCGGGAATCTGGTCCTCGTTGAGCCCTGGGATGATTGGCGCGACCCCGACCGCCGTGTCGATCCCGGCGTCGGACAGCATGCGCAGTGTTTCGAATCGCTTGCTCACAGGGCTTGCGAACGGCTCGATCGCGCGTGCGTGTGCGTCTTTCGCGAACGGGATGCTCACAGTCACGTGGCACGATGCGACCTCTTGGATGGTTTGCAGCACGTCGATGTCACGACGCACGAGCTTCCCTTTGGTGATGATCGCGACCGGGTTTTCGTGGTCTGCGCAAACCTGAAGGCACTGACGCGTGAGTTCGTAGTGCGCTTCGAGTGGCTGGTAGCAGTCGGTGTTTCCGGAGAATGCGACCACCTCGCCTTGCCATGACCTCTTGCCGAGGACGTCGCGAAGGCGCTCGGCGATGTTGACCTTGACGACGATCTCGCGTTCGAAGTCGGTGCCGGCTCCAAAGCCCAGGTAGGGGTGGGTCGGCCGCGCATAGCAGTAGGCGCACGCGTGAAAGCAACCCCGATACGGATTCACGCTCCAACGGAAACCGACGTCCGGGCTTCTGTTCTCGGAGAGCGCTGACTTGGTTCGCTCCTCGTGGACACGGAGATCCGCGGGTGGTGCGTCGTCGCCCCAGTCGATATGCGCTTCCTCGAACCGATTGGGCGGGTTGTCCTTTGGGCGGGGCACTGAATGAGTGTACAGTACTCATATCGCATGGTCCAGCCGGTCCGTGTCCTCAGTCCGCGTACGGAATCGCCTCGCAGGTCTGCCGCGCGCCGTGCCATCGCATCAAGGTGGTCTCCGGCTTTCCATCTTCATCGTAGTCGATGAGTGCGTACGTCAGACCGCTGTCTTGGCCCAAGTACTGGAGGTCTAGGTTGATCATCTTCACCCAAGTTCCCGTGTTCACGAGTATGCGGTCGTTCGGCAGCTGCAGATAGCGAGGACCGTGGCTGTGCCCGACGATGAGCGTGTGCGCTCCGCGGATCTTGTTCAACGCTGCGATGGCCTGCTCGTCGTATCCGCCACGGGTCACCTCGAAGATCTCCTCACGAAGAAGCCGGGGAAAGTTCATGATGCGTTCGCGCCATGCCTGAATCGTGAAGAGGCGGTGCCGAAGAAAGTAGACGGTCGACCGCCAGACGAACCTCAGTACGAATCCAGGGTCGAGAAGAAGCGAAGACCACAGAAAACGCGCGAGCGGTTGAATCCGGTCGACGTGACTTCGCACCTCCTTCATCGGGTTCATCACTTCGAGAATCCAGAGGCTTCCCCAAGGGAGCGCGAGAACCTCCGTACCGTCTCGCCGCATGCGCGTCATCTGCGAGTAGTCTACGCGATGAATGCGCTCGAACTGGTGACCGTGACGAATCTGAATTCCCTCGGGAAGGTAATAGGTGTCGGACGACGTCACGAAGGTCACGCGCTCGGCGGCACCTCCCGGAGCGACGTAGCGCCGAAACAGCTCTTGCACGTTCGGAAACCAGAACTCGAGGTCGTGGTTGCCAGGAAGGTAGGTCACGCGGTTGTTGGGGCTCTGGAGGAACTCTTTGATCGCGAGCACGAAGTTCGGGTGGCCATCGAGGCACTGCTGCAGCTTGGCTACCGCGATCTCTTCCGTCACTTCGGTCGGCCAGCGGTCTGCGACCTTGACCTTCAACAAGTCGAAGATGTCGCCGTTGAGGATCAGCTCGACCGCGCCGTCCGGCGCGGCCAACGCGTCGTAGTGGGCGAGTAGCTCGGCGAAACGATCGTCGTGGATGAAGTCTTCGAGCGGGTTAAGCTGCCCACGCCGCGTACCCGTTCCGAGATGCAGGTCACTCAGTACGATCCGGTACAGCTTCACCCCGCGCTACCCCCGAAGTTGGGTAACGCGAAGCGCGGTTGAGTGGCAACTTCCTACAGGCCGCTCGACTTGAGGCTCTGATCTTCTTCCTGAGTAAGCGGGAGGTGAAGACCGCACTCCCGCTTCTTACCGAGGATCCGGCCGTCTCGCGGGTCCATGTCGTCGGTGGTGGGAATCGTCGAGTGGTGATCGCCGATGGAGCGGTAGCCCTGTGCCACGAGGGGATGGCGCGGAAGTTCGTGCTCGTCGAGATATGCTTCGACCTCGTCGCTACCCCAGTGGAGAATCGGGTGGATCTTGATGCGGCCGTTCTGGCGTTCGATGCGTCGGAGGCCCGCCCGATGCTCGGTCTGTTCGGCTCGGAGCCCCGCCATCCACGCCCTCGCGCCAAGCTCTTCAAGAGCGCGCTGCATCGGCTCGACTTTGTTGATCTGCAGGTACCGCTGCACGCCCTCTTCACCTTGCTCCCAGAGCTTGCCGTATCGCGCTTCCTGCCGCGCGGCGGACATGTTCGCCGAGTAGAAGCGCACATCGAGGTCGAGCCGCCTGCTGAGCTCGTCGGCAAACTGATAGGTCTCCTCGAAGAGGTACCCGGTATCGATGCAGATGATGCGAGTGTCCGGTGCGACCCGATGAATCAGGTGCAGCATCACGGCGGACGTCGCACCGAAGCTGGTGGATGCCAGCAGGTCGTCGCCGTACTCGTGCTTCGCCCACGCGATCAGCTCGGCCGCGCTCGCGGCCTCGAGGGCACGATTTTGGCGATCGAGCTCAGATTCGACCAAGGCTGCGCTGGCGGCTTCCATGACGGTTCGGACTAACTTGACAAGCTTGGTGCGGGTTTGCAATCCGTCGAGGTCTCAAGAGCGGATATAAGCACGTTTGCCCGGCTTTCTTGCGACCAAGGCCAGAAAAAATAGTTGACTATTTTCATCAAGATTTAGCGCAGCGTGACGAATTCCTCGGCAGAGGTGGGATGTATGCCGATTGTCGCGTCGAACTCGGCTTTGGTGGCCCCTGCCTTCATGGCCACGGCGAGCCCCTGGATGATCTCCGCGGCGCCGTGCCCGGCCATGTGGCAGCCCACGACGCGGTCGGTCTCGGCGTCGACGACGAGTTTGGTGAGGGAGCGCTCCTTGCGGTCGCTCAAGCTGTTCTTGAGCGGGACGAACACCGACTGGTAGGTCCGCACGTCTTGGCATCGATGCCACGCCTCGGCTTCGGTGAGTCCAACGGTTGCGAGTTCGGGCTGGCAGAACACCGCGGTGGGAATGTTCATGTAGTCGATTCGAAACTCTCCCTTCCCGAAGAATCGATGGGCAAAGTGCATTCCCTCCGCGATCGCAACCGGCGTCAGCTGCACGTGATCCGTGACGTCGCCGACCGCGTGAATCGAGGGGACGGAGCTCGTGTAGTCTTCGTCGACCACGATTCCGTTGCGCTGTCCAAGCTCGACGCCCAACGATTCGAGTCCGAGCGCTTCCGTGTTGGGGGTGCGGCCGATAGCAAATAGGGGGAAATCGACCGACAGTGCCTCGCCGTTGTCGAGCGATGCTTCGATCTCGTCTCCGTTCTCCCGAAGTTCGGTCACCTGCGTGTTGAGTACGATGCGAATCCCCTTCTTTTCGAGCTCTTCGTGCAGGTGGCAGCGGATGTCCTTGTCGAAGCCCCGGAGAATCTCGTCACCTCGGTGAACGAGCGTCACGTCCACGCCGAGCGCATTGAACACCGATCCCATTTCGAGTGCGATGTAGCCCGCGCCCACGACGAGCATTTTCCTGGGAAGCGCGGTGAGGGTGAACACGTCGTTGGAGATCTTCGCGAGCTCCGCACCCGGAATCTCTGGCTCGAGCGGTCGTCCGCCCGTCGCCACGAGGATTCGACTCGCGCTCTTCGTCGCGCCCTCCACCTCCACCGCGTTCGGCCCCGTCAGTTTCGCTCGCCCGCGAATGAGATCGACGTTCGCGCGGGACAGGACGTCGCCGTAGATCCCGTTGAGGCGGGCGATCTCGCGGTTCTTGTTTTCGAGAAGCGTAGACCAGTCGAACCGGGGCTCTCCGGACCAGCCGTAGCCACGCGCGTCGACCAGGTCGTACGCAAAGTGGGATCCGTAGACGAAGAGCTTCTTCGGGACGCAGCCGATGTTGACGCACGTGCCGCCGAGTCGATCCATTTCGACGATTGCGACGCGGGCGCCTAGCTCACTCGCGATGCGTGCTGCCCTGACGCCGCCCGAGCCGGCGCCAATGACGATGAGATCGTAGTCGGGTCCTGCCATGTCGGACCCCTGTATGCCCCAAGCCGGAAAATGTCACCAGCTGGCGAACTCTCGAAGCGCCTGGACGGCCGAGATCTCGGTGCAACCGCCCTGAAGGAGGGTCATGGCACCTTCTTCGGTCACGCCCACGTACAGCTCTCGGACTTCGTCAGGCACCAGCGGAACGAGGCGCTCTGCCACGCTGGCTTTCGCCAGAAGCGCATTCAGCGCACGAACGAGGGCCCGCACGGCGACGGTACCGGCCTCGCCGCTGTCGTCCTCTTCGTCGGTGACGGCGCTGAAGTGTTCGCCTGCTCTGAGGACGAGTGGCCCGTCTTCAGCGCCGATCCGCTGGAGTGTCACGCTCGAAATCTCGTGGTTGACCACCGCGAGCTTCTCGACGATCTGGTGCGCGTTGACGACGAAGTCGTCGTGGTGGTGGAAGAAGCGGTCCGTTGCCCGTCGCTCGGCGCCAAAACCCGACTCGTCGCCGATGTCGTAGTAGCGCTCGAGAATGTCCATTCGTCGAGCGTCGATGCGATCCTCGTCGACCTCGGACGCGATGCGGTCGAGCTGATCGTTGTCTAGCTCGCAGGCGAGTCCAGCTGCGTTCAAGGTTTTGACGAACTCTTCGTCGCGCTTCGAATACGCAAGACCGCTCTCGACGTGGATGTCGGCCGCCGGTGGATGCACCGACTCTTTCAACGACGCGGTCATAACCCCCTCATTAGTGTTCAACAAATAGCGGCAAAGGTCGACCTTTGGGGCATGCGTGCCGCCGACTTCCCTGGAATTGCGAGGTTCGGAGGGCTCCGAGCGCTGGGCTCACGTGCCTTCGCGGCAGAGTATGAACCATGCCGACATCGGCTTTCCTGCCTTGAAGGCCCGCCCTATGGCGACGTGGTTCGAGACTCCTCGGAGTACGTCTTGGGTGCCGTTGTAGACGAATGCAGAGAGCCGGGCCGAGTTCGGCAGGATCTCAGGCCAAGCTTCCAGGCGTGCTGGCGGCACCTCGAGATAGTCGACCAGGACTTCGTCCGTTGCGTCGAGTGGGCGCGCCACGAAATACCCCGGCCCGACGACGGTTTCGACGAAACCGCCGGCCCGGTTGTATCCCCAGAGTACCGGCCGGTCGGGGGCTTCAGGTCGAGCGAAGACCTTCGCAAAGCTCGAAAATGCGGGGAGGGTGTTCCGCCCGTGGTGAACGACCTCGTGCATCGGAGGCAGGGAGGGCGCGACGAAGTGGTCGAGCGATACCGCTCGATGCCCTGCCGCGGCATCGAAGAGCCGTGCTTGCCGTTGCCGACCGAGTGACCGCGTTTCAGCGACCCGCCCCTCGGAAGACAGGCTGTCGAGGTGCGCCTCGACCGCGTGCATGTCGATGGGATCTTGGTCGACGAGGTCTCGAAGCGTCGTCATGGAAGTCGTATGTCTGGGTGGCTTGGTTGCGGCAACTAGCGGAAGGGACGGTGCCCGTGGATTCCCGCCAGTTTGGTCGTATCGACCCGCAAGGAAAGCAGCAGCGTGAAGAGCTTGCGACAGGTCTCGTGGTCGAACCCGAACTCGCGAAGCTCGCGCTTCAAGAGACGGCCGGCCCGGTCGTGAGTGACCTTCTTGGCCATGTCGAGCGCTTCCATCTGGTTGACGCCGTCGGCGTCGGAGATCTGACGGACGATGTCGATGTACTCCGCGATGTGCTCGGCAAGGAGGTCGTGCGGGATCTTCGCGACCCGGAGCGGAGTGCCGTCCGGGCCGATCGCCCGAAGCTCGAAATGCTGTTCGGTCATCGCGACGTGGAAGGTCGCGTCGTAGTCGACTTTCTCGTTCGCCTTCGCCAAGAGTTCCTTCGACGCGGCGCTCCAATCGGCCTCCTGCGCATCTGAGCCGCGCGATCGTGTCCGTTCGTCGATGACCACGGCGTCGAGAGCCATGGCGCCACCTTACCAGTTTGAACTCGAGCTGCATCTTCGGCGCGCGGGCTGCTATGGTCTGTCCGTGCCCGCCGAGCTGTCCGACCGCAGGAGCGAAGTCATCTATCGGTGGGACCTGGACAAGACCTACCTTCGCACCGAATTCGACACGCTTCGCGACCTCGTGCGGACGGCGTTCGAGCCGGCCTCTCGAAAACGGGCGTATCCCGGGGCCAGCACACTCCTCCGAGAGATCCGAGCAACCGATCCGGCTGCGATCTACATTCTCTCCGGCAGCCCCGAACAGATGAGAAGCGTCCTCGAAGCGAAGCTTCGCCTGGACGGGATTCGTTGGGATGGTTTCACGTTGAAGCCGAGCCTCCACAACCTCGTGCGCGGGCGCTTTCGATTCCTCCGCGACCAGCTCAGCTACAAGCTGACTGCGCTTCTTCGGTCCCGTACCAACGTGGATCCCACCACCGACGAGGTGCTCTTCGGAGACGATGCCGAGGGCGACGCCTTTATCTATTCGCTCTACGCCGACATTGCCGCCGGTCGCGTGTCGCAAGACGTGTTGATGGAGGTGGCCGAGGAGGCGCACGTGTATCCCGAGGACATCCCCCAGATCGTCCGGATCGCGGCTCGAGTTCCGAGAAGCGACGCCGTTCGCAGGATCTTCATCCACCTCGAGCGCGTTTCGTCCACCGCCGGGTTCAGCGATTTCGGACGGCGGGTCTGCCCCTTCTACAACTACTTTCAGCCGGCCCTCATCCTCCTCGAGGACGGCGCGATCGACCCGAGCGCCGTACTGCGGGTGGGCGCCGACCTCGTGGTCGCCCACACCTTCAACCCTGAGGTCTTGGCGGCTAGCTTCGACGATCTCTGTCGACGCGGATACCTGAGCCAGAAGGTCGTCGACCGGATGGCCGGAAGCATCGATGCGATCGAGCCCTCGACGTTTGGACGAGCTTCCGGGCCGCTTCGCGCTCTAGTGCTCGAGATGCAGGAGAAGCGAGAACAGCTTCCGGTCGAGGTCGAGGTCGATCCAACCCGCGAGCACTACCCGGCCTTGTTCCGAAAAGACCGTGCGAGGGCGAAGGCGGCAAAGCGCCGAGCGGTCTGGACGCGCGAGACGCCGTAGGGTTCGGGAGAATCTCAGGTGCCGACCTCGACGCCCAGCATCGTGAGGGCGTCTTTGGCCAGCTCGCCGATACTGGTCTTCGCCTCGTCGTCGAAGTCCTCGAGGACTACCGTTCTCGTATCGCCCAGAAACCGGCGCAGGTCCGGCTCGGCGTCGGGATCTTCGAGTTGAGCGAGGGCCTCGATGGCGGCTGCGGTGACGTTCGGATCGTCGTGGTCGAGAAACCGCCGAATCAAGGGGAGGGCGCTCGGCTCGGCGATCTCGGCCAGCACCCAGGGAAGCTCCGACATGGAGGGCCCGCGGGTCCGTGCGTCGAGCGTGCGTTCGATCGCGCGGGCCACCTCGGCGTAGCGTTCAAAGCCGACGTCTCGCAGCGCTTCGCCCGCCGCGACGCGAACGCGCGGTTCGTCGTCGTTGAGGATGGCGATGAGTGCGTCCGCCATTTTGGGCCCCGGCACCTGGGCGCACAGGTCGGAGAGCCGTTCGAGTCGGAGCGTCGCCTCGTCCCGGTCGTCGAGCGCCAGCGCCTCGCGGGTCGCGGTGCTCAACAGCTCCGTGAGAGCCGGGGCCTCTCGCTTTCGCATGAGCTTAGACTCGGCGCGTCGCATGTCGCGATCGGCTTCGAAGATCCGTTGCAACTCGTCAGGCAGTGACATGAATCAGTCCTCGGTTTTAGTACGAAGCGCTGCCAGCTCGGCGAGCAGAGTTCTCACGCGGTCTACGGCATCGAGCGATTCTTCGTCTCGATAGCGCCGAGTGAGCTTCATGTCAGGCGAAAGGCTCCAGTCCGAGCCCGCCTGCGAAACCAACGGCATCAGTCGGCTCGGGTCTAGGTCGGTGTCTTCGCGAAGATGGAGCGTGACGCGCGAGGTGTCCGCTTCGCATCCGAGCGCTCGCAGGGCCCGGAGTGCTGGCTTCAGGGCCATGACGCGGACGAAGTCTCGCGCCGGCTGCGGTGGAGTGCCGAACCGCTGCTCCATTTCCTCGGCTAGCTCGTCGACCACGCTGTCGTCTCCGGCGGTCGCGAAGCGCCGGTAGAGTGAAAGGCGGAGCCCGATGTCGTCGATATAGTCCTCTGGCAGGTAGTGCTCGATGTCGAGAGACAGCTCGGTGTCCACGTCTTGCTGCACCGTTTCTCCTCGGAGCTCCGACACCGCCTCGTCGAGCATCTGCACGAACATGTCGAAGCCCACCAGCGACGCGTTCCCGCTCTGCTCCGAACCGAGCAGATTCCCGGCACCGCGGAGCTCCATGTCGAGTGTAGCGACTCGGAAGCCGGCACCGAGGCCCGAAAACCGCTCGAGTGCCTCCATGCGGATGCGAGATTCCTCAGACATCTCGTTTGGGGGTGGCGTGATCAGGTAGCAGTATGCTCGCTGGTCTGAGCGCCCCACGCGCCCCCGCAGCTGGTAGAGCTGCGCGAGGCCTAGCGCGTCTGCGCGGTCGATCAGGATTGTATTGGCACGCGGAATGTCGAGGCCGCTCTCGACGATTGCGGTCGAGCAGAGCACGTCGTAGGCACCCTCCACGAAATCAGTCATGGTTTTGTCGAGCAGCGCGGGCTTCATCTGGCCATGGGCCACCGCGATCCGCGCCGATGAGACCAGGTCTTGAAGTCGTTGAGCTCGCTCATACAACCCCTCGATTCGGTTGTAGACGAAGAACACCTGACCGCCGCGGCTCAGTTCCCGTTCGACTGCCTCCTTGATCAGGTGCTCATCCCATCGGCATACGAACGTTCGCACCGCGCGTCGATCCTGTGGTGCCGTGGTGATCAGAGAGAGGTTACGCATTCCGCCTACCGCGAGCTGCAGCGTGCGTGGGATAGGTGTTGCGCTGAGGGTCACTACGTCGACGTTCGTTCGAAGCTTCTTGATCCGCTCTTTGTGCGCCACGCCGAACCGCTGCTCCTCGTCGACCACGAGCAGCCCTAGGCGCTTGAAGTGAACGTCTTTCGACAGGAGCCGATGGGTTCCGACGACGAGGTCGACGGTTCCGTCCTTGAGCGCCGCCAAGGTTTCGGTCTGCTCGGCCTTGGATACGAAACGCGAGAGGACCTTCACCTCGAGCGGGTAGTCTCGAAGTCTCCCAGAGAACGTTCGGTAGTGCTGCTGTGCCAGCACGGTGGTCGGACACAGCAGGGCCACCTGGCGTCCCGACATGGCTACGCGGAACGCGGCCCTCAGAGCCACCTCGGTCTTCCCGAAGCCGACGTCGCCGCAGACGAGCCTATCCATGGGCTGGGGCTCCTGAAGGTCCGAAAGGACGTCGTCGATGGCTCGGGCCTGGTCCCGCGTCTCTTCGAACGGGAAGGTCGCCTCGAACTCGGCGTACTCGCCGGTTGCGGGGTCGATGGGCTCTCGGCGTGCTGCCGCTCGTTCGGCGTACAGCTTGAGCAGTTCTTCAGCCATTTGTCGGACGGCCTTTCGGACGCGCTTCTTCTTCGTGGCAAACGTAGTGCCGCCGAGCCGGTCGAGCTTCGGTTGATGCCCCTCCTGCCCCTTGAACTTCTGAACGACGCCGAGCCGTGTGACCGGAAGAAAGAGCCGGTCTTTGCCTGCGTACTCGACGACCATGACTTCGACGGTTTGTGGCGCCCGCCCGTGCAGGCGGTCGAGTGCGGTCACGCTGAGCGCCTTATGCTGAAGACCGAGGTACCGGCCCACGCCGTGATCGGCGTGAACCACATAGTCGCCCACGGCGAGCTCGCGCAGGTCTTCGAGGAAGCGCTGCTGTTGCCTTCGCGTTGCACGTTTGGTTCGTCGCTGTCGAACCCGAGTGCCGAAGATCTCCTCTTCCGTCACGTACGCAATCGCATCGCCGTAGAGCACGAAACCGTCGCGCAGTTCGCCGATTTGCATGCCCTCGAGGACGCCGGCCGCGACCGAGTATCCGCGCAGGAGATCGACGAGCCGGTCGGCTTGGTGCTGCGTTCGTCCAATGAGCACGACCCGGATGCCTTGTTCAACCCACGAAGCAACGCGGTCGACCAGCGGCTGCAGGCCTCGTTCTCCCGATCCGCGATGGGCGCGAAGATTCCCGACGAGCATGGCCTGATCGTCCGCATCGAGTCGAAGGAGCGACTCCCCCGGGGCGGTCGACCATGAGAGGAGTGCGCCTTCGTCTTCGGTGGCCTCGCCGTGCACGGCGAGCCCGTGAGCCAAGAGAGAACCCCTCGCTTCGATCTGCTCGACGAGCGCCGTCTGGTCTTGAAAGTACCTTTCGAGGGGGAACGTGGGTCGGTCGGCTCGCGCGTCGTGCTCGTGCTCCGCGTTTCGGAGCTCAGTGCCGACGGCAGATGCGATCGCCAGCGGATCAACCCACACCAGCTGAGCGGTGTCGGGGACGTAGTCGAGCAGGGTATCGAGCGCGGTGTAGTACCCGGGCAGAAGAGCATTTGAAATCAGCGCTCCCGAACCGCGGTCGAGCTCTGCGGAGATCTCGCGAGCACGAAGCGTCGGCATGTTCATGTCGTCGCAAAGTTCGCGAACGAGCTGCTTCGCTTTGTCGATCGCCTCGGGATCGTCCGGTACCTCGCGCGCAGCGCCGAGGCGCACCGACTCTGCTTCTTCCCCGGTTTTCTGCGTATCCGGGTCGAACTGGCGGATCCGCGAAATTCGGTCGTCGTCGAGCTCGATTCGGTGCGGCGGTTCGGTTCCGGGTGGGTAGACGTCGACGATGGCGCCGCGAACGGAAAACGTGCCGCGGTCTTCGACGAGCGGGACCCGGAGGTAGCCGAAGCGCTGAAGTCGTTCGACGAGGTGCTCTCGGTCGAGAAGCTCACCCCGGCTGACCTCGTGCACGCTAGCTTCGACATATGACACCGGTGGAAGACGGCGGAGAAGCGCAGGTGCAGGGACGACGAGTACTCGCCAGTGGGCTCCGCTCGCGAGCCGGCCGAGGACCGCCATCCGGTGCATCTCGGCTCGACGGTCCGGGACGACGTCGAGGAGAGGGCTGGTATCGCTCCCGGGAAACACCATCACGTCGTCGTTGGCGCCACCGAGCAAGAACCTGAGATTCGCCTCATGACGATAGGCCTCGTCGAGGCTCGCCGTCGCAACCACCATCTGCGCCTGCGGATCCGCCTCGAGAGCGCGAGCAATCGCCCAGGCGAGCGCTCCCGCTGGCAGGTGAGTGACGTCGGTTCGCTCCTCAGCCCCGAGACGGGCCACGAGGTCCGTCATGGAGGCGTTGGCCGTTTCTAGCGCAGCCTCAAGGTTCATCGGGACGTGCGTGCATCACCTTGCGAAGGCGCTGCGCCAACCACGGCGGCGTGACCACGGTGCTCGCCATGACCATCAACACGATTGCGGCGTAGACGCCGGCTGCAATGAGCGGTTCGCCCTGGTACGTGATCCCAGCGCCCACGTTCGCGAAAATTAGTCCGACCTCACCCCGCGGAACCATGCCGATCCCGACGGTGAGTTTGTCGACCGTGCCGCCGCGGACCCCCAGGCCCGACACGAGCTTGCCGATGACGGCAACGGCCGTCAGTGCGAGCGCGAGGATCAGGGGTTCGGTCCCGATTCCGGAGAGTTCCACCATCATGCCCGTGCGAACGAAGAAGATCGGGGCAACCACTGCAACGATGGGGCCGATGATCTCGGCTAGATCGTGCGCCGAGCTGCGGCCAAAGGGGCGGACGTGCACCTCGTCGAGGATGAGTCCGGCGGCAAAAGCGCCCACGATCGGCGCAAGCCCGGCCTCACCCGACAGCCCTGCAAGCAACAGACACAGCCCGATGGCGACCGCACCCAGCACGTCGGGGGTTCGCAGCTTGGACGCGGCGCGAAACACACCCGGCATCACGTACGCACCGAGAAGCAGAGACCCGATCAAGAAACCGGCCGCGAGCCCGACGATTTTCGACAGGTCGGCGGGACCTGGAATCGCGCCGAACTCTGCAATGCTCGCCACGACGGCAAGCACGATCAGCCCGAGGACGTCATCGATGACAGCGGCACCCAGAATGACCCGCGTTTCCGGTTGAGACATCGCGTTGAGGTCCTTGAGGACGCGAGCCGTGATCCCAACGCTCGTCGCGCAGAGCGTGGCACCGATGAAAAGGTGGAGCGAAAAGGGCGCTTCGGGAACCAACCAAATCCCGACGCCGTACCCGAGCGCCATGGGTGCTACAACGCCGATGATGGCGACGAGGCCCGAAGTGGGTGCAACCGCACGCATTTCTTTGAGCGTGGATTCCAGGCCAACTTCGAAGAGCAGAAGGACGACGCCGAACTCCGCCAAGAACTCGATTGGGACCAGCTCCGCGGCACCGTCCATGAAATGGACACCCACCATGCCCAGGTTGCCCAGGACGATGCCGACACAGAGCTCGCCAAGCACCGAAGGTTGGTTGAGGCGGACGGCGACCTCACCCCCCAACTTGGCGGCGAGGATCATCGCGGCCAGGATCAGCCAAACGGTGGCGTCGAGCCCGTGACCGTCCCCGCTTGCGTATGCGGTCGCCGGGATGGCGAGGAAGAGCAACAGCAAGATGGATAAGCGAGCCGGTCGGCGACGCATAGGGGGCGGACCATAGAGAGCAGGGCCCGTCGCTGCAAGGCCGCAGGCGCTGAAAGACTTGCGAGTACGGGCTCGAGCGGGTAATGAATGACCATTCAGTCAGGAGCCATGATGGAACGCACGATCTTCTCCGAGGAACACGAAATCTTTCGGCGCAACTTTCGGCAGTTCGTCGAGACCAAGGTCGTCCCGAACCAGGCCAAGTGGAGAGAGCAGGGCGCCGTCGACCGTGAGGTTTGGCTCGAAGCGGGGAAGGCCGGCTTTCTCTGCACCTGGATGAGCGAAGACTACGGCGGACCCGGTGGCGACTTCCTGCACGCCACGATTGTCATGGAGGAGCTTGCGAACGCCTACGAGTCGGGATGGGCAGCGAGCCTGCACTCGGACATCGTCGTGCCCTACATCGAACAGTTCGGCTCTGAAGAACAGAAGAAGAAGTGGCTTCCGAGGTGCGCAAGTGGCGAGGTTGTCACGGCGCTCGCCATGACCGAGCCGGGGACAGGGTCGGACGTCGCCGGTATCGCGACGACAGCACGTCGCGACGGAGACGACTACGTCATCAACGGGTCGAAGACGTTCATCTCGAACGGCATGACGTGTGACCTGGTGGTCGTTGCCGCGCGCACCCCCAACTCGGACGACCCGCACCGAAGCGTGTCGCTGTTTCTGGTCGAAGGCGATCGCCCAGGCTTCATCCGGAGCCGCAAGCTCGAGAAGATGGGGATGGAGTCCCAGGATACCGCCGAGCTCGCCTTCGATGATTGTCGCATTCCTGCTGACAACATCATCGGCCAAGAGGGTGCTGGCTTCATGATGCTGATGCAGAAGCTGCAGCAGGAGCGCCTCACCGTCGGCATCATGTCGCAAGCCGCCGCGGAGAAGGTGCTCGAGGACGCCATCGTCTACACCAAGGAACGCCAGGCGTTCGGACGCTCGATATCGAAGTTCCAGAACACCCAGTTCAAGCTCGCGGAGTGTGCGACGGAGATCGAAATCGGCCGCGCTTTCCTCGACAAACTGATCGCCGAACACGTCGCTGGGAAGTACCTGGTGAAGGAGTGCTCGATGGCGAAGTACTGGCTCTCCGAGATGCAGGGCCGAGTCACTGACACGTGCCTCCAGATGTACGGCGGTTACGGCTACATGCTCGAGTATCCGATCAGCCGCGCGTTCATGGACGCGCGCGTGCAGCGGATCTACGCCGGCACGAACGAGATCATGAAAGTAATCATCGCGAAGCAGATGGGTCTTTGACCGCGACCGCGCGCGAAACCTGAGGCCCGCGAACGATACTTGACGCGGTCTGCGGCTCCGGCGAGAGTAACCCGATGGTGGAGCCCGGCGACGACGAGTCCCAGCCGAGTTCGGGCGGAGACGATGCCGGAACGAAGCCGTCTCCGGCGCAGGCCGCCTCCGACAGCGACGACGGGCCGCGGGTGAGCCGCATCCGAGTGGGCGAGGAAGACATTCTCGTTCTCAGCGTACCGCTTCCCAAACTGCGCTACCCGGACGGCACGACAGTGGCGGAGCAAGAGATCATCGACCTGGTTCTCCAGGGGCTCACTGCGAAGGAGATCGCGGAGATCCGCGGCGCGTCGCTTCGAACGGTCACGACACAGCTCGGAACCATCTTCCGAAAAGCCGGCGTGAATTCGCAGCCCGAGCTGATCGCAGCGATGACTGAAACCGAGTAGCTGACCCGGTGACTTCGCCCACGCGAGGCTCGCCAAATTAGAGCGACGCGGCTAGTCAGCCCGTTTCCGACCAGCCGCGTCGAGACCCAACGTGAGTTGGGCAGGTGGCGAAGCGCACGATTTGGAATAGGAGCTTGCCCCTGTTTTATTTTGATACGCGGTTTCTTGCGCGAGATCCATACGTAATTCTCTCGCGAACGTACGTAGAAGCTTCGTCGGAGGCCCGAACGGTGCCTACGCACGGCACGCGGGTCGCGTGTTACGAGGATGTTACAAAACCCGCTTGGTGTGATCGAGATGACGTTCGGTGGGCACGGGGCTAGTCACCGACCGCTGAACATCGGTTTCCGCTTTTCGAGAAAGGCCCGCACTCCCTCCCGAAAATCGTCGCTCTGGTAGCAGCGCTCGATCGATTCGGCGACCCTCGCACGATCGCGATCCGCTTCGGGCTTGGCCAGCTCTTGAAGCGTGAGCTTCGCGCTCCGGAGCGTCAGCGGGGCGTTGTGCGCGATCGTGTTGGCGATTTCGAGGACGGCGTCGTCGAGTGCCGGCTTCTCGAACACCTGGTTCAAGAGGCCGAGACGGTGCGCCTCCTCCGCGTGAACACGCCGTGCAGTGAAGAGAAGGTCGGCGGTGGAGGGTGCGCCAACGGCTCGGATGAGCGCCTCGATGCCCGCGGTGTGGTAGCCGAGACCGAGGCGCGCTGGAGGCACGGCAAACACGGCGTCGTCGGCGGCGTATCGCAGGTCGGCGGTGAGCGAGATCGCGGCGCCGCCACCAATGCAGAAGCCATGAATCAACGCGATGAGCGGCTTCTCGAGCGACTGCAGCGCGGAGAAGGCACGAGCCGTCATCTGGTCGTAGTCTCTGCCGGCCGCGCCAGTCCGCGTTTTCGCAAACTCCGAGATGTCTGCGCCCGACACGAAGGCCTCCGTCCCCGCGCCCCTCATGATCACGACGCGAACGTCGGGGTTGTTCGCAACGGATTCCACTGCCGCGGGGATGGCTTCCCACATCGCAACGGTGATCGCATTGCGGCGCACCGCGTGGTCGAACACCAGGGTCGCAACAGAATTTTTGATTTGGACCTCGATTTCGCCGCTCATGCCGCGCCAACGTAGCAGCAAAACGTCTTCGTGCTCGACCTCGGGCGACGGCGATGGCACCCTCGTCCCATGCAGTCTTGCACCCCCCTCGCGCTCGAAGACTTCGATCGACTGACGGACAGCTTCCGTTTCGAGACCGTGCTCGAAGCGTCACCAGAACGCATCTTCGACGTGTTCGAGGACCCTGAGTCTTGGCCCGAGTGGGCAGGCGCAATCACGAAGGTGATTTGGACGAGCCCAAAGCCTTTTGAGGTTGGAACCACGCGGGACGTGCATCTCATGGGCGGCCTCGTCGGACACGAGCGCTTCTTCGCCTGGGAGCGAAACCGGTGCATGGGATTCTACTTCGTCGGGACCAACAAGCCTGCCGTCGCGGCGTTCGGCGAGTACTACGAGCTCGAACCTCTCGACGACGTGCGCACCCGGTTTGTGTGGCGTATCGCCTATCAGCCGAAGCCCGCCATGCGCGTGCTGTCACCGCTCACGCGACCCTTCGTACGGCTCATGGGTGGACGCATCGTCAAAGGGCTCGAACGCTACGTCCGTGCGCTGCCGAGCGCTCATGCGCCAGCGCCAGCCTAAAGCATGCGGTTGATGATCGCGTCGCGCCGGAGTTCTTCGATGAACACGCGCTCTTGGCGTCGCATCTGGACGTCCAGCATCTCTCGAAACAGCTCGTCTTTCATCTCGTCGTAGGTCGGGAAGTCGGACCCCACTTGCCGGTCTTCAACGAAGAAGATGTTGAACCCACGTGAGCCACGAATCGGTGCGCTGATTTCACCTGGTGAGAGTGCGAACAGCGCTTCACCGAGGTCTTCGGGAAGGTCGCCCTCTGCGATCCAACCGAGGTCGCCGCCGCCGAGTGCCTCCGCTTCCACCATGAAGTTGTCGGGCGTCAGGGTGGCTCGGATCGCATTCGCCTGCTTTCGAGCACGTGCGACATCGGTCGCGTTTGCGTCGGGCTCCAAGTCGATGACGAGGTACGCGACTTTGAAACGGAGCTCTTGCCCCTCGCCGCGGGCGCGCTGCTCATAGCGGCGTCGAACCTCCTCCTCGGTGATGTTGACGCGAGAGCGGACGCGCTCGTTGATCACCTTGAAGCGAAGCAGCTGCTTCTTGAGATCTCTCCGGTAAGCTTGTTCGGTAAAGCCTTGGGCCTCGACCGCCTCCATGAACTGCTCTTCGGTCAAGCCATTGCCCGTCCGAATGTTGACGATGGCCTGGTCCACGTCGGCTTCGGTGACGATGGTGCCATCCTGGGCAGCCACCTGCTTCAAGAGTTCTTCCTCGATCAGGAAGTTGAGGAGCTCGGAATAGAGCTCTTTCAAGCGGGCCGCTCGCTCCGTCTCCGTGGCAGACTCGGCGATTTGCGGCAGGAATGGCACGGCGCGCTTCCGCAGGTCGCTCAGAAAAATCGCCCGGTCGTTCACCGTGGCCACGACCCGCTCGACGATGTCCGCCCGCACGACGGGGGCGAGCAGTGAAGCAAAGAGTAGGGCTGCGGCGAAGCGTGTGACCATCACTCGGGAAGGTTGGCGGGCTCGACCTTGATTTCAGTAAGGGCTTCGTAGTCGATTTCTACGGGGATGTCCTCGCGTAGGGACTCCAGCAGAGCCTCCATCGCTTCGTCCTTCTTTTGGCGGGCGAGTTTGTGCCGGATGGCGCGTTTCGCCTGCTCGTACGTTCGCTTCAGCGGCGCTCGCTTTCCGGTGAGCATCACGATGTAGTATCCCTCGGGGGTCCGAACGACCTTGGGAAACACGTTGCCGACCCGCTTCAGCGTGAACGCTGCGTCTCTCACTCTGGCTGACGGGGGGCCCTCGGTGTCGGCCGTGAAGAACTGAAGGTCGCCGCCGCTCTTGGCCGTGGCCGGATCTTCCGAGTTCTCCCTCGCCATACGTCGGAATTCTGGAATGTCGGCCTTCTTGGCCTGCTCGAGCAGCTTGTTCGCTCGAGCTTCGTTCTTGATCAGGATGGCACTCGCACGAACCTGCGCGGGCCGGTCGTACTCCTCAGGATTGGACTCGTAGACCGCTTCGATCTCGGCGTCGCTGATGTCTGACAGGGCGAGCTTGTCGTCGATCTCCTGCTTGATCAGCTGCTGGGTCATGGCCGACCGCTGAGCTCGCTGGATATCAGGCCGATCGGCGTAGCCGCGACGCTTGGCCTCGTAAACCAACAGTTCGAACCGAACGAGGTTCTCGAGAAACTCGCGGCGTCGCTCCGGGTTTTCGAATCGAGCCTGGAGGTACGGCGACTGCGACGCCAGTCTGTCGGCGAAGTCACCAACGGTGATCGTTCGGTCGCCCACCTTCACCAGAACCTCGGACGCCTGCGCCTCCGTCAGACCGTGCTCGACCCCACCGTCGACCTCGCCCGGTTCTCCCGGGTCGCTTTTCGAGCACCCGCCGGCCGCAGCGACTGACGCCAGGATCAGCAAGTGGACGAAACGACTGCACAAACCCCGATGAGACATCGCTAGCCGCGTAGCATATCGCGCTGCTGCAGCCACGGCCAAAGTTCAGGCCTCGGCGCGTTTTGCCAGTACTTCCTCGACTTTGTCAGCTAGGTCGTCGAGCTCGAAGGGCTTGTCGAGAAACCCGTCAGCGCCGTACAGGGGCGAAGTCATCTCGTTCAAACGCTCGCCGATGCCGGTGAGCATGATGACGCCGGTACCCCCGAGCGACTCGTCTTCGCGGATGGCACGACAGACCTCCCAGCCACTCATGCCGGGCATCATCACGTCGAGCACCACGAGCGTAGGTTTCTCTTTGCGGGCCAATCGGAGTGCCTCTTCGCCGTCGGAGGCTTCGACGATTTCGGCCGGCAGGGCGCTCAAACGCCTCGCCACGAGGGCCAGAATCTCTAGGTCATCATCGGCAACCAAGATTTTGGTCGCGGATTCCGTCGTCATGATTTGCGTGCTCCTCGGGTCACTTGATCGGGCCGCATCCTCGGTCTGTTGCGTGTCGTTGTCAATCGCGACGAGCGCTTGGCGGGACGGTGCCGACCATGCGCGCCTCGACCCAGCCCTCCGGGCCGCCAATCACTCTCAATTTCACGAACTCTCCGTCTTCGGCGACCAGGACACCGCGATCGCCTCCTCGGGCTTCTCCGCGGGTCCGAGCCCTCGGGTCGGGGCCCTCGAGTACGGACACTCTGTCTCCGAGGACGACGGCGCGTGGCCCGTCTCGTAAGAGACCCGATTTGGTGGCTAAACCCGCTGCACTAAACAGGAGCACGGCCGCCGAAGCGGTGAGCGAGGCATAAAATAAACGGCCGCGCCGGCGCCGAATCCAAGCCCAACCGAGGACGGCGAACAGTATGAAGTTGGAACCGAGCAGTGCGTAGACGAGCACGTTCTCGGTGACCCACTGGTAGATCGCGTCGCTGATCGATCGATTCCGCCGAATCGAAGCTTCCCCCTCGAGCTCCGCGCGGGACTCCTCGAGCGCCCGTTCCGCAGCGCGGAGGTTCTCCGCAGCCCCCGTATCGCCGGGACGAAGGTCGAGTACGCGCTCGAAGTTCAGGATTGCGCCAGGATAGTCTCCCGACTGGGCGAGCGCCGTTCCCAGGTTGAAGTAGACGTCGGGATCTTGAACACCTGCTTCGAGGAGTTCGGTGTAGCGTTTGGCTGCTTCGGGAAGCTTGCCCCTTTGAGCCGCGGTGTTCGCCTCCGCGAAGATTTGGTTGAGATGGGCCGCCGGCTCCGCCAGCGACGCAGGCTCTTCCGCGCGCGCACCCAATGCGAGCGCCAGGATGACGAACCCGATCGCCCATGCACTTTTCATCGTGCGCGTCCGCTTCTGCGCACACGTTCGATGAGCGTGGAGGTTCGGTCGAGGCAGCGCTTCATCTCGTCGGCGTCCACGCCAGAGGCGGCGAACCGAGCGAAGTCCGCTCCCTCGAGCTCGTTGATGACGCGGCCGACCAAGTCCTCGTCGAAACCCGCCACCGAGAGCGTCGACCTCAACTCTGCGTTCGATAGCCCGCCGGTACTCTCACCAGTTCGTGCCGAAATCGCGTGACCGATGGCGGCGACGATCCCGTCGTAGAAGGCTCTTGGGTCTTGGTTGCGGAGCGCCTCTCGCGTTTGGTCGAGCAGTTTTCGCTGCGTCGCTTCGGACGTGGTCTGGTTGCGGCGTCGTCGACGGGAGAATCCGATGCCGATCGTCAACAACGCGAACGCCGCGGGTGGTAGGGCGAGCAGCGTTGGGACCCAAAAGCGTTTGCGAAGTGGTGTCGCGCTCCGGCTTAGCGCGCTGTACACGCGCAGCGGACCGAACACGAACTCGGTTTTGGGCGGAGCGTCGAGCCGGTCGACCTGTGGTGGGGGCTGCGGCGTGACGGCGCTTCCGGTCGAGACGAACGACATCGGTTCGGTGGCCGCGGTCCCATACTCGGCAGTTCGCGGATCGAAAAACGGGATGACGATGGAAGGGACGGCGTGCTCTCCGGCGGTTTCCGGGATGAGGATCCACTCCCAGGTTCGCGTCCCACCCAGGAGCCCCCCGAGCGAGCGGCGCTGGTCCTTGATGGCGGGCTGGAGTGCGCGCACCCCGTCGATCCCAGGAAGCGATATTCGGAGGTCCTGAATGTTCCCGACGCCGGAGGCCTGCACACGAAGGGTAACGGCGTTCCCCGTCTGCACCGAGTCGCGGTCGACGGAGGCTTCGAGGTCGACCGTCCCGACGAATGCGTCGGCCGGTCCGGGGGCGGGCAGCGGCTGCACCTCGACGTCTACGTTCACCCCCGTTCGATCCACGCGGACGGAGCTGTTGAAGATGCTCTGCCCCCCAGTGTCGAAGGTCACCTTGGGTGCGCCGATCGTCAACGTGCCCGTTCGTTGCGGGAACGCGGCGGCATCGCTCAATAGATAGCGGCGGAACCGAACTCCGTTCACCGTGGCAAGGTCGCCGTTGAGGTTCTGGATCGGTTCGTCGTAGACCCAAAACCCATCCATCTTGGGTTTGGTCGGGTTGACCGTCCGGCTCGCAACCCCGACTCGGGTGTAGAGATAGACGGCGACGTTCACCTGTTGACCGAGAAACGCCTGTTCCGGTTCAACGACGGTTTGAAGGAAGGCCTCCTGGTTGAAACTCGCCCCCGAGAGGCTTTCCTCAGTGTCGCCCGGTGTTGGGGCCATGCGAGTGCTCGTCGACCCCCCGCTGTCGACGACGATGATTCGTAGCGCTTGGCTTTCGTACTTCTCGCCGTCGACGACCGCAACGGCCGGCGTGAAGTCGTAGGTGCCTGGAGCGAGCGCCCTCATTGCGTAGATGTGCGAGAGACTCGACGACACCTCCATCCCGCGGCCAAAACCGAAGCTCACCTGCATGGGACGGGAAGTTTGGTGGGAGACGACCTCGAACTCCGGGTACTTTCGCAGGTCGCTCAGCGTTAGGGACTCGAGGCTACCGCCTTTGACGTCTGCGCGGACCTCGAGTGAGAAGGTTTCGCCGACCCGTACTTCGTCCGGCACTGCGCGAAGTGAAACCGAGACTTCCGCATCCGCTGCGCTCGCATCGAATGCTACGCACGACGACAAGATCAAGAAAGACAGAACCGCGGCGAACCGCATCACCAGTCCTTCTCCGGCTTACGCCGGCCCGCCGACTCTCGGCGCGCTCGTTCGACCGGCAGGCTCTCTTCGTTCTGTTCGAGTGCATCGAGGAACCGCTCGACCTCGTCTCTGGGCGGGGGGGCTTCTGAAGGTTCGGGCTGAGACTGCTGGTTATCCGTCTGCGGATCCTGAGAGTCCTGCTCTTGCTCGTCTTGTTCTTGCTGCTGCTCGTCTTGGTTCTGCTGATCCTGTTCTTGCTCTTGCTGCTGTTCGTCCTGGTTCTGCTGGTCTTGCTGCTGGTCCTGGTCCTGCTCGTCTTGCTCTTGCTGCTGTTCGTCCTGGTTCTGCTGGTCTTGCTGCTGGTCCTGGTCCTGCTCGTCTTGCTCTTGCTCGTCTTGTTCTTGCTGCTGCTGCTGCTTCTCTTCCTGTTCTCGGATCCGCTGAAGCGCGTACTCGAGGTTCCACGCGGCATCGCGGTCGCCCGGCCTCACCCGAAGCGAGCGCTTGAAGGCGTCGACCGCCTCGCGGTAGTTCTCCATCGCGGGTTCGAGTTCCTCTTTGTCGACCAATAGGTCGCCCTGCTTCCCGAACGTGACCCCGAGGTCGTAGTAGGCGTCTGCGCGAACGTCTTTGGGCGCCGAAGGGTCTGCAGCAGAGAGGAACGCCTCTTTTGCCTGCTCGGTAGCGTCCTGCGCCAGAAGCGCGAGCCCGCGATTCAACTGCACTCCCTTCGATTCGGGAAGCTCGGCAGCCGCTTCGTCGTACGACATGAGCGCTTCCCCGTACTTCTCCTCCGACATCAGGGCATTGCCTTTTTTAACGTCGGTGTTCTCCGTCCGGAGCGGCTCCCAGGCGAGGGCCCGGCCGGCGCTCGAGATGGAAGCCAGTCCGATGATCAGGGCGAGCCAGCGAGTCACGCGTCGTCCCTCCTTCTTCGGACGACCCAGGCCTCGGGCAGCAACCCTTCGAGGACCAAGAGGAGGAACGCCGGTAGTAGCACCAAGGCAAACCGGTTCTCGTGCACCGTCACGCGTCTCGCCTTTTGCTCTGACTCCTGGAGTTGTCCAATGGCGGCGCGAATCTGATCGACCCCCACCGTTCCCTCGCGCGCGCGCACGTACTGGCCACCGGTGATCGAGGCGATCTCTTTCAGCGTGTCTTCGTTGTCCGCGGTGAGCGCGGTCATGACTAGGTTGCCGTCTCCGTCCTTGATGTGACCCGTGAAGGTCCCGTCCGAAGTGTAGCTGGGGATGGGTTCGCCGTTACCTGAGCCGATCCCGACCGCGTACACCTGAATCCCCGCGGCCTCGAGCTCGTCTGCCGCGGCAATTGGGTCCCCCTCGTGGTCTTCTCCATCGGTGAATAGGATGACGACTTTCGAGCGACGGGTCGGGTTGTTCGGATCGTCCTTGCCGGGGTTCGACCGTTCGATGAGACGTTTCGACGCGATGAGGGCCTTTCCGATCGCCGTGCCACCGACGGGCATGTCCATCGGGCCGAGGTCTCGAAGGAAGAGCCGGATTGCCGAGTAGTCGACCGTCATGGGGAACGCCATGGCGTCACCGGCGAACGCAACGAGACCCACGCGGTCGCCGTCGAGGTCGTCGAGGAGTCGTTCGAGCTCGGCCTTCGCACGCTCGATGCGGCTCGGGTTAACGTCTCGAGCCAGCATGCTCTTCGAGAAGTCGAGGGCGATGACTACGTCGATGCCTTGCTTGCGCAGCACGCGCGTACGGCTTCCGTACTGAGGCCCTGCGAACGCGATCACCGCGAGCGCGACCGCGAGTGTGATGAGGATGGCGCGAGTCAGTCTCCACCATTCCGCGTTGCCGACGATGAGAGGCGACACGGTGCTCTCCGCGCCAAAGCCGCCGGTTGTGCGCCGGCGACGACGCGCACCCCACCAGAACCCGAGAAGCAGCCCCGGGACCAGCAGCAGGAGCCAGAGGGCTGGTTCGTCCGCCCAACTCACGGCCACCTCCTCATCCACAGAAGAATCAGCACTTCGAGCACCAAGAACAGGAGCGCCGGACCCAAGAACGCAGGGAAGAGTTCCGTGTACATTCGCCCGGCGTCCTCGATCTCCGTTTTCTCGAGCTGGTCGAGGATCTCGTGGAAGCTTCGTTCGAGGCTCTCTCTGTCGCTGACCATGAAGAACTCCCCGCCGGTCTGCTCCGCCATCGATTCGAGCAGTTCAGGGTTCACGGGGTAGCGAGCCTGACCGAAGATCGCTCGGCCGAAGATCCCGACGCCCTGCTGTACGGGTGCGGTGTCGCTCACGCCCATCAGGATGGGGAAGATCTTCACGTCCATCGCTTTGGCAAGCTCTGCGGCCTGCGAAGGAGACACGTTGCCCGCGTTGGACTCTCCGTCGGTGAGCAAGATCATCACTTTACTCTTTGCCTGAGAGCGTTTGAGCCGATTGAGACTCACGCCAACGGCGTTGCCGATCGCCGTTCCGCGGCCGTCGATTTGCTCGAGCTGGAGCCCTTGTAGCGCCGTCCTGAGCGCCTCTCGGTCGGTCGTCAGTGGCAGAAGGGTGTACGCGTCTACACCGAATACCACAGCTCCGATGCGGTCGTTCGGACGCCGGTTGATGAAGTCACGGACGACGGCTTTGGTGGCATTGAACCGCGTGGGGCGGATGTCTGCGGCTTTCATCGACTCGGACATGTCGAGGGTGAGCATGATTTCGATACCGTCGACGTCGGTGGTGTCGCGCGCGTGAATGCTCTGTGGGCCCATTAGGCCGACCACCACCAGAGCGAGTGCAGTCGCTCGGAGTGCGTTCGGCAGGTCCCCGAGTCGTGCGCGCCAACTCGCAAGTGGGACCCGAAGCGCCCCGGCACGGCTGAACTGAAGACGCGGCCGCGCCCAGCGCTGCGAGCCGAGGCGAGCGATGAGTACGAGGACCACGCCGAGCATCAGCGAAGCCGCCCACGGGCGCTCGAAGCGAAACTGCGGATCGATGATCAAGATCTGGTACCGACTCTCGAGGTAGCGCGCGCTCAGGACGAAGCCGAGAACGGCCGCCCCGACGAACCATCCGATCGCCCATGCGCGTTTTGAAGCAGGACTCATGCGCTGGCTCCCGCTGTGTCGGCGCCGAGCGGCCGGGTGCGATCCACGAGTGCGATGGCTTCGAGGATCAGGTCTCTCGACGCCTCGCCGGCGAGCGACGCACGAGCAAACTTCACCAGGTCACACTGTCCGAGGAAACCGACCACCGCGCCCGGTTCGAGGGTGCCTTCCGGGAGGTGCTGGAGAGCACGCACGATTTCGTCCGTCGTGCTCTCGAGCCCCTGAAACCCGAACCGACGCCCGAGATAGACGCGGATCGAGTCGCTGACGGCGTCGACCCAAGACTCGGTCCGGCCTTCGGAGATCTCGTTCGCGCGCGTCGACTCCAACCTGCGAAGCTCGGCGAGCGCAGTCTCCCACGGGGGCGGCGGCGGTGGTGGCGTGGGCTCGGGGCGATCGCGCCGCTGCCACCAACGCATGAAGAGCCAGGCAGCGAGCGCTCCGAGGAGGATGGCTAGCAGTGCCCCGAGAACGACCAACAGGGTGTAGTCGTCTTGCTCGACTACGACGGGCTGCGTTGCAGGCTTCAACTCGGCGTTCGGTTCGTTGGCCAGCACCGATCGAACCTCGATCTCTTTTCGGCTGGTTTCGAGGTAGTCGAGCTCGCCGTTGCGGGTCGTGAGACGAACCTTGAGCGGGCCGAGCTCGTGCGTTCCGACCTCGAAGCACTGGAGTGTGAGCTCGAACGTGAACGTGTTCGTCGACCCATCGGGCGACGGCTCGACCGTGGATTTCTTTTCGAGGACCTCGAAGGGGGCCAGCGACTGTTCCGTGACGGCGGCGTCGACGTTTGCCGGAGCGGTCACGGTCAGGATGACGGGGATCGGGTCCCCGAGGGTCGTCTCTACGGGAGCCTCGAACTCGAAGGAGGGTCCCTGCGCCAACGCCGCGGCGTGAACCAAGGAGAGCGCAACGATGCCAATGGCGGCGCGGCTCACCGGTATCCCGTCAGCCTTCGCTGTCGCATCCGGAACAGCTCGGTCAAGGGACGCACGTAGTCGCGGTCGGTCCCCACGGTGACGTGGTCCAGTTGGAGGCGTTTGAACATGTGCTCGCGTGCCGCCCGCTCCCTCTGAGCTTCCCGAGCATACGCGGCACGCACTTTGTCGTCTGATGTGTCGACCTCGACGAGCTCCCCCGTTTCGAGGTCTTCGATGAGAGCGAGGCCCACGTCGGGAAGTTCGCTTTCGCGCGGGTCGACGACTTGGATCGGGATCAGGTCGTGTTTGGCGGCCACGACCTTGAGGGGCTTTTCATAGCTGTCGGCAATGAAGTCGCTGATCAAGAACGCGACCGTCCGCCTCTTGCCCACGCCACCGAGTAGGTCGAGAGCGCACCCGAGGTCGGTTCCGCGACCTTCGGGCGCGGCGTTCAGGATTTCGGTGACTACCCGCATGACGTGAGATCGCCCCTTTTTCGGCGGGACGAAACGCTCGACGCGGTCGGTGAACAGGACGAGCCCCACGCGGTCGTTGTTCTTGATGGCGCTGAACGCGAGGAGCGCGGCAACTTCAGCCACGGTCTCGATCTTGGGCTTGGCAACGGAGCCAAAGCGCTCGCTCGCCGAGAGATCGACCAGCAGCATGACCGTCATCTCTCGCTCTTCGGTGAACACCTTGACGTAGGTGTCGTTCATGCGCGCGCTCACGTTCCAGTCGATGAAGCGAACGTCGTCGCCTGGCTGGTATTGGCGCACTTCGCTGAACGCCATGCCACGGCCCTTGAACACCGAGTGATAGCTGCCCGCGAGCTGATCGTTGGCGAGCCTCGAGGTGTAGATCTCGATCTTCTTGAGTTTCTTGACGAGCTCGCGAGAGATCACGGGAGACCTCGCTTACGGGACTTCAACCGTCTCGAAGATACGCCGAACGATCTGGTCACTCGTGATCTCTTCGGCTTCAGCTTCATACGAACGAATGATTCGGTGCCGGAGCACGTCCGGCCCGATGGCTTTGATGTCTTCCGGGGTGACGTACCCGCGATGGCGCATGAAAGCGTGCGCGCGCGAGGCGACGTTCAACGCGATCGACGCGCGAGGCGACGCTCCGTGCGCGATCATGTCCGTGAGGTCGCCGAGACCAAACCGGGCTGGGTGCCGAGTCGCGGTTACCACCTGGACGATGTAGTCCTTGATTTTCGGGTCGATGTAAACGTGGCCGATGGTCTTCCGAGCCTCGAGGAGCTTGGATGTCGTAGCGACCTGCGCGACGCCGCGTCCTGCCGCCGCGTCTGCGCCGAGCAGCACGTGATCGGAGATCTGATCCATGATCTTCCGCTCTTCGTCTTGGCTCGGGTAGTCGACGCGCACGTGGAGCATGAACCGGTCGACCTGGGCCTCGGCGAGCGGATACGTCCCCTCCTGCTCGATGGGGTTTTGTGTGGCCATCACCATGAACGGCTGGTCGAGCCTGTACGTAGTGTCGCCAATCGTGACCTGAAGCTCCTGCATGGCCTCGAGCAGAGCGCTCTGGACCTTGGCGGGTGCGCGGTTGATTTCGTCGGCGAGCACCAGGTTGGCGAAGATCGGACCGTGCTTGGCAGTGAACTCGCCGCTCTGTTGGTTGTAGATCACCGTTCCCACCACGTCGGCCGGGAGCAGGTCGGGTGTGAACTGCACTCGCTGGAACTTCGCCGAGACGGTTTGGCAGATGGTGTTGACCGTGAGCGTTTTGGCGAGCCCCGGAACGCCCTCGAGCAAGATGTGCCCACCGGTGAGCAGTCCTATCAAGATCCGCTCGATCATGATGTCTTGACCGACGACGACCTTGTGCACCTCGTGGAGGATCGTGTCGATGAACGCGCTTTCGCGCTGCACCATCTCATTGATGGCACGAACGTCATTGGTCATAGCTACGCCTTCCTCGGTGGCGACGCGTAGCACGCACCGCCACCCCCCAACAACACGGACCCCTCTGGCTTTATTCGCACAAAAGCGAAAAAGGCCCCGGTCGTGGGGTTTCCAAGCCTTGACTTTGCTGGGGGGTGTTTCAACGCTCCGAGCATGGCCGATACCGTCTCTAAGGCGCTCTTCGAACGTGCCGCCCACGTCATCCCGGGCGGCGTCAACTCGCCGGTTCGCGCGTTCCGCGCCGTGGGTGGCGAACCCATCTTCATCAAGGAGGCTAAGGGTCCTACGCTGGTCGGCGCCGACGGCCGCGAGTACGTCGACTACATCGGGTCCTGGGGCCCCATGGTGCTCGGCCACGCGCACCCCGACGTGGTGAAGGCCATCCAAGACGCTGCCGCGCGCGGGTCGAGCTACGGCGCGCCCACCGAAGCTGAGATCGACATGGCTGAGCGCATTCGCGACGCCTACCCGTCGATGGAGATGTCCCGCTTGGTTTCGAGCGGCACCGAGGCCACCATGGCGGCCCTCCGTGTCGCCCGCGGCTATACGGGGCGCGACCTGATCGTGAAGTGCGTCGGGGGTTACCACGGCGGCGCAGACTACCTGCTCGTCAAAGGAGGGAGCGGGCTTGCCACGCTCGGAGAGCCCGACAGCGCTGGCGTTCCCGCGGCCATTGCTGGCACCACAGCCGTGGTGCCGTACAACGACGCGTACGCCCTCGAGCAGCTGTTCAACGAACGGGGCGACGAGATCGCGGCCGTCATCATCGAGCCGGTGGCCGGAAACATGGGCTGCGTCCCGCCCGACCCGGTGTGGCTCGACGCGCTGCGCACCCAAACCCAAAACCACGGCGCCCTTCTCATTTGCGACGAGGTCATGACCGGCTTTCGTGTGGCCTGGGGAGGGGCCCAAGCGCGCTACGACATCCGTCCGGATCTCACCTGCCTCGGCAAAATCATCGGCGGGGGCCTGCCGGTCGGCGCCTACGGTGGCCGAAAAGACATCATGGAGAAGGTCGCCCCCGTCGGCCCGGTGTATCAAGCAGGCACCCTCAGTGGGAACCCGCTGGCGGTGGCGGCAGGGCTTGCCACGCTCGAGCTTCTCCTTCGACCCGGGGTCTACGAAGATCTCGAACGAAAGGGCGATCAGGTGCAGGCCATGCTGGAGCAGCACGCGGGCGCCGCAGGGGTCCCGATCGTGGTCCAGCGGGTCGGATCGATGGTCACCGCCTTCTTCCGCGACAAGCCCGTCCGGAACTGGGACGAAGCGGCCGACGCCGACCGCGAACGGTTCGGAAAGTGGCACGCGGCGCTCCTCGAACACGGCGTCTACTGGCCCCCGAGCCAGTTCGAAGCGGCCTTCATCTCCCTGGCCCACGACGCCGCCGCGCTCGAGTCCACCGGAAGAGCATTTCAGGCCGCGTTTCGCGCGCTCTAGGTGGCCTCCGGCCAACCTTGACCCTACCTCGCTGCATGCTATACGCCGCGCGCTCTTTGACCGTGAATCCTTGGAAAAGGTGGTTCCCCGATGGCTATGCTCGACCCCGAGCAACGCAAACAGCTGTTGGCGGCCGGCCGTGTGTCGACCGTCGGGCTGGAGCTAGCCCTCTCGATGGCCCTCGGCCTCCTCGGCGGCCGGTGGCTCGACGACAAGTTCGGCACCGAACCCTGGCTCCAATGGATTGGCTTCGCCTTTGGGCTTGCCGCTGGGGCGATGAGCCTCTACACGGTCACCCGCTCGCTCCAAACCGAGCTCGATGAATCGGAAGACCAAGATTCGCCGTGAACGATAAAGTCGCCAAACAAGTCATGAAGTTCGTTGCCGTTGCGGCGGTGGCGCTGACGTTGGTGGCCGGGGCCATCGGCGGGGCGGACATCGGCATCGGCGCGGCGGTCGGCGGGGCCGTGGCCTGGCTCGATGCCCTCGTGCTGCTGAAGCTCACGCAGCGCATTACGTCCGGGCGGGTCGGGAGCCAGCGGCTCGCGGCCGTGCTGCTCGGCGTCAAGCTCGCGCTTCTCGGCGCGGTCTGCTGGGGGCTTCTCGCACGATGGGGCGTGAACCCGATTGGGTTCGGCGTGGGCTTCAGCGCGATGGTGCTTGGCGTGCTCTACGCGGCCGTAGAACTTACCGCCGACGACAGCGCCGACGACCAAGAACACGCGATGGAGAACGGCTGACTCATGCCTCACGGAGCATCGTGGTTTAACCTGCTGCCCTTCTTCTCCTCGTTCGAGGAGTGGATCTCCCACACGCTCGGGCCCACCTGGCTTGAGCACACCGAAACGCTCCGGGTGCAGCACCTGTACGGGTCGCTGCTCGTGCTGTTCATCCTGCTCTTCTTCGGGCTGAACGTGCGCAAGCGTCTGCAGAAGCCGGAAGACCAGATCGTCCCGGAGGGTAAGCTGTCGCCGTTCAGCTTCATCGAGATGGTCGTCGGCGCGGCCTACAACATGATGGCCGAAGCCATGGGTGAGAAGGCCGCCAAGTACTTCTTGCCGCTCATCGGCACCTGCGCACTGGTGATTCTCTTTTCCAACGCCATGGGCTTGGTCCCGGGCTTCTTGCCGCCTACCGACAACCTCAGCACGAACTTCGCCATGGCGGCCGTCATCTTCTTCGCGACGCACATTTACGGCATTCGCGAGCACGGCTTTTTCAAGTACTTCCGCCACTTCTGCGGCCCGGAGCTCCCCATCGCGATCGCGGTGTTCATCTACCCGCTGATGTTCGTCATCGAGACCATCAGCCACATCGTACGTCCGATCACGCTTGCCGTGCGGCTGATGGCGAACATGACCGCCGACCACATGGTCCTCGGCATCTTCGTCGCGGGCTTTGCCGCGGGCCTCGGGCTCAGCATAGGCGGCACCGACATCACTCTTTTCTGGCTCCCAGTTCCGGTCGTCTTCTACCTGCTGGGTGTCTTGGTCGTCGTGGTGCAGACATTGGTCTTTTGTCTGCTGTCCACCATCTACATCGCGCTCGCGATTCAACATGAAGAAGGACACTAGTTCTGACCTCTCATGCAAGAGGTTGAGGAGGCTCATCAGATGAAGAAAATGGCTCTTCGGTTCGTCGCGTTCGCGACTTCCTTTGCGTTCGCCGCAACTGCTTTCGCGCAGGAACCCGTCGCGGCGGCACTCGTTGCGGAGGCGGAGGCTACCGAGGTTGCAGCCCGCGCCTTGGCAGCAGGCCTGGCGATCGGCATTGCCGCATTCGGTTGTGGCATGGGTCAGGGTCGCGCAGCGGCCGCAGCCCTCGAGGGTATCGCCCGCAATCCGAACGCATCTGGCAAAATCATGACGCCGCTCATTCTGGGTCTCGCCCTGATCGAGTCGCTCGCGATTTACGCCTGGGTTACCGCGTTCGTCGTCGGACCGTAACCGAGGTCACGCAAAGCCTGCGGGGTGTGGTCATCGCACACCCTGGCGGGCTTCGACGGTTGGTCCCATAGTTAAGACATGACGGACGCACCGCGCTCGGCCCCACCGACGGGCCCCACCAAGAAGAGTGGGGTCCCAGGTGCCGTTAAGGTCGGCGCGGTGTTCGTCGTGTTGGTCGGCGTTGCCGCGTGGTTGCTCACCGGGAGCGACAACCCGTTCGTGTACTCGAAGCTCGTGCATGAGGTCATGCAGGAGCCCAACGCCTTCGAGGGGCGGCGCCTCCGCGTCGAGGGCGAGCTTCGTCAGGGCTCCATCCAGTTCCGGGAGTCGCCGTGCGAATGGCGATTCGTTCTCTTCAAGCAAGAGGAAGAGATGGCAGTCCGCTTTCCGCAGTGCGTGGTGCCCGACACGTTCCGAGACGGGATGGGCATCCAGGTGACCGTCGAAGGCGCCCTCGGCGACGATGGGGTGTTCTTGGCCAACCAGGTGATCCCGCGCTGCCCGTCCAAGTACGAGATGCAGCAGCGCTTGGAAGCCGGTGAAGAGATGCCCTACGACCCGAACGGCACGCTCCCCGGCCAAGACCAGAGCTGACGGCGCTAGCCCCCGGGCCCCCGCAAAAAGTTGAAGCCCGTCCCTTTCGAGACGGGCTTCATTCAGTGTCTCACGCCATCGCCGCAGGTGTGGAGCCTCTTGCGGCGATGAAATGCTCGTCGGTTCTCGCCTAGATCTGGTTGATCTGCTCGATGCGCTTCTCGTGTCGCGCGTGCTCGGCGGCCACCTGCTTGTCGAGCATCTCGACCCGCTTCTTTTGCTGCGCCAAGATCCTCTCTCGCTTCTTGTCGAGCGCGGTCACGCGGGAGGCGTGACGCTTGTCCTCGGCGTCGGCCATGCGCGTCTTCCGCTTGGCCTTGGCTTCCTCGGCCTTGGCGCGCTGCGCGGCCTTGCGGGCCTCGGCGTCGACCTTCGCCTTGTTGGCCTTTACCTCGGCGGCTTCCTTCTTCGCCTGTGCATCGCCTTTGGCCTTGTCGGCCTTCGCGGTGCCCTTGGCTTTCACGGCGTCGCGCTTGGCGTCGCCCTTCTTCATCGCGTCCTTGGTCACGCTGTCGGCCTTGGCGACCTTGTCCTGGTCGGCCTCCGCCGTCGGCGCGAATGCCGATCCGACTCCGAGGGCGATCGCGAGTGCGACCCCCATCGTTGCAATCCCTTGCTTCATGCTGTCCTCCCTTGGGGCGCGGAACGAATCCCCCGTCCGCGTCCTTTCACACTAAAGTGTTACAACCGCCGATCCCAAACCGATCCGCAATTCTTGACCCCCGACGCTAAACAACCGTACAGTGCTGCGAATGAGCACAGTGGGGGGGCAACCACAGGCCTCGCGGCCTGCGTTTCGCCGGGTGAAGGCGCCTTGGGGCCGTCCGCGGGGGGTCGCGCAGGTCCTCGAGACCTGGGCGTCGGATGGGACGTTCCGGAACATATCGTGGGACCACGCGATCGCCGCCGAGGCCGGGCGACAGGCGCCGATGCCGCCCTCGCTGCCCGAACCGGTCGTCGGAGCGCTCCGAAAACGTGGGATTGAAGAGCTCTACGATCACCAGGCGAAGGCGTACTCGCTCGCGCGGGAGGGCCGACACGTGGTCGTGGCGACGCCCACCGCGTCGGGGAAGAGCCTTTGTTACAACTTGCCGATCCTCGAGGCGCTGACGAACGACCCAAGTGCGCGTGCGCTTTACCTCTTTCCGACCAAGGCGCTGTCGCGGGACCAGGAGGAGTCGCTCAGGCACCTGATGGGCGACGCCGGGCTTGCGGTCGGCGCAGTGACCTATGACGGCGACACGCCCAACGATGCGCGCCGGGCCGCTCGACAGCGCGCCGGCGTGATCCTCACGAACCCCGACATGCTGCACGCGGGCGTCATGCCGCACCACACGGCGTGGGCGCGGCTCTTCGCCAACCTGAAGTACGTGGTGGTCGACGAGCTTCACACGTATCGAGGCGTGTTCGGCTCTCACCTCGCCAATGTCGTTCGTCGCCTGCTTCGCATCGCCCGGTTTCACGGCTCGTCGCCGACGTTCCTGTTTGCGTCGGCCACCATCGGAAACCCTGAAGAGCACGCGTCGCGCATCTGTGGAGAGCCGGTGGAGCTCATCGGGCAGAGTGGGGCGCCCGCAGGGCCGCGTCGCGTGGTGGTCTACAACCCCCCAATCGTGAACGCCGAGCTCGGCATTCGGCAGAGCTACTTGAAGGCCGCCGTGCGCATCACGCAGGACCTCGTGCGCGCCGAAGTGCCAACGCTGGTCTTCGGCAACTCGCGAAACGGCGTCGAGGTCATGCTCAAGTACCTGCGCGATCGCCTAGCTGACGACGCCATCGAGCCATCGGCGATTCACGCCTATCGGGGCGGGTACCTTCCCGACACGCGTCGGCGGATCGAGGCTTCGCTTCGCGCAGGGGACATCCGCTGCGTGGTGGCCACCAACGCCCTCGAGCTCGGTATCGACATCGGCGCGCTCGATGCCGTGGTGTGTGCCGGGTACCCGGGCACGATGGCGGGGCTCTGGCAGCGTTTCGGTCGCGCGGGGCGTCGTCGGGATCTCTCGCTTTCGGTGCTGGTGTCGTCGAGCAATCCGGTCGACCAGTACGTGGCGCGCCATCCCCGGCAGCTGGTGTCGGCGCCCATCGAGCACGCCCGCATCGACCCCGACAACATCGAGATCCTGATGCAGCACCTGAAGTGCGCCGCGTTCGAGCTGCCGTTCGAACCGGAAGACGTGTACGGCGACGTGCCAGACGACGCGCTCGCCGAGGCGCTCGACTACTTGGCGGACAGCGGCCTCGTGCACCCGCAGGCCGCGGGGGAAGCGGGGTCGATCTACCACTGGGCGGCCGACAGCTACCCGGCCAACAACGTGTCGCTTCGAAGCGCGAGCTGGGACAACTTCGTCGTCATCGACTTGGACGGGCATCGCACCATCGCCGAGATGGACTGGCGAAGCACGCACACCATGCTGCACGAACAGGCCATCTATCAGCATGAAGGCGGACAGTACCAAGTCGAACGGCTCGACTTCGAAAACCACAAGGCCTTCGTGCGGCGCGTGAAGCCCGACTACTACACCACCGCGATGACGCACAGCAAAGTCACGGTGCTCGAAGAAGACCGCGGGGCAACCATCGACTTGGACGTCGTGCCGCTCGACGCTGCGCTTGGCGACGTGAGCGTCGTCGAGAAGGTCGTCGGCTACAAAAAAATCAAGTTCCACACGCACGAGAACGTGGGCTGCGGGGAGGTGCATCTGCCGGAAATGCAGAAGCACACCACCGCGTTCTGGCTCACGTTCCCAGAGGATTTCGTACAGAGTCAGCCGGAGCCTCGGGCGACCGTGGTCGATGCGCTCCGAGGGCTTTCCAAGGCGATGCACGTGGTGGGGGCCGTGGGGCTCATGGTCGACCCGCGCGACCTCGGGCGCACGCTCGGAAGCCGCCACGAGGACGAAGGCCCGCCCGGCAAAGGGCAGGGGCCTGGGTTCGATCCGACGATCTTTCTCTACGACACGGTCGCTGGCGGCGTGGGGCTTGCGCCACGGCTTTTCGAAGAGCGCGAGGAGCTCCTCCGGCGCGCGCGGCACCTGATCGAAAGCTGCGACTGCGACGAGGGCTGTCCCGGGTGCATCGGGCCCGACGCCTCAGGAGAAGACGACGTCGAAGCCGCTCGGAAGAAGCTCGTTCTCGGGATTCTCGACGCGGTGGGGATCCGCGCCACGCACTGAGGTTTCACGATGTCGATCAAGCGAAGCCTCGCGCGACTGAAGCGCCCCGCCCCGCGAGCGATCGACGTCGCCTCGGTGGCGGGGGCGATTCCTGGCGGGCCTCGAGAGACGGAGCACGGGCCGGTCCATCTCATCGATGCCTACCTCGAACCGCACCACCATCACGGTCGCGCGCCGGTGGTGTCGGCGCTCGACGTGTGCGTCGACCGGTTGGCGCAGCTCGCCCTCGACCCGTCGCTCGAGGGTATCGACATTCGCCGGGCGCTCTTCTTCGACACCGAGACCACCGGCCTCGCCGGAGGCACCGGGACGGTCCCGTTCCTCATCGGCATTGCCTGGTTCGAAGACGAGTCGCTTCGGGTACAGCAGCTGTTCTTGCCGCAGCTCGGGCGCGAGGCGCCGATGCTCCACTGGTTGCGGGAGCGCATCGCGATGAGCTCCTGCGTGGTATCGTTCAACGGCAAAACGTTCGATTGGCCGCTTCTTCGCACCCGCTACATCATGAACCGCGTCCCGGCCCCCGAGCTTCCGCCGCACGTGGATTTGTTGCACTGCGCGCGCCGCGTGCTGCGGTCGCGGCTCGGGTCGGTGCGGCTCGTCGAGCTCGAGCGCAAAGTGCTCGGCATGACGCGACAAGACGACGTATCGGGGGCGCTGATTCCGCAGCTCTACTTCGACTACTTGGACGGAGGCGAGGTGTCGCCCATCGCGAAGGTCATCGAGCACAACGCAAACGATCTGATCGCGCTTGCGGCCCTGATCGCCAAGCTCGTCGCCCACTTCGACGAAGTGCACGGCGAGGACGACCCGCGAGACCACCTGGCCTACGCCAAGATCGCGGACCGCACCGGAGACGCGGGCAGGGCGCGGTCCTTTGCGCGCGCCGCAGCCGATGGGGGAGGGTCCACCGGGTGCACGGTGGAAGCATGCCTGCTCACGGCGAAGCTCGCCCGAAGAGAGGGTGACGCCGATGGCGAGGAACGGGCGCTACTCGAAGCGCTCGACGCAGCCGACGACGAGCTCATGAGTGCAGCTGCGCGACTGGCGCTGAGCAAGCACTACGAGCACCGCCGCAAAGACACCGAGCGGGCCCTCGAGCACGCCCGCCGAACGGCGGCCGCCGAAGGCGATGAAGCTTGTGAACGCCGCGTCGCCAGGCTCGAGCGACGCCTTGCCCGGCGTGAGGCTCCAAAGGAAGCTCCGGTCGCCACGCCGCAGGTCTGACGCTCAGGCCGCCAAGGCCCGCAGGCTCCCGCGACTCCGATCTTCGTCGCTACTGAGTTGGCGATGAGCGCGCCGTTCTCGGCCGTTGAGACAAGAGGTCGCAGATCGTCGGGCGTCGCGACGTTGCCGCGAAATCTTCTTGTTCCCACCGAAGCGCGTTTGTTACGAAACGGCAACCCGCGGCATCATCATCCAAGATGAGTCCGGATGCGAAAGGCGAACGCGATGCGAACGTGGCTTCTTTGGGTTCCGTTTTCACTTCTGGCTTTGGGTTGCGGAAACCCGGGCTACACGAGCGCGATGCGAACCAACTTCGACGGCGATGTACCGATCGCGACACACTGCTTCCGCTACGGGGACAAGGAAAGCTGGAGGTTCGCCGCACATGTGGACAAGCTCTCTGAGCAGGGCTGGCGCCTCGCCTACGTCTCTGAGTACACCAGCACATCGAGGAGCAAGTTCTTCTACACGGTGTGCGTGGAGCGCGCCCTCGACGTGCCACCGGCACCCGAAACGCTCGTCGTGCCGGAGTAGTCGGCGCCCTCGTGCACGACGCTCGCGTTCATCCCCCTCGAGCTCCTTTGGTAGGCCTTCGTGACGCAACGCCGAGCTGTCGCCGATGGTCCCTCAACTGGGTGTTCGCGGGCGCGATGGGGCAGGACGCGCCGCGGAAAAACGCCATGACTTCTTCGCCTGCCAGGGATCGACTACTGCCTCGTCGGTGTCGTCTGTCCCGCTCGCTCTCGTGGAGTGAATTCATAGTACATGGTTCTTTCGATGAATCGTTCGGCGCGAGGGCTGCTCTTCGCAGCGTTTGACGAGTTGTGGGAGGCGATTCCCATCCAGTCTTCCTCGTGGAACCGATCCTGACCATGGGAGGCAAGCTGCATATCGAGATCGCTGGCCTCGTAGCTTCCCGCCCAGATCTCGCCAACGCCGTGTTCGCCCGCCATCTGAGAGCCGAGCGTGGGCGTCGTGGAGATGCCGAGTCCGCTGCACGCAGCGCTCGTCGTGGCGAGCATCGAGACGAGTATGAGAGTTTTGTTTCGCATGTTGACCTCCTGTCGCGTGTTCGAAGCGAGCTACGGTTGAGGATGCCGAACTCAGGGGAGTGGCTCCATACGTAAAGTGTGTGAATCACATACGTAATTCGTGCGCTCGTCGTCTTGAGATGACTTTCGCACGACACTTTTTGTGCCGTCGCGATCAGAACGCAACGCCGATTCCGATCTTGAACAAGGGGTTGAACTCCGAGTCGCCTACGCTTTGCCCGAGTACTGAAACTCGGCCGTAGTTGTACGTCGCTCCCGCACCGAGCGAGAGCGCGAACCGACCCCAGACGCCCGTCCAGCCGACCAAGAGTCCGGTTTCCAAGCCGCGCGTCTTCACCGACCGGTTGCCGCGCGGATTGCGCCAGAACATGCCGACGGTGCCGGCAAACCAGATACCTTCGGGCGCGCGGCCCAACACGAACACGCGTGTTCCGACTTCGATGCCGAACCCAACGAGGTTCTCGTTTCCAAGGCTATCAAACGCTACGGCGTACGCTCCACCGAAGATCGAAACGATGCGATGGAGCGCCCTCTCGTACTCGAGCTCGATGCGTCCCGCGAGGGTCGATCCGAAGTTGAGCAAGATGAGGTTCTTGTAGGGCGTCACGTTGATGCCCTTTCGACATTCGCACGTCGACTCGCATGCGGCGTTGCATCCCTCGACAGCTCGTGGAGTGGTCGGGTCGGCGGTCGCGTCGACTCCGGTTGCTTCCTCCTCGGGTTCGGCATTGGTTGCCGGGATTTCGTCGACGGCTGCCTCTGCCATCGGTGGTTCCAGCGGACTCGCCTCCGCAGTCCGATGCGCGAGTGCCGCGTAGCCGATGAGAGAGACAACGAAAACGCATCGCCGGACCCTCATGGCTCCGGCATCCGATAGAAGTGCTCGATTCTCTCCACTCCCTCGCATCGCCGGCAAATGGGTGATGGCAGGCCCGAGCCGCGTCGGGACCTACCCGCGGCGGTGCGAAAAATCTCGAGGCTGAAGAGCTCGTCACACGCAAGGCAGTCACTGACCAGATTGATGTCCGTGGGGACGAACTTCCCCGGACCGCATTCATAGTCGATGTTGGCCGGTTTCTTTCGCTTCTTCGGGCCTCCACACACCGAGATGCACTTCTTCTGAGTGTTCGTGGTGTTGAAGTCCCAGGCTTGGGCGCACGGCAGGTCGAACCCGAGGCTCGCAATGCAGGCGAGTCGACTGAACGAGCTATCGAAAATGCCAACGAGCGCGCACTCCCGTATGGGCTCGGTGAGGTCAGGGTATGCGATGTAGATCGCCAGGTTCCGAAGAGAGGAGCAAGCCCCACACCGACCACGGTGGGTCACCATGGCCCCTGCGGCTTCCGCGGCCTCGCGCGACGGATAGTCGACCAGGTCGTAGGGCATCGGTGCTTCGGAGTCGTTCCGAAGCTCGGGACGAGGCACGACCGCGCATACCCAGGGCACACGTGGGTCGGGTGGATCGAGAGGGGGCCGAAACTCGTTTCCCGCGAACACGGGCCACGGGGTGACGAGCTCCCAGTCCCAGTAGAGCGTTTCCATGTCTTGAGGCGTGTAGACCGGCGCCGTCCACACGTGCGCTTCCCCGTCTTCCTCGAACGGACAGCTCGGCATGCAGCATTCGGAGCTTACTCCGTCTTCGTTCGGGCGGCCGAACAGTGTATAGGACTCGGGTTCGAGGCCCTCGAATCGACTGTTGGCGTCCGCCGGTGGTTCGGGGAAGAGCGGCGGGGCGTTGCAAGCAAAGACCGCGATCAGCGCGAACAGCCCGGGTATGGCGACGCGCCCAAGACCGAAAACGGTCACGGCATCCCTTTGGGCAGCGGGTCGATTGAGCCGATCGTGCGAGGACCCAATCCGTAGAGTTCTGCGTTCACGGAGTTTACGTTCGTATCGACGTCGATGATGAACAACAGCAGAAGCTCGTCCGGCTCTACCGTGACGAGGAAGGGGCCCTGGCTGATGTCGGCCGAGGGCAGAACTCCGTCGAATCTCACTTCGAGCTCACCTGCCTCCACGTCGATCGGCGCGGATTGGTCCCCAAAAGCCAGCCCTGCGATCAGCACTTCCCCCGTGCTCGCATCAACCACGTCGACCAGAGCCCATTCCGAATCATCGGCACCATGGCCGACGACGAGTCGACCCGTGGTCGTCCCAAGCCCGAACTCGTCGGCCCCGAGGACCGCGAGGTTCAACCCGTCCGGTTCGCTTGCGTCTCTGTATGCGATCACGGTCGAGAGTGTGGAGTCGTCTAGCCTGGGGGCCGCGTCTGCGAGGGCTTCGGCGACACCGTTCGTTGCCGATGCCGTGACGAAATAGGTGTCAGCATCGAGCAACACAGTATCGCTGACGTGCGCGAATTGGATGTCGTCGAACGAACCCTGACTGAGAACTTCAAAGTCGAGTGCCGTATCTAACGGGTTCGGGACTCCCGGTGCGAGATGCGCAACGCGAAGCTCGGCGGCCGGAGCGAGCGAGCTGCTCCCCTCGCACGACGCGCCTTGAAGCCAAACGATTGACATCAAAACGATGAGCTTCGAAACACCCGCGCGATCCATGTCGTTGTCGTCCGGCTACTCGGTGTTGCATGCGCCACTCGAAGCGCTGGGGCCGACCGCGTGGTCGAGAGCTTGCCGTAACGCGCGGAGTTTTGCAACGAGCTCCGCGTGTGTTTTGACATTGAATTTCCTCATCGCCGCCCGCAACGTGCGCGTCACAGTTGAACGCGAGATGCCAAGGCGGTACGCGATCATCTTGTGGTTCTCGCCCAGCACCGCGAACGCTACGACTTGGCTCTCGCGCTTCGTAAGTCCACGTGGGTCCTTCACGGAAGGCGGGTTCGGGATCGCGAGCACGTACCGGCGCTCGTCGGTATCGAACCATTCCACCATCGACCACTTTCCGCGAAGGAGCGCCCACCATAGCGAAAGTGCCTCGTCTGGGTCGTCGCGGCGAAGCCTCCCACGGGCGCGGTCTACGCGAACTGCGGCTTCCCGCATTGCCGTCACCGAGTCTTTCGCCTTGGCCGATCCGGAGGCGTCCGCCAGACTCAGCGAGCCCGCATCGAAAACCGCTTCCGCCCCAAACGGTAGCCCCGTGTCCTGACTCGACGCGGATGAGGGTCGCCGGAGCCGGCCTCGCAGGCGGAGTCCTGCGCTCAGGTGTGCCGCGAGCATCCGCCATCGCTGCCGCTCCGTGTCGGTGAGGACGATTGTGTTCGTTGTGGGCGCAACCATGTGGATCATGCGCCCGTTCGGATCCATCGCGGTGAGGCCGATGCCATCGGCCGCGTAGTCGATGTGCCTCCGCCACGCGTCGAGGAACAATGGGTCCTCTGCGGTGACTTCCGATAGAACCCCGATGCCAGCGCGCAGCTGCCGCATCACGCTCGAGCGCGGGAGCTCCGCCATGGCGCGCATCAACTTGGAAGGGAAATCCTGAGCGCCCGAGGCCACGTGCATGGCTTCGGGAATGATCGGCTGTCCACCATCGGGTTGCTTGCCCACGAGCCCAGTAACTCCGAGACCCCGGTCGAGCAGCGGTACCGTGGCTGCGAGTACCCGCGGGAACCAATCCGCATCGGCTGCGCTCAGGTCGTACGCCGCCTCCGCGATTCCGATGGTTGCCTCTGTTGATCGCTTCGACCTGCCCGACATTGCAAAGGTGATCGTGCGGCCGATTCGACCGTGTTTCCATACGTAATTGATGCGGGCGAATCCCGGTCGAGCAGACCAGCGCGGACCGGTGTGTTCAGGACACGGTTCCGGTCGATGGGGTTTGCGCGCGAGCGGTCGCCTCGCGACATCCCGCAACCCAGAACCGTCGCGCTCCGACTCGGCATGCTGAGCGATCGCGATGGACGCGGTGTCGAGCGTATTGGTCTCGTCGTTGGCCGAATCTCATTGCACCGCATCGAGACCGGCCACTTCCTGACGGCGACCGAGACCTGTTTACCCCCGTCCTCGACGCGCTGGGGCTACGCCAAGCTCAGGCGACTTCGATTTTCGTCGTCACCGAGTTCGCGATGAAGCACTGGTCGTGCGCGAGGTGATGGATCTTGTCGAGGTGCGCTTGATCCGGCGCATCCCCGCCCCAACTGATTCGCGGCGAGAGCACGACCCGCGTGATGGCGAGCTTTTTCTGATCGTTGCGCTCCAGGTACCCGATCGCAGCGTCTTCGTAGTGATCGACCACGAAGCCGTCTCGTGCGGCGACGGCCAAGAAGGTGAGCATGTGGCAGCTCGAGAGCGCGGCGACGAACGCTTGCTCCGGGTCGACGAGCGCTTCGTTGCCGAGATACTTCGGCGCCGCCGAACCGCGCACTTCACTCCCGCCTTCAAACTTCCACACGTGGTCGCGCGTGTACTCCTTGTACGTGAACGCGGTCCCCTGCCGATCCCAAACGATGGTCGCTCGATGCTCAGACATGACGACTCCTCCCGACCGGAGTGTAGGGCCACCTCGGGCGAAGTCACCGCGCAAATCTGTCGTTCTCACGACGACCAACGCCCTCCATCCAACGTCGTCCGGATCTTTCGGTTCTAGGGAAGGAAGATGTACGGAGGTCCGAACCCGTCGAGCGCGCATTCTCGCCGACTGTTCTGCGTGCCGCCGCTTCCGATGCCGCAGGAGACGGTGAGGGTCGCAACACAGTCGTCCTCCGGCGTTTCCGGGTCGCCTTCCAGCTTGGCAACCACGGTGGCGTCGATGTTCTCGAATCCCCTGTCGACCCCGCAACCTACGCACAGGGTATTCTCCAAGGGCAAGAAGCTGAATGAAACGCTCCTTTCTTCAGAGGTCGGTGGAAACGCTTCTTGAGCACTATTCCCGAGGAGCGCCACCTGTGTCGTCGCCTCGTTTCCGGCCACGAAAAACAAACCGGGTGGTTCGAATCGGAGCTCATTCGGGTCACATTCGCGCTCGAGCAGACCGTCTGCCCCGCCGTCGCCACATCCAGTCAAGAGCGCTAGTGCCATTAGATAAGCGAAGGTATTCAAGCTATTCATACGCGCACCCTAGTCGACCGCGTTGACGCTTGGAAGACCGCGCTCTCGCAGGCATCGCTTCTAGCCCATTGGGATAGCGATGAGCTTCGAGTTGCGCGGCAGTCACTCCTCGGCCTGTACAAACCTGAAAAGGCGTTTGAGTGACTTGATCTCCTCGCAACTCCCGTTGCACATGACCTTGCAGCGTCTAGGGTGACGCCAGTCATGCGCATCAAGAAGAACGCTCCCACCGCCTTGCTTCTGTCACTTGCAACCGTGCTGTCACTAGGCTGTGCTAGGTCCGAGTCCGAGGTGGTCGCGCCTGCATCAGCGACCCTTTCCGGAGCCGGGGATGAGGTTGTCGGCGACGCACTTACGCTCGACGCGATTGTCGCCGGCGCCACCCGCTCTCCTGAAAACAAGGCTCGCGACGAGTATCGCCACCCGGTGGAAACTCTGACTTTCTTCGGCGTCGAGCCCGATATGCATGTCCTCGAGGTGCGACCCGGCGGTGGCTGGTACACGGAGATCTTGGCGCTGTTCCTCAAGGAGAAGGGCCAGCTCACAGTGGGGGTGCCGAGCGCGGAAAGCAGACGTGCCAAGTACCGCAACCGCTTCATCGAGCTGAAGGCGACGCGCCCTGACATTCTTGGTGAGGTAGAGATCGCGACGTTCGATCCCCCTTCCCAGATCGACCTTGGGCCCGACGGATCGGTCGACATGGTGCTTACGTTTCGAAACACCCATAACTGGATCTCAGACGGTGGAGAAGAAGAAGCCTACGCGGCTTTTTTTGACGTCCTGCGCCCGGGAGGAGTTCTCGGAGTCGTGCAACACCGGGCCGACGACGGAGCAAACCCGGGGCAAAGCGCGAAGAACGGTTACGTTCCTGAGTCCTACGTCATCGCGGTCGCCGAAAAGGCCGGCTTCGAGCTGGTCGGGAGTTCCGATATCAATCGCAACGAGAGAGACACCCACGACCACCCCGCTGGCGTCTGGACGTTGCCTCCCGTACTGCGCCTTGGCGACACGGGCCGAGCGCAATACGAAGAGATCGGCGAGAGCGACCGCATGACGCTCAAGTTTCGCAAACCAAGTCACTGAATCGCAGGGACGGTGCGCTTCCATAGGTCCATAGGGGACACGCTCCCCCTCTCCAAAGGCCCGAAAGCGATGGGTTTCTCGGCCGAAGATCGCAGGTTGGAATCCGGAATGAGAAGTAACCGATCGAGCGTCCTCGCAGCGATCCTTCGGCCAAATCCCTCGTGGTTCCAAGTGGTTGAAGTGGGGGAGCGTGTCCCCATGACGCTGAAGATCAAACTACACGAGTAGGTCGCCCGGAGGGGAGCAGCCTCAAGAACAGGTCGGCGTTTTACGGACGGTCTCCTCGGGAGCTGTCTCGCAACCATCCGATGCGTATCCGCGACTCGGCGACGTGTACTCGCAGGCCGCCCAAAGCAATGCAGCGCAACTCAGCGGTTGGCAAAACGGCGTTGCGTTCGGCACGCGTCTTCGTGACCCAGTCTGCACGCGCGCTCCACGTCCCGTCGGGCCGAGTCCATGTCTCCGTTGTGGTAGTGCGTCCCACTTCGTTCGTAGATGGCCACGACGTCCCGGGGGTGCCGCTCAACATAGTCGCTCCAGTGCTCGAGGATCTCATCAAGCCGCTTCTGTTTGAACAACACCTGGTCGAGGCCGGTAGGTTTCGATGTTGTCGTCGTCGACGTCGATCGCGTGACGGTAGTCTCTCTCCGCGCGCTCCAGGTCGCCCTTCTTGGCGTGAGCGTAGCCTCGATGGATGAGGGCGTCCGTGTATCTCGGGTGCACCGCGAGTACACGGTTGTAGGTCTCGATCCCTTCGTCGACATTCCCTGCGCTCACCGCAGAGTACGCGACGAGCGTAAGCTTGGCCAACGCATGATGGAGGTTCTGTTCAGCCGATTGGTGCACTGGGTTGAGACGGGTCGCGAGGACCAGATCGTGGGATGCCTCCTCGTATCGGGTCTGCTTGATGAGAGCGTATCCACGACGATCCAGCGATTCGACGTCTTGAGGTAGGATCTCGAGCGCGCGGTCAAGTGAATCGATTGCCTCGTCGTATCGTTCGAGTCGCGTCAGCACGTATCCGCGGGTCGACCAAAAGGCTGCGTTGTTGCCGTAGTCGCGAGCCGCATCGCACAGCTCGAGAGCCTTCCGCGGCCGGTCTTCACTGAGGAGTTCACACTTGTCGAGATCTACGAAGCCAACCAGCGAGCGGAGCTTCGGCTTGTCGTCCGTGAAGTGCCACCCTCGCGCTTTGCGATCCATGAGCTCGTGGGAGCCTCCGTGATTTCCTCATCCGTGGGTTTGGACAAGCAGCATGGCCGGTCTCAGCGAACCCATTGATTGGTCACGCGTTCGTACGGTATCGTCGAAGCGGGAGGAAGAAGAGCATGAAAATGACGCGCTTCATCATTGGTGTTGGCCTCGCGGGGCTTCTGCTTGTCGTTGGCTGTAGCGACGATAGCAGCGGTGGGAACACCGCCTGCGAATCTCTCTGCGACAACGTCGCGGACTGCGCTGCCTCATTGCCAGACTGCTCGTCGACCTGCGAGGGCGCAGTCGACGCTGCGTTCGCGAGCTCGTCTGCGTGCGGGAATGCGTTCGAATCCGTCGCGAACTGCGCCGGTAACCTCGGTTGCGAGCAACTCGAGGACCTGGTGTCCGGTGGTGACGAATGTCAGTCCGAGATTCAGGCGTGCGACCAGTCCTGTGGGGCTGGGGTCTGCGATTTCGACTAGCGGATAGGGGACACGCTCCCCCCTTCCAACGGCCCGAACGCGCTGAGTTTTTAGGCCAAAGATCGCAGTTAGGAATCCAGGACGACGAGCGTCGTCGCTGCGATTTTGTTGTACGGCATAGTACGAAGTCACCGTGCAGATCTACTCTGGTTTGTCGGTGAGCATGAAAGTGGCGAGCGCTGCGTGGGAGTCGGCTCCAAGCTTTCGCATCGCGCTGTGGAGGAGCGTCGACACGCGGGAACTCGAGAGCCCGAGGCGGTAGCAGATGAGCTTCTTGCTGTCGCCGAGTGCCGCGTAGGTGGCGACTTGGCTTTCGCGTTCCGTGAGGCCACGGGGATCGCGCACGTCGGGTGGATTGGGGAGTGCCAGAATGAAGCGCCGCCTATCCGAGTCGAACCAATCGATCATCGACCATTGGCCTTCCACGAGACTTCGCCACAGCTGTAGCGCCTCCTCTGGAGGTACCGAGCCGAGCCGTCCGCGGGCCCGATCCACGCGTTTCGCCTCTTCGCGGAGCGCCGATCGCATGCTCTGGTCCTGCGCCGCGCCCTCCGCCTCGAACACGTCGAAGCTTCCCGGGTTGAGCACCGCGGCTGCGCCGAGGGGAAGGTCCGAGCCGGCAAACTCTTCCGCGTGACGCATTCGCAGGACTCTTCGAAGACGAAACCCGCTCGCAAGATGGGCTCCCAGCATCTGCCATCGATGACGGAGCCGTCCGTGGAGCCGGGTTCGTTCACGAAGCGGAGCGATGAGCATCACGCCCTGACCGTCCGGGTCCACGGCCGAGAGACCGAGTGCGTCTTTCGCGTAGTCGTGATGACGGGTCCAGCTCTCGACCGCCGAGGCGTATTTCTCTCCCGCGACCTCACTGAGCGTCGCGCAAATCCCGGGCCTCGTGCACGCCTGTTGGACCTCGGGTGGACATTCAAGCCCGACCCGCGCCTGACGAAGGGCGAAGTCTTCGGGGCCAGACGCAACGTGGATCTGGTTCGTGCTGACCTCGCCACCCCCGGGGGGCCGTGTGTAGACGCCTCCCACGACCCCGAGACCATGGTCGAGGATCGACAGCCCGGCCGCCATCATCTGTGGCAACCACTCGGCGTCCTCGACATCAAGGTCATAGGCCGCTCGGACAAGGTCGATCATCGCTGCAGCGACGGGCTCCATCAGCGTTTCCTCGGAGAAAGATACCATCGCCAAGCGGATCTGCGAACCGCGTCTCGTTCCACACTCGGACCATGCCCAGAGAAATTACGTATAGACGCCGCGCCGCCTGACTGAGATCCCAGCCCGAGTGAAGCGTTCACCGATCGCTAGTCGTCTCGTCGGTCTTGCGTGCCTCTTCGGCCTCTCGTCTTGGCCGCCCGCAGTTGGCGCCGATTCGCCGTCGGTCCTTGCCAAAGAAGGCTACCCCGTCGTCGCTCCATTCAAGCCGACGTGGTGCAGCCAGGCTTCCACCACCGGAGCCGCCAAATCGAAAGCTACCTCGAGAGTCGGCCGAACGTTGACAGCAGCCGCGCGCAGCGGACTTACGCCCGAAAGGACTGCCTCGCTGTTGAATGACCTGTGCGAGCATCCCGAGGATCCGGAGTTCCAAGCGCTCGCCGCTTCTGCCGTGCAACTGTGGGTCAATCGAACGGGTCAAACGAAAGATGCCGCCGTCGACTCGATGGTCGCGCGGATCGATCCCGGTAGCTGGGACACGTCGGTTCAGCAGGGCTGCCGCGACCTTGTGGTCGACGAGGAACCCACCTTTGCCGAAGCACAAACTGCGCGTGCCCGCAGTGTTCTCTTCGGGTGTCGCAACCCTCCCTTCTATGTGTCGCAGGGCAAGGTTTCACCCGAGTACGAATGGTTCGTGGATCGCACCGACGCGCCCCCGACGGAACTCGACCGGCTCACGATCGCGCTCCAGTGCCTACCGCGCGGAACTCATGAGTGGCGGAAAGACGATTGGACCGCCGTCGGACTCTGCGGCGCCGACGTACGCGCTCTCGACGCGGCCAAGCTCGAGCGGGAAACCGCGGACATGAACGCGGCTTTTCGAGCGATTGCCGCGGAATCCTACGCAAAAGCCAAGGCCCTTCTCGCGGAACTCGAGCGATCGGCAAGTACGAAGACCGCGTCAGACCGGGACTACAAAGCGCTGCTCGAAACGGTACCGAAAAACGCTTGGGCGGAGTGGGTGACAGCCTACAAGAAGCACAAGCGAGCAATGGACGCGACCTTCGCGTTCGAAGAAGCGCTTCTCGGTCCCCGCAAGAGCGCAGTGGAGGGATGTTGGGGGCGCATAGAGCCCGGCATGGTCAAGTTCGTCAAGTCGAGCCGCTTCAAGTCCAAGGACGCGTTCATGAAAGGCGTCGAGGGTCCAATCGGCTACGTGCTGCTCAACGCGCTGGGCGCTTGCTACGCCGTCACGTCACCGTCGAGCGTCGGCGCCCTCTATCTGCAGCTCAACGAACGCACGAGGCCGTGGCGCGGCCCGCGGGCAGCGGTGCGCTTTGCGATGATCGACGAGCTCAATCGTATCAAATCGGACCGCGATCAGTTTCCGATCGACTTCGCGGCGTTTCAGGCCAACTCCAAAAACTTCGTTCGGATCCGCGCGACGAGTCCTGAACGCACGAAGATCCCGAGCACCGGGGGCTGGTTCAACGCGAGGACGAGCGGAATCGTCAAGACAGTCGGCAAGGCCCAAAACGAGCTTGTGCCGGCGACCTTCAAGTCCACCAGTTGGACGGAGGACAAGTACCACTGCGTCGCGACCGACAAGATCAGCCATGTTCAAGACGGGCGCCTCTACTACCGGCGAACGTGCAAGAAGGTCGGGCGTGTGAAGAGGACCAAGACGCCTGCACCCACCACGTTCTACGACTGGTCGGCTCGGGGCATTCGGCCCAACGCCTTCGTCATCATGGCCGTGGAAGCGGGGTCCGAATACGAGAAGCAGCGCCGTGGCTTCCCAATCGAGGTCTACCAGAACAAAGAGCAGAGTCGGTTGCTGAACATGTACGGGTTTGCGCTGTGAGGACTGACGCAGCGGCTGCTTCGCGTCTCTCTCTCGCGTTCGTGACGCTCCTGTGGTGCGGGGGGCCGGCCACTACGCTGCAGCGGGCGGGGTCTCGCGAGGTGTTCATCGCCGCAAACGACCTGGTGCTCCACTTCCACCTCCCATGATGCTCTCCCTGCCCATCCCGATGACGCTGATCGCCGAATTGCGCGGTGGTCGTTTCTATGTTGCGCAGCGCGCCAAGATGAAAGGGCTCCGATGATCGCTCGTTCACGAAAGTCGCGGGCGGCCCTTCTCTCTGTCGCGCTCGTCATGGGCTGCGGGGGAAGTGGGGCGACCAGTTCTGCGGGCGGTAGCGGCGGCGGCGGGGACACCGGCGGCGTAGGAGGCGTAGGAGGCGTAGGTGGCAGCGGTGGAAGCGACAGCGGACTTCGTGGTGCGCTGATCGGCCCACCCGTCTCAGGCGTCACCTACGAGACCGCGACGCGATCGGGAGTCACCGACGAAGACGGGACGTTTCGATACGAACCCGGTGAGACCGTGACGTTCCGAATCGGTAGCACCATCCTCGGCGAAGCGAACGGGCAAGCCGAAGTCACCGTCTTCGACCTCGTTCCGCAAGCATCGATCGTCGTCGGGACGAGCAGGCTGCATGAGGAACTACTCGAGCGCGTGAAGTCTCCGTTTCGCACCGTAGTCAACCTGTCGGTCTTCCTGCAGACGCTGGACGCAGACGACGACCCCATGAACGGGATCATGATTAGTGAGGCGGCCGCGAATCTCTTCGCCAACGTCTCGATTGATTTTGCCGTGCCGCCAAGAGGCTTCGCTTCGGTCTTCGCGTTCCGTGAGGCCCTCGCACGTGCCAATTCAGATTCGTTGTTCGGCGAACCCCGCGCGCCAGCCGGAGCGGCACGCGCGATGTCGCACCTCTACGAAGCGTTGGGCGTCGACCCCGAGATCTTCCTTCCTGCCACCGTTGGGATCGGCCCCCTGGAAGGCCCGGTCGGGCAGACTCTGACCTATACGTACGACCCCCAAGGGAACCTCGTACGGCGCGATTCTGACGTCGGCACTCTCGGGCAACCGCCGGACGGCGTTCCAGAAAGGTTCGATGCATGGACCTACGACGAGAACAACAACATGCTGACGTACTTGAACAACAGGGGCGAGTTCACGCCGTCCCGGCTCACGACATGGACATACAGCCCGGAGGGGTTCGTCACCAGTGAGACTCTGGATGTAGATGAAGACGGCCTCCCCGAGCGCGAAGAGCGGTGGACCTACGACGAGAACGGCAGCGTGACTCGCTACACCCGCGACGACGAGGGCGACGGGGTGCTCAACTTGGTCGAAGTCTCGACCTACGATGGGGATGGGAACCGGACACGCCTCGAAGCGGACTTCAACGACGACGGCATGCCCGACAGGGTCGAAACCTGGGACTACGAGGAGAACGGGAACCTGAGTCGATTCGAACGAGATAGCAACAACGACGGCGTACCGAATCGCATCGAAACGTTCGAGTACGATGGAAACGGAGAGCTTGCTCGACGGCTGATTGATCTCAACGGTGACGGCGACACGAACCAAATCCGATCCTTCGAGTACGACGACGCGGGGAACACTTTGCTCGACGCCCGAGACGACGGCGCCGACGGGTCGATCAACTTCACCACGACGACCGGGTACGACGAATTTTGCAACGTGACACGTCAAGAGATCGACGAAGGCGCAGATGGTATCGCCGTCGCGGTGACCGAGCGCACCTATGAAGCTGGTCGAATCGTGCTCATCGAAACGGATTCCGACGGAGATGGGATGATCGATCGCCTGATCACGTACATCCGCGACGACGATGGCAACCTGCTTCGATTCGAGCGGGACGAAGGCGCAGATGGGGTTCTCGAGCGCCTCGAGACGGCAGGCTACGACGAGAATGGAAGCCAGATCTTCTTAGAGCGCACAGACGTTCAAACCGTCTTCAACAGCCGGCGCACACGAACTTTCGATTCCGAGGGATGGGGGATCGTCATGTTTCTCGCGAGCGTCAAGAGCTACGATCTCGTCACGAACTTCTAGCGCAGGACGCGTTCGGCGTAGCGTCTTCCCCTGCACCGCTTCATGAACGCAGTCTCATTGCCCCCGGTACCAATGCGCCTTCGGGTCGCCACACCAGAAAAATCGAAGTGACTATCTATCGGCTACGCGTGCTGTTCGAGCGCCCACCGTTTCGGGTCGTCTGAGCCCCCCGACGCCCTGTCCGCGCCGCGGCTGGATCTCCGTGGCTGAGGTCGGAGGGGACACGCTCCCCCCCACCAACCACCCGAAAGCGATGGGTTTCTCAGCCGAAGATCGCCGGTTGGAATCCAGAATGCTGGGCGTCCGGTCGAGCACAGTTCCTGCGATCTTTCGGCCAGATCTCGTGCGGTTCCAGTTGCTTACGGGGAGGGAGCGTGTCCCCAAAGCCTCCCGAGCCCGGGATTGAGTAGGAAACGGCGGCGTGTCGTACTACGGGACAGGACCCGCGCGGTTCCGGGTGTCGCGGTACGTCTTCGGTTCATGGAAGACGGAGCCAAGCGAAAGCTGTGAAGCGCTTCATTCAAGATGACTCTCGCACTTGAGCCCGCCAGCTACGGCGGTAGACCCGGCTCCGCCGGCAACCGCCGCCAGGAAACCACGACACTTTTCAGTCGGTCGGTCGGCCTCTCTCGGAACGTCGGCCGGATCTCGGGAGGGCCGGATCTTGGGACTCGCCCGTTTCGCCGCCGGACCTCGGGGTCGGACGTCAGAACGTCTCGAAGCAGATTGCTGTGCAGTCTGTGTCGAACGGGCCCGTGAAATCGTTGCCCTCGAATCGCTCGCGCGTGACTGCGTCGCACGCGGGAACTTCGGTGTTGAAGATGTTCCCGCGAGTGGCCGGCTGACCTGGGCCGCCGTTGTCGAACGCCAGAGAGCCGCCGACAAAGGTGGCTCCTGGCGGCGGAGCCGAAGATACCGGCAGTTCCATGCTCACGCTAGAGCCGCCGTCCACTTCGTCCGAGGCTCCCGCAACGGGGATCCCCTGTTCGGTCAGCACAACGAGCTGAACGAAGCTCGTCGCGTCGGTGACCTGGAACTCGAACCGAATGATGTCTTCCAGCTGGATTAGCGGCGGTGGGGTTGCTCCGGTCACATCTTCGTCGTTCAGAAACACCTGGACGTCACTTGCGAGCCCAGGCTCGTCGGAGCCGACAGCGAACCCGCAATCCGACGGCACGCTGCCTCCGGTGCCGCCCGTACCTCCGGTGCCGCCCGTACCTCCGGTGCCGCCCGTACCTCCGGTGCCGCCTGTGCCCCCGGTACCGCCCATCTCGCACTCGCAGACACCCGACGAGTCACAGAACCCAACCTCGCCGTCTGGACACGGAAGGTCCGCGCAGTCGAGGTCGGTGTCACATTCGTCGCTACTGGGGCACCCAATCAGAGCCACAGAGGCGCACACGATCAGAAGGGGTAGGTATCTCATGGCTTTGGATACTCTGAATCTGTCGACCCGCTGTCAAAGGAAAACTTGCGCGCCGATCGAGCTGCCCGACTGCGATGGCTTTTCGACTTGCGGGGCACCAGCGGACTCTAATGACATACGTGCGGATGCTGCGCGCTCCATGGTGTTCGCCTCACGCAATCAACAGGCGAGGGCGCCCGCTCAGCCACCCGAAACGTGTGGGGAGTCGAAATGCATCGGGGGGCGGTCGTCGACCAGGCGGTTTTCGAGGAAGCCCTCTGGAAGTGAGACCTTTTGGCGGCCGGCGGTCTTGCCCCGGGGGACGCGCATGGCTTCCGGGGGGAAGGGTTCGGTGGCGTCCATCGCGCGGAGGCCATGCTCGAGCTCGGCGAGGGTTTTCACGCGCATGAGCTGGGCGCGCGCCTTCGCGCTTCCGCGGAAGCCTTTCGTGTACCAGCTGCTGTGGCGGCGGAACATCCGCATCGCGTGAGACTCTCCGACCCACTTAGACAGCAGCGTCGCGTGTTCGAGCGCGATGTCGGCGATTTCGCCAAATGTCGGCGGGTCCTGCGGCTCCCTCCCTGCAAACACGTCGGCCAGGTCTCGGAACAGCCATGGACGACCGAGGCACCCTCGTCCGATCACCACGCCGTCGCAGCCGGTCTCTCGCATCATGCGAAGCGCGTCATGCGCTTCCCAGATGTCGCCGTTGCCGAGCACCGGGATCGACGTGACGCGCTGCTTGAGCTTGGCGATCGATTCCCAGCGCGCCTCCCCGTCGTAGAGCTGCGCCGCGGTTCGTGCATGGAGCGCCACCGCCGCACAGCCTTCGTCTTCTCCGACCGCGCCCGCGTCTTCGAAGGTCATGAGCGAGTCGTCGATCCCCATCCGGAACTTGATGGTGACGGGGATGTTCTCCGCGTTCGATACCGCGGCGCGCACGATGTTAGCGAGAAGCCGAGGTTTCGCCGGAATGGCCGAGCCGCCTCCTTTACGCGTGACCTTGGGAACCGGGCATCCGAAGTTCATGTCGATGTGATCGACGCGCCCCTCGCCGACGAGCCACTTCACGGCCTCCCCCACGTAGTAGGGATCGACGCCGTAGAGCTGGAGGCTCCGCGGGGTCTCGTCGGCACCGAACTCGGCCAGCATGAGCGTCTTGCTGCGCCCCTCGACGAGCGGACGCGCGGTGATCATCTCACTGACGTAGAGGCCCGCCCCGAATCGCCGACAGATCGCCCGAAACGGCCAGTTGGTCACGCCTGCCATCGGCGCCAACACCACGGGCGGCCACACGGAAATCGGCCCGATCGGCACGGGCGTAAACTCGTCTTCCCGCGCCAACGGCACGCCCCGATTCACCTCGCTGAGATACCGCTCGTTCATCGGCCGAGGGTCCTCATAGCAGAACAATGGCATCGGGGCGCCAGCACGGGGGTGGGTCGTGACACGGTCTTGTGGGGGACAGGTCGGCTTGCATTGTTCTGCGCCGGTTCAAGTGAGACGTGAGCGCAGGCAAGCCTCCCTTCCGCGTCGCTCCAACCCGAGGTGGTTGCACGCGTACGGGTTGTCACTCCGACGCCTCCGCAAGACCGCATCACGACCCACCCTGGCTAGTGTTTCGGCGGTTCGAACCTAGAGCCGGTTGGGCAAGCGAGACCGGGTTCGGACACCTCGAGGCGGGCCTGATATCCGCATCACAACCCGCCTGGCGAACGCTCTCAGTCCGTCCCGAAGAACGCAACCGTCTGGTCCTCGTCAGCCTCGATCCAGGGTCGGACCCATCGGCACCTCGTCTTCGCCGAAGAATGCGAGGCTGAAGCCGCACTCCAGATTCAGATTGGCTAGTCGCAGCATTTGCTCCGGCCAGAGCGTGGGGCCTCCCTGGCCCCCACGCGACCACCAGATGCAATCAACCGCCATGCCGACACCTCGGTGCCATTGTAGTTCCAAGAGCTCCTTGGAGGAGGGCTCGAGGCGATCCAGTAGCCAGTCCAAATGGCGCCGAAGGTCCAGTGACGACACATGGCCCTCAGAATCCAGGGACCAGCGTGCGGATTTCGCGGTACGCGAGATACCAAGCGAGTTGGTGGCAGATTCACCCAGTGAAACCGCCTCTGTCGGCTCGATGCCGAGGCTCTTGGTGATCTGGGAGGGTGTCCGGGCTGACCCAGGGTATATGAGCAACTTTGCACTTGTACGCTCACAAGTCGGGTAGGCGTCGTTGTATGGTGTTAGTCTGCTTTGAGCTCGAGCCATCTCGCGGCTTCCTACGGCAGGTGGTCAATCAGGTTGTCGATTACGTTCCCGTCGAGGTCAGTATAGTCGACGTGGTCGAGGATTCGTCCATGGGGGTCGTGGCGGAGTTGGTTGTAGCTCTTGAGGCGCTCCACTGCCGTGCTCGGTCTGTTCTGTCAGTGATCTACAGAGTTGCGTCGGCTTCGCCGCTAGGTCCGCGGCCGAGCACGACGAGCCGCTCGAGTTTTGCTCATCGCCGTCGCTTCCGCGTCACCAAGCTCTGCCTTGGCGCCGCGGCCGATCGTTGATATCAACTCGGTCTTGGCGAAGGCGATCTCCACTTCCTGCTTGCTGGCCGTCGCACTCCTCGTGGGGTGCACTGAGCGTAGCGAGTCGTCGGCTGGGCCGGACCGGGTGATGCATCCGATCAGCTCGCCGCAGTGGCCGGATCCAATCGGGCGTATTCCGCTTCCTCGGGATTGGACGTTCGATGCGGAGCACGAACCGGGCGCAGCCACGATCACGGGGCCGGACGGGCTTCGGGTTACCGATGTGCCTCCCGCGATGTTCATGTTCGCCAGGGACCCAGGGATGCGTCGCGCATACCGAAAGGCTGGGCAGAAGGTTCGTCGTTTTCGTTCGATGGACGACGTCGTGAAAAAGGACTTGGTGCCGATGGCCAAGGAGGGAGGCAACCGTCTCGTCAACCAGTTCGACGTGCCGGAGCTCGCGCAGTACGACGAGCGCTACCACGGTCTCCTCTACCAAGCGGTGCCTTCGAAGATGGCGTTTCACGCGGTCGCGACGGAATGGCAAGACGCAGAGGGGAACCCTTCGCTAGTCCTCATCCGATTGTTCGTCTCGAAGGCGCAGGGGTTTGAGAGCTGGGGCTACTACTCCCATCTGCTCGAGGCGTCTCCGTCCGCCTACGAGAAGGCCAAAGAGGACTTGCTCTACGCGGTACTCAACACGGAGCACAACCGCGCCTTCATTGCCGACTACAACCGGAAAGAAAAGCAAAAGGCAGAAGCCAGCTGGCGGCGGCACAACCAACGCATGCGCGCACAGCAGCGGAACTTTGAGGCCCATCAACAGAGAATGCGGACCCAGCGCGAGAACTTCGACGCGCAACAGAAAGCCTATCGCGAGAACAGCGA
>JBCDFZ010000027.1:0-67267 GCA_039177115.1 Myxococcota bacterium
GTGCCATCGATGGCACGACTTTCGCTCTGTCGCGTCCCATCACCCGAAGACGCATCGTGACCCCGGGAACGACCTGGGCCCTGTCGCGTCGTACGACGCGACGCCATTTCCTCCTCAACCCGGACGAGGGCCGGCAGATGGAGCAGTGCTACTGGTACTGTCTCGGCTACGCGGCGGAGCTCCACGGCGTGGCGGTCCATGCGGCCTGCCTCATGTCGACTCATTCCCACGAAGTCATCACCGACGTGCGCGGGGAGCTCCCACGATTCCTGCAGACCTTTCATCGGCTCTTGGCGCTCGCCACCAAAGCGTTTCGGGGCTGGCCTGAAGAGGTCTTCAACAAACGAAGTAGCGGGGCCCACGCCCTTTTGAACCCTGAAGCGACCATCGAAGCCCTGGCGTACATCATCGCCAATCCGGTCGAGGCCTCGGCCGTCCGCTACGCCAAGGACTGGCCTGGGGCCCACACGCTCCCGAACGACCTCGGCACTCGAGTGATTCGCGCCCGTCGGCCCAATCACTTCTTCGACCCCGAGAACGCGACCTGGCCCGAGGTCATCGCGTTGCGGCTGGAGCTACCCACCTCCCTCGAACTCGACTACGGCGCCTCACTCACCCGAGAGCGGGTGAGGGAACGGGTTCGCATCCGGGAGCGACGAGCCTGGCAGGAGGCCAAACGCACCGGCATCGCGTTCGTCGGCCCAAGGCGGGTCCTCAAGCTCGCCCACACCAAACGGGCGCGAAGCTACGAACTGTTCGGGTCGCTCAACCCCCAATTCTCCACGGCGGGACATCGCGCCGCGGCGACGGAAGCCGTCCGACGCCTCCGTGCCTTCAACGCGCAGTACGAGGCGGCCCTGCGTCGCTGGACGGCGGGCGACCGAACGGCCCTCTTCCCCGAGGGCACCTGGTGGATGCGCATCTGCCACGGAGCAATGTGCGGACCGGCGCCGTAGAGGCCTAGACGCGCTTCCCTACAGCCGTGAACCACACGGACTCCGGCCCGCCCACGGGACGAGGACCGATGAGGCGCGTTGTCAGCGACGTCGCCGTCCTTCCATCGGCGAGCGCGCGCCCAAATCCGCCTCGTGACCGACAGCCTCCACTACCCCGAGCCGACCCCGTCGCCAAAAGTAACCAACCGGGCACTCCGTGCTCGCCCCCAGCCGAGGCTCTCAACCCGCCAACCTCGGTCGGATCTTCTCACCAACCGGGCACTCCGTGCTCGCCCCCAGCCGAGGCTCTCAACCCGCCAACCTCGGTCGGATCTTCGATCTTCTCTTTTACTGCCGCGTAGCCGTCTCTTCCGCCACTTCCTCGGTTCGAACCGTGAACTGGACGAGTCGACTCGGCCCGAACGAAGTCAGCAGCGCGACGTCGGCCGCGTCGCGGCCGCGCGCCATCAGGATGCGGCCAATGCGCGGTGTGTTGTTGCGGGCATCGAACGTGTGCCATGCCCCTCCAAGATAGACATCGAACCAAGCACTGAAGTCCATCGGGTCGTTGCTCGCGGGCACACCGATGTCGCCCAAGTAGCCCGTGCAGTACCGGGCAGGAATGTTCAGGCACCGGCACAGCGTGATCGCAAGATGTGTGAAATCGCGACAAACCCCCACTCGCTCCTGATATGCCTCGTAGGCCGTGCGCGTGCTGCGGGCTTGCAGATAGTCGAAACGAAGGTGCTGGTGCACGAAGTCGCACACCGCCTGAACGCGAGCCCATCCAGGCGGCGTGTTCCCAAACGACTGCCATGCAACGTCGAGCATCCGATCGACCTCGCAATACCTACTGGCAAACAGGAAGCTCAGCGCCTCATCGGGCAGTGCGTAAATCTCGTGCTGAATCGCATCGATCAGTTGGGGGTCCGGTATGCCGCTGTCTTCGACTAGGCCCTCGTTCCGCAGTCGTATCTGGCCAGCCCCGGCAATGAAGCGTGCGCACCGGTTGCCAAAGCTGTCCGTGTAATCCGCGATCCGGACCCGTGGCTCGCTGCCGAGGCCCTCGCGGTACCGGACAGAGGCCTCTCGAGAAGGATGGTAGTAGAGCATCGCGAGGACCGGGGTCGACGCTGGGTACTCGAAGACAATGTCGTAGCCGGTTCGGATTAGCATGAACCTTGTATAGTCGACCGCGGAAGTGACGCAGAGAGTTTCTCTGGCGAACGGGCGACAACGCCGAAACGAGATGGAAATACAGATCGCTAGTTGGCGCGGGAAAAGCATGAAGCGCGGCGCTGGGATCCCAGTCCGTCCAACGCCGGCCGACTGTCTCTCCGATGCGCGTGGCCTTGCGCGCGTGGTTTGCCGCATCGATGCTCGGTGCGAGGCGCGCAAGGCCACTCCGCTCAGTCGAGTCGGATGGTAACGGTTTAGCGTCGTGGACCCGGCGCGCGTGATGATGGTATAGCTTTCACCGATGCGTTTGGGCTGGCAGGTGGTTTGGACAGTCGTGGTTGCCGCGGGCGTGGTGTTTGGGGGGTGTGGCGGGGTGAACATCTGCGCGGTGGATAGCGAGTGCGCGGATGACAGCTGTCCGGCGGGTGAGGAGCCGTTCTGCGACATTCCCGAAGGCGAGGTTTTTTGGGAGCTGCAGTTGCCGTATGGAGGGTTCGGGAGGCAGTGGCGGTCAGGGCGAATGAGCCCCCGCTTCCGCCTCTACTCGAGACGCTCTACGGCCGCCCACGCAAGAAAGAGAGCGGGAGATCTGGACCCTCGTTGAAAGAGATTGAGACCTGAGGTCGGACCGACGTTGAACCGACAGAAGTCGACCGCAGAAGTGACGCAGAGAGTTTCTCTCGGTCTAGTGGAATCGCATGCGACGCCATCGTCGTGAACGTCTCGGTCGATCCTCAATACGACGCCCTCCTCTCTTGCGTCAGCATTCCGGTCCGAAACTGGGTCAGCCACGGGCTGAATGACACACAGCCTGCAACTTGTTGCCGTCCGGGTCGCGAACGTAGGCGCCGTAGTAGTTGGGATGGTAGTGGAGCCTCAGACCGGGTGGCCCTTCATCGCTGCCCCCATTTTCCATCGCTGCCTTGTAGAAGGCGTCGACCGACGCGCGGGATTTGGCGAGGAACGCAATGTGGGTTCCGTTGCCATGGGTCGCGGGTTTACCGTCAAATGCCGGGCCAACAAAGGTCTTTGGGCCGGTCGCGACGCCAAAGGCAATGCCGCGATCGTATTCGAACAGAACTGGCACATCGAGCGTAGACATGATGGCGTGCCAGAACGGTTTCGCCCGCTGCCAGTCGTTCGTGCCGACGGTTACATGGCTAAACATAGAACGACCCTAGCCCATGACATCAGCCTCGCATACATGGATAAGCGCAGGCTTCGCCGGGCCCTCACCAGCCTCTTGCCTGGGTTCGATCCGCAACATAGGCTCCCTAAGCCCATCGGGCTCAGGATGAGCGCCGAGCCGCGCGGCACGACCCACCACTCGTGCAGAGCGCGGCGACGACATCGACCATCAGCGATACGCATGAGCTTTGCAATAGTCACTACCACCTCAGTTCTTTACCCACGATCGTCATCGAGAACGCCATGAAACGAACCTCTTTCGCCTCCAGCTTGCTCACTCTTTTCTTACTGACCGGCTGTTCGGACGGTGCGCCTGACGCCGCACCTCTGACCATCGTTCCAACCGCGGCACCCGAGGGCGCTCCCGGCGAGATGCGGCCGCTGACTCTGCGAGTCACGCTGACCGAGCCGCTTTCAGACGAGGTGAGCATCCGCTACGCGACGACGGATGGTACCGCGACACCGGGCGAGGACTACGTGAGCAGCTCGGGGGAAGCGATCATCGAGGCAGGTCAAATCGAGACCTTCATCACCCTCGAGATGCTCGGCGACGCCCTGTTGGAACCCTCTGAGACCATCGGCTTGGACATCGAGATCGATGGCCCCGCAAGCCTCACGAACGAGTCCGTCGTGGCCACCATTGCCGACGACGACAACGCCTGCGATACGCCGTACAGCAGCAACCCGAACCCCTGGTTGGTCGGCGACGGCGACCCGCTGAACTTCGCCCACCGCGGCGGGGTGACCGACTTCCCGGAAAATACGCTGTACGCCTACGCAGAGGCTGCCCGCGCCGGGGTCGACGTGCTGGAGATGGACGTTTACCAAACCGCGGACAACGAGCTGGTGATCCTCCACGACCTGACGGTGGACCGAACCACCAATGGCACGGGCCGGGTGGTTGACTTGACCCTGGCAGAGTTGCGAGAGCTGGACGCGGGATACTGGTTTGTTCAAGACGAGGGGACACCGCGAGATCTGCCCGATGAGGCCTACGAGTTTCGGGGTATCGCCACTGGCGACAAGACCCCACCTCCTGGCTACAGCGCGGAGGACTTCCGCATACCGACTCTGGAAGAAGCGCTGGCGCGCTTTCCCCACGACTTGATCAACGTCGAACTGAAGCCAGATCTCGATGAAACCGGCAACTACGAACAGCAAATCGCCAACCTGTTACAGCAATACGGTCGCTCCACCGACGTCATCGCCGCCTCCTTCGTCGATGAGGCAGCAAACAACTTCAAGGCTGCAGCTCCTTGCGTCTACACGTCTATCCCCTTGGAGCAGGGTACCGGTCTGGTCTTGCTGTTTCTCGCCGACGGCGGCACCGAATTCCCGGAAGTTCCCGAGCACGTCACCTGGCAAGTGCCTCCCGATACCAGCCAAATCGGTCAGCTCGATCTCGACTTGGTCATCGTCACTCAGGACTTCGTCGATGCCAGCCACGCGGCGAACCTGGCGGTCCAAACATGGACGATCAACACCTGCGAAGAAATGCTGCGCATGATGGAGCTCGGTGTGGATGGCATCATGACGGACGAGCCCATCCTGCTCGAAGAACTGCTAGCAACCCCGCCTGACGAACGCAGCTGCGACTGAGCACTGGCTTCGAGTCTGCTCCTCTCGGTTGGCCTATCGGGCCCAGGACGAGCGCGTCCACGTCCGGGCGGTGGTCCTTGCTTGCGTTGCCGCGGGTCCTCGCATCCATGGTTCACGGATCGAGGACGATGAACTCGTCGTCGGCCTGCGGCTGACCTTCAGTTCCCGCCTTCCGGTGACCCGGGGCCGCTGCCTCCCGCGCCGCTCGCTTTTGCCGGCGCGCCCTCCGTCGGCCCCGACTCTCCGGTTGCTCCCGTGCTACCGGTCCCGGACGTTCCTGACGTCTGGCTTTGGGTGACGGGCTTCACGGTATCTCCCGGCTTCACCTTGAGGGCACCTTGAGTGATGACCCGGTCGCCTGCTTTGAGGGTTCCCGGACGAACGACGTAGTGATTGTCGTAAGCCCGCTCGACCTCGACCATCTTCTGAGAGACCTTGTTCTCGGCATCGACGACGAAGACATGCCCACCTACCTGGGTCTCCATGACCGCGACCTCAGGGACGAGGATCGCATCGCTCTGCTGCCCCACGTTCAGCCGCACCGGCACGTACTGTCCTGGGATCAGGGTCATGTTGTCGGTGTCGTCGATCGTATTGTCGAACACCGCTCTCGCCGTGATCATGTCGGTTGTCGGGTCGATCTGGGCGCTCAAGAAGTCGACCGTGCCCGTCTTGTCGTAGGGTTTTCGGTTCGGAAGCATGATTTCGGCGGCGTACTGACCCTCGGTGTTGGAAGCCATTCCCGTCGGGTTTCGCTGCTGAATCTGGAACATCTGCGTCCGGCTGAGGCTGAAGATCGCGTAGATCGGGTCGATCTGAACGAGCTCGGTGAGTGCGGTCTCCTGCGCGGTGACGAGCTCTCCCTCGTTGATGTTGGTCTGCTGCATGCGCCCCGCGAACGGGGCTTGGATTTTGGTGTACCCCAAGTTGAGCTTGGCGGTCTCGACGTTTGCCACGTCGAGTTTGATCTGCGCACGGTTCTCCGCAGCCTTCGACACCGCTTCGTCTCGAAGCTCGAGGGAAGCGACCTGTTCCTCGGCGAGCGTGGTGTACCGTCTCGCGCGAACGTCGAGATAGCGCGCGTCCGCACGGCTTTTCCCGAGTTGGGCCTTGGCCGCTTGGAGCGCCGCCTCGAAGGGCCGAGGGTCGATCAGGTAGAGCAGGTCTCCCTCTTCCACGAACGACCCCTCGTCGAAGTAGCGCTCTTCGACGTAGCCCGAGACCCGTGGAATGATCTCGATGCGCCTCACCGCTTTGAGCGTCCCGCTGAAATCAAAGATCATCGGGATCGTCCGCTGTTCGACTTCCGCGACCGTCACTTCGGTCGGGGGCGCGGTCGGAGTCTCACTCTTCTTCTTGCAACCCAAGCCCAACGAGCCGAGCAGGGCAGCCAAGAGCAGGGATTGCAACGCGGCCTGCGACCGTAGCCGATTCGAAGAGTTCATGATGGCGGCCTCGATCCTGGAGCTTCAGGGGGGACTGTCGAGGGCGCGCTCGGAGCCGCGCTCTCGGTACCGCGTTCACGCCAGGTCTCGATCACCACGTACAGCACCGGGACGATGATGATCAAGATCGTCGCCATCAGCATCCCTCCCGCGACGGTCGTCCCCATCGATTGCCGGCTGTTGGCACCGGCTCCACTCGCGACCGCGAGCGGAAGCACACCGAGGATGAAGGCGAAGGCGGTCATCAGTATCGGTCGGAGGCGGGTCCGTGCCGCGGCCCGCGCGGCTTCGATCGGGGTTTCACCGGAGGCGCGGTTCTCTTGGGCGAACTGGACGATGAGGATCGCATTCTTGGCGGTCAAGCCGATCAGCATCACGAGCCCGATCTGACCAAAGATGTCGAGGGGCATCCCTCGGAGCATCAAGGAGCCAACCGCCCCGAGGATGCCCGTCGGAACCGCCAGGATGACGACTACCGGGAGCGTCCAACTCTCGAAGAGGCCCGCCAGCACGAGGAACACGAACACTAGAGACAGGGTGAAGATGATCGGCGCGAGATTGCCGGTTTCGACCTCTTGATAGACGGTACCCGTCCACTCGTACCCGAAACCCGGCGGCAGGCTGGTGTCCGCCAAGGTATCCATCGCCGCCTTTGCCTCTTGGATGCTGTAGCCGTCGGCGGGCGTCGCGTTGATGCTCACCGAGGGGTAGAGGTTGTAGTGGCTGATCGCGAAGGGGCCGAGCTGCGGCTTGATGTCGAGTAGCGCGCTCAGCTCGATCATGTCGCCCACGTCGTTGCGGACGCGCAGCCGTCGAATGGCCTCCTCGGTCGCCCGCCAGTCGGTGTCAGCCTGGACGTACACATCGTACACGCGTCCAAACTTGTTGAAGTTGTTGACGTAGTACGAGCCGAGATATGCCTGCACCGTCTCGAACAGGTCCCCGATGTCGACCCCAAGCGCCTTAGCTTTCGTCCGATCGATGTCGAGAAAGCGAGTTGGAAAGCTCGGGTCGAAGGTGGTGAAGGCTTTGCCGATCTCGGGCAGCGCCGCCGCCTTGGCGATGTAGGCGTTGGCGGCCTCGGAGAGCGCAGGGATTCCAAGATTGGCGCGATCCTGAAGCTCCATGTTGAGCCCGCCGGTGCTCGCCAACCCTGGCACCGACGGCGCGTTGAGGACGATGAACTCCGCGCCGATAATCTTGTCGAGCTTCGCCTGTGCTTCGGGGATGAGGTCGAACACGGTGGTGTGCTTGCCGGTTCGCTCACTCCAGTTCTTCAACGGCGCAAACATGACGCCCGCATTGGGCTGGTCGACCTGCTCGATCAGGTTGTAGCCGGCGATCCCGGCGGTGGTTGTGACATTCGGCATCTCGGTGAGGGCCTTGTTCGCTTGGGCGAAGATCTTTTCGGTGTGCTCGAGGGTCGTGCCGTGGGGTCCCTGCACGATGGTCAGGAAATAGCCTTGGTCTTCTTCGGGAACGAAACCGCCTGGCACCCTGTCGAGCAGGAATGCGGCGAGCCCGCATAGCGCAACGAACCCCAGCAGCACCGGGAGTCTTCGCGCGTTCAGCTGGTCCACGCTCCGCTCGTAGCGACCCGCAAGGCCATCGTAGGCGCGATTGAAGGCGTGCAACGGGGCGATCGGCTCCTTCGTCCTCGGTTTGAGCAGCAGCGCCGCGAGGGCGGGGCTCAACGTCAGCGAGTTGATCCCGGAAAGGAACACGGACATCGCAATCGTAAGCGAGAACTGATTGTAGAGCTGCCCCGTGAGTCCCGGCATGAACGACACCGGGACGAACACCGACATCAACACCAGCGTCGTCGCGACGATCGGGCCGCGAACCTCCCGCATGGCCGCGATGGTCGTTTCCAAACGGTTCGCGTCTTGCCCGCTGTTGAGCCGGCGCTCGACGTTCTCGACGACCACGATCGCGTCGTCGACGACGAGTCCGACCGCCAGTACCAGGCCGAGCAGACTTAGCGTGTTCAGCGAGAACCCGAACGCCTGCATGATCGCGAGAGTTCCGACCAATGAAACCGGGATGGCGATCGTCGGGATCAGCGTCGCCCGAAAACTCTGCAAGAACACGTAGACGACGAAGAAGACGAGGACGATCGCGATCACGAGCGTTTTGAGGACTTCCTTCACCGACTCCTCGACGAACGGCGCGGTGTTGTAGGGCACGACCCAATCCACATCCTCAGGAAACGATTTCGCCGCCTCGGTCATCAGCTGCTTGACCCGCTCAGCAAGGTCGACCGCATTCGCGGTCGCACGCGGGAACACGATCAGCACCGAGCTCGGGAGACCATCGAGAACGAAGGAGGTGCTGTAGTCGGCAGCCCCGAGGCTCACCCGGGCTACGTCGCGGACTCGTACGATCGAACCGTCGGGATTCGCCCGCAGGATGATCTGCTCGAACTGCTCCACCGTGGTGAGCCGCCCCTCCGCCTCGAGCTGCATCGTGAAAGGCTGGTTTGGAGGCGCGGGAGGCTGCCCGAGTACCCCGACGCCGAACGTCTGATTCTGACTTTCGATCGCGGAGATGACGTCGCTTGCTTGGAGGCCGAGATTGGTGAGCTTTCCGGGGTCGAGCCACACCCGCATCGCATACTTCCGCAGCCCAAAGTTCTGGGCCTGCGCCACGCCGGAAAGTCGTTCGAGCGGGTCGCTGATGTTGATGTCGAGGTAGTTGCCCAAGAAAATCGCATCGCGGGTGCCCTTGGGCGAGATCAGATTGACGCCCAGGAGCAGGTCCTGGGAGACCTGCTGGACGATGATTCCTTCGTGGGAGACCTCTTCGGGCAGCATCGGATACGCCCAGCTTGCCCGGTTCTGAACCTCGACCTGTGCGAGTCGCGGGTCGGTACCGACTTCGAAGGTGACGGTGATCGTCACGTTGCCGTTGTTCGAGCTCTCCGAGGTCATGTAGATCATGCCCTCGGCACCGTTGACCTGTTCTTCGATCGGCGTCGTGACCGCGTCGGCGACCGCCTTCGCGCTGGCGCCAGGGTAACTGGTGGTGATCGAGATCTCTGGCGGCGCGATCGGCGGATACTGGGAGATCGGAAGTGTCTTGGCGGCGATCCCACCGGCGAGCATCATCATCAGCGCAAGCGAGGCGGCCAGAATCGGGCGTGTGATGAAGAAATCCAACGGGTGTCCTAGTGCTCCGCTACTGGGCGCCGGTGGGCACTTCGGTGCCAACCGCATGCACGAGGTCGGCGTAAGAGGTTAAGGTGTTGGTCCTCGACCGGACGATCGCCGCGCGCGCGTCTGCCAAGAGCGCCTGCGCGTTGAGGAGCTCGACGATGTCGCCGATTCCGTTTTGGAACCGCTTGAGCGCGACGTCGTAGGCCTCGGCCGAGCTTTCGAGCAAAACCTCGTTGGCCTTCACCTGATCGATCGCCGTGCGAAGGTCGTAGTACGCAGACCAGACCGCCGACGAAACCTCCTGTTCTGCCAGAGCGAGAGCCTCACGGGCCTGCGCAAGGCGCGCATTCGCTTCACGCACGTTGCTGGCGAGGGTGCCACCGGTGAAGATGGGAACCGACAGGTTGAGGGTTGCCTCGTAGACGAACCCGTCGTCATCCGTCTCGCCGCGCAGGAGCTGCTCGCCGACTAGGCCCGAGCTCGACAGGGTCGGCCGGCGCTGCGCCTTGGCTTGGGTGAGCTGTGCCTCACGCTCACGCACGAGCGACAGGGCCGCGGCGAGGATCGGGCGGCTCTCGTACGACAGGTCGATCAGCTGGTCGGCGTCCTGCAGCAGCGAATCGAAGGGGAGCGTCTCCGCGGCAGGCTCGATGTCGAATCGCGTGTTGGCAGGCCAGCCGACCGCGACCGCGAGCTCTCCGTGGGCGACCTGTGTGTCGCCGCGGGCGCCCGCGAGGTCGACGAGGATCTGCGCTTCATTGGCCTTCGCCTGAAGCACGTCCGAGATCGTACCGACGCCGACATCGAGCCGCGCCTGGGCGGCAGCGGTGGTCGTGGCGGCTGTCTCAACGCTGACTTCGTAGGCGGTGACCTCGGCGGCCGACCCCTGTTCCTGATAGTACGCCGTGGCGACGGTCTGAATCACGTTTTGGAGCGTTTGGTTCTGGAGCCAGTTGGATACGTACAAGGCTTGGCGGGCGGCGGTGATGCGAGCCCGCCGGCCCCCGAAATCCGTCAGAAGGTAGTTCAAGGTCGCCTTCCCCTGAACGAGCCAGGTCGCGGCGTCGTTGTTGGCGTTGACGTAGTCGTAGGGGTTGTCAGTGTTGGCGACCTGGCCATCTCCGCCGATCACGATCGTCGGGTAGAGCTCCCCTCGAGCCGATCCGTAGGCCGCCGCGGCAGCGCGGGCGCCCTCCCAGGCGATCTTGGTGTCCGGGCTGTTTCGAAGGCCGATGTCCAAGAGCTCGACCAGGTCCAAGAATGCGCTTTCGCGATCGACATCGTCTGGAGTGGCGGGCGGCGGGGCGAACCACGCCTCGTCGTTCTTTGGCTGCGGGATCCACGGCGCGGAGGGTGCGGGCGCCGCAAAGTTCTCGGGATGCCATTCCGGCATGTTCTTGCATGCCGCGAGCCCTGCCAAACACAACCAAGGCAAGAGCGTCAGCAGTCGAGCGCGCATCCGAGGGAGTATACCCGCGACGCACCTCGTTGGTTGGGAAAACTCTTGGGTTTTACGCTTGGAGACATGCAAGACGAGACCCTCGGGCGGCGGGCCGCGGGAGTCCATCGCGCGATTGTGCGTGCGCCCAGGCCTCAAATCGCGTCGCTACGTGGGATTGGGTTGCCGCCCATGCGCGGCGAGGTCAGGCCCAGGCAAGTGATGACGGCCGACCAACCCCATGCTCGCAAGCTGTCGCGCCTCAGGTCGTTGAGCCATCTGCTCGACAACGCGATCCAGATTCCGGGCACGCAACAGCGGTTTGGAATCGACCCGCTCCTGGGTCTCATCCCCGGAGCGGGCGACGTCGTGGCGGGCTGCCTGTCGGCGTACATCCTGATCGAGGCAGCGCGGATGGGGGTCCCGCGGGAACTGCTACGCAAGATGGGCACCAACGTTCTGCTCGAGGTTGGCGTCGGCACCGTGCCGTTGCTCGGAGACTTGTTCGACGTGACGTGGAAGGCGAACGCGAGAAACGTCGCACTGCTCGAGGAGCATCTTGCCGATGATCTGCGAGGCGAACAGGTAAGTCCGTGGTTCGTCGCCGCGGTGGTGTTGGCGATCTTGCTCGTTGTCGGACTCACGGCGGGGCTGACGATATGGCTGGTTCGCCGCTGGGTCGCGCCCGCGCTGTCTTGAGTAGCGAAGGGCTGTTGCGCTGATAGCTCTGCTAGCCCATCGGACCCATCAGGCTCAAGGAAAGTGCTGAACCGCGCGACACTTGCGGTTGCGTCAGGTAGAACACGATGTGAAAGAGCCTTGATGACGACTATGCTCTCCCCCCTCCTCGCTGCGGCGTTCCGGACCTAAGCTCTGGTCATGTTCGAGGTTGCGAACAACCCAGAGCAGCTGCACATCGCCATGGCGGGCGCCTCTGGCTTCGTCGGCACGGCGCTCCGGCGCGTGCTCCGGGACCGGCACGAGATCACGGGCCTTACGCGCTCCCCGAACGTGGCCGCGCTGGCCTCAGGCACCCCGGGGGAGCGCTGGCGCCACTGTGACCTGTTCTCTCTGAGCTCCGTCACCGAGGCGATGGAGGGCGCGGATGTCGGGATCTATCTCGTGCACTCGATGCTCCCCTCCTCCCGACTCAGCCAGGGAAACTTCGAGGACTTCGACCTCATCCTGGCGGACAACTTCGCCCGCGCAGCCGAGCAGCACGGCCTACGGCAGATCATCTACCTCGGCGGCCTCATCCCCGACGAGGACGAGTCAGAGCTGTCGATGCACCTGCGCAGCCGCCTCGAAGTCGAGCGAGTCCTGGGCAGCACCGGCGTGCCGGTGACCTCGCTGCGCGCCGCGCTCATCGCCGGCTCGGGCGGCTCTTCGCTCGAGATGCTGGTCAAGCTCGTCGGGCGCTTGCCCGCGATGGGGCTCCCCGCGTGGTGCCAGTCGCGCACGCAGCCGATTAGCATCTCCGACGTCATTCGCGCCTTCGAGGCGTGCCTCGGTAATGAGGAATCCTACGGGCAGGTCTTCGACATCGGCGGGCCTGAGGTGATGACCTATCGGAATATGATCGAGAAGACCGCGGCGACCCTCGGGCGACGGCGCTTCCTCATCGACGTCCCGGTCATCCCGGTGTGGCTCTCCCGCGGCTGGGTCTCCATGATCACCGGCGCGTCGAGCGCCCTCGCGGGGCCGCTCACCGAGAGCCTCCGACACGACATGACCGTGCGGGACAACCCGCTGCAACAGCACCTCGCGCCCCAACTCGAGTCCTTCGACGACGCGCTCGCCAAGTCCCTCGAACCCACCGGTCGCCCGCGCCCGAATCCGCGCGATAGTGTCCGCGACAAGGACGACGCCGTGATCCGAGTCACCAGCGTCGCCCGCTCCGTGCAGCGGCTGGCTCTCCCGCCGAGCCGTCACGCGGCCTGGGTCGCCGCCGAGTACATGCGGTGGCTGCCCCGCTTCGTCTGGCCTTTCATGAAGGTGGTGGTCATCGGGCGCCTGGTCCGCTTCCAAGTCGCACTCCTCGGGTTGACGCTCCTCCAGCTACGGCTCGAGCCGGAGGAGTCGGCCGACGACCGGCAGCTCTTCACGGTCACCGGGGGCGCGCTCGCCAAGCCGAGCGAGGTGCATCCCGGAAGGCTCGAGTTCCGCGAGATCCTCGACGACCGCACCGTCATGGCCGCCGTGCACGACTTCGCCCCGCGGCTGCCCTGGTTCGTCTACAACCTCTCGCAGGCGATTGTCCACCTCTGGGTCATGCGGGGCTTTGGACGCCACCTGCTTCGCGAGTCGCGACGGGAGACCCGGGACGGGTTGACTGAGGATTCGATCGCGGAATAGACCCGGAATAGACCCGGAGTAGGACCGACGTTTCCGGTGAGAACCTCGAGAGCCCCGACTTGCCGCAAACATGTGATGCCGTGTAATTGGCACCGCTAGGTCCGAATGACAGTTCGAAGCACGACGTCGATTGTCTTCATCGCTGCCGTGGTCGTCGTACTAGCGAGGCCTTGGGCCGCTCGAGCCGACTGCACCGCCCCTCGAGTATCGACGACGAGTGGTGTCTACTGTGGCTCGGCTGACCGATCCGAGGGCAAGGCCGAGGTTTTCGCGTACCTGGGCGTGCCCTACGCAGAAACGACCGCGGGACTCAACCGGTGGGCCCCCCCGGTCCCGGCTGCCCAACGACCGGGCGTGACCGAAGCCATCGCGTTCGGGCCGAGCTGTCCCCAACACATCGAGGCGCCGCCTGAGGGTTACGAGAGAAGCGAAGACTGCCTCAGCTTGAACGTATGGACTCCCGCACAAACGGAGGCCGACCCGAAGGAAAGCCTGCCTGTGATGGTTTTCATCTACGGAGGGGCGTTCGTCGGCGGTAACAGCGCGAACCCAGTCTACCGAGGAGCTAGGTTGGCCGCGACGGGGAGAGTCGTGGTGGTGAGCCTCAACTACCGGCTTGGCGCGCTTGGGTTTCTTGCCGGCATCGACGGCCTTTCCGGGAACTACGGGTTCATGGATCAGCAGGTCGCACTCCGGTGGGTCCGCGACAACATCCATGAGTTCGGCGGCGATCCCAACAAGGTGACGATCTTCGGCGAAAGCGCCGGCGCCATGTCCGTCGGACTGCACCTCGTGTCCCCCGGGAGCCGCGGCCTGTTTCGGGGAGCGATCATGGAGAGCAACCCGTACGGCATTCCCTACAAGAGCGTCGACGCGGCGGCCAAGTTTGCCAACACGGTTAGGGACCGACTCGGGTGCCGAGAGGCGGGTGTCGCCTGCATGCGAGAGAAGTCGTTCGAGGACGTGGTCCACCACCAAGAGTCCACGCTGCTCGAGATCAAGGGCCTCTTCTCGGGCCTTGCGGGTTTTCTAGCCTGGGCCCCGGTCGTCGATGGAACCGTCATTCCGATACAACCGTTCGAGGCCTCCATTTCGATTCCGACGATCGTCGGCACCAACTCGAACGAGGGGTTGCTCTTCGCGGCACTCTTCCAACTTCACCGAAAGACAGGACCCCGAATACCCAAAGCGGAGTACGGCTTGGCGATCGACCTCGAGTTCAAGCGCAAAGCGAAGCGAAAGATCAAACGCAATGCTCGGTACAAACCCCGCCGCGGCGATAACACCGACACGCTGTCGCGCCTCCTGACCGACTACCTATTCACGTGCGCAAACCGCCGAGTGATGGAGCGATCCGAGGCCCCCGTGTTTGCCTACCAGTTCACTCACGTTCCATCGTTTCCGATCTGGCCGAACGTGCCCCTGTGCGATCCTTCGCGGGATGTCGTGTGCCACGCAGCCGAGCTTCCCTTCGTCTTCGGAAACGCCCACGCCGTCCACTTCGCGGCCGACGAGGACAATGGGCGCTTCACGGCCACGGAGAGAAGGCTGTCCGAAGAGATGATCGGCTACTGGACTCGATTCGCAGAGCACCTCGACCCCAACGCAGAGCAGGGGAGAACCTGGCCCGAGTTCGAGGCCAGCGACCCGTTGCGGCTCATTCTGAACACCACCCTATCGGAGCGGTCAGATCTCGAAGCGGACTGCCGGTTCTGGGACGGGCTCTAGCTACGGTTGGGCTCTATCGCTTCGACTGACCGAAGAGAGCAGGCCCGCTTCCTGATCCATGCCAAGCCCACGAGCAGCCATGCCCAATGCTGAGCGCCGCTCCCGCTCGAGGGCCCCGTGGCGCTGCACCCCCCTCCTCCGCTGCTCGGATCCGAGGGTTCTACGCAGTTGAGCTCGAGACCTCCGCGAGGTTCGAAGTCGGCTTCTGAGCAGATCGCGTCGAACGATCCCGGCGCGTAGGTTTCGCAAAGCGCATTGCGGTCGTCTTGTTCGAGGCTGCGCAACTCGACGTTGGCCACTGAAGGCGGGACGGCGGCCATCGTCGCGTCTGCAAACGGAGAATGATCGAAGCCAAGAAAGTGCCCGGCCTCGTGGGTCACGATGCTCTCGAGATCGAACGCCGTGCAGGGGTCTTGCTCGAGGCAGTCTCCGAGCGGCGAGGTGTCGTTGATCAGCATGTCGACGTCGAGGATCTCTCCCGTATCGAGGTTACGTGTGACGGAAGTAATGGCCAGCGCCAAGGGCTCGAAGTCGAGCCCGTTGCGAGGGTCGACCCACGGATCGAGAAAGGCAATCGTGTTCACGTTGCCGCCGCTACTGTTGTATTCGAACGTGGCGCAAACCGAGTCCTCCTGTCGCAAGAACTGAAAGTCTGTCGGCTGCCCGCCGCACGTGACGTTGGCCCAGGCGCCGAAACCTCCGTCGATGGCATCGCGAGCCTCCTGCTGGCTCATCCATTGAGAACCTTCGAAGTCGACTGCGTACGACAGGCATGCCGTGCTCCAAAACACCGGTACGCCGGACTCACCGCAGACCGCGTCGTCGTCGGTGGTAATCCTGCAAAACGCGGACGCCCTCTGTGCACTCACCGTCACCAAGACGAGCATCGCGACCACGAACAAACGCGTTGGGCTCATCGCGCACCGTTCTGCCGCGACTTTAGAATAGCGCGAACGGTATCGAGGAACTCGCCTAGGTCTCGCGCCTCCGCGAGCGGACTGGCGCTCTTCCGGACCACGCCATCAGCGCCGCGTCTGACTAGAAGGCTATGCGCTCGGCTGGGCACGATCATCGGTCGCGTACCTTGGCGTCGGGCGATTCGCATGGCTCCCTGCGTTGCACCGATGGCCCGGAAGACACCGCCACCTCGCGACTGAAGAAACAGCACGACCTCATCACCTATCGAGAAAGACGGCTCACCCGCGACATGCGTCGAGATATCGCCCAGATGGCCGCCTAGTGTCTCGACGAGCACTTCGCGGTTTGTAGTGCCGCGCAGCTCTTCATCGACACGGACTCGATGAAGAGTGCGAATCATGCCGCCGCGACTTCGAAACGCCTCCGACGAAAGGACCTCGCCGACGACGATGCGATCGGCGCGAGCGGTCATCTCCTCGAGGCTTACCGCCAGAAGGATCGAGGCGCTCGCGCTTGCAGCGGCTGCGAGCAGAAGACAGGCAGACGCCGCAGCTGCGACTGGTCTCGGCAAAGAAAGAAGCATCACTACGCAACGAGTTTAGACGTGGGAGGATACCACGACGCTGTCCGCTTGCGGAGCCGAAAGTGCTCAATGACGGAGCGATACGAGCGAATCGGCGCCTTTGGTGAGGCGGCGTCAGTGCTTTGCTTCCGCCGCCCGGTGCCGTAGGGCGAGAGCCCCGGTCATCCGCCGTTCCCATCCCGATTCCAGTACGTCATCCGTCCGTACCCCTCGAAACCCAGCGCCTCGACGATCGGTGCCGAGGTCCGAAGGTTGGCGTACAGGCCGACGAGACCGATCCCTCGCTGAGCCGCGGTTCTCATTCGCGCGCGGAGCACGGCGCGGTAGTGCCCTCGCCCTCTCGCTTCGGGCACGGTCCCCCCTCGCCAGAGCATCGCCAAACCCAACGACGGAAACAGCGTCATGGCTCCGCCTGACACCGGCTTCCCATCCTCGTAGGCAACGAACCGATGCACGCGTCCGGTTGGGTCCTTGCAGTCGTTGAGTCTTCTCACTTCCTCTGCCTCCGCGACCGTACGAGGGACCTCGAACGCTCGATGGAAGACCGCTGCGCCGTCGGAAACGCCTCCAGCGTCTCGACACGGCGCACGACTGAGTGTTCGGCGGCTTCGATCTCGCGCGAAGCATCAGAGACGAAGGCCCTGTGTTCTACGGCGGGACGGTATCCGGTTCGTGACAGTGCCCGACTGAGAAGGTCGTCCTCTCGCCAATCGTGGACGAGCCACTGAGATATGACGCTCGCGTGTGCCTCGGAGACTTCCTCGATGGCGGCCGCCCGAGTCTCGTCGTTCAACCGAGTGCGGACGACGCAGTTGAGATGAGGCACATCTCGCAAGCTCACGCAGTATAGCAGTTCAGGCCGGTCCACGATTCGGGTGTCGGGTGGAACAAACGAAAGGTCCCACTGGGTCCGTTCCATCAGTGCATCGATGCTAGACATTTCGTTCCGCCTCACAGTCTACGCCGCTTCGAGCTCCTCGTCGCTGCCATGGGGAGGTGCGACCGACTCGTGACCCCCTCGGGCCGCACACGCCCCGACGCCGCAGGGCGGTTCGGCACTTGCCGCCGAGCGATGACGCCTACTCAGACGAGTCCTCGGTGAGCCAGGCTTCGACCCCGAGGAGTGCGCGGTGAAGCTGCTTCATCTGGCGCGATCCGATTTTCGCTTCCAGCTGCGATTCGAGCTCGGACAACACGCCGAGCCCGCGCAGCAGGATTGGCTGGTTGCCCTCTTGGACGAAACAGATCCGCTTTGCTCGACCATCCGCCGGGTCCGGCACGCGCTCGAGGACGCCCATCTCTTCGAGCTCGTCGACGAGCTGACCGACCGCCTGCTTCGAGATCCCGATTCGCTCGGCAAGTTCGGTGAGCCGTGTGCCCTCCATGTCGATGTGCGGAAAGAGATTCGTGTGCGCCGCGCGGAGATGGTCGACCCCCATCTCGGCCCCGAAGTGCGCGACGCCTCGCTCGTTGAGGAGCCGACCGCATTTCATCAGGAGCTGGCCGACCGAAGCTCGCTTCGCCGCCTCGAACTCGTCGTTTTGGCTCACTTCGTCAGTTCTACTTGACTTTTTAGTAAAGTACACTTGACTATTATTCGATCGCCACCATAGTCGCGCCAACCCTCGACAAGGAGCCCTCATGTTCGAAGAGATCGCCGACGGAATCTGGCACGCTACCTACGATCACGCGCCGGGCGGCGTGCAGTTTCGCACGCGCGCCACCCTCGTTCGGCTCGCGGACGGCGGCCTGTGGATGCACTCTCCGATTCCGATCGACGACGCACTCGCAGAGCAGGTCGACAGTCTCGGCGAGGTGCGCCACGTCGTCGCGCCCAACGGTTGGCATGATCTGTTTTCGGCGCAGGCCAAGGCGCGCTACCCAAACGCGACGCTCTGGGCCTCTCCGGCCCTCCGGGAGTCGAAGTCTCCCTTGCCCGTCGACGCCTGGCTCGGAGAGGCCGATCCGCCTTGGTCGGCCGAGCTCCGACCGCACGCGATCGAGGGGGTGCCGAAAGCCCAAGAGTTCGTCTTCTTGCACGCGCGGAGCGGAACGCTGATCGTCACCGACCTCCTCTTCCAGATTCGCTACCCGGTCAACACGCTCACCAAGATCGTGCTCTGGATGGTCGGCGCCCACGGCGGCAAGCTCGCCCAAAGCCGTCTCTGGCGGCTCGTCACGAAGGATCGCACCGCGGCCGGCCGAAGCGTTCGCGAGATGCTCGAGTGGGACTTCGAGCGCGTCGTCCTCGCTCACGGCGACTTCGTCCAAGGACACGACGCCCGTGAGCGCACCCGCAGCGCCCTCCGCTGGATGCTCTCGGCCGCCTAACCACGGCAGGCCTGTCTCGAGGCATCGATCGGGAGAGCCCTCGAGGCGCTGTCGCGCGTGAATCTCTTTCCGCGTCGTCAGGCTACACTAGAAGTAACGGGCCGCGCCCGTAGAGGCTCTTCATGACTGTACCCAAACGAGAAAGGTCCACTCGGACACCTGGAAGTGCGAGCGCCGATGCTGCTGACAGCGAGCGAGGCCCGTTGAGAGTTCTGGGGATGGAGCTGTGGAACCGCAGCGCAACGAACCGCTACGCGAGCTGGGCCTACGACCTCGTCGTCATGTTCGTCGCCTTCTTTTTTGCGGTTGCACCCGACCCTTGGGTTGTTTGGTCGATCTTGCTCCTGGTGAACGCTGCCGGGCTTCTCGTATTCAACAACCGTTTCATCAAACGCGGAGTCACACTCGTGAGTCGTTGGGGCATTCTCCTGGGTCTGATGCTCGAAGTAGGGCTTTGGATTTGGCTCGGGTACTACTTTGTGCACAACGACCCGGTTCGTCTCGTTCTCGCGACAGCGGGCTTCCTGTTCGTGATTGCGGTCCGGCTCTGCTTCCAGCCAGCGGAGGCAGAAGCGGCGCCGCGCAAACCCGAGACGTCCCCCTAAACACGCCTTCACGCGATCTCTCTCAGAAGCCCCGAGGACTCAACAATGTCGCCGAGCGGCCACTCGACGCGCGAACCTCGGTTGGACGAACAGCATGCCCGCAGCCATCGCGGCAATGAACGCGATGATTCAGACGCCGCCGCCCCGGAGGCCAGGCGATGCTCACGCGGCTCGCCGAGCTCATGCTGCTCGACGTCATGCGACGATACATGGCGCAAAACCCCGAATTCGACACGGGGCTCCTTGCGGCGATGAAAGACGAACAGATCGCGCACACCCTGACGCTCGTCCAGGAAAAGCCGTGCGGTCGTTGGAGTGTGGACGAGCTCGGCTCATCAAGCGTTCAGCCGCGCCGCTGACGCGCAACCATCGGGTCGGTACGGGGGGAGTTGGCCGGGTCCGGTCCCTCTAAAAAACGCGGTCAACCTGGAGGTTGTATCCGGTCTCGCTTCGAATTATGGGGGTGACCCGCGAGTCGTCCTCGATTCTGAAGAGCTGCGACGACGTGGGCAGTTCCGTGGTCACAGACACGTAGGTGGTTCCATCCACGACGGTCGGGCGCAACAACGTGTTTACCCCGCCGAGGGGCAGTTCCTCGAGCACCTGCGTCTCGGCAGTAGGCAGCTCCATGATCGCCCATCGCCAGATGCTCAGTTGCGCGAACTCGGCCAGATCGATCGCCGAGGGCTCGACATCGTCGTCGTAGACCATCGTGAGGAAACGCCCGTCGCCGATGCCGAACGGACCCCCGGCAACGATCTCACGCCCACTGGCAGCAGCGAGGTCTACGTAGAAATCAGGGTCGAAACGATCGGACCCAGCGGGGATACGCAGCAGACAAGGCGGCGAGATGCCGTCTAGGCCGAGGTTCGCGAGGCCGTTGACGCCGTCTCCCATCGTGTAGAACGCCCCTTCGTGAGCGAAGCCGCGGAAGCCGAAGCCGCAGCGGTCGTCTGAAAGTACGCGCAGCAGCCGCAGCTCCGAAGCTGAGAAAACGGCAACCGTGACTTCCGGGACGTATCTCAGCGTCGCAGTGTCGGCCCATGCGATCGACACGTAGACTTCGTCGCCGATCACGGTTGGCGCGCTCGTGAAAGTAAGCGCAAAGCCCTCTCGACCCAGCTGCAGAAAGGGAATCGCGGCAACGATCTGCATCGCGTCAGGGTCGAAGACCACGATTTCACGAGTCGCGCTCGATACGAAGTAGGCGCGGGTCGAAGAAGCGAACGTGATCGACGGTCCGAAACTCGTGATCCCGAGATTGGCGAAGCTCAGACGTTCTTCTTCTTCGAGACTGAGGGCAGGTGTGACGCGGTATCGGATGACTTGACCTCGCTCTCCTTCGAAAACGAACACCTTCCCGTCGAAGGCCCGGACTCGACTGAATCCAGAGAACTCGAAAGCTTCATCCAGAGCCAGCTCTTGGGGCTCTAAATCGGGAACGATGTGGACGAGCTGAAAGCGACTGCCCGGTGCGAAAAGAAGTTGGCTGACGACGTACGCGGTCTCGAACGACTCTTGGGGATCTTCGGCCTCGCCGCTGCAGCCCGCTGCGATAACCAGAACCAGCGGGACGTACGCGAACTCGCGCCATGAAGGTCGATGCATCGTTCTGTCTCCTTGATGAGCGGGGTGAGCAGCCAGACGAACACGGCTCTCGGGACGGGGGCAGGGCTGATATGACTCGCGTGAAGAGGGCGCCTTGGTTGGGGAGGAGCGTATCAAGTCGGGAGCCAGGGACAATCGAAGCGACACCCTGCGAAATCCCAGCCGCGGTCGGCCGCGTACGGCAATGGTAACCACCCCTATCTGGCGGCTCGTCACGAAGGATCGCGCCGCGGCCGGCCGAAGCGTTCGCGAGATGCTCGAGTGGGACTTCGAGCGCGTCGTCCTCGCTCACGGCGACTTCGTCCAAGGACACGACGCCCGTGAGCGCACCCGCAGCGCCCTCTACTGGATGCTCTCGGCCGCCTGAGCGAGGCAAGCCTTCGCTAGGCGCTACTCGTCGACCGGGAGACCGGCGCCCGCAGGATGCGCAAAGGCATGAGAACCTGCGATGAGCGCTTTGACGACCTCGAGCTCGGCTTCATCCCGCGGCCCGTAAACCATGACCACGTTGCGCGGAACCACACCACGACGCGCGAGCGGGTGAACCTCGGCCCATCCCTTGTCGACAGCAACATCCAACAGGTCATCGGGAAGGTTGAGATGGAGACTGCCGTCGACAGACGGGTGCAAATGGCAGAACTCGCGGCCGATCATGAACGCGTTCGGGGGACCGGCGTCGCAGGTCTCGCTGAGCCACATCGCTCGGGCGCCCGGCACCGAAATCCGCGACGGAACTTCATTCACGCACGCCAGTCCGAACATGAACTCAGCCACTTGGTGCTGCAGTTCGATCGGCGCGTTCTGATCGAGCTGCGTATGCGGGTTCGTGGGTGTGGTCCTCGGCCGTGGGCCGGTTCGCGCTGGGAAGTTTTCTCGAGATAGGGGCATCGACGCTCCTTTGGCATCTGGGGAATCGGTTTGCGGACGGTGTCGATAATCGGCGGCGAGCGCGAGCGGCCGTCGGGAGCCGGCGTCGTGCTCGGGGTTCTGCTCGTGGCGGCGCCCCTCCTCTCCCGTCACGGTCAGGGGGGTGGTGCAGGAGATCCCTCCGCCTGCCAGGCAGAGGAAAACCAGGATTTGAGACTGCTGAAACCTGATACCAAGGGAATGTAGAGAGCTCTCATTGTTGTTGCACGTGTTGAAATACAACATTTGTCGTGCAAATACGCATCAATGGATCTCGACGCAGTCCGGCTCTTCATTTCGGTCGCCGCCCACTCATCCTTCAGTCGCGCCGCCGCCGAGCACAATCTGCATCGATCCGCGGTAAGCCGACGGGTTGCCGCGCTCGAGCAGGCTCTCGGCGTGGACCTCCTGATCCGGACGACTCGCAGCGTGGAGCCGACCACTGCGGGTCGCCGACTCCTCGAGGAAGTCGGCCCGTTGCTCGAGCGGGTCGAGCGTGCCGTCGCGCAGCTCCCTGAAGCGGCTGACGTCCCCGCGGGGCCCCTTCACGTTTCGGCCCCGCGGGACGTTGGCACGTGGATCCTCCCGACGGTGCTCGGCGAGCTGGCCGACGCCCATCCCGCGATCACGCCTTCCGTCGAGCTATCGAACAGGCTGGTCGACGTGGAAGGCGAAGGGTTCGACGTTGCCCTCCGAGTGTCTCGCACCCGTCTTTCGGGATCGGGCCTCCGGGTTCGGCGAATCGGCACGCTTCGAGTTCGCGTCTACGCGGCACCCTGCTACGTCGCTCGCCACGACGCTCCTCAAAGCTTGCGAGACTTGGCGAACCATCCGTTGGTCGGGCTTCCCGAAGTCGTTCCCGAGGGAGTCCACGCGTTGCAGGCCATGGTGTCCGCGGGCGACATGCTTCTTGCGGCGGAGCTCGCGACTCACGGTGCGGGTGTGGCTTTCCTGCCGAGCTTCGTCGCGGAGGGTGACGTAGCGTCGGGACGCCTGGTGCGGCTCCTCCCCGACGAAGAGGTGGCCGTCGCCGGCCTGTATCTCGTCTTCCCAGACGTCTCCCGACTGCCCTTGAAAACCATCGCCTTCAGGGATCGCGTGCTGCGATTCATGGAGGATCATCCGTTGAACTGAAGTCCGCGGAATCGACTACGTCGCCGAGCGGGCCGCTCGACGTGTGAACGTCGGTTGGACGATCAGCATGGCGGCAGCCATCGCGGCAACGAACGCCAAGATGCTGACGCCACCGGTCGCGATCGAAGCGATCGCGGGGCCGGGGCAAAGCCCGGTAAGGCCCCATCCGACACCAAACACGGCGGCCCCGCCGACCATTCTCGCGTCGATCGCGCTCGAGCTGGGGACGCAGATCTCGTCGCCGAGCACGGCAACCTCACGAGGCCGCACGAGGCGATACACGACGGAGAAGGACGCGATGGAGCCGACCATGAAGTAGGCGATAGCGGGGTTCCATTGACCGAACACGTCGAGGAATCCGAGGACCATGCGCGGGTCGGTGACGTGTGCGGCCACGAGCGAGGTGGCCATGACGGCGCCCACCAAGAACGCGACGGCATGGGTTCGCCAAGTCACTGCGTACCGCCGAACGCGTTCGCGGCGGCCACGGTAACGATGCCCGAGCCCACGAAAACGAGTGTCGCGACGAACGAGCGCTTCGAAAGCCGCCCGATGCCGCAGACGCCGTGCCCGCTCGTGCAGCCATTGCCGAGCCGCGTCCCGATACCAACGAGAAGGCCCGCGACTACCAGCAGGCCGAGCGACGCATCGTAGTGGCCGGGCACCGCGCCGGGGAACACCCGCGACGCGACTCCGCCGGCCGCGATCGCCCCCGCGAGGAAGAACGCTTTCCACGTATCGTCTCGCCCCCCGTAGAGGATGACGCCTCGAAAGATCCCGCTGAAGCCTGCGATGCGTCCGTTGAGCAGCAGCAAAAAGCCGGCCGCCGTTCCGAAGGCAAGGCCGCCCAAGAGAATCGTGAGACTCGAGGGTTCGGTCATGATCGAATTCCTCCTTGTGGAGCTGGTGAAAGCGGTGTGATCATGGCGCGTCTCCCTCAAACGGGCCATGACCGAGGCTCTCGGAGCTTTGCCCGAGGGTCCAACTTCGACCGATGGATGTGCTTTCCGACGTGCTTCGTGTGATCCGGCTCTCCGGGGCGGTACTGTTTCGCGCGGATTTCGGCGCACCGTGGGACGTGTCGTCGCCGAGCTCGCAGCAGATCTCGAAGGTGCTCATGCCGGGCGCAGGGCGTATGGTCCTGTTTCACATCGTGACCGGCGGCGAATGCTGGGCCGAGGTAGAGAGCGAGCCCCGCCTGCTGCTGAAGGAGGGCGACGTCGTTGTGTTCCCGTACGGAGATCCCCATGCCATGGGGTGGGAAGACGGGGCGCGCCAGGTGTCGGTGACGGAGCTCCTCCCGATGCCACCTTGGGACGAGCCGCCCCGCGTGCGCTGCGGAGGTGACGGGCAGGAAACCAACGTCGTGTGCGGGTTCCTTCACTGCGACGACGCGCTGTTCAATCCCCTCTTGGCTACGCTCCCCCGCATATTTGCCGTGAGCGCTTCGAGCGGGGGTCGCGCAGAGTGGTTCGACTTCATGGTCGGGCAAAGCCTCGACGAAGCAGGCGCAGCATCGCCCGGAGGCCAGGCGATGCTCACGCGGCTCGCCGAGCTGATGCTGCTCGACGTCATGCGTCGATACATGGCGCAAAACCCCGACTTCGACAGGGGGCTCCTTGCGGCGATGAAAGACGAACAGATCGCGCACACCCTGACGCTGATCCACGAAAACCCGCGCGGTCGTTGGAGTGTGGACGCGCTCGGGAAGCAGGTGGGCATGTCGCGCTCGGCGCTGGCGGCTCGTTTCAAAACGCTGCTCGGGATGCCGCCCATGCAGTACGTCACACGACTTCGCCTGCAGCAGGCTTGCCAGCTCCTGCGCGACACGCGCATGGGCATCGCGGAAGTCGCGGATCGGGTCGGCTACGAGTCCGAGGCCGCGTTCAGCCGCGCCTTCAAGCGGGTCGTCGGCCAGCCTCCCGCCACCTGGCGCGGCGCGCACTGAGCCGCGATTTCCAAGCGTGATCGCGCTCATTGGGATCCAAACGCGCGTCTTTCGGCGTTTCGGACAACCCTTCGAGAGCCTCGGTCATGGAGAAACTCGGCCGGCCAGGGACAATCGAAGCATGGGACACACAGCGATATTCGCGCGTCCGGCCACCGACACCGACGCACCTGAAGACCCCTCGCAGGAAGCACCCCATACGTGGACCCGGTGGGCCCCGATGGTTTGCGTAGCCGGCGTAGGATTCGGCATGTCGTTTGCGTCGGCCTGGATGATTTGGGCTGCCGCCACGGTCGCGCTCTGCGCGGCGGTCCTGCCTCATCACCCGGTGGACTACTTCTACAACTCGGTGATTCGGCGGCTCACGGGCACCGCCCCCCTTCCGAGAAGCACTTCAGGCAAGAAGCACGCGTGTATGCTCTCCGCGCTGCTTCTCGCCGGCGCCGGGGGCGCGTTCTTCGTGGGTTCAGCCAGCGTCGGCTACGCGCTCGGATTTGCGACGAAGCTTTACATGCGGTTCTGGGACCGACCGGATCCCCTCGGCCTCGCGACGCGCATCGCCACAGCGATCCCTCGTCTCTGGGCCTGAGGAGCCCGCCGAGTGACGCGGTCGACGATAGCCAACGACGTCCGGCAGTTGTAGACCACGCGTGATGCTGCAGTCCTTCGGCCCCTCTCTCTACATCGTCGACGGGACGACTGTTTCGTTCTACGGCCTTCCGCTCCGAACACGCACGGCGGTGGCGCAGCTGGCCGACGGCAGCCTTTGGGTCTGGTCACCCGTCGAGCTCACGGACGAACTCGCTCGCGAGTTGGACGCGCTGGGCCCCGTTCGCCATCTGGTGTCGCCCAATAAAATCCAACACATGTTTCTCGGCGAGTGGGCCGAACGCTGGCCCGACGCTCGCGTGAGTCTCCCGCCCGGGCTTGCTGCGAAGAAGCCGGAGCTGCGCGTAGACGCTGAGCTTGGTGACGACCCTGACCCGGCTTGGGCGGCCGACATCGATCAGGTCGTCTTCCGGGGCTCTCCCCTCATGGAGGAAGTCGTGTTCTTCCATCGCCCATCCAAGACCGTGATCATGGGCGACCTCATCGAGCGGAACCCAACCGAACAGTTCACAGGGTGGAGACACGTAGTGATGCGTCTCGGAGGCGTCTTGGGTGAACACGGCTCTACCCCGCTTGATTGGCGCCTGAGCTTCCTTCGCCGCAGCGCGGCGCGGCAAGCGCGGGACAAGATTCTCGGGTGGAACGCCACGCGTCTCGTCATCGCTCACGGCGAGTGCCTCGAAGAAGACGCGGCGGTCGTCGTGGCCGAAGCGTTGGACTGGGTCTAGGGCTCCGCACGGACGGACGTGTCCGGCGTAGCGTCTCCCCTCCCCTTTAGCGACTCGCGTCACCGGGATAGGCCGTGCAGAGATTGCGCGCGGCGCAAAAGGGCGTGGCGGTTGGAACAAGAGTCCGGCCGATGAGGTTTGCGATGGGGAACATGAAACCCCTAAAGTGGAACTGCGACTTTTGGGGGTTCAGACGCATCGAGCCACGGGTGCTTGGGCGAACGGAGAGAAGCGAATGAGAGTTTCGACTGGGGTGTTTAGTTTGGTGCTCGTAGGGGCACTTACCTTGGTCGCCGGTTGCGGCGACGACGACGGAACCACCGGAGGCACTGGCGGTGCCGCGGGGATGGGTGGTGGCGGCGCCGGAGGTGACGGCGGCTCTGGTGGCGACGGCGGCATTGGCGGTGACGGCGGCGCGGGCGGAACCGGAGGTTCGCCGGACATCCCGGTCACCGGCGTATCGGTCTCTCCTCTGACCGCAACGATCGAAGTTGGAGCCACCGAGCAGCTCGTCGCGACGGTCACACCAGACGACGCAACGGATCCCGCGGTGAGCTGGATGTCGAGCGACGTGGCGATTGCCACCGTCTCGTCCGAAGGTCTGGTGACCGGCGCGTCACCCGGTGAAGCCATCGTGACGGTCACCACCGAGGACGGAGAGTTCACCGACACTTCGACAGTGACGGTCGTACCGCCCTCGAGCTTCCCCGCGACGGACTTCGGCGATGCGCCCGACGGAACCCCTCTTGCCGATTTTGGTTACGAAGTGGACGACAACGGCGGCGGTTCACCCGCTTTCGACGTGTCGGGAGGTGTCATTGCATCCAGCACGGACGGCCTAGGCGGCTTCTTCGACTTCACCACGCCGCTCTTTGCGATCGACCGAGACGACGACGGCGGCGTGATCGCCGAGTGGGACGTTCGCTACCCTGAGACCGTTCCCGGGGGCGACCAAGAACGCAGCAAGTTCTACGTCCGCCTCACCGACGCGAGCGGGAGCATCCTCTACCAGTTCCTGTACAAGCCGTACCTGTCCCTGGCGGAGGCCAACTGGAACCTCGAGATCGCAGAGGGCCCCACCGAGACCTCGCTGCTTCAGGTTCGGAGTCGTGACGTCGACCCCGCCTTTACGCCCACAGGTCCATCGGCGCCCTGGATCAATTTCAAGTTCCAGCTACTCGACAACGGCGACATCAAACTCCTGATCGATGACGTCGAGTACATGACGCTGACCGACGAGACCTACACGGAGTTCAGCCGCGTGACGTTCACCTACCGAACCACGGCCGAGCCCAAGAACTATCCCATCGAGGTTCGAAACCTCTCGGTCCTGCCGCTGAACTGAGCTACTGAAACCGAACGCTCGGAGACTCTCAGCACTCCAACTGACGAGTGTGCGCTGGGATAGTGCTACCGAGGGCCGGGCGACGAAGAAGGAGCAGCGAGCTCGTGACCGCCAGCCGGGTCTCGTCCTCTCCGGTTTCGCGCGTGGAGCGGGAATAATCGGGGGATCGGCGGGGTTCCGCGGGTTCATGAGGTACCGAGACAGCCAACGGGTACGTCCTTTTTTGGATCGGTCCTCGGCGCTCCTGCGCCGAGCTAGCGACGAGGTAGGCGGTTCACGTCTGTGGAGTGTCACGTTCGCGCTAGCGGCCTTCTTGCAGCTCGTAGGCTGCGGTGATGACCGACAGCTCGGATGGACCGCGCCGACTCAGTTGCAGAGTGAGCTCGGGGCGGGCGCGATGCAGCTCGAGAGGGCCGGAGACCGTGCCTTGCTTCTCTCGATGGGCTCACAGCAACCCTACGGCTACGCCGTGACCGCAAGGTGGCTGGACGGTCGAGGAAGATGGCAGGACTCGGACCACATCGTGGGAGACCTCGAGGACTTCCCGGACCTCGGCGTAGCCACAGACGAAACCGGCAACGCCGTAGTTGCATGGATCGAGCCGGGCCCTTTCGCGTTGTATCGCGAACACGAGATCTGGGCGCGTCGATACGTCGCTGGTGAGGGATGGACCGAACCAGAGTATGTTGGCGACGCTGGCATCGCCGGACAGGTGGGCCCGAAGGCGACCTTTCGCTCGAACGGTACACCGGTGGTGGTTTGGGGTAGGCGGTACAGGGAAGGGGACGAGCCATCGGGTTACGCCATCAGCGAGCACACAGACGCACGAGGATGGGGTCCTCCATCGGTAATCAGTGCGAGCGACAACGTGCACAGTCGTTCTCTTGCGGGCCTTGGCACCGACGGCGAAGGCGGGGTCCTCGCGATCTGGAGCGTCTATGAGCGGGATGGCAGCGACATCGACAGGCTTGCGACTCTGAGAGCCACGCAGTGGAGCCCCGAAACGGGCTGGGGAGACGACTCAAGCTTGCGCGATCGTCGTGCCTGGAAATGGAGCCACGTCATCGTAGACTCGGAGGGCACCGCCTGGGTCTTTTCGAGATACGCAACCGAAGGAGGCTGCCCCACCGCAGTACGCTACGTGGCGGGACAGTGGGAAGACGCCGTCGACTTCGCGGTCGGATGCGAGGACGGCTTCGAGTTTGGCACACTCGCCGTCGACAATGCAGGTGGGGCGATCGCGATCTGGACCGAGCGTGGCGAGGATGATCCTGCAGCGTTCTTTTCACGATACAACCCCGGCGACGGTTGGCTGTCCGCTTCTCCGATGCCGCTCGGAGACGGGGTCCTAGTGCCAACCTACGCCGTGACCGCAAGAGCGGGCGGCGACGTCTTAGCGCTGTGGTACCGGGCAACGAGTGCGGAGGACGGCTTTCGCTTGTCGACGTGGGCTAGTCAACTGAGGGACGACGGACTTTGGACGGAACCCGAGCGGCTCGCGAGTCGCGGGCCCCTATTCCAGATTGGAATCGCGCCGCACTTGACCAGCTTCGAAGACGGGCGTGCCGTGGGCGTGTGGTGGCGGTACGATGGCGTCGAGGTCCCTTACCTCCGTTGGGAGATGACGCCGTGGACGAGCCACTACCGCTAGCGAACCCCGCAACGTGTTTCTCGACTGTTTCGGTTCCGTAAGTAGTGCGCACCACAGCGTCGATCGGCCCCTCCACCGACGGTAAATCGGCCAACCGGCTCGTCAACGCCGATGTGGCGACGTACGGTCCTCCGGTTTGGGGCGCTGCGCCCTTCGATGACGAGGAGGAACATGTCCAAGATCCCGGCCGGAGTCGGTCCGAAGCTTCCGCAGGTGGTGGTGCTGTTCGGCGCGACCGGTGACCTGTCACGGCGTAAACTCCTGCCAGGCCTTTTCCACCTCGGGAGCTCGGGTTTCATTCCCGACTACCGCATCATCGGTGTGTCGCTCGACGAGATCGACGTGAACGCGTTCCGCGACGTCGCGCGCGCCGCAGTCGAAGAGCACCAGGCCCGCGGGGTGTCCACCGAGGCCTGGCAATCATTCTCGGAGCGGCTCGGCTACGTGCCCCTTTCAGCCGGTTCCGAGGCCCTGCGCTCCGCCGTGACACAGGCCGAGTCGGAGTTCGGCGGTGAGTGCGGACGGCTCCACTATCTGAGCGTCCCTCCGAACGCCGCGCTCTCGGCGGTGCAGATGCTGGGCGAGGCAGGCCTTGTCGAGCGCTCGAGGATCGTGATGGAAAAGCCCTTCGGCACCGACCTTGCCAGTGCGGTGGCGCTCAACGGTCGGCTCCACCAGGTCTTTCGCGAAGATCAGATCTTCCGCATCGACCACTTCCTCGGTAAGGAGCCCGCGCAGAACATCCTCGCCTTCCGATTCGCCAACGGACTCTTCGAACCGATCTGGAACCGAAACTTCATCGATCACATCCAGATCGACGTGCCTGAGACGCTAGGCCTTGCGACACGCGCCGCCTTCTACGAGGCCACCGGCGCATTCCGCGACATGGTCGTCACCCACCTCTTCCAGATCCTCGCCTTCACCGCGATGGAGCCGCCGACGGAACTCGCGCCGGAGCCGATCGGCGAGGAGAAGAACAAAGTCTTTCGCTCGATGGTTCCAATCCAGCCCACCGACGTGGTTCGCGGACAGTACAGCGGTTACCGCGACGAAGAGGGCGTCGACCCCGAGTCCGAGACCGAGACCTTCATCGCCATGCGCTGCTTCATCGACAACTGGCGATGGGCGGGGGTGCCCTTCTACCTTCGCACGGGGAAGCGAATGGCGGAGGGTCAACGCATCATCTCCATCGCCTTTCGCGAGCCGCCAAAGAGCATGTTCCCGGCCAACTCGGGTGTGGGGGCGCAGGGGCCGGACCACCTGACCTTCGACCTCGCGGACGCCTCGAAGATGTCGCTTTCCTTCTACGGCAAGCGCCCGGGGCCGGGCATGCGGCTCGACAAGCTCAGCCTTCAGTTCGCAATGCACGACACTGGGATGATCGGCGACGTGTTGGAAGCGTACGAGCGCTTGATCCTCGACGCGATGCGGGGCGACCGGACGCTCTTCACCACGTCCGAGGGCATCGAGCGACTCTGGCAGGCCGCTGGACCCCTGTTGGACGCTCCGCCACCAGTGCGGCCCTACGCGCCGGGTTCTTGGGGCCCGAACGCGATTCACCAGCTCGTCGCCCCCCGCGCATGGCGACTCCCCTTTGAACGCGTATGGCGCGATCCCAACGGCCTCGGAAGCTGAGGGAGCCGCTAGATTCCGGGGCCGTCGCAGAGGACTCCTCGGTTCCTGACCTCGGCATCGCTGGCGTCATCTTTCCGTAGGTGAATTTGATTCGCATTTTCACTAAGTGCTGCTAGCGTCAGGAGTAACGATGGCGACCTGTCGAAAGTGCGCTTGCGTGGTGGCTTTCGCAGCGGCGTTTGCGACTGGATGCGGCGAGGACGCGCCCGCAGAGATCGGAGCCGACGAACCCAACGAGGCCCCACTCTACGCCATCGCGGCCACCCTGCCTTCCTTCTCCCAGTCATCCATGTTCGTGAGCATCACCGACTCGCTCGATGTCGCCGAGTTCGACATTTCGAATGCGCGCGAGTTCGAAGGTGCTGCGCAAGTCAGTGCGTCCTCCGGAAAACTGTTCGTGTCGGATGGCGAATCGCCACGAATCACGCGCTACGCCATCTCCGACGAAGGCTCGTGGCGCGCGGAGGAGACGATCAGTTTCGCGGGCCTCGTCTCCGTTGGAGCCCTCACCACGGTTTTCGTCGATCCGAGAACGGCATACTCACCTCTCGGGGTACTTGGCCGTATTCTGTGGGACCCGGAGGAGATGGTCATCCTCGAGACCCGCGAACCCCCCGAAGACGTCCCTTTTCTTCGTGATGGGCTGACCGCGAATCTCGGCTACGATCAGCCCGTCCGCGAAAACCGCCTCTACCACATGGTCTACTGGGCCGACGCAAGCTTCGTGAGCTACTCGGAAACGTCGCAGGTGATCGTCTACGACACCGAATCTTCCGACGTCGTCAACGTCCTGAGCGCACCCTGCCCTCACCTGCACATCGCATCCCGCGATGCCAACGGCGACCTCTACCTGAGCAACGGTTCTGGGAGCGGCACGATGCGGTTGTTTGATGGCTCTGCGCCGCGAAACTGCGTGGTCCGAGTCAGGATCGGTCAGGACAGGCTCGATGAGAACTTCACTTTCGATTTCGCGGAAGTCACAGGCGGACGAGAGGGGGCCGCCTTTCGCGTCCTCGACGAGACGACGGCGATGTTCGCCGTATTCCACGACGAAGACATCGAGATCACCAACGACTCGAATCCACTCTTGGTGAACATCAGCGCCAACTGGCGCCTTTGGTCGATGAACCTCGAGACGCGAGCTGCTGGTCCCATCGAAGGGTTCGAGCCTTTTTCGGGACAGTACGTGGTGTTTCGAGTGGACGGTCGGACCTTGATCTCGATGCCCGAAGCGAACTACCAGTCGACCACGGTGTTCGAGCTTCTGCCCGATGGATCCGCCGAGAAGCGCTTCGTTGCCGACGGCTTCGTGTTCGAAATCATCCGGCTCCGATAGTCGCACCGTTCGGGACGCCGGAAGCCCAGGCCTCAGCCTTCACGTACTCAGCGAAGCGCCCTTTACAACCGGGATGCCAACGCAACAGAGCCGGTCGGTATGGCATCACGTCGTCGGCGTTCCATTGGATGCGCTTTTCGAGGGGCCGCCGATAGTCCCCATCATGGACCGTCACCCGTCGTTATCGAGCTCGTTTCACCCACCGCAGGTCGCTCGGAAGACCCTGTTCGTTGCTTTGCTCATTGTGCACGAAGCGACGGGGGACGTGTCGGGTTCGCAATTGCCGGCCAAAGGCGTGCGTGACATGGTCACGACATGTTGCGCACTGCCGGAATCGGGTGTGTCGCCACATGCCCGACAACGAACAGCGAGCGGGCCGCCCGGCTCCGTCCGGAGTCAACCCCGCCGACAGCGAAGCCGAACCGATCAATTCGGGAACCGACGACTCCGAGTCGGAACCCGACAACTCGCCCTGAAAACGGGCCCACCCGGTGAAGAACGCCGTCCTCAAGTTTGCAGCGCGTCGGCTGTGTCAGATGCCCATGCCGATTGTGCGTCTTCTAGGCGGCAGGGCCATCACCGTCGATGGCCAAACGCTCGACCCCGTGGTGCAAATGATGGTCCGCCATTTCACCGATCCGCCTGGCACGATCGGAACGGTCGAGGAGCTCCGCGCAGGTCTCGACGTGCAGAGCGAGTGGCTGTGTCATCCCCCCGCACCCGGGGTGAGGCTGCAAGAAGTCAAGATGGAGGGCCCGAACGGGCCCATTCCTTGCGAGATCCATCGCCCGAGAGACCTTCCGACCCAAGATGCCCCGGCGCTTCTCTTCTACCACGGCGGGGGGCACGTCGGAGGCTCGCTCGCGTCGCACCGCGGTGTCTGCCGCCAGCTCGCATACGACGTGAACTGCGCGGTCGTGGCCGTCGACTACCGTCTCGCCCCCGAGCACAAGTTCCCTGCGGGCATCCATGACTCGCTCGCCGCATATGACGCGGTCGTTTCCAACGCTCGAGAACTAGGTTTCGACCCTAGCCGGATCGCGCTCGGTGGCGATAGCGCTGGCGGCAACGTCACCGCGGTCGTCGCACAACAGCGCAAGGATGCCCCTCACCCGCCGAGGTACCAGATCCTCTGGTCACCGTGGCTCGACATGAGCCAGCAGAGGCGGTCGTATGAGCTCTTTGCGCTCGGGTACTTTCTCGAGAAGCCGTTGATGGAGTGGTACACGGATCAATACCTCCCAGACGAGGAAAGCAGGCTCGACCCGATGGCCTCGCCGATGCTGGGCGACGTGTCCGGTGTGTGCCCCGCCGCGGTCATGGTCGCGGGCTTCGACCCGCTGCGCGACGATGGCCTCGACTATGCGAGAATGCTGGAAGCGGCGGGTGTGCAAACCACGCTCAACCTCTACGAGGGCGTGGTCCACCCCTTCGTGAACGTCGCAGGATACGTCCCGGTGGCGAAAGACGCGTTCAACGACGCAGTGACTCTCATCAAGGCCAACGTCTAGTCAGGCCGCAGCCCGAGAGGTGGGACGAGAGGCGAACGGCGAGCAAGACCGCGACGCCTCGACTAAGTCCAAGCCCGGGGCGGTTCCTCTGCGGGCGAGGCCTTGTCTCGATCGCCGACGGCCACGCGGGAGCGAATGAGGTCGGCCGCCTTCTCGGCGACCATGATGGTAGGGGCGTTCGTGTTGCCCCCTGGAATGGTCGGCATGATGGACGCGTCGGCGACGCGAAGCCCTTCGAGGCCCCGGACCCTCAGGTCGGGCCCTACGACTGCCATCTCATCGACCCCCATCTTACAGGTGCCGACCGGATGATAGATCGTCGCCGCACGTTCACGAATGCCTCTCACCATCTCGTCGCGGGTGATGTCGAAGTGCGAGTACGCTGTTGCGGGTTTGCCGAGATGGCTCCGGACCGCTGGGGATTGGGCGATCTCGAGCGAAATCTCTCCGCCACGGACCAGAACGTCGACGTCTGCCTCGTCCTCGAGATAGCGAGGGTCGATGAGGGGCGGCGTCCACGGGTCTGCGCTTTCGAGCGTGATCTCGCCTCGGCTCTTTGGATAGAGCAGCGTAGGCACCAGCGAGCATCCACGGCCCTTCGGGTCGTAGTTCACTTCGTCGAGCGCGACATCGGGGGGCATCGTACAAAGCAGATGAAACTGAAGGTCGGGGATCGCAGCGCTCGCGTTCGTTCTGATGAAGCCACCGGACTGAGAGGCGGTGACGGCAAGGGGCCCGCCCTGCCCAAGCAAGTATCGGCCGAGCCAACCCATCACGCTCAGGGTATTGATGCGGGGCGCGGCGTTCGTCGTCACTTCGTAGCCGACGCCACCGTACAGGTGGTCTTGAAGGTTCTTGCCGACGCCGGCGAGCTCGTGTCGAACCGATACGTTGGCCCGACCGAGAACGTCGGAGGCTCCGATTCCTGAGAGCATCAGGATGTGGGGACTCCCGATGGCGCCGGCACACATCGCAATCTCTTCGTACGCGAAGGCCTGCCTGGTCTCACCGCCCTCATGATACTGCACGGCCACCGCACGCCGTCCCTCGAGAACCACGCGTTCGACGTGCGCATCGGTCACGACCGTCAGGTTCGGTCGTTCAAGGGCAGGCTCCAAATAAGCCACGGCCGTACTGCACCGACGCGCATCTCGCGTGGTGAGTTGGAACAGGCCGAAACCTTCACGCTCCGGCGTGTTGTGGTCATCAACCATGGGAACATCGCAGACTTCCGCGCCGGCCTCGGCAAGCCGCACACAGATCTCAGCTGGCTCAGGGACGGTTTCGACACGGAGCGGGCCTCCCCGACCGTGGTAGGGGCCGCCTAGATCGTTGTCTTCGGAGCGCTTGAAGTAGGGGAGCAGATCGTCGTAGCCCCAGCCAACGTTTCCGAGGTCGCGCCAACCGTCGTAGTCCGCACGATGACCTCGCATGTAGATCATGTAGTTGAGGCAGCTCGTTCCGCCGAGCACGCGACCGCGCGGCCAGTATCCTCTGCGCCCGAACATGTGCTTTTGCGGCGTCGTGCGAAAGCCCCAATCGTACTTCGACCGCCAAAGCGTCGCGACCAAACCAGGCGCTTTGATCTGAAGGTTGTGTTTCGCGCCGCCGGCCTCGATGAGAAGAACCGTGCACGTTGGGTCCTCGCTGAGTCGCGATGCTAGCGCGCACCCTGCCGAACCGGCCCCGACGACGATGTAGTCGTAGCCCAGTGTGTCTCTGCGTCCCTTTCGGGGTACCGATGCACGCATGTTTCACCTCACGGATGAAAACGTGCCTCCCCGTCGCAGCGAAGGCCATACGTAATTGATTGCCACTGAACGGCCGCACCCTTTCGCGGGTACTCGTCCGTCTGGAACAGTGATTCCATGGGGAGCCACGGGGACGGACTGGGGGCTTCGGCGCTGGCGTTCGACGGCACCGCCTGCCGAGTGCTTGCATTCGCGGTGCTTGCGCTGCTTGCCTCCGCTTGCTCGAAGGACGGAGGCGGGACCCTCCAGTACACCATCGAGCAGGCGTCAGACTGCGAGCAACTCCTCGACTACCCCTATGCGCGCAACCTTTTCTGCCCCGCGACGTTCTCGGCTGTCCAAAGCGTCCTGTCGACGATCGCAGCAAGCCTTGGGGAGCGAGACCCGATCGACGGCTACTTCTACTACTATCAGACCGTCGCCGATCCCGAGGATCCACCAGACGACCAGTCGCAAACTACCGCAGCCTGCCTTCTGAGCGAGGCCCCTTGGGGAAGTGCCGAGGTCGTCGGCGCGGGCACCCCGCTGTGCGACCTCGTTGCGTACGTGACCAGCACGGGTCCACTTCCTGGAGGCGCCGAGCCGGCGAGCAACGATAATCCGGTCCCCGACGGGCTGCGCGCTTTTCCAGACTACTTCACCCGCCTCTTTCCGCCCAACACCGAAACGCTACTCGCAGACTTTCAGTCGGGGGGCGCGTTCGATCCAATCGTCCGCAATCTAGGTGCGGACACCTACGAGGGCTTCGTGAGCAGCTACCCCGCCTACGCCGCCGACGCGCTCTACGATCCGGCCGACTGGCGAAGCGACCCGCAGTACTATGGGATCAGCGGGGGCGGGGGCGGAGGCTGGGGGGGCGAAGTGTGCCTGGCGCTGCCGGGTGGCGACATGCGGACGCTCCTGTCCTTTGGTGGGGGCGGCGGGGGCGGCATGACCTCGACGCGGACCGCTGGTGTCGCGACGACCTCTGTCGGCGGTGGGGGCGGGGGCGGCATGCAGCTGGCGAACGGCTACTCCTTCGACGGCGTGTCCTACGATGGGCTCGGCTTGGGCGCGGGCACCAGCAACGACGAGGCGGTCGTGCAGTACTCCTACAACGACTACGCGGACTCCGGCCGGTCGACGGAGTCCGTCAACAACTACAACCCGGCCGTCATCTCGGACTACCAGGACCAGATGTCCAACCTGGTCGGACAGCTACAAGCCGGGCTCGCGGCTGGTGGAACGGTGGTGGTGCGTGGCGGAGGCGGCATGGGGGCAGGCACCGAGTACTTGAAGGAGGACGGCGAGGAGTGGACGCCCCATGCGCTCTCGACCCAGGCGGGTTTCTCTTTCCGCTACGAGTTCGGAGCGCCAGCTCCCGCAGACTCACAGACCGACGACGACAGTAGTGAAGAGGCAGCCTACGCTCAGCTCGGTGACTTCTACGAGCAAGCCAACGCGGAGGCGCTCTCCGAGTGTGGCGACGACTACTCAGACTACTCGTGCATCTGCCCGAAGCAGCAAGCCATCGTGATGTGTCTGATGGCAGAGGCTCTCGGTGACGCGACAGAGGTTCCGTCGTGGCTCTCTCAGCAGCATTGCCCGAACGACGATACCAACGTCTCAAACCAACTTGATGGCGGGCTGACGAACTACCAGCAACTCTTGCTCGACAGCATCCCGTCGACGGCAGCCATGGGAGCGCGGCGCAGGGTGCTACGCCGGTACTTCAATCACGTAAACCGCTAGCGCTTCGCGTCGTCGGATGGTGGATGCCCGAGACGCCTACACAACGCCCGGACTACCGCCCTACCCGACGCGCGATTCCTCGAAGCCCCAGCCAAAGCAGGTAGAACAGCAGAACGAGGACTACGGCAGCTGTCGTCAGGACGGCGTAGTTCGGGTTGTTTCGAAACGCGTACCAAATGACTTCGCGACGCTGGTCGTAGCCCTTCGGCATGGGAAGAACGTCGTTGTCTCGCACGTAGTCGCGGTACGCGTCCATCATGGCCGAGAACCGCTCGGGCATCTTCTCCTTGAGATCGGCGGTTTCGCCCGGGTCGCTGACGAAGTTGAACAAATGCCATTCATCGTCGCCGACGGGCCCTCGATCTTTTACGATCTTGTAGTCGCCTTGAAAGAGAGCCGCGTTCCCGGCGAGCTCGTAGCCGATGGCTTGCGCTGGGTCGTGTGCGCGCTCGGCCTCCCCCGTCAACAAGGGGACCAGGCTCGTGCCAATCATGCGTTCGACGGTGCGCCCCTGATAGTTGCCGTCCGGCACATCGACGCCGGCAAGGTCGAGAATCGTCGGGGCGAGGTCTGTCACGTGAGTGAAGGCGTTCGATCTGCGTCCATCGCCGGCGACGCCGGCGCCGGCCACGATCATCGGAACCCGCAGGCCTCCGTCGTGGGCGAAGAACTTGTAGTACGCCAACGGGGAAACCGCGGCGCTCGCGAAACTCGGGCCGATCTCGAGGAAGCTGCCCTTCTCCCCAAGCGTGGCGTAGTCGGTGTTATAGCCGTTGAAGGCCATCCATCCCCGCATGTAGAGCCCCCGTGCCCCGCTCACGAGCCGGGTCGATTCGGCCCCGTTGTCGGAGCTGAAGATGAAAACCGTGTTTTCGTACTCGCCGATCTCCTTCAGGTAGGCCACGAAGCGCGCGATGTTGTCATCCATCGCTTGGAGCATGCCGGCGTACACCGCCATCGCTTTCGCATTGTACTTCCTCTCGTCGTCGCTGAGCGCATCCCAATCCTCGGTGGTCGACATGGTCACCATATCGATCCCCTCTGGGACGATGCCGAGCGCTTGAGCTCGCGCGAGACGCGCCTCGCGAAGCTTGGTCCACCCCTCGTCGTACTTCCCGATGTTGCGCTCGGTGTACTCGCGCGGCGCCTGCACCGGGAAGTGAACGGCCAAGAACGGAATGTAGGAGAAGAACGGCTTCCCGTCGGCGCGGTTCTCGTCGACGAACTCGATGGCCCTATCGACCAGATACTTGGGCGTGTAGAAGCCCTCCGGCAGAGTGAGGTTCTCGCCGTCTTCGTACCAGTAGGCTTCCTTGTACGCGGGGAGGTAAGGCTTCTGTTCGAAGTGGTCAGCGCCGCTCACGGCCATGGACACCGTTCGCTCGAAGCCCCTGTAAAAGGGCCTTTGCTCGGGCTCGTTCCCGAGGTGCCACTTCCCGGTCATGTACGTGTGGTAGCCGGCGTCGCGAAGGATTGTCGCGATGGTCACTACGTTGTCGCCGAGCGCGCCCCGATAGTTGGCGTGCTCGGCCTGTTCGGGCGGAATCGACTCCGGAATGTTGGGGACTCCGTTCCGGTGACTGTCGACGCCCGTGAGCAGCATGCCGCGCGTCGGCGCGCAGCTTCCCGCCATGTGGTGGTTGGTGAACTTCACGCCCTCGGCTGCGAGCGCAGAAATCGCAGGTGTCTCGATCTCGCTCCCGTACGGCTCCGTGTCGGAATAGCCGAGATCGTCGGCGAGAATGAGCACGATGTTCGGCGCGTCCGCGTGGGCTGACGCATCGACCCACGCGCCCAGGCAGCACCCGACAGAACATAGGAACAAACGCCAAAACGCCATCAGCGGCGATGTAGAACGAGAAGTGAGGTGCCACAAGGTACCGGCCGCCAGGGCAGTCGATGGTTCTGACCACGCCACGACAGGCTCGACGACCGGACGCAGGCTACTCGCAGGCGTCGCCGACGCCGTTTTCGTTTGCATCAGCTTGATCGCGATTCGACACCGTCGGGCAGTTGTCATCCGCGTAGTCGACGAAGTCGTCGTCGACGTCGAGGCTCCCGTGTTCGAGGAGAAGGTCCCAAAGGACGAAGTCTTCGTCGATCGCGTTCAGGTTCCGGATCCCACGAACGTCGCTGAGCGGGGCGTCGGTTCGGACGATGTCCTCGGAGGGGTAGCCGTTCGGCTGATAGTGGGCGCAGCGTGGGTTGTTCCGGGCCACGCTCTCAGTCGGGGCGAGCAGGCACTGGCCTGCACTCCAGGCATCGCGGAGGTCTCCTCCGACGACGACGAAGCTAGTTTCCCGCATCGCGCGGTAGAGGCTCTGATCGATGGCATAGATCCCAGCAAGGTCGTCGACGAACGTTTGCCGGATGAGTCGGATGTCGGTTTCGTCTCCGTACCAATCGAGGTTGAGGCTCGGGTCGACGTCACCGTCGAATCGAACGTGCCCCCAGGTCGACGACCCCATGATTTCCACCGCGAAGCGACGAAGCGTCAGCGGTAGTCGCCTGAGGCTGACGTCGTCGTTCCCCGCGCTCGCACGATGCCCGTTCACGTACGTGCTCCCGACGAGTGTTTCGTGGCTTCCGGGCACCAGGAAGAGCTCGCGGAGCGGCCCCTCCTCGCTCGGGAACGCTGGGAACGCGGCATGGAACAAGATCGACCGCTCGTCGATGGCGTAGAACCCGAAGAAGCTCACGCCCGGGCTCAGATTGAAGTTGCTCGTGCTGAACCCGAGGACGTCGCCGGGAACGGGGTCGAACGCAATGATGTTGGTTTGCTCGACCTGATCGTTGAGCGCGGCGTACACAGGGTCGGTGACGAGCGCGTGCGCGAAGTGCATCGTGGACACAGCGCCGCGACTGAAGCCGACGAGGTTGACCGTGACGCATTCGCCCTCGCAGCCGCTTTCGCGAATGGCCTCTCGCAGGAAGGCCATCCCGCGACCGGTTTGAGCGGCCCAGCCGTCGCGAGCCGGGATCGCATCTGCCGGAAAGCCGTTGACGAACCCTTTGTAGTGGTTCGGGTAGTCGGGTGCGACGCGATGGAACTGATGAAGAAGCGCGACGGTCTCGGTGCGTTCGAACTTGCTGGCGCCCCTCAGCCACATGTCGGACGTGAGCCCGGTGCCCGCGAAGTAAATCGTGACCACTTGGTTGTCCGAACTCGGGTCCGGGCCGCTGCCACCCGTTCCATCGGAAGTGGCGCCGCCACCATCACCGCAGCCAATCAGGAGCACCAAGATGCAGGCGAGACGGGCGGCTGAACGCATCCGAGAACGATAGAAAAATCACAAAACCTTGTCGAGAAGTCGGGAGCCGTGCCAGTGTGAGTGGCGAAGGGATTGGGGGGTTATGAACCATTCGTTGCGGCGAGGTTGGGTATGTGCGTGCGTGCTGCTGCTCGCCGCCGGAGGCTGTGGAGACGACGCTCCTGGGGACACTGGAGGCAGCGGTGGAAGCGGTGCCGGCGGAACAGCGGGCACCGCGGGCATGGCAGGCACGGGTGGCAACGTCATGGTCGACCCCGACCGGTTCCCTTGGACGATGGCCGTGTCGATCGTCCAGGTCGACACCGTGTCGTCGGGCAGCGTGTTCGACATCGGCGACTGGTGTGACGGGGACGATCGCGGCGAGTTCTTCGTCCGATACCTCCTCGATCCCCCAGGGGAAGACGCGAGCACCCTACTCGACCTCGAGTTCGACGCCGGAGGTCCTACCGATACCGAATTCTACGGCGAGAGGTTCCGGCGCACCTACACGGTCAGCGCCGCGAACGAGCTCGCGCAGATCAGCACCACCGATTCATTCGAGAACGATGGTGTCGTGGACGACAATCTCAGCGACTTCATCGTCACGCTCGAGAACATCCCACCCAACGCGATTGATTTCACCGACGTCGGGTGCGCCGAGTACGGCTACATGGGTTCGGCCGGGCGGAACGACTGTGACGACGGCTGCATCATCACACGGAGTAACAGAGCGAAACCCCTGTGCTTCATGGAAACGACGATCTGCATTCAGAACGTGTCTGATCCGAATCGCTGACCGAGCGTTTTCGCTTCTCAACGAACGAATCAAATCGACCGCCTTCTCGGAAGCGGCGGCTTGGGCCGCGGCGGATTTATCGTACGGTGACGCCATCAAGCAAGAAGGACTCCGCCCCATGAAACCATCACGTGTTCTGCTCATCGCCATCCTCGGTACAGCAGCGATGTACATCGGAAGCTTCGCCGTTCTCGGGGATTCGTTTCCGACGATCAACTCCACCGGCGAGGAGGTGATCGCTTGGTTCACAGCGAACGCCCGCGCGGCGCAGACGTACGCATGGTGTGCCGCGTTCATCTCTCTCGGTCTATGCATCGTCGGAGGACAAGTGGGGGCGCTCTTGCCACGCACCCACGCGTACATCTTCTTGGGCGGCATGTTCGGCTGGGCGGTCACGGCACAGGTGCAAGCGTGGTTCTGGGCCGCACTGGCCTTTCGACCTGCCGAACTCTCTTCGGCTGCCGCCGCCGTAGTTTTCGACATCCCGGCGTACTGGGGTCCGCTGGTCAACGGGTTCTCCGCAGCGATGTCGATCCCCTTCGTCGTGCTAGGTTTGGGCTCATCTTCACTGGTTCCGCGGTGGGTCGGTTGGCTAAGCCTCATCTTCTTCGTCGAGCAGTCGATCGAGACGATCACCGTCTTTGGACAGACAGGCTTCCTGGCTCCGGGTGGAGCCATGAACCTCTACGTGGGGGGCGTGATTGGCTTCGTGTGGTTTGGCGGAGTCATTCGGTGGGCGATGAAGGAACTCGACGCGCAGGCCGTGGCGGCATAGTCGCAGATTGTCCGGCCGCTGGTTTCGTACGATCCTGGCGACCGAAGTTCGGGGAGAGAGTGAGTACACCGCCCGCCAGGTGCGGGAACCGCTCGCCCTCGCCATGCAGGCGAGCCTCTTGCTACGCGGGGACAGCGCCCCCGTGGCGAGCGGATTCATCCAATCTCGCCTTCAAGACAGGGGCACTAGCTCTACGGCAGCATGCCGGAGGGGATCGACTGCGAGGCCCTCATCGCCCGGGCGACGCCGGCGATCTGAGGCCCTGCGGCAAGGGGCATCGCCCTGAAAACGTGGAAAATAGCGACGGTTTGCGGCAACGACGCCCTTGCGCTACACGCCCCGGCCACGAGGCACGACATGGCACGAGTTTGTGAAGTTACCGGGAAGCGAAGGCTCAAGGGGAACAAGGTCTCCCACTCGAACCGCAAGAGTCGGAAGTTCCAAGAGCCGAACCTCCAGTCCAAGCGCTTCTGGCTGCCGAGCGAGAACCGCTGGGTCAAGCTCCGCGTGAGCACCGACGCGATCCGTACCATCGACAAGCGTGGCATCGAGGCGGTGGTTGCAGAGATGCGGGCCGCCGGCCAGAAGATCTAGCGCACGACCGGGGGGCGGCGGGGAGCTGTAGAGCGCCTCGAGGGAATCGAGTCCGCCCACTCGAGGCGATGAAGGTGCCACCGGCGACGATGGCCCCCCAGCCTTACGCACGAGTTCGATCACCTCTCGAATCGCGTGGCCGGTCGTGACCTACCGGTCTCGAACGGGCCAGGTGTAGTGCGAGTTGTCCTTGTTGCCGCCGTGAATGTTCGGCCAGTATGGATTGATCTTCCAGCTGCTGTCGCTGCCGGCGGAAAGGGTCGTGGAGGTCCAGTGAAGGCCGTTTTGAATGTTGGTGAACGGATGGCCATCCGTGAGCTGCGGCTCGTTGCGAGAGAGGTCGAGCAGGCTCAAGAACTCGTTGTGGTTCGGTAAGCGCCAGTCTCCCGCCTCGGAGCCGTCGCTGAGGCCGCAGTCCCCGTCGGCCAGGTCTGCGCTCCTGCTGTAGGCGTCGCCCAACGAGTTGACGCCAAGGCAGTTCGATTGCTTGAGCCACACCAAACCCGTGAGGGTGTCCTCCACCGTGCCGTCCCCGACATCGACGAATCGCTCATTCGGCATGGGAACACCGGCGCGGATCTCCCCATCCTGCCCCGTGCCGTCGCAGTTGATCGGGTTGCCTCCAGTGTCGAAGCAGTCGGTCTGATGTGTAGCCGCGACCGCCATCGGCGCATCCGAGGTCTGCGCATCGTCTCGGACGGGCCAAACCCACCATTCGTCGTCGGACTTGTCCCCCGACGAGAAGCGACCCGATGCGAACGGGCTTCCCGTCCACGCCTTGGGTGAGCCGCCGGGACGGCTCGTCGACGTCCAGTGCATTTGGTTCTTCACATCGACGAAGGGATGCCCCTCCGCGAGTGCGGGGTATCCCTTTGACACGCTGATCAGGCTCATCAGCTCTCTGACGTTGGGAAGCCGCCAGTCGCCGGCGATGGAACCGTCGGACAGCGCGCAGGCGCCCTGCCCCTCGGCCAGTGCGTTACTGAGACTCAGCGCCTGCGACCAATTGACTTGGCCGAGGCAGCTGGCTCGCTTGAGCCAGATGAGACCGGTGAGGTTGTCGCGAACAGTCCCGTCTTCTCGGTCGGTGAAGCGCGGGCTCGGATGCCGAACGCCCGCCTGAACCTCGCCGTCTTGCCCGGTACCGGCGCAGTCGATGGTGCTGCCTCCGACGTCGAAACATAGGGTCTGCCCCGTCGCTGCGACCACGCGCGGCATGTCGTCGTTGCCTCCGCCAACGTCGGTGCGGCCACCATCACGGGCTCCCCCACCATCGCCGAAACCGCCGCTGCCACCCGCCGCAGCGCGACCCGGCCCGTCGTTGCCGCCAGCCGGGTTTGAGGAGCCGCACCCGACCACCAGGGCCAGTGCGACTCCAGTAGCGAATAAAGAGACGGCGCGGTGAAGCGAGTTGATTTGCACAGTCCCCTAAACTCTAGCCCGCGAGTTTCTGATGGGGTTAACGGCGAGCCTTCGGAAGTGTGGCAAGCGCGCAGATGACCCCACCCTTCACCACCGACTGCGAAGGCAAGAACGGAGCGTCGCTGGTACTTCGAGTTGGCGACCTCCGGACCGAACGTACGGTCGTCCGCGAGGCTTCCTAAGACCCAGAGGCGGCGGCGATCGGCATGACGTCGACGCTATGTCGGCTTTCCTGCTTGCCGGTCGATCGAAGCGCGCCTTTGATCGGCGCGACGTCGCGATAGTCGCGTCCGAACGCGACGGCGATGTGGTCTTCACCGACCCAAAGATCGTTCGTCGGGTCGTAGCCCACCCAGCCCATCTGGGCCCCGCACCAGGCGCGTACCCAAGCGTGCATGGCGTCGGTGCCCATCAAGCGGGGTTGCCCGGGAGGCGCGACGGTCCGCAGGAAGCCAGAGACGTACGCGGCCGGAATGCCAAGCGCGCGGAGTCCGATGATCATGATGTGCGAGAAGTCTTGGCATACGCCGTAGCGCTCCTCGAAGGCTTCGCCGGCGAACGTATCGACGTCCGTCGCGCCAGGGTTGAAGACCATGACCTCGTGGATGGCCTTGCCGAGTGACGCCACCGTTTGCAGCACGGTGCTGGAGCCTTCCGACGCCGACTTCGCGAAGGCGGCGATCTCGGGGACCGCGCGGGTCCGTTCGGTCGCTGTCACGAAGTGATGCGGCGATCCCCCCCCCATCTCGACGAGCGCCGAGCGCTCTGCGGCAAGCTGCTCCATGGTGGGCGATAGGTCGAGGCGCTCCGGGCCCGGCAGCCGCTCGACCCGCGACGTGAGAGACACCGTGAGGCCCTCGACCGGGCCGCGATAGCCGATCTCCGTGACGGCGTTGCCGAAGAAGTCGATTCGTTCGATGCGATCGTCCGGTGTCGGGTCGATGTCGACGTTCGCCGTCAGTCGACGCTGTAGGCCTTCGAGTCGTAGCGGCTCGACACGGAGCACGTTGCGCGCGTGCACGGAGGGGGCGCCGTAGGAGTATCGGATCGTCAGCGTCACGTCGTAAAGCATCAGCTGAGGTAGCCCTCGGTGAGAAGCTCGGAGATCCGATGAAGGGCTGCGACGAGCGTGGAAAGCGCCGCATCGTCCACTTCCGACGGATCGACGGTCGCCAGCAGGGTATCGATGCGCAGCACGGCGCGCGCTACTGATGAAAGCGCCCCCTCGACCTCCGCCTCGGGCAGCGCGGCGACGAGGCGGCGCAGCTCCTGAACTTGAAAGCGAATCGAACGCGGGTTGCTCGGGTCGAGGGCGAGCAGATCGATGACGGTTTCCCGGTTGGTCTGGATCCGATACCGCAAGCGGTGCGTGATGACGCTGTCGCCGACCTCCACCGCGATGTCGAAACTACCGACAGGGGCCGCGCCCGCAGCGAACGCGTGGAGCAAGCCCGCCATGCCGAGGCCACGCTCCAACGCGCGACCGATGGAAAGAAACCGCCAGCCGGTGAAGCGGTACATGTTGTCGTGTACGAGTCCGTTGAATGCCGCCGTCCCTCGCAGCAGCTGTCCGAGCGCCCACGACGCCCGAGGCCCGGGCGTCAGGACCGGAAGAGACTCGAGTTCATGCTGGAGGGCTTTGAGCGCGCTCCAGCCGTCTGGCGAGAAACGGTCGCGAACCTTCTCGGCGCAGCGAACCGCGTTGGCCAGCACCTTGCCGATGGTCTTTGAAAGCGGGGCATCAGGATTCGCGCCCATCGCGTCGAGATGGGTATGCAAATAGGTAACTTCGGGTTCTGTGGCGACGCCGGTCTCGCCAAGCCGCAGGTGATAGGCCCGCAGGAGCCGGATTCGATGCTCGGTGCGCTCGGCGTAGCGGCCCAGCCAGTAGAGGTTGTCGGCTGCCCGGCTGGGCAACACGCCCCCCGTCGCACGTCGCTTCATGCCGCCCTCGAGTGCGAGGCTCTCCTGCTGCACCGGCGCATCGGCTTGGATCCAGACGTCCGACACCGCGCCCCCGCGGCGAAGCGCGAGCGCGGTCACGTCTGTCGTGTTACCGATGCGCGCGTAGCCGCCGGGCATGACCTCCCATCCGTCACGCGTACGCGCGGCGAAGACCCGCAGCATGAGAGGTCGCGGCACGAGCCGGTCATCCCGCCACGCGGGGGTCGTAGAGAGCGTCACCGCTTCCTGCCCCACGAGGCGACTGGACTGCGCTTCGATCCACGCTTGCAGATCACCGTCTGCGGCGGCCGGTATCTTCCCGGCGACCGCGGTGTCTTCGTCCGGCTCGAACGGGAGGTCGAGACTCATTGCCGAGCCAATCGTCATCTCTGCGGCGTGCTCGCGGACGTACGCCCTCTCGCGTTCCTGGCCACACCACCAGGTCGCGATGTTCGGCAGGTCGAGGGGCTTTCCCAATATCTCCTCCGCGATGCGGGGCAGGAACGCCATCATGGCCCGCGTCTGGAGAACGCCAGCCCCGAGCGCGTTGACGACGGACAGCGAGCCATCGCGGACGGCGCCTACCAGCCCTGGGGTGCCGATCTGCGAGTGCTCGTCCAACTCGAGTGGGTCGGCGTAGGTCGCGTCGAGGCGGCGCCAAAGGATGCTGACCGGCTGTGGGCCGGACACGGTGCGGACGAGGGCTCGGCCGTTCTCGACCACCAAGTCCTCGCCTTCGAGGAGCATGAGGCCGAGATAGCGTGCGATGTAGGCATGCTCGAAGTAGCCCTCCGCCATCGGACCTGGCGTCAGGATGGCGGGCCGACCGCTGTCCGGCGACGAGAGCGCAGCCAGCGCTTCGCGAAAACCTCGAAAGAACCCCGCGAGGCGATGAAGCCGGTCGTGCGGAAAATCAGGAAAGGCCAAGAGCGTGGCAACCCGGTTCTCGAGCGCGAACCCCATGCCCGCAGGCGCCTCCGTCCGATCTCCGAGGACGAACCAGCTGCCTTGACGGCTCCGCCCAATTTCGAACGCGAGGAAGTTGAGGAAATGACCACCCCGTGGGCGGACGCCCACCAACGGACGAAGCCAAGCGGGGTTTTGAGCGATCAGGTCGGGAGGAAGCATCCCTGCCTTGATGAGCTTCATCGGACCGTACAGGTCGGTGGCGACCGCCTCTAACACTTCGGCGCGCTGTCGAATCCCGGCAGCGATCTCCGCCCACTCGGCCTCTCCGAGGAGCACTGGAATATGGCTCAGCGGCCAGTCGCGCTCCGAAGGCCCCTCGGCCTCGTAGCCACGGTAGAACACGCCGGCATCACGGAGGTACTTGTCCGCGCGGGCGAAGCGCCGGCCGATCCCGTCTGCCTGCAGCGCCGCGAGGTGGCCGAGCATCGGCTGCCAGACCGGACGCACGGTTCCATCGGGCGCGATCATCTCGTCCGGCAGCGCCGCCGGGCGCGGGTACTCGCTCAGCAGGCTCGCGAGCGGCTCCGGGGTCGGATGCGGGGCGGCCATGGAGTTCCTTCGCCCGGGGCGCCCCGCAGGTCAAATCCCCGGGGCCCGACGGAGGTCGAGCGTGAACGGAAACTCCGGGTGGGGCGAGTCGGGGGTAGGAGGCCAGTACGTCCCGGGCGTGTGCCCGTGGTCTTGGAAGCGGGGGAGCCGCCGGGATTCGGCCTCGTTCGCGTTGACCGGGAACTCTTCGTGGCTGAGGCCCCCAGGGTTGGCGACGTGATACGTGCAGCCGCCAAGCGCGCGTCCCGTCCAACGGTCGAAGATGTCGAACGTCAGCGGCGCGTTGACTGGCAGCACGGGGTGGAGTGCGAGGGGCGGCTGCCAGGCTTTGAAGCGAACCGCTGCGACCGATTCGCCCTCGGTCGCGGTTGGGATGAGGGGTACCGTGCGCGTGTTGCACGTGACCCCGTAGCGCTCCGGGTTGGGTGCGCGAAGGCGCACCTGAAGCCGCTCGACTGAACTATCCGTGTACCGAACGGTTCCGCCGATCGCACCCGTCTCACCGAGGACGTGCCACGGCTCGAGCGCCTGGCGAAGCTCGAGCTCCACGCCCTCGTAGCTCACCTCACCGCAAAACGGGAAGCGAAATTCGCGCTGCGCCTCGAACCACGCCGGGTCCATCTCGAAGCCATGCGCGGAGAGGTCTCGAAGAACTTCTAAGAAGTCTTCCCAGACGAAGTGCGGAAGCATGAAGCGGTCGTGGAGCTCGGTGCCCCATCGCACGGGGCGGCCTGAAACGGGCGAGTGCCAGAGCCGGGCGATGATGGCGCGAATCAGCAGCTGTTGCGCGAGGCTCATCTTGGCGTCGGGCGGCATCTCGAAGCTTCGAAACTCGACCAGCCCGAGCCGCCCCGTTGGGCCGTCGGGTGAGTAGAGTTTGTCGATGCAAATTTCGGTTCGGTGCGTGTTGCCGGTGACGTCGATCAGGATGTTGCGAAGGAGCCGATCGACCAGCCACGGCGGCGGCGCTGGCCCCTCGCCAGGTGCCGGCATCTGAGCGAGCGCCACTTCGAGCTCGTAGAGCGAGTCGTGCCGGGCCTCGTCGATCCGCGGGGCCTGACTCGTCGGTCCGATGAAGAGCCCGGAGAACAGATAGCTGAGCGACGGATGTCGCTGCCAAGTGAGGATGAGTGAACGCAGGAGGTCGGGCCGGCGCAAGAACGGGCTGTCTGCGGGGGTCGCGCCGCCAACGACCACGTGGTTGCCGCCGCCGGTTCCAGTGTGGCGCCCGTCAAGCATGAACCTGTCGGTGCCGAGCCTGCAGAGACGCGCTTCTTCGTAAAGAGCGGTGGTGTTCTCGACGGCTTCGCGCCAGCTTCGCGTCGGGTGGACGTTGACCTCGAGCACGCCGGGATCCGGGCCCACCCGGATGACGTTCAGACGAGGATCGGGAGGAGGCGTGTAGCCCTCGAGATGGAGCGGCAGGCCTGCGTCGCGCGCGGCGGCCTCCGCGGCAGCGACGAGCTCGAGGTAGTCTTCGATCGACTCGACCGGCGGAAGAAAGATGCAGAGCCGGCCGTCGCGCGGCTCCACGGCGAGTGCCGTACGCACCTCGCCTCCGATTTCACCCTCGACCGAAGCATGGCCTGGTCCACCCGGCGACTCCGCGCCTGGTTGAACGCGGCCCACGGGCTGTCGTCGGTTTGAAGTTGGAAGCGGCTCTGGAAACTCGAACTCGGGTAAAGCGCTGCGTGGCACCGATGGGTCTGCGACGAAGGTATACGGATAGCGAGCGGGTGGGATGTACGGAAGCGACGCCAGCGGAAGCCGAAAGCCGGCCGGGCTGTCGCCGGGGATGAGGAAGATGTACCCCCGCCGGAGCCGCCAACGCTCGGACTGCCAGCCGACCCTGGCCTTCGACTGCCAACGCTGGACCGGCAGTACGTAAGCCGCGGGCACGTCGAGACCACGTTCGAAAACTCGTGCAATGCGGGCGCGTTCCTCGCTGTCTTCGAGCTTCGAGTTCTCGGGGGTGACGTTGTTGGGAAGCTTGCCTTCGCGGAGGATCCACTCGGCCGGATCCTCGTAGACGGGTTGGACGAACTCCTCGTCCTCGAGCCCGAGGCGCTCGGCGATGTTGCGAATCACGGACTCGGCGTCCGCGGCTGTGGCCCCTGTGTCGGCGTGCTCCTCGGCGATCAGGTCTGGGTTGCGCCAGATGGGGTGTCCGTCGCCCCGCCAGTAGAGCGAGAAGGTCCATCGCGGAAGCGTCTCGCCTGGGTACCATTTGCCCTGCCCGTAGTGCAGGAAGCCTCCGGGAGCGAAGCGGTCGCGAAGCCGGCGTATCAGTCGATCGGCTAGGTAGCGCTTGGTCGGACCTACGGCATCGCTGTTCCACTCGTCACTCTCGTAGTCGTCGATGGAGACGAACGTAGGCTCGCCGCCCATCGTCAGTCGGACGTCGCCCTCCTCGAGCGCCTTGTCGACGGTTTCTCCAACTTCGTTTAGGCGCTGCCAGGCGTCGTCTGAGAACGGTTTGGTGATCCGCGGATGCTCCGACACGCGGGTGACTCGCATGTCGTAATCAAACTCTACCTCCGCCTTGGACGAGACCCCGGAGATGGGCGCCGCGTTCTTGAAGTGAGGCGTCGCGGCGAGGGGGATGTGACTCTCGCCGGCGAACAGGCCGCTCGTGGGATCGAGGCCGACCCACCCGGCACCGGGAAGGTAGACCTCCGCCCAGGCGTGAAGATCGGTGAAGTCGTGATCGGTGCCGCTCGGGCCGTCGAGCGCCTTCAGGTCCGGCTTGAGCTGAATGAGGTAGCCGGACACGAAGCGCGCAGCGAAGCCGAGGTGACGTAGGATCTGGACGAGAAGCCAACTCGAATCGCGGCAGGAGCCAAACGCCTTACCGAGCGTTTCTTCGGGGCTCTGCACGCCCGGCTCCATGCGAATCGTGTAGTTGATGTCCTTCGCGACGCGTGCGTTGAGTGCGACCAGGAAGTCAATCGTGCGACCCTCCTGCCGCGGCACCTGGCTGAGGTACTCGGTCAACAGGGGTCCCGGCGATTCCGGCTTCCGGTAAATCGACAGATCGGCGGACAGGTCTTCGGGGTAGTCGAATGGCCAATCCTCGACGCTCTCTTCCACGAAGAAGTCGAAAGGATTGTAGACCGACATGTCGGCAACGATGTCGACCTCGAGCTTGAACTCGCGTACCGGCTCCGGGAACACGAGGCGCGCAAGCCAATTGCCGTAGGGGTCCTGCTGGTGGTTGATGAAGTGCGTGCCGGGTGCGACTCGCAGGCTGTGCGAGATCACCCGTGTTCGGCTCCACGGCGCGGGACGCAAGCGGACGACCTGCGGCCCGAGCTGAACCGGGCGGTCGTACTTGTAGTGCGTAAGGTGGTAGAGGCTGGCGTGAATGGCCATGGTCGGCCGGCTAGTCTAACCGATCTGCCGCGCGACGCCGCACGGGGCTACGTTTCGAATCCGTTAATTCGGTATTTGTTCGTCCCGAAGCGTCTGAACCAAGGCATTCGTCAGGACAGCTTCAAGGCCTCGAGCCAGGATGACACGGGGTCTTCGCTTTTCATCGTGGGCTCGATGACCCCGGACTGGATCTCCAACGTCGCCGCGCTCGCCGGCGTCAATGCGCCTCTCGGTGCGCGTACCTGCGCGGCGTGAGACTCTCTGACGACGCCGGAGTCGCGTGGCTCCCCGACTGGGATGGCAATCACCTTTCGGACCGCGAAGGGTCGTTGGAAGGGTTCGTCGCAGTGGCCAAGCTTCGGCACGAAAAGAACTCAGTGAGCTCATCCACGTCGAGGTGGGCGCGCAGGGCCGAGACGGTGGTTTCAGCGCACGCGACCTCGCATGCCACCCCGACCGCAAAAGCCGCCGACCCACCATCCCGCCGTAGTAAGGAGCCTCTTCGCCTCGCTAAAGAAACACTTGCGAGTCACGAAATCGGCTCTAAGAAGCCTGAATCAGATTTCACGATTTGCATAGCATCTTTAGCAGCGCGACCTCGTTTCAAAAGAATCAAGCCACCGAACCCACCTTGCAGGCCGAAGCGGCTCGGTGAAATCGAAGGCGCTCCCGCGCTGGCGCCCACACGAACAAAGAGCCGACAGCGACCAACAAAGGCTGCCAAACCCTCGGAGTACACATGACCTCGAACGCGAACCGCCTCGCCTATCTCATCACCGGAATCGTCGATGACAACTCGCTCGCGACCGCCGTGGCCGACCGCATGGCAGCCGATGGGCACCTTCTGGTGTGCACGGGTCTCGGCCTGACTCCTCACCATGAAGGCTTGTCCGACAAGGCGTCCGCGTTCCTCGAGAAGACTTACGCCTCATTCGAGACGACGGTGCGCGATCGCTACGGGGACAAGGCCATCGTGATGCCGCTCGACGTGACGCTCGATGCGAGTCTGGACGAGGTGGCGTCGCGGCTTCGTGACGACGGCATCCCCCTTGCAGGCGTGTTTCACTCGATCGCCATGGACAAGACGATCCGAGCTGGTGCTGTCAAGCCGTTGCTGGACGTTACTCTCGAGGAGTTTTCGCAAGCCATGAACGTGTCGGCGTACTCGCTGATCGCGCTCACCCGATCCCTGCTTCATCACAACGTGCTGAGGGAGCGTGCGTCGATCGTGGCCGTCAGCTACCGAGGTGCCGAGTTCGTCATGACCCACCCGTACAAGAACGTTGGTGTGGCAAAGGCCGCACTCGAACGCATCATTCGCGAACTCGCAGACGAACTCGGACGGAGCCATCGTATCCGCGTCAACGGAGTGCGTTTCTCGCCCTACACCGGCAGTAAGGCCGGAGGCGCCATCCCTGGGCTCGCCGAGGCCGAGCGCCTCGCAGCGGACCTGAGCCCGCTCGGAAACGCGAAACCCGCGGACCTAGCCGAAGAGGTGGCCTACCTGATGGCGCCCGAGACTCGCATTACCGGCGACATCCGCAACGTCGATGGCGGCTACAACATTCGCGGGTAAGGCGTTTCCGCCGATTGCGGTCGCTCAGCCGAATTCGAAGACACGGCCAAAGCTCTCTGCGAGGTCGACGACCTGCAGGTCCACCTCGTTGGTGTCCGCGAGCTCGAGATCGAAGAACTGCTGCTCCGGCTCCAGGAAGTACGGACCGGCATGCCAGGTGCCGCGCTTGAGTAGGATGAGAACGTCTCCGGGAATGTCGAAGGCGACGATCTCGTCGGGGTCGGGTGTCGCAGACGGATCTTCGAGATCCCTCGGAGGCGCGACGGCCATCCACCAGGGCCGCCCCCCGACCGACCCCAAACACTGGGTGACGAGGCAGTGCCTCGCGATCTCACGAAACGCACGACCGCGCTGCCGAAGTCGAAGGATGTAGACGCGAGGTCGTCCCGCGCTGAGGTCGAGCCATTGATCCTCGGGCCCATGCAAGCCCTCGTCGCGTCCGGTGAGTACGAGGCCATAGGGGGCGAAGCTCTCCGGCGTCGCATGCCTAGCGGGAAGGACCGTCACGTTTTCCTTCGTCGTTTCCATCAACCTAGCTCCGGCTAGACGGTCGTAGGATGTCTCGCGAAACCGAAACGCGATGATACCCGCTCCGGCGGCGATCAGACCCTGGCAAAGATCCTCCGCAGCTGCCGGTGTCGCCACCGGAACATCATCGGCACGGCGAGTCCGAACGCCGACTCCGCGCCGGGAAAGCGTCCTTCCCACTCGGGGCAGTCGAGCACCGACTCGCTCAGGGTACTCATCCAGGCTCGAGGAAGCCGATCGGCGGGACGCCACTCGTCGGATCGTAGAAACGGCCGACGTTGGGAAGGACCGTGCTCAAGTCTGTGTTGGCGACGCCGAACCACTGGGCGATCTCGGCGTAGAACTCGTCTGTGGAAAGCGTCGGGGCGTAGTTGCCGCGACCCACGTCGAGGGCCTCGCCCTGGATCAGCTCTGGATACGCGCCGAAGATCTCGCCGCCGTTGACCGCCCCACCCATGACGATTTGGTGTCCACCCCACCCGTGGTCGGAGCCACGGCCGTTCGATGTCAGCGTTCGACCGAAATCGGAAATCGTGAATGTGGTGACGGAACTGGCGAGGTCGAGCTCTTCCATGGCGAGTTCGAATGCGCTGAGACCCGCGTTGAGAGCGGGGAGCATCTGGGCCTGGCTTGACAGCAGGTTGTCGTGATGATCCCAACCTCCGTAGACCACGAAGAACGTTTGACGCGCGGCGCCCAGGGACTCGCGAGCGCCGATCGTCCGAGCGATCATCTGCATGGAACGGGAAAACGGGTCTCCCGCGAACTCTGTCGCGATGGTAGGAGCGCTTCTGAGCGCCGCGGAGAACGCGATACCCGCGTCGACCGCACCGCGAAGGCGCCCCGCGTACTCACGGCGAAAGAGGCTCGCGTAGGACTGCGCCAGCATCGTGTCGACCGGATTGGCGATGACCGGCGTTTCGTCGTAGCCGAACACAGGCTGTACCCCCTCTCCATCGCCGCTAATCGCGTATTCGACGACCCGCTGACCGGTCTGCCAGGTGTTGGCGCCGCCGAGCGAGATGTTCATCGAGATGTCTGCGCTCGAGGTGCTCGGAGCCGCGAGGAGGTCGGCCATTCGACCGGCCACGCCGGTGCCGACCCGGGCGTCCGGGAGAGACGTCTGCCACTGCTCGATCTGGTCTGAGTGGGAAAACAGGCCGAGCGGCAGCCGGAGACTCCCGCTGGTGATCGCGGCCTCGGTGGTCGGCTCGACCATCAAGCCGACGTTCGAGACGAAAGCCAGCTTCCCGTCGTCGAACAGGCTTCCGAGCGTCCCGAGTGCCGGATGGAGCCCAAACTGGCGGCCTGCGTCGTCATACTCGAGCGGGACGAGCGTTTCGCGTGCGAGCGCCAGATCGGAACGGAAGCTCGCATACCTGTCGTAGTACGCAGCATCCGACGGGACCAGCATGTTGAAGGAGTCGGCTCCGCCCGCGAGCAGAACGCACACGAGTGCTTTGTAGCCCTCCAGCTTGGAAGCCTGCGCAGACGCCGCACGCATGCCCGACAACGTGAGCCCGGTCGCGCTGAGGCCCACTGCCCCGGACCCGGCAAGAAAGTGCCGGCGGTTCATTCTGACGAAGGGCGTTTTCTTCATGGCGGGCACTCCTACAGCTCCGTCGCGTAGTCGGGGGAAACGAGGGTCAGGTAGATGGCGACCTCCGTGCGTCGGTCGTCGGTGAAGTCGTCTTCGTCTCGCGGAACCGAGACGGCTGCTACGATGGCTTCCTTCGTGGAATCACTCATCGTGCCGTAGGTAAACACCAGGTCGAGCCGGTCGACGAGCGCCACCGGATCGTCCGCGAGCGCTTGGAAGTCGCTGAGGTCGAGCGTCACGCCTGGGAAGCCGTCCCCGATCTGCATGGGTTCATCCAAGATGGAGAACGCGATGAGATTGGTTACTGCGACGATCCCGGAAGACGTCGTGATCTGAAACTCAGGCCCGACGAGATCGCGCTCGACGAACTCCGCGGACGGACGGAAGCTCGGCGAGAAAAAGTTGAACACGCTCGGCGAAGTGAACACGTGCTGACGCGTGAGTTCCTGTACGAGGAGAGCCAGATTGGCGAACGTCTCGCCGTCTTCGCTCGTCGCGTTGAGCTGCCGGTTGAGCGCCACGTAGCGGACGAAGGGTTCCCGGAGCTTCCCGAAGTCATCGTTCGTGCCGGGCGGTGCGGTCGCCTCCGGGTCGAGCAGGACGGCTCGAACCATCCGCTTCATGTCTCCGCGCGGCGTTTCGTTGAATGCCCGCGCGACGCGCTCGATGTACTCGGGCGACGGGTTCGACGTCACCAAGCGCTGAATCAGCTGCCGGCCGATGAAGGGACCGACGTTGGGATGGTTGAACAGGTTGTCGATGGCGGCATCGATGTCGGTGAGGCCAGGCTGACCCGCAGGCAGGACGACCCCACCGAGCAGCCGCTTCTCACCCGGCTCATGAGCAGTTTCGAACATCTGCATGGGCAACTCGAGGACGGGCTCCCGGTTTCCAAACGAAGCCTCCGGTCCTCCGAAAGACAGCCCCGTGAACACCTTTGCGAATTCGCGAATGTCCTCGTTGTCGTAGGTTGGGATCGGCATTCCCTCGCCATCGAGCTTCTCGCTTCCATCATCGTTCAGCTCGAACAGGCCGATCGAGAAGAGCTGCATCACTTCGCGCGCGTAGTTCTCGTCCGGAAAGGTATTCCGCGCAGGGTTGGCCCTCGCGTTGTTCACGTGGCTCAGGTAGATCCCCATGAATGGGCTCAGCGTCACGTCCGCCAAGAGGTCGCGAAAGTTCCCGAACGCGTGCTCCAAAAGCATGTCGTAGTAAATCGAGAGCGCTGGAGGAGGCTCGGCTAGTTCTTCGACTGTGGCCGACACAACGAAGATCTCGCTCAGGGCGAAGGCAATCCGCTGTCGCAGCTGATCCTCGGCGTTCATCGTGGCGTTCCACCAGGCGAGCCGCCAGAACGCGGCCGGATCCTCCGCGTCCTCGCCGAAGGTATCGATGAGCGCGTTGGAGAACTCCACGTGCGTCGTCGTGGGCTGCGCGAACTGGTCCTCGACCCACGCCTCCGGCCCGAGGATCGCGGCGCTCCGAATCTCGTCGTAGGCTGCACCGAATGTCGCACGGGAGAGAAGTCTCGAGGCAGCCTCGAGTTCGGCGGTGGTGGGTTCGGCATCTCCCGTTCCCCCCGACCCGCCTGTCCCGCCGTTAGCGGCTGTCCCTCCTCCGCTACAGCCAGCCAGGAAGAGAAGACTCAGAGTGATCCAGGAAGTACCGTGTCGCATGTTAGCCTCGTGAGACTTTCGACAATACCTGCTCTGGATGAGCCTGAGGTGGCGAGAGCATTAAGGATTTGTAATTGGGTCGCCTCATCGCGATTCGATAGCGTGAATTGTTGGTCGTGGAGATCGAACGGTGAACATCTTGGTTGTCGAGGACGACGCGGAGGTCAGCGCCTACGTCGTCAAAGGGCTCGAAGAAGCGGGGCACCACGCTCGTGCCGTCCTCGATGGGGATAGTGCGCTTCTCGAAGCGTCTCACGGCCAGTTCGATGCTGTGATCATCGATCGAATGCTCCCCGGCCTCGACGGGATCAGCGTCGTCAAGGCGCTTCGGGCCATGGGTAAGGACACACCCGTCTTGATCTTGAGCGCCTTAGGTGAGGTGGATCACCGCGTCGAGGGGCTCCGCGCCGGGTCAGATGACTACCTCACCAAGCCGTTCGCATTCAGCGAGTTGCTCGCACGCGTGGAAGCCATGGCGAGAAGAAGTCGTCGAAGTGAGGCCCACACCGCGCTTTCGGTTGGCGACCTCGAACTCGACCTGCTTTCGCGAACCGCGAAGCGGGGCGACCGATCGATCGAGCTTCTCCCGCGCGAGTTTGCGCTTCTCGAGTACATGATGGTGCACGCCGGCCAAGTGGTGACGCGCACCATGCTCCTCGAGAGCGTGTGGGGGCTGAACTTCGATCCGCAGACGAACGTGGTCGACGTCCACATCGCGCGCCTCCGTCAGAAGATCGACAAAGGCTTCGATACGCGGCTCATCCACACGGTCCGCGGTGCAGGGTATGTCATCCGCGCGTAGGCCCGGTTTTTGGCGAAGCTCGAGCTACCGTCTCGCGCTCGTTCTCACGTTCGTCCTGTGGGCGCTCACTGCGACCGTCACGTGCGGGGTGACCGACCTCACGGAGCGCACGCTACTCGATGAACCCTCGCAGCTGGTCGACGAAGAGCTCGTCGAGCTCGAAGAACACATCGAAGCGCCGCGCTACTACCGATCCGATTTCACTGAAGAGGAGCTCGCCTCACGATTGGTGGATTTCGACCCGCCTTCCGGCGCGAGTTTCGTCGAGCTGGTGCAAGCGTACGTTCGCACGCTCCGCGAACGACGCTCGCATGTCAGCCCGGTCCAGCGAGACGACATCGATGCGCGGCTTTGGCTGCTGGGCGAAGACGTGCCGCTCTTGGTCAGCGATCGGTCTCCGGAACTCTACGTCGCACTCGTTCTCGAGGAAACGCCGGAGCGATTTCACGAGGCGCTCGAGGCGACGATCGGCCTGCGCTACGACGACTGGCCGAACCCAGGGAACTGGCCTTCGATGGATCGCCAGAGCCGAATGGCGCTCATCCTCGAAACCGAACTCGACCACGAGGAAGCGGAGCGCTGCTACCAGTTGAAGGGCGGCGAAGGGCGTGTCCTCTCAACCAACATCATCGACGTCGCGGATGCCGAGTTCGAGAAGACACCGTTTCGCGCGCTGAGTGTACGGCTCGACGACAATCCCAGCCTGGATCGTCAAATCTGTTGGGCACGTGCCATCTCGCTGCAAGACCAGGGAGAACTCCTCTACGGTGCGATCATCACGCCGACGTTCGCGGCGGTTCAAGAAGTACGAGGGCTCCGCGACCTGGGCCTGATCGTCACACTGTTGGCTTCGATCGCCATTGGGGCGTTTCTCGGAAGTCGCGTGTTTCGCCGACTCCGATTGATCAACGACGTCAGCGAGCGTGTGGCCGGAGGAGAGCTGGGGGAGAGAGTGGTCGTCACCGGGCGAGGCGACGATTTCGATCGGTTGGGCGTAAACATCAACACGATGCTCGACCGCATCGAGCAGCTCATGTCCGGTGTGCGCGAGGTGTCGGACAACATCGCCCACGACCTGCGGACTCCACTCACGCGCCTACGACATCGGATCGAGTTTCTCGCGCAGCAGGAGAAACCAACGCGAGCAGAAGTCGACCGCTTGGCCGAACAGGCCGATCAGGTTCTCGAAACGTTTGCCGCCCTACTCCGTATCTCACAGCTCGAGCAAGGGAGCCGCCGTCGGTCCTTCTCGGAGTTCGACTTGGGGAGCGCCGTCCGAGACGTCGCCGATCTGTATGAGCCGGTGTTCGCAGACAAGGGAATCGCAGTGGCCGCCCAGACGCCGGAGGAGCCGGCCGTCGTCGTAGGAGACCGCGACCTCTGGATCCAAGCGCTGAGCAATCTGCTCGACAATGCGTACAAGTACGCCGACGGCGGGGGAAAGGTCGATGTCGAGCTTCGGCGGGAGGATGGACGCCCGGTGCTGACCGTTCGCGACCAAGGTCCCGGCATCCCGGAGCGCGAGAGGGAACGGGTTTTCGAGCGCTTCTACCGTGGCGCGAGCGATCGAAGCGCCCCAGGGACCGGGCTCGGGCTGCCGCTGGTCGCTGCCGTGTGCGATGCGCATGACGTGGACATTCACCTGCTGAACGACGGCGGCCTCGTCGTCCGGATGGAATGGCCGCACGCGCGCGAGCGGAAACGCACGAGCCAGAGCTAGCTGTGGCGCGCTGAGAGAGAGCCCGCCGCGCCTAACGACAGCGCTCAAACCCGCCCCTGCAGATACGCTTTCCGACGCCGCTCTGGAAGCCGCTCGATGGCGTAGCGCAGCATGGTTCGCGGCATCTCGCGGTAGTGCGCCTTCAAGAACGCCTCTTCGACCGCTCTGTCTCGGTTGCCTACTTCGCGGAGCATCCACCCGGCGGCTTTGTGGATGAGATCGTGTTCGTCGTGGAGGAGTAGCTCGGAGATGGCGAGCGTGTCGTCGAAGTCGCCCTGCTTGATGAAGTGCAGTGTCGACATGATGGCGATGCGTCGTGTCCACAGGTGCTTCGCCCTCGCCCACTTGTAGAGCGGCGCACGGCTCCGGGTTTCGAGATACGGCCCCACGATGCGGTGAGCACTTCCATCGACGAGGTCCCAGTTGTTGATGCACCGTCTCTTGCGAACGTACAGCTTATAGAGTGCAGCCTGCTGCTTCGGGCCTCCCCTCTCGAACTGGAGATTCATGATGAACAGCGCACAGAGCCTGACTTCGTGAATGGGCGAGTCCAAGAGCGTCTCGATATGTGCGAGCTCGACGTCTCGGCACTGCTTCGCCACCTTCCGGATGACGGGCACCTTCACCCCGATGAAGCGGTCGCCCTCTCCATACTCGCCGGGCCCGGTTTTGAAGAAGCGCTGCATCACGGTCGCGTGCTCCTTCGACCCCAGCTCTCGGAGGGCTCGCTCGACCTGCAGGGCTGTAGCCATGGGACCATCGTAGTCGGTTCGCGCCTCGCGCGGACGCCAGTCGCGCACTGCTCGCGAACGTCGCGGATGTCGTCCTCGGGATCTTCCGGCGCGGGTAACCCCTTGGGTGCACCGGGGGCAGAGGTCGCGGCTCGAGATCGGACGCGAGCCCTATTGACGGGGAGTCTGGACCCCAGACGATTCTGCGAGCGCAATTCCGGCCGTATGGCCGAAATTAGTCACACAAGTGTGGCACGAGACTCACAGTTACCTCAGTACTTCGCTGTAATTGTGAGGGTTTTCGGGGCGGCACACCCGTTGCTTCTAAGGGGCGTATGAAGAATGCAACGACCTCCTCGACGGGGCTCATGCCGTGGCTTGGCGCTGCCGTCCTCGCCCTCCTTGCACTCCAGACGACCTCCGCCCGGGCCGATGAGCGCTCTGCCATCGGGAGCCGCATCTCGCTCACGACGCGCCCTGCCCTGCAGCTCGATCTGGCGCCGCTGACACCCGAGCCTCCGGAGGTGCGATCGGCGTCCGCCATCGACCGGCGGCTGTTGGTCAGGGGGCAGGATCGACCGACCGCGACCCACGATGAGCGACGCGCCCGTCAAGGCGCGTTCATGATGGCGGCGGGAATGCCCTTGGCTGTGACGGGGACGGCCACCTGGATCCTTGGTGCTGCGCTACCTCAGAACAACTACTGCGGAGATCCGAACAAGAAGCGCGAGACGATGTTGGCGGGCGGAGCGATGAGCGTGGTGGGCATCGGCTTCAGCAGCGGTGCGATTGTGGCGTGGCGGCGCACCACGCACGAAGCAAGACGCGCGCGTTCTCGCCGTACGCGGGCGGGAGTCGCCGTCACAGCGCTCATATCCTCAGCAATCGGGATGGCGATCCTGACGACGTTCAGCGTGAACGCACTCTGTCTCGCAAGCTGAGACGCCGCCAGGGCATCGAGGAAGCCTACTTGGCCGATGGTGCGCGGTTTAGGCTCCAGTCGTATGGCATCCGTCGAAGCTTGGTCGAGTCGCCGTAGGCGGAGAGCTTGCCCTCAGTGTCGTACTGCTTGAGCCAGTTCAATATGGAGCCCGATCCCTCCTCGAAGTCTGCGGAGTACCAAAAAAAGATCTTCGAGAGGTCGATGGAGTCCTCGTGCAGTTTGACGAAAGCCGGGTTGCGCACTGCACGTCGACTCAGCTCGTCGAGCGTTTGGTCTAGCGTGGCGGAAGTAAACGCGCGACCGTGAAGCGGGGGGCAAGACTTCGCACCGCAGTTGAGTGCCACGTGGATTCGAGGGTCCTTGAAACGAGGGCGAATGATGCCGTGCTCGAGGTCGTCGAGCGTACGTGCCTTGCCCGCAACCTGGTACTTGATGCCCCGAAAGAAGCGCGTGACCGACCGAACGCTGTCGAGGGGGTAGCGTTCGAGTACGGCGTGAACCACGAGGGCGTTGTAGGCATTGAGCCAGTCCGCGAGCGGCGCCTCTTCAGGCATGGTGGCAAGCTGAGCAATGAACGCACGTTGAGCTCGAAGTGCCTCGGGGTCTTCGAGAACCCCCTCGTAGTCGAAGCCGCCGGGGCGAGCGTACTCGACCAGCACGGTGTCCCAGAGTCTCGCGTCCTGGGCGCCGGCCAGCGACGGAAGGGCGAGCAGCAAGCCGAGTCCCAGTCCGATCGATCGAATCGACGTCATTTCTTCTTTCTCTTTCCGAAGAGCGGTTCCGTGAATATGGTCGCGCCGATGTTGACGAACCAGTCTTCGTCTACGTTGAACGTGCCGCGACCTGGGGGCGCGTTGAAGGTTTCGAGGGGGTTGAACCCGACCTGGGCGAACACGTCGACCAGGACCTTTCGCCGAATCGTGTAGCCACCCGTCAGGAACAGCGGCAGCTCCACCACGTTCTTCGCACCAGGTCTCCCGCCAATGTTCACGATATCGACACCGCCACCGAGTTCGAGGAACCCATGGTCGGTGATGTTGATGCTGGAGGCGCCGTCGAGGCGCACGTCGAAGGTCGTGTTCGCCGGATTGTCGACGGCGCCTGCGAACTTGTCGCCGTTCCGATACCGCACGGCAGCGCGCAGGTCAGAGGTGAACAAACCAAAGAGCTCGATGATCCGAAACGGGATGCCGAACTCCACGGTGAGGTCGCTGTTGGAAGGCAACACCGCGATCAGGTCGAGGCCGGCGGATATGATCCTGCCCTCGAGAAACCGATAGCGCGCGTACACGGGAATGTCCCCGTACGCCGCGTCGGGTGAAAACAAGACGCTGACCAAGCCGACGCCCGGCGGAGACGGGAGCGCCCCGGTGAGCTCCGTGCTCAAGCCCACCTCGAGGTTTTCCACGGGCGAAAGCGCCACGCCCAGATCGAGCGCCGAGATGACGCCCGACCCCTCGACCCCGCCCACATTGATGCGACCGTCCAAGCGTACGATGCCGAGGTCGAGCACCAGGGGACGCTGAGCGAACCGCGTGGGGTAAATGTCCTCCTCGATCTCTTCCAAGACCTCGATCTCGGGGCCAGGCTCCTCGGCGAGCGCGACTTTACCGATTACGGTGGCGGACACGAGGAGGAGCGCGGCGTGGATGTGGGCGACTACAGCCGAGCGAGGCACGGCGGTTTCTCTAAGCTAAGTTTCATCATGCTATCCGGTGTGGGTTTGGGGGCGGTACCACTCGCCGAGCTGTGTCGGCGGTACGCCAAGCAAATAGAGGCCGACGAGGGCGGTATTGAACAACTGATGTCGCACCGGACCTCGCCGGTGGAAGCGCCGATCCGAACAGACGACCGGGCGCCGAATCTTGGTGAGCCGTCCGTGCTCTCTCAGCCGAAACTGGATCTCGAGGTCCTCCATCAGAGGCCACTCGGGGAATCCCTCGACCGCGTGGAACGTGGTGGCCCGCGCAAATTGCGCCTGATCCCCGTAGGTGGTCAGCGGGTGATTGATTCGGCTGCCGAGATTCAGAAGCTGAAGAACCCAGTGCCGCTCGACGAAACCGAGGCAGAAGCTTCCCCCGACTACTCTCTGGTCGGCGAAAACCCTTCGAAGCACGTCGATGCCGCCTCGAGGTAGCTGGCAGTCCGCGTGAAGAAAAAGCAGGACGTCGCCGGCCGCGGCGCGAGCACCCGCGTTCATTTGTGCGCCGCGGCCGGCCGAAATACCTCGAATCAGCTTGATGCCGGGCCACCCCTCGGCAAGTTCGCAAGTGGCATCCGTGCTGCCAGCATCCACGACGATGCACTCGGTGGCATCGTCGACGCCCACGCTGCGAAGAGCACTCTCGAGATGAGCCTCTTCGTTCAGCGTCGGGATGATGACGCTCACCGTGACCTGAGGTCGAGCACCCATGCTAGTGATTCACGCTGGCCTGATGCACCTGGTCGACTCGGTGCCGAAGCGCATGCATCAGCTCTGGCAGGTCTCGTTCGAGCGCGCGCCGAACGAGCACGTCAGGGACGAATACGCCGGGATCGATCGACACCGTGTAGCTGACCAACACGCGGTCGTCTTCGGTGGGCAGCGGGAAGAGGCCCCAGACCCCCTCGAGCTCTCGGAGATCGCCGCTCACGCGCGAAAAACGCACCTGCTGGCCGTGAACGTACTCAGCCTTGAAGCGGTAAATCGTCTTCGGCGCGAACCAGCGATACTTGACCTCGTGCTCGATCAGTTCCCAACTCCCGTCTTCGGCGCGATCGATCACCTCGCAGCGCCTCAGGTTGGGAACGAACTCGGGCGCGCGCTCGCAGTCGACCATGATGTCCCAGATCCGATCCACCGACTGCGGAACGAGCACCAGGGCGCCCACTCGGGGCCGATCGTTCAGTTCGGCCGTGTGAACGACGGCCTCGCCGGCGCTGAGTCGTTTCCAGTCGTCGTCGGTGAGCACCGACGGGTCGGCTCCCGCGCCGTTGGCGCCGAGAAGAATCCAGCAGAAAGGAGCGACTCTCGTTGCGACTCCGCCAAGGTTCGTTCTAAGTCCGTTCGCCATCGTAAGTCCGTCCTATCCGGTGTACTGGGGTGGAGGCGCGACGTTACGAACAAAACGGGTGCGCCCTGTTTCTACGCGACCGACGCGCTCGGAGTTGCCCCATCCGAGCCCGGCTCGCCGCGAAAGTGCGAGCGGAGCACCGACGCGAGCTCACGGCCTTTCTGCAGGGTCACCCCGTGACCTGCATCGTCGTAGCGAACGACTTGCGCCCTTGGGATCCGCGCCGCGAGCCGGTCCGTGTGGCTCGGATTGACCAGGATGTCTCGTCCGGGCCGCACGAGCAGCACGGGCATCGACAGCCGGTGAAGGCGAGCCTCGGTGCGATGACGCTGGACGGCGAGCAGCTGGCTCGCAACCGTCCGGAGAGGTGGCTCGACGCGAAGCCGTTCGCGCATCTGCGGGTCGAAGACGTCCCCATCGACGCGTTCGAGGTACCGCCGGTGGTACAGCAATTTCGGGAGCAAACGAAATCGCACCTTCGGCCCACCCAAGACTCCACGCGCAACGAGCCCTGCGCCGCGAGCCGCAGGGAACGATGCCATCCAGCCGCCCGCGTGCGTCGCAATCAGGGTGAGGGTCGAGCACCGACCGGGATGACGCAGCCCTATCTCCTGCGCGATCATGCCTCCCATGGAGAGACCCACGACGTGGACTCGGTCCCAACCAAGGTCGTCCAGGACGCGCACCGCGTCATCCGCCATTGAGGCGACAGTCGGAAATGCAGGGCTCGGTTCACTCCGGCCCAAACCGAGGTGGTCGTAGTGGCAGCATCGAAACTCGCCTCGGAGCGCGTTCACGAGCGGCGTCCATACGCCGCCGACCATGGCAAAGCCCATGATGAAGAGGACGGGTTCACCCTCCGTACCCACCACACGATAGGCGAGCCGAGGGCTCGTTGCCGTGACGGCCGAGTGCATGGGTAAGTGTACTGCGGAACGACGGGACCGTTACGGAAGGGCGCCTACTGCGCCGGCGAGCGCACCATGCCGAAGCCGTCGAGAAGCCGGCCGAAGCTGAAGAGGTCCACGCTGTTGGCCTGGGGGTCGAGCATGACCAGGGTGTCCCAGACGAACCGCTGCGACCCCGCCTCTTCGAGCAAACGGAGCGGCACCGCGAGTACGCCGTCGACCACCGCGAAGCCGTGGATCCGCTGAAACGAAATTACCGAGCCCTCGAACGGGACGATCGGTGAGAAGAACGGAATGCTCATCTCCGTGACGAGCGTCGGCGCCTCGGGCTCGCCGCTTCCGTCCGGCGCACTTGGACGACGCGCGTACGGGACAAACCAAATCGAGATCGATACGAAGTCGCTCGCCAACACGTAAAGCCCGTCGTCTGCAATCGCGACCACAGGGTTGCGCTCGCCCTCCGTACCAAGCGAAACTTCACTCACGGGCACCGACGCCAAGGGCGAGCTCTGTCGCACACCCGCCTCCTCGGCCGAGAGCGCGATGGTATCGACAGCCGGGTCCAGTTCGGTGGGTGCGTCGAGAACCACGAGACGGCCATCGACCGAACCCAAACCCGCAGCAGGGCAGAACTCCTCAGCGCTGGCAATCGCCGTGACTCCGTCCACGGCGCCCGGTGTGGTGATGTCGCGGGCCACGAGAAAGTCGTCCAGCCAAGTGAAGTAGTAGTCGCCGCCCGCGACGGCCTGACAGCCGCCCCAAGGGCTCGGCACCACGCTCTCCGTGAGCGTGGCACCCGTCTCGACGTCTAGCTCGATGACACGGACTTCCTCGGTGTCCGTGCTCAGCGTCGACGTGTAAAGCCGCTGCCCGTCGAGAAGAATCGGAGGCGCATCGCGGAATACGCCTGCGGTGGGAGCCAGATAGATTTCGCGCGCGAGGCCGCTCCCGTAATCGAACGCCGCGATGACCTCGCGACTCTCCTCGGCCAGCTCGTCAGTGCCAAAAACCAGGTCGCCAGGCCCATACGCGAACGACAAGAGCAGGACGAGGTCGCGCTCGACGCGAAACTCCGAAGTGTCGAACTGGAGCCCCTCAGGGCCCCGGGTCGGAGGGCCGACGAGCACACCCGCGCTGTCCAGCATGCTGACATCGTCTGGAACGCGGGGTTCGTCGTCACCCCCGTCACCGTTGCCGTCCTCGCCTGAACAGCCTAGCGCTGTCGCGAGCGATAGAAGAAGGATTTGCCGGTACAGCAGAAGACGGCTGGAAGCGCAGCGCTGTTTCATGAACCAAGAAGTGAGTCCTTCGCCGACTCGTGCGTTTGGAGGTGACAATCCGGTTGCAATCGCCCGATCGCACCCGGACACTCCATAAGGTGTACCGATCCGTGCCGAGCACGCAACGCGAAGCCTTCGCTCGACGCATCGCGGTATTCGCGAGCGCGGCGACGGTCTTCGCGGGCTGCGGGATCCGGGGCGGCGCGCCACCAGGGACGCCGGGCCACGTGAGCGACGCCAACCAAGCGTGCGCAGGCCTCTTTTGCTCGGCCGAAGCAGAATCAGAGGCGGACCCGCGCTGCGCGCCCACCTGCGCTTGCGGCGCCTTGGAGTTCACCGAGCCGGTCTACGACGAACAAGACGTCCACGCGCTTCGGAGCTGGCGGCTCTTGAACCCGACGCTCATGCTCGAAGCCGACCCGTTCGCCGAGGCACTCCCTGAAGACGAGCCTCCGGAGGCCTACTGCGCGGCTATCCCAATGGATTCGCGCCCCGAGATCCGCACGTACCGACTCGAAACGTTCCAGACGGAACGGTCGGCTCGCGCCGCAGGCGGACAGATCACCCATCGCGGTCGCTGCGGTGCCTGCTCCTCGTTTCAAGACCTCGCCACCTACGTCGAGCTCCGAGATTTGAACCGTGCCGGGCGACGCTGCGGGATGCAGGGGATGCTCGGCGACGACCTGCAGCTCCGCTGCCTGCAGAACCTGGGGTTCACCGACGCGTGCGCCCAGATCTGGAGCTTCAACATCGAGAACACGCGCGCGGAGTGCATGGGCACGTGCACCGCGACGATCCCGATGAAGCACAAGCTTCCCGACGGAAGCTTGAACGCGTGCCTCGCCTGCGACGAGGTTCACAGCGGCCCTACGTTCAAGGCGGTTGCTGGCAGGACCCGCCGTCGCTCCGGCCTGTCATCGGCCATTGCCCGTCCATGCCTCGACGCAGAGGGCATACCCGCGGTCTATCCTGTGGAGCACTTCTATTTCACAGACGCGCGTCGTTGACGGGGCACCACACGCGATCTGATCACCTCCTTGAAGACGTGGTCGCACGCCAGGACCGGTTGAAGTAGGCTTCGGAGCTCGTGGCTGAGAAACACCATGTCTATTTGATCCCGGGCCTGTTCGGGTTCGACGCCATCGGCGCCATCACGTATTTTCATCACGTCCGCGAACTCCTGCAGAGCCGCTTTGCGGAGGCTGGGCTAAGCGTCGAGATCCACGACGTCGGCACGTCGCCAACCGCCTCCATTCGTCGACGTGCAGCCGTGGTGTACGAATCGATTCGCGCGACGTCGGAGTCGGGCCCGATTCACCTGATCGGCCACTCCACCGGAGGGCTCGACGCGCGCCTTTTCGTCACACCCAACGCCGCACTCAAAATCGACGCCGAGGCGCTCGAGGCGCTCTCGTCGCGTGTGCAA
>JBCDFZ010000028.1:0-66702 GCA_039177115.1 Myxococcota bacterium
CCGGATCTCGATGTCCGAGGCCATGCGCGAGGCGATCGACGCGAACCTCGACCTGTTGATCTCCGAAAGGTTCGTCGAGTCCGGCGTCGAGGGCGTCAAGATCGACCGCGGACCGCTGCTGCCGCAGGGGTCGCTCGACGGGGGATTCATCCAGCGCGACCCGGAACGGGTGCAGCCTGGTGGCCTCGTAACCGAGCGCCAGGGGACGTACACCGCGCGAGCCAGCCAGAGTCTCTACTCTGAAGCGGCGTGGACGCGGTTCAAGTCTCGGAAGTACTTTCAGGAAGGGCGAGAGTACGGGTACTTCGCCGACGTGCTCGACGTCATGCTGCAGGCTGGCGTTGCTTACGTCGGCGTGCTGCGAGCGGAGGCGCAGGAACGAATCCAGCGAAAGAACATCCAGCTCACGCGAGACTACCTCGAGCTGGCACGGCTTCGACTGGAAGTAGGCGTCGCCAACGCAAGCGAGCTCTACCGGTGGCAGATCACCCTCGCCGAGAACCAACGTTCGGTGGTGGATGCCCGAGCCTTCGTCGCGCAAACCAAGATCGAGCTCAACCGCGTGCTGAACCGCCCGTCCGAGTCGCCGATTCAGCCCAACGACCTCCCCCGCGAGGAAGACGGCACGGTCGCACCGCCCAAGGATCCCATCGGGACTTACATGGGCGATCCGTTCTCGTTCAAACTGCTGCGGGCGTTCATGGTGCGGGAAGGGCTTCGCAACTCCCCTGAGGCGCGGCAGATCGAGAAGCGGAAAGACGGACAGATGCGCATCCGCGAAGGACGGTCGCGAGAGCTTTGGTTGCCAGAGTTCTTCGTCGAAGGGGGCGTGCAGCACGACTTCTGGCGTGGTGGCGAGGGGAGCGACCCCATCGACTTCGAGTTCACGCTGCCAGACGGCACCGAAATCGGGTTCCCAGGACCCGATAAGTTTGGCTGGGATGTAGGATTGTTCCTGTCGATTCCACTCTCTCGCGGCGGCTCGAAGGTCGCCGAGATGCGCCAGGCCGGGATCCTCGTCGAGCGGCTCACCGCGCAGTACGCGCGGGTCGAACAGCAAATCGACGTCGGCGTTCGGACCGAACTTTACAATGCGGCCGCGGCGAACGCGAACGTCACGCTCACGCGGAAGGCAGCGAAGGCCGCATCCGACAACCTGTATCTCGTCACCGACCTGTACCGTCGCGGCAAGGTCGACATCATCACATTGACCGACGCCCAAACCCAGAGCCTCATCGCAGACCTCGCCGCGGTCGACGCGGTCTACGACTACATGATCGCGCTCCTCTTCGTGAACCGCGAAGCGGGCCACTTCAGAAACCTCGACACGCCGGAAGCAAGGCAGGACTTCGCAGACCGGCTGAACGAGTTCGTCGCCCGCGGAGAGGCTGTCCCTCCGGCGGTCATCTCAATCCCATAGACACGGACCTCAATCAGTTCTACGTTCGCGGCTCTGCCCCGGAATGAAGACGTGATGAATCGTTCGCTGGCGTATTGGATCGTGGCACTTGCAGTAGGCGCCATGGCGTTTCAGGGCGATCTCGCCGAGGCCCAGCGCGGCAAGCGCACCTTTCGAATCATGGTCGTGGCCGACGGCTCGTCGGAGCCTTTCGACGAGAGCCTCGCCATGCTGAAGAGCGAAATCGTCGAGATCCTGAAAGAGGATGCCAACGTGGTGTTCCTGGAGCCGGCGACTCCTACCAACTGGGAGTACGAGCGCGTCGAGGCCGCGCTGCGACGAGCGCTCTCGAACCGGTCGGTCGACGTGATCCTCGCGTTCGGAACGATGGCTGGCGCGGCGGTCGGCAAGATGCCGAAGCTGAGCAAGCCGGTCATCGTCCCGTTTGCGGCGCCCGAGCTGATGGGGCTGCCGCGGGATGGGAATGAGAGCGGCCGCCGAAACCTTTGCTACATCACGGGTCTCATCGAGTTCGAGCGGGAGCTTCAGCAGTTCGAGGAGATCGTCCGCTTCGAGCGCCTCGCGCTCATCGTAGGGCAGGAGGTCGTCGGGCACCTGGACCGCCCGCAAACACCCGTGCTCGAAGCCAGCCGAGCCGTCGGCATCGAAACGCGGCTGGTCGTGGTGACCGGTGGGCCGCAGCAAGCGCTCGACGCGATTCCGGAAGACAGCGACGCCGTCTACATCGGTCCGCTCTTTCGCTGGTCGAACGACGACATGCAGGCCCTCATCGACGGACTGAACCAGCAGGACCTGCCTACCTACTCGGGCGACGGCGTGGAGTGGGTGGAGCGCGGCGCGTTGACCACCACCGAAACTCGCGAAGATGAAATCCGTCGCTTTCGGCGGACCGCCATCTTTGCTCAGCGAATCTTCTTTGGGGAGCAACCGAGCACGTTCCCGGTCGGTTTCGAGCTCCGACCGCAGCTGGTCATCAACATGGGCACGGCGCGCGCAATCGGGACGTGGCCGCGGTTCGCAGTGATGGCGGAGGCGCGGCTCATCAACGATGAAGCCGGGAGGAGGGGGCCCGTGATCACGCTCGAATCGGCGATGGCAGACGCCGTTCGCGCCAACCTCCAGCTGATGGCGGCCGGCATCGACATCGAAGCGAGCTACGAAACGGTGAAAGTCGAGCGCGGGGCTTGGCTACCCAACGTCGGGGCCGACGCGCAGTTCTCCATCATCGACCAGGATATCGCATCGGCCTTCGGCAACGCCGAGCGGCAGTTTCAATGGAATCTGTCGGGACAGCAGCTCGTGTACTCGGCGGGGGCGCAGGGTGCGCTTCGCGCCGCCAGAGACCGCTATCGAAGCATCGAAGCAGACTTCAACTCGGTCCGGCTCGATACGATGCTGGCTGCAGGCGAGGCGTACTTGAACGTCCTGCGCGCCAAAAACAACGAACGAGTTCAGCGAGACAATCTACGCCTCACTCGGAAGAACCTTTCGCTCGCCGAAACGCGAAACTCAATCGGAGTGGCGGGGCGCGAAGAGGTGTTCCGGTGGCAAACGCAGATCGCGGAGAGCCGGGCCGCGGTGATCCAAGCTAGCGCCGACCGAAACCGAGCCGAGATCGAACTCAACCGAGTGCTCAATCGACCGCTCGAGGGTCCCTTTCAGACCCCTGGGGAACGCGAGACTCGGTCGGTGCTCTCCGGCAGCGACCCTCGGCTGGTGAGGTACTTCGATGACCCCTTCTCGTTCAAGATCTTCCGCGAGTTCATGGCGCTCGAGGCCATCCGCAACTCGCCTGAGATCGTGAGCATCGATGAGAGCATCTCGGCGCGAACGGAACTCCTGAAGGCGGAACGACGCACCTTGGGGATCCCCGACGTCGCGGTCGTAGGCGGGTTCACCCACATCCCCTACGTGGGTGGCCGAGGAAGTGAAGAGATCACCGACCTCCCTCCCGACTTCGCAGGGCGGCAGACGTTCAGTTGGAACGTCGGCGCTACCGCGTCCCTCGTGCTCCTCGACGGCGGCTCGAACTACGCGCGGATCCGACGAACGTTCCGCGAGATCGACCGCTTCGAAACCGACCGAGCGATCATCGCCCAGAACCTCGAGGCCGACGTGCGCTCCGCGCTTCACCAGTCGGGGTCCTCGTTCGCCAACATCGACCTCAGCGCGCAAGCCGCTGAGGCCTCGGCGAAGAACCTAGAGCTCGTCACCGACCTCTACCAGCGCGGCGCGGCCGACATCATTCAGTTGGTCGACGCGCAGAACCAAGCGCTTGGGGCCGCACTCGCGGCTTCGAACGCCCGCTACGACTTCCTCATCGATGCGCTGCGAGTCCAGCGCGCCTCAGGCTCGTTCTCGCTCGAGGGTACACCCGAGATACGGGACGACTTCATCCGTCGCCTCGACGAATTCAACGCCGAACGCCGAACCCAACCTGTGACTCCATCGCCTCGTCCGCAGCCGATGGAGCTCAGCCCCCCGGAGCCCAACTGATGCCCAAGTTGATGATGCTGGTCGCGATCGCGGCGCTCACCGCGACGCTCGGTTGCCAAGATGAGGTCGAAGAACCCGAAGTCATCCGCCCCGTCCGATACGAGGTCGTCGAGGGCGTCGACTCGGGTACGCGGCAAACGTATTCGGGCGTGGCGCAGTCGGGCCAGGAGAGTCGGTTGAGCTTCCAAGTCTCCGGCCAAGTGCTCGAGCTGCCGATCAACGTGGGCGACGTCGTGAAAAAGGGCGACACCATCGCCCGCATCGACCCGGCCGACTACGCGCTCCAGCTTCAGAACGCGCAGGCAACTGCCGCCCAGTCTCGAGCGCAGGAACGAAACGCCAAGGCTACGTACGAGCGGACACGCCAGCTCTACGAGAACCAAAATGCGTCCCGGCAGGATCTCGACGCCGACCGGACCGCTTACGACTCGGCCAAGGCAGGGCTAGCGTCGGCGAACCAGCAAGTGCGTTTGCGCCAAAGGCAGCTCAACTACTGTCACCTGCAGGCGCCTGAACCCGGCACCATCGCCACGGTCGACATCGAGGTGAACGAGTACGTTCAAGCGGGCGCACTCGTGGCGACCTTGCTCGCAGGCGATCAGATCGAGGTGAAGGTCTCGGTGCCGTCGTCGGTGATCCGCAACATCACGCGCGGAGACGACGCACAGGTTCGGTTCAACGTGCTCGGCGGGACGGTCCTCCCCGGGAAGGTGACCGAGGTGGGCGTCGCAAGCATGGGCGGCGCAACGACGTTTCCAGTGACCGTTCGCCTCACGGAAGGTCAGGATCAGGTGCGGTCCGGCATGACCGCCGACGTCACGTTCTCCTTCGCCTCGGCGACCGGGGCTCCCAAGTACGCGCTTCCGCTGAGCGCGGTCGGCGAAGACCGCGAGGGTCGCTTCGTGTTCCTACTCGACGATGTCTCCGAAGGGCTCGGCACCGTGCGTCGTGCACCCGTCGAGGTAGGCGAGATGCGATCGGACGGTATCGAAGTTCGCGAGGGAGTCTCGCCGGGCGACATGGTGGTCACCGCGGGCGTCAGCCGAATCTATGATGGGCTCCAGGTTCGCGTACCCGAAAAACCGGGTTCTGAACCGAGCAACGTCGCCCCACCGAGCCCTGGGATGCCGGCTGCGGCAGACCCGACGATGGCGAAGGAGCCGGAGCCGATGGTCCAGGGTAGCGAGACGCCGTCCGACCAGGAGGGTTCCGAGACGCCATGAGCCTCACGGAGTTCGCACTCGAACGACGCACGGTCACGGGAACACTGATCGTGATTCTGATCTTCGCGGGCATCAGCGCCTACGGAGACGCGCCTCGCCAAATGGACCCGGGGTTCATCATCCGCACCGCCATGATCACCACGTACTTCCCGGGAGCGAGCCCGGAGCGCGTGGAGCAGCTCATCACCGACCCGATCGAGAAGGCGGTGCAGGAGATCCCGGAGCTCGACTGGGTGAACAGCGTGAGCCGAACCGGCGTGTCGGTCATCTACGTGAACATCCGCGAGGAGTTCAAGGAGATGCGGCCGATCTGGGACGACCTGAGACGCAAGGTCGACGCGGTGGAACCCGACTTACCCGAGGGTATCGACGGGCCCATCGTCAACGACGAGTTCGGTGACGTGTATCCGATCATGTTCAGCATGACCGGTGACGGGTTTTCTTACAAAGAGCTGAAAGACATCGCGGACGACATTCGCGATGAGCTTCTTCGGATCCCGAACGTCGCGAAGGTCGACATCATCGGCGCCCAAGAGGAACGGCTCTTCGTCGAGTACAACAACGCCGTGCTGAGCGAGCTCGGCATGACGCCGAAGTACCTCAAAGATTACCTCCAGCAGCGAAACATCATCCAGCCGGGCGGCGAGATCGACGTCGAGTCCGAGTCGATCGCGCTCGAACCGAGCGGCAACTTCAGCTCGGTGGACGAGCTGAAGCGAACCGTGCTCCGGCTCCCGAACACCGACGACCTCGTCTACCTCGAAGACGTCGTCGACATCTACCGGGGGTACGAAGATCCACCGGAAGGCCTGGTCCGCCTCGATTCGTCGAAAGGCCTGACCCTCGCCATCTCGATGGCCGAAGGTGGGAACCTCATCGAGCTCGGCAAACGTCTCGAGGATTTCTTCAAGTACGTCGAAGAGCTCTACCCGCACGGCATCGACTTCTACCGAACTTTTTTCCAGCCAACCCTAGTGGAAGACAAGGTCAACGATTTCGTCGAGAGCGTGCTGCAAGCCGTCGCGATCGTCCTCGTGGTCATGCTGCTGACGCTCGGGCTCCGAACCGGCTTGGTAGTGGCCACGCTCGTCCCTGCCACGATGATCATCGCCATCTTCGTGATGAGCCTCTTCGAGATTCAAATCGACCAGATGTCGCTCGCCGCGCTGATCATCGCGCTCGGGCTGCTGGTCGACAACGCCATCGTGATCTCGGAGTCGATCATGGTGCGCATGGCGGCAGGCGAAGACGGCGTTTCGGCGGCGCTCGAGTCCACCAAGGAGCTTCGCGTCCCGCTGCTGATCGCGTCGCTCACCACGGCCGCTGCGTTTCTTCCGATTCGGCTCGCGGAGTCGGCCGTGGGTGAGTACACGGGCGTGCTGTTCTCGGTGGTCACGATCACACTGCTCATCTCTTGGGTACTGGCGCTCACGATGATTCCGCTTCTGTGCGTGCGGTTCCTCAAACCGACACCCATCGAGGAACCGTTCGACTCGAGGTTCTATCGAACCTACCGGCGCGCGATCATGACCGTGCTTCGACACCCCGTGATCAGCATCATCGTCGCGGTGGTGGGCTTCGTCGCCGGCATGCAGCTCTACACCTTGGTTCCCCAACTCTTCTTTCCGAATCAGAGCGGGAACTTCTTCGTCGCCGAGTTCACGCTGCCACCCGGCACGTCGATCCAAACCACCGAGGCCATGATCGAAGACATGGACTCGTACATCAAGAGCGACCTGATGGCGAACGAGGATCAGGAGGGCATCGTGCACTGGGCGTCGTTCGTGAGCGCCACGCCACCCCGCTTTACCCTGGGCTACAACCCCGACGCGCCGAAGCCTCGCTACTCAGAGACGATGATTCACACCACGTCGGCCGACATCGTTCCCGACATCATGGCGAAGCTCGAGTACTACATGACCGAGCGATACCCGGACGTGAGGCCGTACGTGCGCCCCCTAGGCAACGGTCCGCCCGTCACCAAACCCATCGAGGTTCGGATCTCGGGCAAAGACGTCAACAAGGTGTTCGAGATCGCCGACAGCGTGAAGCAGTGGCTCAACGATCGACCGGATACCCGTAACGTGGGTGACAACTGGGGCCCGAAGGTCAAGAAGCTCTTCATTGAAGTGAGCGAGGATCAGGCGCGACGCGCCGGAATCGCCAACGAGGACGTGGCCACCTCCCTCGAAACGTTTTTGAGCGGCTACGAGACGACGCAGTATCGAGAGGACGACAAGGTGATCCCCGTCGTGCTGCGCTCGGAAGCGGAAGGGCGGCGCGACATCGACCGCCTCGCCACGCTCAGCGTGTTTGCGCAGGACGGAAGCTCGGTGCCCGTCACCCAGGTGGCGCAGGCCAACCTCGAATGGGAGTCGTCGGAGATTCTTCGACGAGACCGGTACGCCACGGTCACCGTCGACAGCGACACGATCGACAGCGTCACCCCGTTCGAGGTGATCGCAGAGCTCGAGCCGTGGCTCGAGGAGCAGAAGAAGGAGTGGGGTATCGGCTACCGCTACGAGTTCGGCGGCGAGGTCGAGGGATCTGGCGACGCAAACGCCTCCATCGCGGCGAAACTCCCCATCGCAGGGATGGTCATCGTGATTCTGCTGGTGTGGCAGTTCAACTCGCTCAGAAAACCCACCATCGTCGTTGCCACGATCTTGTTTGCGCTGGTCGGCGTCGCGATCGGACTCGTGACCATCGACTCGCTTGGGTTCTCGGGCGGCTACTTCGGCTTCATGACGCTGCTCGGCATCGTGTCGCTCGCCGGAATCGTCATCAACAACGGCATCGTGCTGATCGATCGTATCGACATCGAAATGAACGAAAACGGCCTCGAACCGCCCCACGCCGTCATCCAAGCCGCCCAGCAGCGGTTCCGCCCCATCATGCTCACCACGGCCACCACCATCAGCAGCCTGATCCCGCTCTACGTCGGCGGCGAGGCCATGTGGGAGCCCCTCGCCATCGCCATCATGTTCGGCCTCGCCTTCTCGACGCTGCTGACACTCGGCTTCGTCCCGCTGATGTACTCCCTCTTCTACCGAGTCAGCTTCAAAAACTTCAGCTACCCAGGCGACTAAGGGGCGCGCCAGGGAGGATTCGAACCCCCGACCGTCGGCTTAGAAGGCCAATCTACGGCATCCCGGCAACGTCACGTGATCGTGGCCGAAACCGTCTTTCCCCCGCGAATACGGGCTTGTTGAGCACGTCAGGCTGTGACAACCTCTGCCCGGGTGAAGACAGGCAAACGGACCCAAAAACGGACCCACAAACGCCGGAAGCACCCAGGCATTGTGCTGTTGCCCCCAAATGGCCAGCACTGGTGGCGTGCGCGCTTCACCGACCCCGACCGCGGCCAAGAGTGCCGCGTGACACTCGATCGCGGCCTTCGCACTCAGAAGCAGCGCGAGGAGTGGGCCGCGCGCTGGAGCCGGAAGCTCGAGCAGCGCCGCCTTGAGCTCGCGGACGGCGCCCCCCGCTTTACGGGCATGCTGCTCAAGGACGCCATCGCGAAGTACTACGACGAGCACCCGCAGTTGAGGCCGCGGACAGTCACTACGTACCAGGGGGCAACGAGCGCGTTCCTGGCTTTCTGCGAGAAGCAGCGCATCCGGACGGTCGACGATCTCACGCGAGGTGTGCTCATGGAGTTTCGTGCCGCTCTACTCGCGGAGAAGCGGAGCGAGCACACGACGAACCGGAAACTACGAAGCTTGAAGACGTGTTTGGCGTACCTCGTGGATGCCGACGTGTTTCCGCGTCTTCGCCACGATGACCTGCGACGGCTCAAGCAAGTCCGCGCACCGGTCGAGCGGCCCGACTTCCTGAAGCCTGCGGAGATCAAGCGTTTGCTCGAGGCCGCGGAACGCCACGACCGGGCCGTGTTTGCAGAGACCCGCGACGAGCACACGGGCAAGCGCCCGAAGGGCAGCACCCCTCGCCACAAGCCGATCACAGCTTTCGTGGTGATGGCGTTGCTGACCGGAATGCGTCGCGGCGAGCTACTGGCTCTGCGCTGGAGCAATGTCGACCTCGATGCCCGCGACGAGAACCGAAAGCGTGTCGGCGAGATCTACGTGACGAGTGCTAGTAAGACCGCGCGCGCCCGTACGGTCGACTTGGGTGTCTCACCCGCCCTGCGCAAGCTCCTGGCCGCACACAAACTTGAGAGCGGCGGTCGAGGCAAGGTGTTTGACCTGACGGCCGAGGAGACGCGGTGCGCGGCCGATCGGCTACGGCTCGAGTACGGCGCGCCGCCCCGATTCACGTGGCAAGCCTGCAGGCGAACGACCAGCACGTTTCTATGCAATGCGCCCTCAATCTTCGGCGCCGCGAGCGCCTATCGAAGCGCAAGGCAACTCGGGCATTCGACGGCGGTCAGTGAGAAGCACTACGCGGGGCTTCTTCGCGGACTCGACCCGGCCGCTCGCACGCTCGAGGACGCCATGGGCATCACCAAACAACTCAACAAGATTCGGAAGGCACCGGCACGTGTCCAAGCGCAAGCGAGAACCTAGCCCGGAAGAGCTCCGCGCGAGGGAGATCCGTGAGCTGAGGCGCAAGCCCCCGCCGCCGAAGAGCGGTTGGGCAGAAATCTCTACCGCGGCAGAAGCACGAATCCCCGGGTGCCTCGCCCCGGAGGTGCAAGAGGAGATCCGCGCAGCTTGGTCAGATCTCTGGGAGCTTCAGCGTCGTTTCGCGAGTCTCGCGGCGACAGTCCGCCCCTCCCCTGGCGACGACAAGACAGACAGACGCGCCGTGCGTGACGCGCGTGAGGAGTTTCGTCGTATGCAGGAGCATCTCGAGGCGTTGCGATATCGCGCCTACCGCGAAACACACGCGAAGACACCTCGCCAGTTCGTTGCGGAGACTCACCCCCATCGAGACGAAGACGCGGTCCAGATCCGCGACGAGGGCCGCATCCTCGAACGACGAATCCAAGGCCAACTCGACCGGCATGCGTTGGTGCTGAACTGGCCGGAAGCAAGCGACGAGCAACGAGATCGTGCCAGGAAGACCGCCGCGCGCGCGATCGTACAGCAGTTTCATGTGGTGCACATCGTCACACCGACGATTCACGCTCGATGCGTGGACGCCCCCAACGATCAGGACTCGGACGAGCGCAAGATCGCCGCATGGAACGCGCTCTACCAGGCCGTCAAGAGTGCGCTGGATCGCGCGGCGACAAAGCACGAACGCGGCGACAAAGACATCATCGAGTATCGGGCCGACCGCATTGGTATTGCTGCACTCCGGGCTTGGGGTTGTAGCCGCGACGACGCCGCCAACTTCTTCGCTCGAGAAGCTTCAGACACCGACTAGGGTAGGGTTTCGGGGTTCCTACCTTTCCGCGTGAGAGAGCGTGGGGCGTGGCAGTGTCGCCTCCATGACAACCTTGCTCACGCGCCCTGATCCCAAGAAGGTCGAGCTCATCAAGCGCAGTACGGCCAACCTTCCGGCCGTCGTGAAAGAAGCGGAGCTCGCTGAGTTTTGGGGCTGCCATCGCCGCCGCATTCGTGAGCTGCTCAGTGAGGGTCGCCTCGTCGGATTCAAGCGCCGCGAGCGCGGCTCGCCGATCTGCATCCTCACGGAGAGCGTACGCGACTTCATGCTGGAGAACAGCCTGTGAACTCCACTCCGCAACTGCGAAAGGCGGCGCTGTGAGGCTGCCGACCAAACAAAAACGGCCAGCGCCGCAACTCGCTGACCGTCGTGAATCGACCCCAACCACAGGAACTCGAAACGATGCCAACGTACCGAACTCGAACCCATCCTGCAACCTCACGCGTTGACCGCGTTGTTGACGGTGCCGCGATTGAGATCGCCGAAGCCCGCGATCCCGTAGACGCACTCCGACGCTCCGCACGAAGACTCGGCTGCGCCATCGCACGCGGCGACGTGTCACCACGATTCGTCGCCCGCATCTTGGAACGCGCCGCCGTCAGGTCAGGCGTCCACCCGCACGAGGCCGAGGACATTCTTCGTCTCGGCTTTCGCGACGCACGAAGGGGGCGGTCGTGAAGGGCCGAAACGCGGCGAACATGTACCCGGACGATGTCCAGGCCGAAGTCGCGGCTGCGTGCCGGGAGAATCGCGAAATCCTCCTTCCGAAGGAGAGTTTGGGGCACACACGACGACCCCTCTTGAAGGTGGTTCGCGAGTTCTGCATCGATTGCCAAGGGGGCTCCCGGGCGCAGGTGCGCAAGTGCACCAGCGTCGGGTGCGCGTTGTGGCCGTACCGGATGGGCTCGAATCCGTTTCGCACCCGTCGCGCGAAGTCGGAGGACGCATAGGGGTGCGGCTACCGCTTACCGAGATTCACCCCCACACAGCGTGCCAGTCGCGCGTGGGGACCGTGCCCGAGGTGGTGGACGAGTACACGGAGCTCTACCGCCGGGACGACTGCCCGCTTCCTCCGGTGGAGGTCTTCAAGGTGGCTGGGCGCTGGAACCTCATCGACGGGTTCCATCGGCTCGAGGCTGCCGTCGCGGCAGGGCGCGAGACGATCGAAGTCGCCGTCGCGGGCTCGGGGACGATCGACGACTGCATCTGGCGCGCGGTTGGCGCCAACCAGGCGCACGGGGTTCGGAGGAGCAACGCGGACAAGCGGAGGGCGGTGACGCTGGCGCTTGCCAATCCGCGAAGCGAGGGTCTGTCGACGCGACTGATCGCCGAGCACATCGGGGTCAGTCACGAGCTCGTCCGACAGGCGCGCGCACGCGAGGAAGTGTCAACGGCTGACAGTCGCGCACCTAACCTCCCGGAATCGCACGAACCCGATCGACCCGTGACACGGGTGAAGGGCCGAGACGGCAAGTGGTATCCCGCGCGCCAACCCATCAGCCACCGACCCGACTACGAGTCGGACGAGTGGTACACGCCGCCCGAGATCATTCAGGCGGCGCGCAAGGTGATGGGCTCGATCGACCTCGACCCCGCGAGCTGCTTCACGGCGCAGCAGACCGTTCAGGCGACCCACTACTTCGACAAGGAGCGAGACGGTCTTCGGGAGCCTTGGCGCGGGAACGTGTGGCTCAACCCGCCCTTTTCGCGCGGTTCCGAGTTTGGTCAGAAGCTCCGCGACGAGATCGACGCGAAGCGCGTGTCGCAAGCCGTCGTCATTCAGAACGCGAGTACCGCCACGAAGTGGTTTCACACGCTGGCCCCGATCTGCTGGGGCTGTTTTCCACGGGGTCGACTCTCCTTTTTGCGCGCCGACGGCACGCGTCACGACGGCAACCGCCACGCCCAAGTGCTGTTGTACTTCGGCGACCAGACCACGCGCTTTCGAAGCGTCTTCGCCGAGCATGGGCTCGTGTGGAGGCCAGTGTGAGCGTGCGCCGGGAGTCCGTCGAAACGGTGGCCGATCACGTGCGTCGGCTGCTCGCCGATCCCCTGTGCTTCGACGCAACCGCAAGCGAGCTCGCCGCCTTGGTCGGGTGCTCGCCGGGCCTCGTGCGCCAAGTCCAGCGCCTGAAGCTCGCCTTCGACCATGCGCGCGCGCTTGCAAGGCAGATCGACTGGCCGTTCGACGAGAGCGCCCTGATCTCACTCGCGCTCGAGCACTACGCACAAATCGTTACCCGGACGGCAGGGGGTTGTACTGCCGTGGGAGCATCCGGAGCTAAGGGGCCGGATGGCACCCGTCGCAAGGCGGGAGCGACGATCGGAGGGCGTCCCAGACGGTAGCTTCGGCACATAGACCGGGGACGCTACACCAAACTTCGATCGGCCTTCCCCCGCCCTCTCATCACGGCAACGCGCAGCAGAATGACAGCGCCCAAAACGCCGACTTTCCATGGGGGGTAAGGGGGGAGGTGCGCGTTGGGCAAGCCGCTAGGGGGCGAGGGGAGCATCTCGAGCAGCAAGGCGCCAACTGGCAGTTTGCTCCCGCAAGAACTGGGCAGTCACCGGGTCCGGTTGTTGCGGGTCTTTGCGCCCAAAAAAAGAAAGGGGCGCGCAGTGTCGCCCCCGAAGCTGGACTTACGCGTGCGCGCGCGCGTAGCTTACCGGGGTGCACGTCCGCCTCAGCCAACTCCCCCAAGAGACCCAGAAGGTCCTGCTGGCCAAGCTCTGCAGCACGGTCGCGCGACAGCTCTACAAGAAGATCCGGGCCGACGAGCGCGCCCAACGCCAGGCCGAATGGGAGCCCTACGCGAAGGGCCAGTCCAACACCCCGAAGCGCCGCCCGAAGGCCAAGCGGCCCCAGTGCCAGGCCATCACCACGAAAAACACCCGCTGCCAGGCTCGGTGCGTTTGGGTCCGCGGGCGCAGCAAACCCCGACGCTACTGCCACCTGCACACGCCGCGGTCCGCGCACGACAATCGGACTTGAAGCTCATGAGTGACGGATACACGCGCGAGGAGTACGTCGACAACGCCATCGCGCTCGCCAAGGGACGGATCAGTCAGCTCGAGGAAGCGGACGACCTGCTCATGGCGCGCCCCGGTGTTGCGGAGATCGACCTCGCCAAGCAGGTGCACCAGGCTTGCAACGAGCACGTCGAGGTCGAGCCCGTGCTTCCTGACGAGCACCCGAAGATGCGCGAGCTCCGCGCACGGATCGACGAGCTTCGGGCTGCGCTGCAGCAGACAAGCGAGCGCATTCGGGCCGCCGAGGCGATCGTGCATCAGCGCGGCGGCGACGCGTAGGCGCAGGGCCGCCCGAAAAAGGTGCCAGTTGGCATCTTTTCGATCGACGACGCGCTTCGACCCCAACCGGCACACGAGTGCCCTCGATAGGACAGTCACGTCACATGAATCCTTGCGGTGTGCCAACACGGCGCGTACTTTCGTCGACGTGGGGAGCGTGTCCGACAACCGAGGTTGTGCATGAGCGAGCCGAGCGTCGAAGAGCTTCAGGCCGAAGTGCGGCGCCTTCGCGAGATGTACATCACCGCCGTCTTCGAAGCCGAGCTTCGACTCTGGCTCCGCTTCGACAGCGAGCAGCGCCGGGACGCCATGGTGCTGCTCAAGCACGCGATCGGCGAGCCCCAGATCGAAGACGACGACACTGTGACGGCCCTCTACGAAGGGGATCGCCTCAACGCCTACGCGATCGTGAGCAAACTCCTCGACAGTCGACCATGGCTCAAGGACGACACGCGACGCCTGACGGGAAGGACGGCAAGCCATGCCGAATGAACTGCACCAGCAAAGCAAGCGAGAGCTTCTGAGGCGCGACGCGCAGAAACGCGCGGGTAACCCGGAGCCTAAAGAGCCGACTCTCGACGAAGAGCGCACAGCGATCGACGCACAACGGAGAGCCTTGGAGGAGGCGCAGGCAGCCGACCGACTTGAGCTCGAGCGGCTCCGTGAAGAGGTCGCCACGCAAGAGGCGGAGCTGAAATCGCAGCGAGTCCGGAACACCCTAGGCAGCCACCTGCGCGAGTGGGGGCTCACGGAGGCGGCGATCGCAGACGCCGTGCGCATCCTCGAAGCCGACATCCGCCACGCCGACGTCGACGAGGATGGCCGCTTTGTGGCGCACTTCCGTGGCGCACAAACTCCATTGTCGGACAGGGCGATCGTGACGGCGTTTCTTCAGGATCGCGACGACCTGAAGTTCAAGGCGCTCTTCGCTCCGACTCCCGTCGAACCGAGTCCGGCGCAGCGGCCGATGACACCCGAGAAGCCGCCGCACGAGCTCACCAAGTATGAGCTCCTGAAGCAGATCGCCGAGAAGGACGCGGCGAAGGCGCCTGGAGATCCTGGCGACAGGCCCGAGCCGCCGAGGCCGATTCACGACCTGCACAAGACGGAGAAGCTCGCCTACGAAAAGAAGCTCAGTGAGTGGAAGCGCGCGAAGACGGCGCACACGAAGGCCACCGCGCGGGCGGAAGCACGACGCAACCTTTCCGGGGAGGAGCTTGTCGCCATCGAGAGGCAACGCGAGGAGATGCAGCGCCTCAACCAGCTACGACGGCGGGCGGAGGCCAAGCGGCGCAGCGGGGCGCTTCTGACGACCGAAGAGCGCGACGCCCTCCCCGTGACCGACAACTGAAGTTGCTGCCATGCCCGGACCCAAACGCACCGTCATTCCCCTCGAGATCGAGATCACGGTCGAACGTGGCCGCGACACCAGCCGCGCGATGCGAGGGCTCACCCGCGAGTTCGAGACGCTCGGCAAGCGCGCTACACGCGCCGCCAACGAGCAGAATCGTCGGCGGGTGCGGGACGCGGCGCAAACGGAGAAGACGATCCTCCGCGACAAGCGTCGCATCGAGGACGAGAAGCTCCGACTCGAGAAGCGTGGGCACCGCGTCCGTGTCCGCGACCTCAATCAGCGCATTGGCCTCATGCGTAGGGAGCGCCTCGAGTTCACGCGTCAGTCGCGGGAAATGCAGAAGAGCATTCGTGCCGAGGCGATGGCACGCCAGGAAGCCATGCGGTCCCGCCGAAGGACGCTCGTCACCGCGAGTACCGCAGCGTTCGCCGGTGGCGCCGTCGCAGCGCAGCAGGTGAGCGCGCTTCGGCAGCTGCCAACTGCGCAGGGGTCATTTGCGAGCGAGGAAGAGCGTCGTCGCGAGTTGTTTCGCGTGTCGCAGGAGGCGGCACTCGGCGCAGGATCCCCCGAGCGACTCGGGGAGCGGATTCGACAGACGGGCGCCCGGACCGGCGTTCCCCTCGACGAGCTCACGCGCGGCGTCGTCCTCGGTCAGCAGCAGTTTTCCAACGTCGGACTCGTGACCGACAATATGGATTTCCTTGCAGACACCGTCCTCGCGACGGGTGCCTCGTTCGAGGAAGTTGTCGGTTTGGCGGGTGAGCTCCAACGCCAGTTCAACCTCTCCGCCGAAGAGATTCCGGAGGCCATCGGCTTCATTCGCGAGGCCGCCAAAGACGGGTCGGTCGAGTTCGGCAACTTCGTCAACAGCTTCATCCCCACGATGGGCGCCTTCGTGCAGCAGATGGATCGCGAGGGGATCCCGGCCCTCAAGGAGTTCACAGCCGCTGCCCAGGCTCGAGGAGAGAGCGAGCCCCGGAGCGACGTCGCGTCGACGGAGTTTCAGGCGTTCCTCTCGGTGCTCAACGACCCGAAGCAGCGCGCACGTTTGCGACAGGTCGGTGTCGACGTGACGGACGGGCGAGGCAACCTCCGAAACCTCAACGACCTCTTCCAAGAGATCGCCACCAACGACCTCCTCGGCAACGCGGAGATCTTCAACACCGTGTTCAACGAGCGGCGTGCGCGTCGCTTCGCCGGTGGGCTTCGGGCGAGTGTCCTCCGCGGCGACTCCGTCCTTGGCGAGATTCAGCAGATCCCGGGCAACGTCGGCCGCGCGCAGATTCGCGCCGACGCGGCCAACGCGTTGACACGGCCCGAGTTCGTGTTGCCGCGACAACGGGTCAACCGAGACGCCGTGCTCTCCCGTCAGTTCGACGAGCAGTTTGAGCGGACGCAGGGCCCGATTGCGTTCTTCCAAGACTTGCTGGCCGAAAACGTGGTCGCGAGCGACCGCGCGAAGGCGATCGGCGCAGGCGTTGGCGGGGGGCTCCTCACGACACTCCTCTTCAGTGGGGGGCGTCGCGCACTCGCCTCGGGCGGCAACGCCCTTGCACGCGCTGCCACCGGTGTCGGGGGCCGTGCCCTTGGGGCGTTGGCAGGTGGCAGCGCGCTTGCGGGTACCGGCGTGCTCGCGGCTGGAGCCGGGGGTTTTGGTCTCGGCACGCTGCTCGAGCGCGAGTTCGGCATTTCCACCAAGGTCCTCGACACGCTGGGCGTGAAGATCGCCGGCGAGGATCCGAGGTCGAGCGGTGGGCGCATCACGCCCGAAGTCGCAGCCGCCGAAGCGCAGCGCACCGATCAGCAAAGACGATTGTTGGACACAACCGAGCAGTCGCTCAACGTCCTGCGCGAGATTGCGGACTCGGTGTCCACGCCGCCGTTCGACGGAGGGGATACGGGCCCATGATCGCGCGATCGCAGCGCTGCCACGCGGAACGGTGGGACGGGGTCTGGCGGGTCGTCGAGGAGAGCGGCAAGCCGTGCTTCACGTGGCTTCCGTGGGAAGCCGGCGACGGCCGCCCACTCGACCGGGGCGGGTTTCATCCGGGCAACTCCGACTGCCCGAAGCCGGACGCCGAGCTCTTCGCCCTCGCGGTGACCGGGGAGCGGGCCGCCTACGGACTGATTCCAGGCCTCCGACGTGAGGACGTCGAGCGCGAGCGTGCCCGCTACGACCGATACCGCACCGTGACACCGCTCCCGACGCCAGAAACTGCCCTTACTAAGGCAAGTTCTGCGGCGTAGAGGCGCTCGAAAGCCGATTCCGTCCTGTACCCGGGGGCATCAATAGGGCGGCTCCTGAGCCGTCTTTTTCGGAGACTCTCGGACGCACGATACCCTCGGGCCATGGAGTCAGGGACACCGGACGAGCTCGAGGAGCCCGCGATCAGTCCGGTGTGGCAACGGCGTCTTCGGAGAGGGAGCGTTGCGGTGCTGCTGTTGCTGGGGCTCTACGGGCTGGCGTTGTACTGCGTCTCGTCGACCGATCGTGAGCAGCTGGCGCTCGCCGGGGACGCCTTCGCACCTTTCACGGCGTTGCTCACAGCTGGCGCGCTCTTCGTTGCGGCCGTGTCTGTGTTCATGCAGTCGCACGAGCTTAAGCTCCAGCGCAGAGAGCTCCGCGAGGCACGCGAGGAGCTCAAGAGGCAGGGCGCGATTCGGCGCACAGCGACCGAGATCGAAGCGCGCAAGCTGATTGCCGACTTGATGGAGTTCGACGCCGGCGTAGGAGAGATGAGCAAGCGAGGCCAGAAGAACTGGATCGATCTCCAAAGAATCCCAGGAGCGCCTCCCCCTCCGGGAGTGAACCCCAACATTACCAATGACCTCATCCACAACATCGTGAAGCTCGAGATCGAATCGATTAGGGACTCAGTCGGACTGGCGAGACACGGCGACGACTGAACGCGTACGACAATCTCATTTGGTGCTCGCGGTTGTATGGTCGTCGCGGTACGGTGCACGCGTCGCAACCGTGCGGCGTACAGCAACACTCTCTGTCACGTGACCCCCCGCTTCGGCGGGGGTTCTTTTTTTGCGTGGTAGGCTCCGCGCATGGCTAGTACTCTCACCCCTGTCACCGAGCTGAAAGCGGGCGACGTCCTCGACTTCGGCGATCCGGTCACGAGCAAGATCCTCGAAGTCACCAACGTCGACGGCACGAGCACGACGATCGTGCACCAACCCGTCAACCACGACCTGATGACGCACCAGTTCTACAACGACCAATCGCTTCTGCGGGTCGATCCCTAGACCCAGTAGCTAGTCGTCGTTGTCGATTCGCTTGTCGGGTCTGTTGGGTGGAGGTTCGAAGTTGGGATTCGGCGGCTTTGGTCCAACATCCGGGCGGGGCGGCGCCCTGTCCGGCAGCGGCGCGGGCGGTACCGGCACCGGAGGTGCGGGCGGGGAAGGAGTTGGCGCAGGGGCCGGCCTCGGCTCGGGCACTGTTGGGGTAGGCTGATCAGGATCCTGCTGCAACCGCATCATCTTCACCTCTACCACCGAAACCGCGAGTAGTAACAGCGCAATCGCAGCGGCTACCACCGCGCAGTCCCAGAGTTCTTGCCGCTCCGCGTTGACCTCGAGGTTCTGGCGGTTGGCCTCCATCAACCTCTGGGTATAAGCGCTCTCGGCTTGCTCAACGTTGCCGGGCGCTCTCTTCTGCCACTCGTCAGCGAGATCGGGGCGATCGTACCAGCGCGAGTACGAAACCTCGAAGAGGAGCCCGAAGCCTGCGCCGACGGCCATCAGCGCGAACCAGGGGAACCACGCGTCCTCGTGCTGCGAAAGCATTGCGTACGCGGCGATGGCCAGTGCGGACAGCCCGGTTGCGAGGACACTGATGCGGCTCGTGAATCCGGACCGCCACTCAGACTGGTAGGCATGGTCGGCTTCGGCCTTCTCCTTGTACCAATCGTCGAGGTCATCGGGCACAAGCGAAAGTGTACGCGGGAAGCGCCCGCGACGAAACGCTGCCGATCGGGGGCCGCCTACAGCAGACCGGTCGTCGGGTTGTCGTCCCCGAGCTCGACCGCCCTACGAATGTACCCAAGCAACGTGGAGAGCGACTGGTGCCCGGTCTGCGACTGAATCGCATCGAGCGACTTGCCAGCTTTGGCCGCCGACGTGACGAAGCCCGCTCGCATGGAATGCGACGTGAAGCCCATCTCGGCGAGCCCCGCGGCTTCGGCCGCGCGCTTCACGATGCGGTTGACGCCTTGGCCGCTCAGGCGCGTGTCCCGAAGGTGGTCGCCGTGCACGATCGTGCAGAAGAGGGACCCCTCCGAGCGCTTCGAAATCCGTAGCCATCGTTTCACCGCAAGGGTTGCGCACAGGGTCGGATCGTCGGCCAACACGACGGCCTTCCGCATGCCCTTGCCTTCTTTGTCGTTTTTCTGACGCCGAATCGTGGCGACGACTCCGCGCTCATGGAGCTCGAGGTCCTCGACGTTGAGCGCGACGAGCTCCGATCGCCGAAGCGCCATGGTGAAGCCGAGCAGCAACACCGCCGCGTCGCGGCACCCGCGCTGGGTTTCGAGATCGAAGGTACTCACGAGCGCCTTGAGGTCGGCGGGCAGAATGGGCGACGCTTGCGTTACCGCCGAGCCATGCGTCCGGGCGATTCCTGCGATCGTGCGCTTCACCGCCTCGTGTGCCGTTGGCACGTCGAAGCCGCGCTCCTTGTGGAAGTGCGCGATCGCGGCGAGCGGACGGCGAATCGAGTTGATCTTCTTCCCCTGTCGAGCGAGCGTCGCCGCGTACCGGGCGACTGTCGGGGGCGTCGCCGGGAGCGCAGGAAAACCCTCCTCGGCGCACCACGTCTCGAATCGCGCGAAGTCCCTCGCGTAGCCTTTTCGCGTGTTCTCGCTCTTCGCATTCTCGAGGTAGCGCCGGACATCCCCGTCGCCTCGCCAGGGCCGGAGCGGGAGGATTTTCGCCTTCGTAAGGGCAGTTTCGGGGACTGAGCGGGCTTCTCGGGTGGACGACATGACGGCAACTCCTCTTGTCGTACAGAGTAGCAACAAAGGAATGCATACGCACTACATAGGTTTGCTTTTGCATTCGTCTTACACTAGATTGTTTCCATGACGTACGAAAACGCACAAACTGTGCCCATGGCAGAGACGATCTCCTTTCGGGCACCCAACGGGACGAGCGACCGCGCCGAGCGGCTCGCCAAACAGCTTGCCGAGCAACCCATGTTCGCAGGCATTACTTTCACGAAGTCTCGGGTCTACGCGATGGCGATCGCCCGAGGCTTGGACATCTTGGAGGAAGAGCACGGCACGAAGCCGAAGAAGGGGCGCAAGTGACTCGCTATTACCTCGAGGCCCGCCAGCGACGAGAGGGCCGGCCACGCCCATGGACCGGCGATAACGACAAGGTGGTCGAGCTGCTGCTGGACCTCAAAGCGGACCTCATCGACAAGGTCAAAGCGTGGGCCAGCGAGAAGCTCGACGACGACAGTCCTGAGCTTACTCCCGTGGAAGAGCATTTGGCGATGGCTCTTGAGCGCGTTGAGACGCTTGAGTGCCTCATCGGCGACGAAGGAAACCTGCCCTGCGTGAGTCCCGAAGAGCGAGGTGCGTGATGGCTGCAGATGACCTCCACAAACGAGTCCAAGACGCAGCGCGCGCCATCGCACCCCTCAAGGTGGACCACCTCGGCAAGGAGTCCCGCATGTTCGGCTACGTCGATGCGGACAGCCTGGACACCGTGCCGGCGTACGCGTGGGACGTCATTCAGACCGCGCATCGCGCCGGGTACCCGACGGCGCAACTGCGCGAAGGTGTCGTCGAGCTCTTCAGGCGCGTGATCGCCTATCGCCGTGCGTGCCTTGCGATGAGCGAGCACCTCCTCTCGAGACTGACGGACGGCGAGGGTCTCCCGATCGAGGTCCAGGAGTTTCCAAGCACGTCTCTCGGTCGTGGCCTCGAATGCCTCTACGAGGGGCTCGAAACCGAAGACGAACGCATCGAGCTACGCACCATCGGCGATTCGCTCAGGCATCTTCAGAACGCCATTTCCGACTGGGAACACGATCACGTCTGGGGCCAACGGCTTGCGCATGCGGTCTTCGAATCGCTCGAGCTCCCCGCAACGTCGCGTGCAAACGGAAGCGCGACAGGGTACAAGACTCCGGGGGCTGAAGAGGAAACCAGTCGATGAATCCGACGACACACAAGCGGAGCGTGCCGTTCCCAACCGGAGGCGGCACGCCAGTCTACGCCGTCGAAGTCGTCGACGCGCAGGGTTGTCGTGAGTGCCAGGGGCGCGTGATCCACCTCGGCGACGGCGTCCTGCAGCTTCTGCTCGACGATGGCCGCACCATCGTGGGTGGCGCCTCACGGGTGATTCTCCGACCCACAAAGGAAACGCGACATGCAACGAACGCAGGCGAGTAACGCCGTCCCCGACATGTTCGGGCCTGGCAAACCCGGCTTCGGAAACGGTACCGACGCCCAGCCGGAAGACGCGAACGGTTGGCAAGAAGAGATTGCCAACGTCATCGAGGCAGAGGGGATCACGCTCGACGGCGGAAACCTCGCGCAGCTCCTCACGGCCCTCGACCAACGGTACCTGCGTCCATCGAGCCTGGTCGTCCCGCGAATCGTCGCCACGGTGAACAGTGGCGCCGTACCAGGCATCTCGTGGGAGAGTGGCTCTGTCGCGATTGACAGCGTCACCACTTCGGGGAGTCAGCTTCGCGTGACGTTTGCCTCGGACGTCGTGGCCAGCAACGCAGACTCCGCCACGCTTCTCTCGCGCGCGCAGAGCGCAGCCACCTCCGGTGATTCCTTCCTCACGGGGGACCTCTTCAACGCGACGAGACTCGACATTGAGGCCTTCGACCTTTCCACCGGGGCGCAGATCGACCTGAGTACGGTCAGCGTGACGCTCTCCTTCGCCGTGTTCGGCGTGCCGGCGTAAAGCGCTTCCGAAAAAGGGCCCACACGAGGGCCCACACGTGCCTGTCGGCCGTCGGTATGGCGCTGAAACCCCGTATTCTCAGCGCGCCAGGGAGGATTCGAACCCCCGACCGTCGGCTTAGAAGGCCGCTGCTCTATCCAACTGAGCTACTGGCGCGTTTCCGCTCCCCTCTAGCATAGTTCGAATCGGATTCGCTTGGACCGTGAAACGATGCGGGCGGAACGGACGCCAGTCCGTGGAGCTGCAGCGGTTCTGGGCCAGTACGGAGGGTCGCTCGCGGGCCGAGTACACCCCCGACCGTCGGCTTAGAAGGCCGCTGCTCTATCCAACTGAGCTACTGGCGCAATCGTGCGTCGGTCTAGCACACAACCGGTTATGCGCGGAGGATGAGGTCGGCGGCCTTTTCGGCGACGGCTACGGTGGGGGCGTGGGTGTTGCCCGAAGGGAGCAGCGGGAAGATCGACGCGTCGACGATGCGAACGCCGTCGAGACCATGAACCCGTAGCTCGTGATCGACGACCGCCGCGGGGTCGCTGGCGTCGCCCATCTTCATCGAGCCGACAGGGTGGTAGACGCTCATGCCGTCGGTCTTCCAGAAGTCGAGGATCTCGTCGTCGTTTTTGACCTGATCGCCGGGCTTGATCTCTTGGGTGGCGTACTCCTGGAACACGTCGGAGTGGTAGATCTTGCGCTGAAGTCGAAACCCCTCGACCGCGAGGTCGCGGTCGTGGTCGGTGGAGAGGTAGTTGTGAAGGATGGCGGGGAAGGCCTTCGGGTCGGTGCTGACGGCGTGCACGCTCCCTCGCGACGTGGGCCGTACGATGCAAACGGTGGAGTTCACACCGCGCTCGGGCGCCGGGATCATGTTGCCCTGGTCGTCCATGCCGCCGGCACCGGGCGTGAAGTGGATCTGGAAAATGGGACGCTCGGCGCCTTCGTTCGGAACGAAGCCCCCGACATTGCATGCGGGCATCGCGAGAAGGCCTTTCTTGGTGAACATGTACTTGAGGACGTTCCAGGCGATCCGCGGGAACTTACTTTCCTCGACCATGCTCTTGGCGTTGACGCCGAACTGGACCCAGCACTGGTAGTGGTCTTGGAGGTTCTCGCCGACGCCCGTGAGCGCGTGCTTCACCTCGACGCCGAGCTCCTGCAACACCTCGGGGTTCCCGACGCCCGAGTGCTCGAGAAGGGGCGGTGAGTTGTATGTGCCGGCGCACACGACGACCTCTCGGTTGACCCGCACGCTGTGCGCGACCCCCTTGCGGTCGTCGTATTCGATGCCGACGACCTTCCGACCTTCGAGCAAGAGCCGCTTCGCAACGGCGTTGAGCTCGATCTTGAGATTCGGGCGCTTGCGCACGCCGCGGCTCAAAAACGCGTCGGCCGAGCTCCACCGACGCCCGTTCTTCATGTTCACCTGAACGTAGCCGATGCCCTCCTGGTCGGCGCCGTTCACGTCGTCGTTGCGTGGGATGCCAACGCTGGCGGCCGCGTCGAGGTACACCTCGGTGATGTCGAACTTGGTTTCGACGTGGGTGACGTTCAGCTCGCCACCCTTGGCGTGGTATTCGTTCTCAGGCCCGACGTCGTAGTGCTCGGAGCGCTTGAAGTACGGCAGCATGTCGGAGTACGACCAGCCGCTGCAGCCCGGCAGCGCGCCCCAGTCGTCGTAGTCTTGACGCTGGCCGCGCATGTAAACCATGCCGTTGATCGAGCTGCACCCACCGACCACGCGCCCTCGAACGACGCTGACTTCGCGCCCGTCGAGATGCGGTTCGGGCAGCGTTTTGTAGAGGTTCGTGGTTTTCGCGTCGTACATCAGCTGCGTGAACCCGATCGGCATCTTGATAATCGGGTTGTTGTCGTTGCCTCCGGCTTCGAGCAGCAGCACGCGGTGGCTCGAGTCGGCGGACAAACGATTCGCGATGCAACAGCCAGCGGAGCCGGCACCGACGACGATGAAATCGAACGCTTCTTCAGACATACACAAGCGGGACGGGACGGGACCCGAGGCTTAGCACACTGGCGACCCGCTGCGCACCATGGCAGCCTCTGCCCGATGCCAACCTACGAAACCGAGATCCTGATCGATGCGCCGCCGAGTGAGGTGTGGCGACACCTTACCGACTTCGACCGGCACGAACAGTGGACGCAACATTTCGTGTTGCGCGGCAAACCCATCGTCGGCACGCCAGCGCACATCCAGTTCTCGCTACTCGGGCGACGCAACAGCGTCCCCGTCACGATCGAACGCGTAGACGAGGCGCGAGAGCTTCGGTGGCGCGGCGGACCGCGCGGCGTAGCGGCTGGAAGCCACTTCTTCCTCCTCGAGTCCCGCAACGACGGTAAAACGACGCGGTTCCGACACGGCGAGAACTTCTCCGGCGTGTTGGCCAGACTGATCGTCGCGTTCCTCAAGGCAGAGCGCGGCCCATCCTACAAGGGTTTCAACGAGGACTTGAAGCGCCGCGTCGAGCAGGCGTAGGAACCGCCAAACCTATGATATTGTATGGCAAACCGGGGCGGCTCCGAAGCGGGCCCGGCGAAGGCTCACGTGACTACCGCTCCACCGCGCAGCTCCCGACCGAGTGATACCGGCCCCCTGCCCCTGGCGGTGCTGGGCGCGCTCGGCGTGGTGTACGGGGACATCGGCACCAGCCCGCTCTACGCCTTTCGTGCCTGCTTCACGACGTTTGGTTTGAAAGCCACGCCAGACAACGTCCTCGGCGTGCTTTCGCTGATGTTCTGGTCGTTCACGATTCTCGTTTCGATCAAGTACGTGATCTTGCTTCTGCGCGCCGACCTCAAGGGCGAGGGTGGCATCCTCGCATTGATGACGCTCGCCACCCAGGGGCCGAAGAAGCGCGGTTCGAGCTTCGTCATCGCCATCACGTTGGGCTTACTCGGAGGAGGCCTTCTCTTCGGCGACGGCATCTTGACGCCGGCGGTCTCGGTGCTGTCGGCGATCGAGGGTCTTCAAGTCGCGTCGCCGAGGATGAAGAAGCTCATCGTCCCGATCTCGATCGTGATCCTCGCCGCGCTGTTCACGGTGCAGCGCCGAGGCACGACCAAGATAGGCCAGGCGTACGGGCCGCTGATGCTGCTGTGGTTCGTGTGCATCTCGGCGCTCGGCGGTTACTGGATCGTCCGCCATCCCGCCATCATGGAGGCGCTCGACCCGCGTCACGCCTTGCAGTTTCTCAGAAGCGGGGGCGCGTCGAGCTTTCGGGCGATGGGCGGGGTGTTCTTGGTACTCACCGGAGCCGAGGCACTTTACGCGGACATGGGGCACTTCGGTCGGAGGCCCATTCGCATTGGGTGGTTCGCGTTCGTGCTGCCCGCGCTAGTCATCAACTACTTCGGGCAAGGCGCTCTGGTCCTCGAGACGGGGTCGGACGCCACGCATCCATTCTTTGACATGGCGCCCACGTGGGCTCTCTACCCGTTGATTGGCCTGGCGACCGTCGCGACGATCATCGCGTCGCAAGCCGTGATCTCCGGGGTATTCTCGCTCACGTACCAGGCTCAGCAGCTCGGGTTCTTGCCGCATCTGACCACCCGGCACTACGCCGCCGACAGGCCCGGGCAAGTGTACGTCCCGTTCGTGAATTGGGCGCTCTTTCTAGCCACATCGTTCCTTGCCATCTCGTTTCGAAGCTCCGCGGCCCTTGCGGGGGCTTACGGAGTTGCGGTTTCAGGGACCATGGTGCTCACGAGCCTGCTTGCGTTCGTGTACCTTCGCCGAACGCGCGGCTGGAACGTTGCTCAAACCACGCTGGTCATCGTTGGCTTCCTGTCCCTCGAGCTGCTGTTCCTCGGCGCCAATCTCACGCGCTTCATCGAGGGTGGATGGATTCCCATCTTCGTCGGCCTGATCGTATTCATGGCCATGACCACCTGGTACCGCGGACGCGCACTCCTGACGCAGCGCCGCCGCGCTTCATTGATTGACGCGGAGGCGCTCAAGAGGGAGGTCGCGGAGCAGCAACCCTATCGGCCGCGCGGAACGGCGGTGTTCGTCAGCAAAGACCCAACCGGCATCCCACAGACTCTGATCGACAACCTCAAACGAAACGACGTGCTGCACGAACGAGTGATCCTGGTGACAGTGGTCATCGAGGAAGTCCCTCGTGTACCGTCGAGCGAACGATCCACAGTGACCGATCTCCCGCTCAACATCACTCGCGTCGTGGGACACTACGGCTACGTCCAAACCCCAAACATCCCCGCCCTTCTGAACGAGGTGGGGCAGGCAGGTCACGACATCGACCTCGCGGAAGCCACGTACTTCATCGCTCGCGAGACCTTGGTCGTGACGCCCGCGAAAGGCATGCGGGTGTGGCAAAAACGCTTCTTCGAGTTCCTGAACCGAAGCGAGCGCGATCCGACGCAGCGGTTCCAGCTCCCTACCAAGCGCGTCGTCGAGCTCGGCGACCAAGTGACGCTCTAGCGCAGCCGCCAAAATCGCCGTGCTTCTGCACACCTGACGGCCTCAAGCTGCGGATCTGCCGCCGGTTGATACGATCCTCAGCACTGCTAGCGTTCCGGCGTGTCGGACCCGCTCGTCAGTGCCGTCATGGTGACGCGAGACCGCGTCGCGCTGGCTCGGAGGGCACTCCAGTGTCTACGAAACCAGACGTGGCCCAACGTGGAGCTCGTCATCGTCGACGATGGCGATGAATCGTATCAGGTGCTCGTCGACGAGTTCAGCGACCACTTCCCGATTCGCTATCACCAGATCGACCCGGACCCCAACGTCAAGCTTGGGGGTCTGCGGAACCTCTCCCAAGATTTGGCACAGGGTGAGTATCTCGTGCAGTGGGACGACGACGAGTGGTTTCATCCAGACCGCATCCAGTACCAGATGAACGTGCTCCGAGAGCGAAACCTCGACGCGGTGGTCCTCCGCTCCACCCTGATGCATCTCGACTCCCCGAAGCTGGTCGACCACCCCTACCGGAGCGCCCTTCCCCACGGGATTCCCGGAACCATTCTTCATAAGCGAACCGAAGCCAGGTACCCCAACTGGCGCCGCCACGAAGACGCCGTCTTTCGCCGTCGGGTCAAGCGCCGGGGCCGCCTCGGCATCGCCACCGGCAACCATGCGCACCTCTTCATCCGTTGTTTTCACGGTACCAACACCTGGGAAGAGGAACACTTCACGGAGCGCCTCCACTACCGCTGGCCGGACAAGGTTCGCTACTTGAAAGCGCGATTCGTCGATGGCGACGTGCTCAAGCACCCGGCCTTCGACTTGAACGCCGATGAGATCGCGTCGACCGAGCGAATGATCGAGGAAAGCCGAGAGCTGGGCGTGCTTCAGAACGGCGGCTGATGGCGTACAGACAAGCGCTACTCAAGGGCACGCTCGTCAACGCACTCGGTCTAGTCGCGAAGCTTCTCTACCCTCTGCTCATTTTCGTCCTGACCCGCCTGTTCGGGGCGGACCTCATGGGACACTACTTCATCGGCCTCGCCATCATCGAGATTGGGACGGGGATGGTCACCGCCGGCTGGGCCACGGCAACCACCGTGCGTGTGAGTCCGCACGCGGAGACGGCCGGGCATAGCGAAGAGTCGAACGCGACGATGAACGCGACCCTCGGACGCACTCTGACCTACAGCCTCGCAACCGCCATCATTTTCGGCCTTCTGGTTCAGCTGTTCGCGTCGTGGGCGATTCGCAGCTACTTCACCAAGCACGTCGAACTCCTGCCCGGCATCTACTTCGTCGGCTGGGCGATGGTGCCCACGGCATTTGCCAACATCATCGGCGCCGCCAGCAAGGCGCACCTCACGATGGTCTGGGACGCCGTTCTCGGCGGGACGCGGCCTCTTCTTCTGCTCGGCACCAGCGTCCTCGTCTATTTCATCGGCGGCGGCCTCACCGAACTGCTCGCGAGCTACTTCTTTTCGATGGTGGCGCTGGCGCTCTTTTCGCTGATCCCCTTCGTGAAGTACTTCGACTGGCGGGCGGTGCTCCGAAACGTTCGCCCCGTGTGGGACCGCGACCTGGTGCACTTCGCAGTACCGCACGGCCTGACGCACACGCTCACTCTCTACATCACCCGGCTCGACACGATCATGCTCGGGGCGCTCGGCGTGGAGCCCGCGAACCTGGCTTGGTACGCCACGGCGTCATACCTGACGAGCAACCTACAGCAGCTTCGCATCGTGTTCAGCACCGCGCTCGCCCCCGTGGTCGCACGCCATCACCACCGACGAGAACGGGAAGAGCTCACCGAGCTTCTCACCAGAACCACGCGCTGGGTGAGCTCGTTGCTGCCTCTCCTCGCTCTCACGCTCGTCATTCTTCGACGCGACATCTTGTCCCTGGTCGACAAGAGCTACGCGCGGGACGGCGATCTCTTCATCCTCGTACTGCTGATTCCGGCAAGCGTGAGCTGCGCGTTTGGCCTTGCAGGGAACTTCATCACTTACACGGGGCACACTCGCGTAAACCTCATGAACGGCCTGCTCATCGGTGTCCTCAACACCGCGCTCAACCTTCTTTGGATTCCGAAGTACGGGCTGATCGGCGCAGCGAGCGCAACCGCGGTCTCCGCGGCGATCGTCGGCATACTGCAGCTGATCGAACTCCGGTTCCTCGAGAACGTGTCAATCAGGCCGAGGGACGCATGGATGCCGTACGCGGGCGCTGCGGTGGGTGCAGGGATTCTAGGCCTGCTTTGGGACCCAGCGGCGTTTGGGCACTTTGGCCTTAGGCTCGCGCTCGCGATTGCCGTTCTGTTGGCCTACGGCGTCGCGCTGTGGGTGGCTGGGCATCCGGAGGTGCGCGCATGGGTCGGCCGGGGCACAAAAGCCTCCGCAGCGATTCCGGGAGGCGCCATTCACTACGAGGAGCAAAATAGGCACGATGGCGATCGGTGATCCACGTGGCCCGGAAGCAGAGGGCCTCCCGCATTTCATCATGGTTGGCGCGCCCAAGTGCGGGACCACTTCCATGCACGCGATGCTGGCAAGCCACCCCGACGTGTTCATGCCCGAGAACGAAGTCTTCTTCTTCGACGTCGACGACGTGATGGCGCACCCCGACTTCTTCGTTCACCGCGACGGCCTGAGTTTCCACGACTACGACGGTCAGTTCGACGAGTACCTCGCCTGGTATCGGTCGCTCTTCGCACCAGCCGGCCCCGGACAAACGATCGGGGAAGACACCACGACCTATCTCAGTTCCCGGGACGTGCCCGACCGCATTGCTGCGCTGCTGCCGGATGCTCGGCTCATCGCGATGCTCCGCGACCCGGTCAGCCGTGCTTACTCACAGTACCTCCACAACGTGAGAGCCGGCCGCGCCACCTTGAGCTTCGAGCGCACCCTTCGCACGAACCCAGGCGCGCTCTTGGAGCACGGCCTCTACGCGGAGCATCTTCAGCGGTACCGGGGCTTCTTGGATGCAGGGCAAATGACGGTCGTGTTCTTCGAGGACCTCATCGCCGACCCGATGGCCCAGCTGGCGAGGGTGTGCTCGTTCCTCGGGCTCGCGGAGGCGCCCTCGGTCGACGACGACTCGAAGCACAGCAATGCGGCTCGTCCGCCGCTTCATTTCGGTTCGAGGCTCCTGCTCAACCACTACCTCGGGCACCGGTTTTCTTTCCCACGGCCCCGGCCGAACCTTCCGAACTACCGAGGCCCAGACGCCGACGACGCCCAGCGGCGGCCGCTCAAGTGGTACGAAAAGGCGGCTCTTTCGCTCGATGAGAACATGCCGAGGCCTCGGGCGCCCCGTATGAAAGATGAAACCCGGATGCACTTGCAAAAGGTGTTCGCCAAGCGAAACGAAGGCCTTGCGGATCTGCTCGGCACCGATGTACATGCACGCTGGCCGTACATGAAGGCCTGAACCCTACCGATGGAACACGACGTGACAAGAGCGGAAACCGGGCGAGTGATCGCGCTCTCCGGGCCCCGAACTGAGCGCAACGTGCGCAAGCCGCTTCACATCTCGGAGATGTTCCTGAAGGGATTGCCGCGCGCCGCGCGGAAAGAACAAGGCAAGCTGACCGAGGGAATCGTGCCGGGTCCCATGATCGTTCGCCAACGCGGGCTTCGATTCGACCCGCGCCGCATCGAGGCGTACCGCCGCGTGTGCGAATACGAATCGGAGCCCGGCCGCGTTCCGCTCCCCTACCCGGAGATCCACTTCACGCCGCTCATGGCGGAGGCCATCGTATCGAATCGATTCCCGTTGAGCCCGCTCGGCCTGATTCATACCCACCAAACCATCACCCTCCACGAACCGCTGCATGCCCACGACGTGGTCGACCTGACCGCAGAGCTCGCCAGCATTCGCGAAACCCATCGTGGCTACGAGGTGGACTTCGCCCTCGCGCTCGATCGCGGAGCCACGCGAGTTTGGAGCGGAGTCACCACGGTCCTGTCGCGTGCCGAGGAAGCTCGGTCCGGTCGAAGGCGTCGCACGCGGGTTGAATCGGCACCACCTCGCGTGGCCACCCAGGTGCTTTCGGTCAGCCGTAGCACCGGTGTCGCGTTTGCTCGCGTGTCGGGCGACTGGAACCCGCATCACCTTTGGTGGTTCACCGCCAAGCCGCTCGGCTACCAACGCCCCATCGCACACGGCATGTGGACGTTTGCAAGAGCCGTAACCGTCGCCCTGCGCGGCATCGATGAAGACATGCCCATCGAGGCCAGCATCTCTTTCAAGCGTCCGCTCCTGATGCCGGGCCGCATCCAAATCGAAGCGCCACGGCTCGAATCCCAAGGGCAGTGCGTCCCGGTCGCGGTGCGGGACGCTCGAACGGCAGCGCCCCACGTGCTCGGCGAGGTGTGCGCGCTCGCGTCCAACGCCTAGGCGCTGGCAGTGTCTTGAGCGAAACTCTCGCGAAGGTAGGCAATCAGCGCGCGAACGCGAGGGGGCGTATAGCGAGCAGGCGGTGTCAGGGCCCGAATCGACGCAGGCGGGGCGTCGTAGTTCTCGAGGAGCCGGATGAGGCGGCCCGATCGAAGGTCGGTATCGACCAGCCAAGAGGCGAGAAGGCAAACGCCTAGCCCGCTCCGTGCCATTTGAAGCGTGGCCTCGCTGTTGTTGGCCGCGACACGCCCACGGACCGAGACCCGATGCCCATGTTCTCCGCGGCGGAACGACCACATGGCTTGACCTGCCGCGCCGGTGTGAACCAGACACTCGTGTCGTTCGAGGTCTTTCGGAGTCGCGGGTGTACCGCGCTGCTTCACGTAGCCGGGAGAAGCGACCAGCCTGCGCTCCGAATCGCCGAGAAAGTGTGAGCGGAGCGACGAGTCCACCTGAACGCCAACACGAATCGAGACGTCGAACCCTTCGTCGACGAGGTTCACGTAGCGATCGCCGAACACCATCTCGATGTGCACGTTCTTGTGGCGTCGCAAGAACTTCGTGACCTGCGGTACGACGAACAGGTTTCCGAACACCACCGGCAGGCTCATGCGAATGCGTCCTTGGAGCTCGGGCGACTGCTTCCGCGCCTCGCCTACGGCTTCGTCATAGGCGTCCACGATGGCGATGGCGCGTTCATAGAAGCGCTGCCCGGCGTCGCTCACTCGCTGCGCTCGCGTCGTTCGTTCGAGAAGCGTGAGGCCGACCTCCTCTTCGAGCGACGCCATCCACTTGCTGACCGTCGACTGTTTCACCCGAAGCTCCTCGGCTACCGCGGTGAAGCTCCCGCGCTCGACCACCCTGACGTACGCTCTCAGCACTTCGATTCGATCCATCGGGAATGGATACGACTATTTTGGGCATTTTTCTATGCGTGCGTGGCATGAATTAGAGGCTCGGCGCGTTCGGGTGCGACGCGCGTGGTGATGCCGCACGCGTGACTGCCCGATGGACCGACCGTCGAGCTAAAACGCGTCCCAGCCGATGCCGCCAAACACCGAAAAGAACGGGTCGTCGGCGAGCCAGTTGACGGGGAACGCGTAGCCAAGGCGGGCGTAGAGCGACACGGGGCCCCAGCGGAGGTCGGTCATGAGAGCCACGCCGCCGATGCCGCCGAAGTCGTTGAGGTCGCCTACGCGGAACGGGTCGTTGACCGCACCGCCTGACACGAGCACCGCGATCTCCTGCGCCCTGTCCTTGGTGACGCGGAAGTGGGCGCTCGCCTGACCGATCAGCAGTCGCTCGGACAGAATGCCCGCCCAGGGCACGCCGGGCACGACAATCGAGTACGGGTTCATGCCGCCTACGCGCTGCCGCGTGATGTCGTCCTGGTTCTCACCCCAGCTCGCGTTTTCTTGAACCTCGAGCCGAAACCATCGAACGAACTGCCAACCGCCCCGGTACCACTGATTGATCGTGAGGATCCATTTCTCCGGGTCGTTGGGGCGGCCCTGATCCGCGGGTGGGCCCCAGACGTTGATGTCGGACCGCACGTCGATGCCGACGGTGAGACCGAACGCATGGCCTTCAAACCGAGGGAACAGCTTGTCGGCCGTGTACTCGCCACCGGGCGAATCGACGTTCCAAAAGATGTACCCTACCCTCGGTTCGAACACCCACGTGTTGTCGGGCAGCGTGAACGCAGACGACGTGCTGTCGTCGCCGAACCACCAGTGCCGTACGTCGGCTATGACCTCGAAGGTGTTTTTCGGTGCAAAGTGCCACTGCAGCTTGTTGCGCAACACGATGTAGCTCGCGTTGAATCCGAACCCGCTGTCTCGAAGCCCGCCTACGTAGTAGTAGCGAAGGAGGCCAGAAAAGAACGCCTCACCGCGAAGCGCAATGAAAAGGTCGAGGTTGTCCGCCAGCGGGATGCGATCGAGGCCGACCTCCACCGTGTCGGTGTTGTAGTAGAGCCGAAGGTCGCCGCCTCCGACGATGCCTTCCCCGGTCGCCTGAAACAGGAAGAACCCAAACCCCTCGAACTCCGGATTGAACACGTAGTCGAGGCCACCGGCGACCTGCCCATGCCACTTCCGTTGCTGCGGTTCTTCAGCTGGCTCCTGGGCCGGTTCCGGATTTGCTTCCTGGGCGCGCGCGGTCGCGCTCGCCAACAGACAACACGCGGCTACCGCCCCGACCCATGCTCGCATCCGCGGACGGTACCTTAAGTCTGCGTCGGTTGTCTGGGATAATGATCGGTACCAACGTGGAAGACGGTGCGCGGTACGGCGTGGTACCGTGAGCGTGTCCGGGCGGAAGGGTTCCACATGACTCTGTCATACGCGCTTCGCGCGGCAGCCATCGCGTCGCTGTCTGGAGTTGCAGTAGCCGGCTGCGGGGAAACCGAGGTCACCGACGAACCGACGGGCGGCGATGCGGGCAACCCGGGGAACACGGGTGCCGGCGGCAACGCTGGGGCGCCCGGCGCGGCGGGCGGCGTCGGTGGCGGCGGCGCGGGTGGCACGGCCGGGTACCCGTACGACGACTATGACGACTGCGGATCGACGTTCCCCAAGCTGAGCTGCGAGACGACATGCGGCGTCGACAATCACTTGCCCCGAGGTCCTGTCGCTACGGAGCAGAGCCTCGAATGCTCCGTCATGGGCATCCCGCTCGAATTCGGTGTCGCCCTCTCCGTCGCCGAACCCACGATGGACAGTCCGGAGGGCAATCGCTTGGTCGCGGAGTTCGTCATGCCCGCGGTCGTCGTGGACTTGTTTCTCTTGCTCGGCTGCAGCTTCGACATCGTCGAGGTGGAGCTCGGGGTCGGAACCGAAAGCGGCGAGACTTTGGTGACGACGAACCTGACGCCGGTCCCGTGCCTCGTTTGCTTCTTCTCGGGGACTCCCGTCACGATCAGACTAGACCCCGTTCCCATCGCAATCGGCGTCGATGCGCCGTTGACCCTGACGACGCTCACACTGGTATTGAACATCAGCGGGCTAGAGCTGGTCTTTTCGACGGAACCACCGATGGACAACTGCGTGATTCTCCCCGAGGGCGCGACGCCTCCGCCCCTCGACGCCCTGTTCTAAAGAGCGCACCGGATCTATACGACCGCTATGGCGGAAACGAAGACCGCGTTCGTGCAGGGTGCGAGCCGTGGGATTGGGCTCGAGTTCGTGCGTCAGCTCCTCGAACGCGATCGCGACGCTCGCGTAATCGCGTCATGCCGGAGTCCCGGCGAAGCCACGGAACTGCTGAGCCTCGCCGAACGCAGCGCAGACCGCCTGCTCGTGACGCGACTCGACGTACAGGACGAGGCCTCGATTGCCGACGCCGCCGAGCATACCGAGAAAGAGGCCAGGCGCCTCACCCTGCTGGTGAACGCGGCCGGCGTCCTTCACGGGCCGGGCTTCACACCGGAGAAGAAGCTCGGGCACGTGGACCCATCGTCCCTTCGTCAGGTGTTCGAGGTGAACGCCTTTGGGCCGCTGCTCGTCGCAAAGCACTTCGCGAAGCTCTTTCGACACGACGAATCCGCCGTCTACGCCAGCCTCTCAGCACGCGTAGGGAGCATCTCCGACAACCGTCTCGGGGGCTGGTACGCCTATCGAGGGTCGAAAGCGGCGCAGAACATGTTCACGAAGACTCTCGCGCTCGAAATGCAGCGCATCGCTCCGCGCACGGCCGTCATCGGACTGCACCCCGGCACCGTCGACACCGACCTCTCGAAGCCGTTCCAGCGCAACGTACCGAAGGGCAAACTCTTCGAGGTGGCGTACTCGGTGTCACAGCTCCTCGCCGTGATCGACGGCGTGACCCCGAGCGACTCGGGGAGAGTGTTCGATTTCGCAGGGAGCGAAGTGCCGCCGTAGTTCGTCGACTTGAGCCCGCGATGCGGGACGCGGTTGCCGTTTGTTCAACAAGACGTCACGAAACCTGGCGTCTGAGGCTGGTACGCTCCCGCCGTGGCGACGAGACGAAGTGTGCAACTGGTCCTAATCGCTGGGTATGGCTTAGCCGCGGGGCTGGTCGCGGTAGGGGCCATGGCGTGGCACGACGACGAACCCGAGGCCGAAACGCCTCTAGGGAGCGGGACACCCGAGGTGAAGCGCCCTGCTCGGTTGACGGAAACCGAGCAGCCCGTGGCCACGATCGGAGTCGGCGCAGACCCGCAGCTTCGAATGCCGCGGGTGCAGCCTCTTCCGTTCGACCGAGAGAGCGTCGACAACCAGGAGGACCAGCCCGACGACGTCGATCTCGAAGAAGAGCTTGCTGCGATTGGTACGATGCAAGGCGTCCGCGCAGCATCGCGGCCTTCAGACCTCGACGAGATCGCTCGCTACGAGCGGATCCAAGAGCTCATCGGCGCCGAGATCGTTCCGGAGTACAGCGGCGAGGAGTTCGTGGGCCTTCGCGTGCACGGGAACCCGGCCCAGGACGGGGTGCTCCGCGCGATCGGCGTGGCGGAGGGAAGCCTGATCACCTCGGTCAACGGCTATTTTGCGGGCGACGAGAGAGTCCCGCCCGAGCTGCTGTTCGAAGAACTTTCCGCGCAGAGCCAGATCGAGATCACACTGACCAACCCCTAGACTGGCTCCGACGACCGCGTTGGAGTGCGGAAAAAGTGGTGAGAATACCGCGCCCTCGCCGTGCTGCCGATCCCCCGCTGCAAGATCGCATCTTTCCGTCGCCCGCGGTGGCCCTAGGTTCAGCGACGTGAAACTCGAGGAGGCAAGAGCACGTGTCGCCAAGCGCGAACAGGTCGTCATCCTGGGCGCCGGATACGCAGGGCTTCGGGCCGCGCTTGGCCTCGCGCGCGAGCCATCCGTGCAGGTCACGCTCATCGACCGAGACCGTGCGCCTGCCGTCAAGACACGGCTCCACGAACTGCGGGAATCGGCGGAGACCACGTCGGTCGATCGGCTGCTTGCACAAACCGATGTGCGTTTCCTTCAGGCCACGGTCTCCGAGGTCGACCGGGACAGTCGCAAGGTCGTCACCGACGTCGGCGAAACGCTCGAGTACGACCACCTCATCGTCGCACTTGGCAGTCGAGCAAGCGACCGCGGGGTCATCGGGGTGCGGGAGCACGCGGTGATGCTCGACGGTGCGGAGGACGCCGAGCGGCTGTCTCGCTCAGTCCGACAACTCGAGCAGACCGCAGGCCAGCTCATCGTCGTCGGCGCCGGGCCGACCGGGGTCGAGGCCGCGGCCGAGGCCAGCCGAATGCTCGGCCGCGGACGGGTCACGCTGGTGGAAGGAGGCCAGCGCATCCTGCCCGGCTTCCCGGCACTCCCGCGCGCATACGCGAGAGCGGTGCTCGCAGGCCTCGGCGTCCACGTTCGGAGGCTGACGGAAGTGTCTCAGGTGGCTGCGGGGCAAGTGGTTCTACGAGACGGTTCGGTGCTGCCCTACGAAGCCCTCCTCTGGTCGGCCGGCGTTGAGGGGCACCCGCTCGTCGCGGAGTCTGGCCTCGCCCCGCTGCGCGCGCAGGCCCCAGTCGACGAGTATCTGCTGTCGAAGGTCGACCCGAACGTCTACGTCGTGGGAGACAGCGCCGACGCGAACGGCGGCCGTCCGAGCGCCCAACTCGCCGTCCAACAGGGTGACTTCGTGGCCAAAGACCTCCTGCATCGACTCCGCGGCGAACCACGAAACGCCTACCTCCCGAGCGTCGTGGGCGAGTTCATCAGCCTCGGCTGCGATGCGACCGGTGCACTCTACCTCGGGCCCATCCAGCTTCCTCTCTTCGGGCCGCCAGCTCGCGCAGCCAAGCTCGCAGGCGAAACGCGACATCGGCTCGTGGTGGCCGCGAAAACGCTCACGTCGCGAGCGATGACGTTCGCAAAGTCACGCGACCCGAGGCACGCACTCGCACGACGCACGGCATAAACGGCCGCGCTCAAGAAAGCTCGCGGCGCAGGCCCGCCATCTTCGCAAAGAGCGCAAGCACGTCGGGCTGGCTCTCATCACCCTCGAAGTTCCGGTACAGCGTGTGCACGTTCACGTAGATGCGCTCTGGGTCGATCCAGCCTCGGAACTCGTCGAGCGCCATGTCGCGGACCGCGTCGTCGACGGTCATTCCGGCATCGTAGCGGCGGCGCGCTTCGGTCGACAGGGCCTCGAGGTAGCGGAGGATCTCGCGAAGCCCGGACTTGTCTCCAATGACGCCGTGCCCGGGCACCACCGTCTCGACGTCCATGTCGAGCATTCGCTCGAGTGCCGCGATCCAGTTTGAGACCGGCCCGTTCCAAATGATGGGATGGGCATCCTTGAACAGCAGGTCGCCGGTGAAGATCGTCTTGTCCTCCGGCACGTACACCACCGCATCGCCCTGCGTATGGGCCGGCCCGAGCTCGATCAGCACCACCTGTTTGTCGCCTACGCGCAGCTCGAGCTCGCCCGAGAACACCCGGTTCGGGGGCGCGGGCGTGATGCCCGCGAACTCGAAGTGGCCCATGGTTGGCACGGCTAGACTCGCGGCTTCGGAGAGAAGCGCGATGCGATCGATGCCGACCACCCGCAGCGCCCGTCCAAGCATACGGCCTCCGGCTCCGAGAGACTGTACGAGCCGACCCGCGCGCATGAGAAGCGCGAGCTGACCGGGAGGACTCTCTGCCAGGTCCGCGACACAGCCCGGCGTGCCGATGATCTCCGAGCCTTCGAGCAGCGCGTTTCCGTAACAGTGGTCGCCGTTGCCGTGCGTGTTGACCACCGTATCGATGCGCTTCGCAGCCGGCACCGCGTTCTGCATCGTCGTCAGCATGTCCCTGGTGGTCTTGAGGTCGAAGAGCGTGTCGATGAGTAGGGTCTGGTCGCCATCGACGATGAGCCCCGAATTGCTCCATCCCCACGACCCGGGAAGCTGAGTGTATGCGAACACACCGTTTCCAAGCTCATGGAGCTCCCTGCGAACGTCGGTCAGCATGCAACTCGTTATCTCACGTTTCTCCACGGGACACGAGAGTGAGAGAGGAGCGGATGGCCTTCAGTCTCCGTGAAGCACGCGAAGGCTCTCCGCGATCTCCGTAATGGCCTCGGCGGCACGCGGCAAGACGCTCATGGTGACGAAGCCGTGGAGCAAGTCGGCATAGCGTAGGCGCGTGACCGGAACGCCGGCGGCCTCGAGCTTTTCGGCGTACTCGATTCCCTCACCGCGCAGCACGTCGAAGTGTGCGATCACGACGAGGGCGGGAGGCAGACCCGCATGGTTCTCGAGAAACAGCGGCGAGAATCTCGGGTCGGCGTCGGTGTGGTCGCCGAGGTAGTTCTCGTAGAACCATCGCGTCGTCTTGGCGTCGAGTCCGAAGCCCTCTTGGAGGCCGGGATTCTGACGTCCGGGGTGGTCGATGCCCCCAACCCCCGGATAGATCAAAAGCTGAAGGCAAATCGGCGGGCCCTGTTCGTCCCGCGCCACGATCGACACGGCGGCAGCGAGGTTGCCTCCCGCGCTGTCGCCTCCAACCGCGAGCCGACCTGGGTCGATCCCAAACTCGTCTGCGCGGCGCGCGACATCTACCGTTGCGTCGTAGCTGTCGTGAAGCGCGGCGGGAAACGGCTCTTCGGGGGCCAGGCGGTAGTTGACCGAAACGACGATGCATCCGGAGCCCGCGCAAAGGCGCTGACAGAACACGTCGTGCGTTTCGATGCTTCCGATCGTGTGGCCGCCCCCGTGAAAGAAGACGAGGCCCGGAAGAGGCTTGGACGCCGGGGTTCCCTTGGGCCGATAGACGCGTGCGCGACAGGTGTTTCCATCGCGCATGTTCAGCTCGACGTCTCGCGCTTCCTCGATCTCGGGCGGTTGGCCTTCGAGTAGCCAGGAAAGCTGCGCGTAGTACCGACGTGCGCCGCGCGGACCCATGGATGGCATGGATCGATCCGTCGCGTTCGCCACCGCGAGTATCCACTGCGCATGACGGTCAATCGCCTCCCCGTCGACCACCTTTGGTTTCCGTGTGAGCCAATCGAGTAGCGACTTCGGAGGAAACAGAAGACGCTGCGCAATCCGAGAACCAAGTCCGGGCATCGAGGGAGTCGTAGCGTCGATACCGTCGCTCGGCGACCGCGAAGTCGCGGCCAACCCGGACGGGCCGGCGGCGCGTGTGCCATAGGCCGCTGAACTTATTCGTTTTTCGGTCGATCGCGCAGTTGGAGCTGGCCTTCGCAGGCCTTGCAATGAGCGGTGGATCAGTACTTGGTGACGGACATCACGCGCGCGATCTTCGCAACCCCGCGGACCTGGCGAACGCGGATGCGGATCTTGGCTTTGGCGGTGCCTGTGTAGTCCTCGTAGCGATACTTCTCGGTGACGACCACGTGGACTTCCACGTCTCCGTCGTCCTTGGTCGTCACCCGTTTGATCTGACTCTCTCGTGCGAGCGTTTCGTATCCGCTCATCGTCGCGGCATAGGCATCGTCGCCAAACGGGTCTTCAGCCGTGGATGGCTTCGAAAAGTCGAACTCGTAGACGGAATCCTCGTAGCCGTGGCCCCACTCGTACGTGTACTTCAAGTAGGCGCTATCGGTGAGAAGCGAGCGAACGGCGCGGAAGTCGCCCTTCGCCTCTGCACGAAGATAGGCTTCCGCCAGCTGACGAGCGTTCACGACGTTCGGCTTAGCGGTGTCCTCTGCGTACCCCGCGCAAGACAACAGCATGGTGAGCACGAACACGGTGAAGCTTGATTGTGATCTGTTTTTCAAAAGGACACCCCTTCTCTTCGATCGGTCTAGTAAAGATCGATCCAGATGAAGTAGACACCGCACGCAACCCAGGTCGCGACGATGCACCAGAAGAGAACCGGCGCCTCTTGGCGCCGCACCTCCTCCACGAAATGGATCGAGCCACGCGGGATGGTTGGCGCGACCCAAAGCAGGATCATGACGCCCCACGGCGCGCTCATGTCGAGCGCCAGCACGATCCACGCGCCGAGCAGAGCAAGCCAGGGTTTCCAGGCGAATGAGGTGGCTCCGGGTCTCGGTCGATGAACTGTATATTGATTTTCGATATTGACAATCTACTGGCCCAGGCTAGATTGTCAACATAGAAAATCTACCATGCCGAGACCCAACCTCACAGAACAGCGAACGCAGGAGATTCTCGACGCCTTCGAGCGGTGTCTCCCGCGCTACGGACTCCAGGGAACGTCGCTCGAACACGTCGCGGAGGAGGCGGGCGTGAAACGGACCATCATCCGTCACTACGTCGGCAATCGCGACCATCTGCTCTCTGCATTGGTGGCGAGATACTTGGAGCGGAGCGAGGCGAGCCTCGACGCCTTCATCGCAGCCCTGCCCGCCAAGCAGAGATCTCGGACCGCGGTCGAGTGGTTGTTCGATCCGCAGTACTCCGACGCTCAGATGGTCCAGGTCGCCAACGCGCTCATCGCGGCGGCCTCCGAGGACGAAGCATTGGCCCGGGAGATGCAAACCTGGCTCACCCTGTTCGTGGCTCGTCTCGAGCAGGTGTTCGCCAGCGACTTTCCACATGCAAAGCGTGAAGCCGTCGCCGCGGTCGCCGCAGGAATCACCGGCATCTACTTCAACGTCGAAGCGCTTTACCCGCTGGGTGACGTGAGCAGCCTCGCGGCTGCCTCGAAAGCAGCGGCCCTTTTGTTGATCGAGACCCTGGAGAAGAACGGATGACCCATCGACCGCCGAGAGAGGCTTACACCGACACCGCCTGGTTCGCGCATGAGCAACGCACGCTGTTCCAAAACGCTTGGGTTGCGGCTGCAACAATCCACGACTTCAAGCAGAAGGGAGACTACCGTACGGTGTCGTGCGGTAAGTCGCGTATCGCGGTGGTGCGCGACGGCCACGGAACGCTGCGAGCGTTCCACGACATGTGCCGTCACCGTGGCGCAGAGATTCTCGATGGAAATCGGGGCAACTGCGGAGGCGCCATGGTCTGCCCCTATCACCGCTGGACCTACGGCCTCGATGGAAGCCTCCGAGGCGTACCCAGCAGGTCGGAGTGCTTCCCGGGGCTGCGTCAATCGGAACTCGGCCTCAAGCCCGCGGCCCTCGGCATTTTCAAGGACCTCGTGTTCGTGAACCCGAACCCAAACGCAAACTTCGACGACTGGATCACGCCGCTCCTCGGTAAAGAGTGGCCGCACGACATCGCGGCACCCGACGTGCGCGAGTCGGCCCCGCTCGTCTACGACATGAAGTGCAACTGGAAGATCTACGTCGAGAACATCCTCGACGGATACCACTTCGCGCACCTTCATGAACGGACGCTCGGCGGGCCACATGCCACGCTCAACGCCTGGGAGCGCGCGGGCGAACACATGCTCTGGTACTCGACCGAGGGCGAAACGCGCCACCGGCTCCCGCTCCAGTTCCGCACCAAGGCCAGTCGCGTCGGCGTCATCAAGAGCGCGGCAACACCTTGCTATCCCGGCGTTTGCTACCTCTTTCCAGCGACCGTCCTGCTGATCACCCCACACGGGCTGTCGCTATCAACGCTTCAGCCGGTCGCGCCGGATCGATGCCGCATGCACTCCCGTCAGTGGGTCGGGCCTTGGCAGTCGACGGACCTGCGAAGGTTCGTTCCCGGGTACGACAAGAAAACCAACACGGTTTCATCGGACCGGTGGAAGAAGCATCCGCTCGACACCGGCGACTTCCAAACCGAGGACGTTTGGGCATGCGAGAAAGTCCAGCGCGGAATGGAGTCGCCCGCGTACGAACACGGCCCGCTGTCGCGGGGCGCCGGGGCGGAAGATGGAATCCGCGTGTTTCACGGCATGCTCGCCCGCACCACCGCCGACCCCGCCGAAGCCGCGGAATAGGCTTCGCTAGGCTCCTGAAACTACAGCGTTTCTGGGGACACCCGGCCGAGCACGGTTTGGAATAGGCTTCGCGAAAGCGAGGTTTCCAGGGTGTGGAACAACGTCGAAACGAACCTAAACAACCGGTCGCTCCGAAGCGCGCGCGGGGGACACGTTCGACCGCACTAACCTGGGTCAGCGGGTGCGCGCTGTGGATGCTGGTTCCGATGCCGGCGTTTGCCGAGAACGTGCCGACCCCGAGCGAACGACCCGCCTCTGAGATCCCGGGCGACATGCCGCCGCCCCCTTTGGAAGCGCCCCCCGTGGAAGCGCCCCCTGCGGGAGCCACGGAAGAACGACCGCCCCATCCGCAGACCCCGGACCCGCTTGCGGAGGCGCAGCCGTCTGCACACACGCTCGTCAACACCGAGTACCACTGGTTGCCCGGGCACTGGGTCTGGACGGGAACGCAGTTCGAGTGGAGCTCGGGCGTGTGGATCTACGCGGTGCGCGACCACGTCCTCGCGCCGCCGTTCTGGGAGTGGGACGGAACGCAGTGGGTGTTCCACAACGCCGGGTGGGCGCTTCCGGGCACGGACACCGTGGTGTATCGACCGACACCAGCCCCGGGCAACGCCGACGACCCGAATGCACCGCCCTACGCGGATTCCATTTTCGTCGAGCCGGAGCCGGCGACTCAGACCGTGTACCTGTCGATGGGGTTCTACACGCCACCGCTGATCGTCTACCCGCTCTGGCACCCCTACTATCACTACTGGTGGCACCGCGGATATCCCTTGTACGCGCGCCAGCCCCTCTACCGGAGTCCGCGCTACTACTACGCCCGACGCTATCGTGCGCCTCCCCGTCCGCGCGGACGGCCGCCAGGTGTCCGACCGCCGGGCGCGGGAAGGCCCCCGGGTGTTCGGCCGCCGAATGCAGTTCGTCCCCCAGGGGTGAGGCCGCCCAACACCGGTCGCCCGCCGCAGGCACGACCGCCGACGACCGGACGGCCACCAGGCGTCCGACCGCCGAACACCGGTCGCCCACCGCAGGCGCGACCGCCAACCACGAGCCGGCCACCGCAGGCACGACCACCCATCATGGGGCGGCCTCCTCAGGCACGACCGCCGAGGTCGGGTAGATCGCCCCAGGCACGACCGCCGAGTCGATCGAGCGCCAGGCCGATGCAGCCGACGCGCTCCATCATGCGCTCGTCGCCACGACCCTCGAGGTCGATCGGGGCGCCGAGTCGCGGGGGTTCGAGTGGAGGGCGCGGCGGCATGTCCCGCGGCGGCCGCCGGGGCTAGCCCCAGGGAACGACATGAAAGGCACCCAGCCGAGTGCAACCGCAGACCTGTGCGCGATGGCGCGTGCGCATCACGCGCTCTTCGACGCCGACCCCGTGTTTCGTGACGAAGTCGGCGTGAAGCTCACCTCCGACCGATGGCGTCGAGTCCTCGAGAGCCCTGTGCTTCGGCGCGTCGTGATCGACGGGCTGCTCCGCCCTGCCCGCCCGTCCACAGCGTCGCTCGTTGGCCGCGCGAGGTATCTCGAACGCGAAGTGGAAGCCGCCCTCGATCGCGGCGTCCGCCAGTACGTCATCGTGGGGGCCGGCATGGACTCGTTCACGGTGCGTCGACCCGATCTGGTAGATCGCATGCCGACCTTCGAGCTCGACCATCCCAACACGCAGCGCGTGAAGCTCGCCCGCCTGGCCAAGCATCAAGCGCGACCTCCGGGCGTCACGTTCGTCCCGGTCGACCTCGCGGCGAGGTCGATCGCATCTGCGCTCGCCGATACCCCTTTCGACCCTGCGCTGAAGACCCTGTTCTCATGGATGGGTGTCACCTATTACCTACCGAAACCCACCGTCTACCGTTCGCTCGAATCGATGGTCTCCGTCGCGCGCGAAGGTTGCGAAATCATCTTCGACTACCAGGCCCCCACCGAGCCGAGTCAATCGAACCATGAACTCCCGCGAAAGTTCGTCCGTGCGCTGACAAGGAGTGTTGGCGAGCCTCAAATCAGCGCGTTCCACGACGACCGACTCCAAACCGAACTCGCCGCAAGGGGGCTCGAAACGGTGGAGGTCTTCACCGGCGAGCAGATGCGAAAGCGCTACTTCTTGGGCCGACCCGACGGACTCCGGCCTCACGGCCACGTGCGGATTGCCCATGTCCGAAGCATGCAGCAGGTGGGCTCGAACGCAGACTAGTCAAGCCTGAGCGCACACCGAAGTCGCTACCGAAGCTACAGCACGCTCGGAAGCCCCGTTTGGGGATCGCGATGGTGGCGGCGTCGGTCGCCGCGATGGGCTGCTCGGGCGCAGCTGGAGGTACCGGGGGCTGTAGGGTCCCTCCCTAGCGCGACAATTTGTCGCGTACCCGCGCGATGGAACCGTGCCTACGTTGCCCCTCGTGACGAGGGGACTCGTATTCATAGCGGTCGCTGCGGTGGTTTCGATGGCCGCGTGCGGCAGCCCGGATTCCGCAAGCAGGACGGACGACAGTCGCACGGTGCAGTCGATCGTCAGAACGACGAACAGCCCGTTCTGTCCCGGAAAGACCTTGGACTCGTGTCCGAGCCCGAGGGCAGCCGAGTGGCGCAGAGACATCCATGAGTGGGTGGAAGCGGAAGTCCCCCCCAACGAGATTCGCGACCGACTTCAGGAGCGGGTTCCGGAGTTCGACCTGAGTCCCAAGCCGCTCGCCTTCGGCTGGACCATTCCCCTTGCGGCGGTCGTGATCTCGACCCTGTGGTTTGTCGTCATGAGCCGACGCCGGCGACGACCTGCAAGCCCAGCGCAACCTTTCGACGCGGATCCGTCGTTCGACGCGCGCCTGGACGAAGAGCTCGCTCAGCTCGATTGACGTAAGGTTCGTCCAAGCCGGTCCGGTCAACGACGACAGAAAAGCAAGATGGAGCATCGCCCAGATTTCGCGAGACAACGGTCTCGTTTGAGGTGACTATCTCGACCGCATCGCCCGTGTTGCGAAAGGCCCTGTCGGGCCGCTGCCTTGACGCTGCAAACCGTGGTTCGCTAGCGTGCTAGGGGTGGGGAAGCAGGCCGGGGGGCCGGGGAAGGTTGTGAGCCGATGCAAACAGGGACGATGACGTTCACACGCGAGGTGGCTTCGAGGATGAAGCGTGCGGGGCAGCTGGCTCTCGTCGTGACGGTCTGCGCATGCTCGGGGAGCGGCGACGCAGACGGTGCCGGCGGTAGCGGCGGCAACGGCAGCACCGTCGACATCACCGATGCGATTCTCGAGAACCGAAGCGGAGACTGCGCGGACTACGTCGAACAGTACGCGGCGACCGTCGAGGACGTGAACCGTGGACTCATCTTCGAGGCTTCACTCTCGGTCACCGAAGACTCGGGGTCCTGCCGACTGACCTCCAACGCGGTTCCGAACCACGATTTCAACGACGGATCCGAACCGTTTCCGAACGTGTTCCAAGAGCAAACGCTGGCCTTGGACATCCCCCGCAACCCGGAATTGGCCGACGAGCCTGCCGTACTGACGCTGACTACCTACAACGGCGTCATGCTCAACGGTACCCTCATCGATGTGTTGGCTGCGGCCTGCTACGGGGTGGGGGACGAGATGATCGGGTGCAACGATGTCTCGACCCCATGGCGCTTCGATCCGATGTCGCCGAACAACGACTTCGGTACGGACACGAACAACGCGCACACGCAGCCCGACGGGACCTATCACTATCACGGCAACCCGGTGGCGCTCTTCGACGACAACCCTGGGTCAGCGGGATCCCCAGTCGTTGGGTTCGCCGCGGACGGGTTCCCGATCTACGGCTCCTACTTCTTCGATGGTTCCACCGTTCGCGCGGCGGTGTCGGGATACACGCTCCGCGAAGGCACACGGCCGGACCCGCCGGACGGCCCGGGTGGGACCTACGACGGCACTTACATCGACGACTACGAATTCACTGGCGCCGGTGACCTCGACGAGTGCAACGGAATGACGGTGGACGGCCAATACGGCTACTACGTCATCGACGCCTACCCGTGGATCCTCCGCTGCCACCGTGGAGAAACCGACCCGTCGTTCGACAAGGGCGCCGGCGGCGCGATGTAGCGGCGAGCTCGGTCACGCGGTCGAGGCCACGCGAGCCGACCTCGCCGGTGGCGAAGCGCGACCAGCGTACTCGGCCCAACCGTGTTCGGGTCTCCTGCAGCGAATGCCTGAGCATTCCTTAGTCGGGGAAGCGTGTGGGCCCCTGGCCAGTCTTTCGCGTACCGAACCGCTCCGGCTTCGACCGGATTGGTCATCAGGTACGCCATCGACTCGACCATGCTCTCGGGCGTCAAGTTGTTGAACACCTCCTCGGGCCACCCTCGGTAGGCTTTGGTGCAAAGCGCACAACCCGTGCGAGAATCATGCCGGGGTTTGCGGACGACATGTCAGGCACTGGGAGGGTTCGATGGACGCAGGCGCGCCGGTCCGCCGGCGGGCGCCGATGTCTCACTGGCCCTCGGGCTGGCCGGTTTCACACCGCCGAGCGTCAACCAGGGGCGGATCCCTTCGCCTTCTTTCCCAACCAGGGTTCGATCTCCCTTGCTTTTTCCCCCGATCTCCCCCCAGCTTTCCCAAGGGCTATTGGAAGATTCAGGTGCCCATGCCATAGCGCCCCACAGGGGCAGAGGACATGAGAGAAGGACACATGAAAACCATGAAGCAACCACTTTGTGCAATCGCGCTACTAGCCGCGGCAATTTCTTGTAGCGGCGAGAGCAACGATGACGGGTCTGGTGGGTTTGGTGAAGTGACCATAAGCGGCGTCGATGTGGGACCACTCGACGCGGATGTCGGCAGTAGCTTTGCTCCAAGCAGCGCCGCCGTCGCTTCCGAAGGTTCTACCACTTTGGTTTCTTGGGAAGGTCCCCGCGACACTGAGTTCATCATCATCTTCGAAGGGGATAGCGTCGTCGATGTGTCGTTCGTTGAGCCCATTCCCGACGGGATTGATAGCTTCTTCTACTTTCTCGATTGCGATTCGAGCAACGCACCAGCGGCGTGCAGCGCTATCGCCATTGACGAACGCGGCCGCAGTGTCGCGTTCAATACGGTCGCCTTGCCCGTCTCGACCCGGGCCCCCAACAACAACGCCGCGACCGGCCCCATCACGCTCAACGGTACCTTGCGCTACTAGAGCTTCTCCGTTCACCTCGGAGGCTCGTCGTCCCTTAGACTTGCCGCACGCAGCGCGAGGCTTAGGCCTTCAGCGCCGGCCCAATCGAGCGCACTGCCGGCGAGGGCGATCGCAAACTGCGCCCGTTTTGGCATGCGCTGAAACGGGATCTTCTTGCCGCCTTCGCGTGCGAGCAAGTACCCCGCGCAGATCCAAAACGCTGCCCGCCGGTTTTATGAGATTTCAATGCATTTGACGGCCGTGCGAACCGCTCTGATCTCGGGAATCCTGCTGGCAGCGCCTTCGGTGCTTGCTCAAACCCGGCCTTCGGCGAGCTCTCTTACCCCAGCCATCGGCCTGGAGCTTTCCCGCACATGTGAGTCCCGAAATGCCGGCGCCGATCACGGGCGATCTCGGTTCCATGCGGTCGGGTCATACACGAGGTGTAGGTGCGCGAGCGACTACCCTCAACCGAGATTCAGCGTCGGGCTTAGAGCGGGATCTCGTCGCCTCGAAAGTCGAACACTTTCCCCGTGTCTGTCGGCCGCACTTCATCGATCACGCGCAGCAGGGATTCCACGGCGTTCCGTGGAGCAAACAGCTTCTCGGCGGGGAGCATCGCGAATTCAAAGGCCCTGTCCGCGCTGTGAGCCACGCGACATAATATCTAGTACCGCGCAATTCTGCGCTTCTCTTGATCCCGATGGGCCAAGAGAGCGATGACAGATCTTGTGGTCAACATTTGGTCAACGGCGATTACGGGTGATCTCGTGGCTGGTATCCAACGAGCCAACATCGCCGTGATCTAGAAGCGGCCGCTAACGGATATTCCTGTCAAGCCAGGGGTAATCACGGCCCCGGTTTGATCATCGTGTCCTTTTCTGAGCCTCTTCCTCCTGATCAGTAGACCTCCTCCGATCAGCGCCATCACCGGGCCAAGAACGAATGACGTCACCGAAACGGGCCAAAGCGGGCACTCGATGGGGTCGGCGCAGTTCGACTCCGTGGTTGCTCTTGCGATTCCTGTGGCCACAGGAAACGCGATACCCACCCCAACCAACGTCCAACCGGCGATGTTGAGCCTGCGCTGCTTCTTCTCGAAAGCCGCGTCGTAACGAAGGGCTGTTGCCTCATGGGTCGCAAGCGAGATGCGAGGACTTTGAGCCATTGCGTCGACACTCGCTATCATGACGTACCCAACCAGCAGAAGTGTCGGGACGAACCACAGGCGGCCAACGCATCGTTCAGTCATAGTAGCCCGAAACGACCTCGACTCCGGTGTTCTCCAGGTCGTACGCATCTTCTTCCTCCATAGCCCAATTCAAGAGCTGCTCATCGGGTACAGGGTCATCTTCCGCGGTTTCGGTCTGCGCGTACGACGTTGACTCGCCCATCAGGTGGGTGGTGATGCTGCATAGTCCATTGCAGTGATAGGTGTGGCGGAGTGATTCCAGTATGTGCGAGGTCGTGTAGGTCGCGCTGTTGAATCTCGACTTTCGACTGTCGCAGCGAGAGTTAGCAGGCCGTCTTCCCCAACGTATGCGCCGGCGCTCCAGCGGAAGCTTGGATCTTCGGAAGAGAACCTGCCAGTCACGAGCGTCCGCTGCGCACCGCGCAGAAGGCGCTGGGACTTCCTCTCCTACCATCAGATTGGGCGCCGCTCGATGGCAAGTCAGGCCGTAACCAAATGGTCTCCCGATCAAAGCGATCCAAGCCGAGCTTGGTCATCGCTCCGCGCAGAGTACCGAGGTGTACGCAAACCTTGGAAACCGCGCTCAACTGCGCCTCGTAAAGGCGCTCGAACCGGCGTCATCGCCACATCGTGGTCAACATTTGGTCGACGAACACGAGCGGTAACGTTTTCGCTTCACACAACTGATTGAAATCACTGGTCGGGGCGACTGGATTCGAACCAGCGACCTCATGCTCCCAAAGCATGCGCACTACCAGGCTGTGCTACACCCCGAGGAACCAAGCGGTAGCCGATGGCTACGAGAGCTGCAACTCGCGCAGGCGTTCAGCCAAGATGGCCGTGGCTTTGCCGCGATGGCTGATGCGGTTTTTCTCTTCGGGCGAGAGCTCGGCCATCGTTTGGTCGTAGCCCAAGGGTACGAATAGGGGGTCGTAGCCGAAGCCGTGGTCGCCGCGGGGCGCGTCGGAAATGGTTCCTTCACATGCGCCCTCGGCCACGGCGAGCTCTTTCCCGGCGCGGTCCACCAGGACGATCGTGCAGACGAATCGTGCGGTTCGCTCCCCCGGGGGCACGTCGCGGAGTTCCTCAAGCAGCTTGGCGTTGTTGCTTTCTGGCGTGGCTCCCTGCCCGGAGTAGCGCGCCGAGTAGACCCCGGGCCGGCCCCCTAGTGCATCGACGACGAGGCCGCTGTCGTCCGAGAGCGCTGCGCAATTCGCCACGGCGGCCACTTCCTGCGCCTTCTTGAGGGCGTTGCCGTAGAAGGTGTCACGATCCTCCACGACCTCGATGTCGATGCCCGCCGACGCGAGTGATTCGAACGTGAAGCCAGGTAGGTCGGCTAGCAGGCGCTCGTACTCGCGGACTTTGCCGGCGTTGTTCGTCGCGACGACGAGGCGCATTAGTTGGAGAGCCGTACCGAACGACCGTTGAGTGGTTGGATGCCGCGGGAGTTGGTGCCGCCAATGGCGTCGCGAAGCTCCATGAGCTGCTCTGAAGACGCCTCGAGCGGCTGGTCGTACACGAGCCAGGTTACGCCCTCGGTACAGGGCGGTGTAGTACGCGAACCCTGATAGGCGTAGAGCGCAGCATCGTCAGGCAAGAGTGACTCCATGTCGAAGTCTTCGATCAGGTTCACGTTGCCGTCTCGGCTCGGGATCGCTTGGAGCAAACGCTCGACGTCGTTGTTGAACGCGCCGGCCTCCCACATCACGCCCACCACGAGCTGCGCGCCATCGCTGGTCGCGTGAACGAAGTGAAGCTCTCCGTCGAACGACTGGCCTTCGATCGTGTGTTCAGCAGGCGTCTGAAAATTGAACTGGCCCATCATGTACTCGACGTCATCGAGCTCGGTGATGTTCTCTTCGACTGGGGCGAAGTTGATGTTGTTGTCGTCGTCGAGCTCGGTGCCAACCTCGATCCTCGAAGTGACCCAGTCGAAGTCCGGTAGTGCGAACTCTTCGGTGTCGTTCGCGACGAGGTCGATCGGGGACTGTTCCAGTCCGTTCCCACAGAGGGCGAAGTCGGGGCTCAGATCGCGCCACACGTTGGGTCCGTTGTCGCGGTCGTATCCCCAGACCAGGTCGTCGGTGCTGTCGCTTCCGCACGCGCCGACCAGAACGGCAGCCAAGACCGCAGCGCGCCGCCAGCGTGTTCCCCCCAGATCACTCCGCATGCGCCGGACGTTACGCCAAGGGGTCGCACCCGAGCAAGAACCTGCGGACCAGTACGAAGGGCACGGGAGAGCCGGCGCGCGCGGCAGCGGTCCGCAAGCTGTGAAGCACTAGGGCAGGAGCCGCGCGAGGTCGATGTCGAGCGATTTTAGTGCGGCGGCCTGCTGGTCGGCGAGCGCAGAAAGCGAACCGAGCGCGAGGTCGATCATCGCGTCGAGGTGGGCGCGTTCGATGGGCGCGCCTTCTGCGGTACCCTGCACCTCGACGACGCCCCCGCCGGCCGTCCCGACGACGTTGAGGTCCACCTCGGCGTCGCGATCCTCGACGTAGCAGAGATCGAGCATCGGTTTACCCTCGAGGAGCCCCACGCTGATCGCCGAGATGGGCTCTCGGAGGACGCCCTTTTCGACCAATCCGCGCGCGCGGAGCTTGTCGAGGGCCATGGCGGTCGCCACCATCCCGCCCGTGATCGAAGCGGTTCGCGTGCCGCCATCCGCATCGAGCACATCACAGTCGACCGTGATGGTTCGTTCGCCGAGCTTGTCAAAATCGATGGCGGCTCGGAGTGCGCGACCCACCAGTCGCTGGATCTCCGAAGTCCTACCGTCGATGCGGCCTTTGCGACCGTCGCGCCGCTTACGCTCCGGGTTGGCGCGCGGGTGCATCGCGTACTCAGCCGTCAACCAGCCTCGCCCACTGTCCCGCATCCAATCGGGCACCCCTTCGGCCACGGACGCCGCGATCAGCACGGCGGTGTCGCCCGAACGATAGATCACGGAACCTTCCGGGTTCCGCTGAATGTTCGGCTCGATCGATACTGGCCTGAGCGCGTCGTACGCGCGGCCATCGGTTCTCGTCATCCAACCCTCCGCACGGGCGAACCACTAACCGCTTGGGCTGCCGGAGGCAACCACAGCTCAAACGTGGTTCCGTGCGGAAGCCTTGGCTTGCACGCGATGTTGCCGCCGTGTGCGACCACGATCTGTTGAGTGAGCGGCAAGCCGAGCCCCGTGCCGCGCTCCTTGGTGGTGTAGAACAAGTCGAAGACGTGCTCCCGGTCCCCTTCGCCGATGCCTTCCCCTTCGTCGTGGACCTGAACGCGAACGCCACCCTCGTAGCGTGTGGCTTCGAGCTTCGCGGTTCCGCCATCCGGCATGGCCTCGCGCGCATTGCGCAGCAGGTTCAAGAGCGCTTGGCGAAGCTGCGGTTCGTCCATCGCTACGGCCGGAAGCTGTGCGCTGAGGTCGACCATCAGCTCTACGCCGGCCGCATCCATCTCCCGCTGAACGAAGCCGGCGGTGTCCCGAAGAAGGTCGGTGGGGTCTTCCGGGGTGAGCGTGGGCTCCGGAAGACGGGCAAGCCGTAGGTACTCCTCCGTGATGCCCTCGAGCCGCTCGAGCTCCTGCTGAATGGACTCCATCAGGCGCTGTCCCTCCGGGTTTCCTTCGGGGATCTCTTCACCGAGCATGTCCACGTTCAGGCCGATACTCGAGAGCGGATTCCGCACCTCGTGCGTAACGTGCGCCGCCATGCGCCCGATAGCCGCAAGGCGTTCGGTTTGAATGAGCCGTGACTTGGTGGCGATGGCGTCGGAGACGTCGTCGACAACGAGCAGCACGCCGCGAACGCCCGACTCACCGGCTTCATCGCCGAACGGTGTGACCAGCACGTCGACGAGACATTCGTTGAACCCGGGCAGATGCTCGCCCTCTAGCGTTTGGGCTCCGCCACCTGCAGCGACCCTTTCGATCGCATCAACCAGCTTGGGTGAGCGACGATAAAGCGACGTTTCGTCGATCTCCGAACCGATGTCGCGCGTGCCAACTCCGAGGATATCTTCGGCTGCGGGGTTGGTCGTGCGCACGATGCGTTCACGGTCGATGACGACGATGGCGGCCCGAAGCGCTTCGACGATCTGCACCTGCATGCGCTGCAGGCGCTGCTCGGCCTCGGTCGCTTCACGCAGGCTTTGATCGCGCGCAGCGAGAGCCTGTACCATCCTCTCGAACTCTGCGACCAGCTGTCCGAGCTCGTCGTTGCGTTTCACGTCGACGGCACTCGACAGGTCGCCCCGTGCCACTGCCGCTACACGCTCATGAAGAAGCGGAATCGGTTGAAGCAGTCTTTGTGCGTAGAGCGTGACGACGATCCCGACCACCAGGGCCAGAAGCCCGAAAAGACCGAGGAGAAACGTCGCGCGCTGCTCTTGCTCCGCGGCCAGCGCGCTGGTTCGCTGAATACGTTGTTGCACGCTCTGCGATGCGCGATCGTAGTTTCGTTCGATGCGCTGCTCGGTCGCGCGAAGCTCTGCGAGTAGAGCGTCACTCGCCTCAGGGTCGGCGTCGACCAGGTTGAAGAGCTGCTCGTACTCTTTGTCGATCTTGTCGTACGCAACGCCGATCGCATCGAGCTCGCGCCGCACCGACCGCAACCGTGAAGGCTGCCCGAGCGACGCGGCCAGTGCCTCGGCGCGCTCGACCCCCTCCCGGGCCCGAAGGAGCGTGGTGGGGCGAATGCGAAGCGCCGCGCGAAGCCACGCCTTGGTGGGACCGGACTGCTCCGACTCGAGGGCCCGCTCGATGAGGTTGGCGTAGACGCTCTGGGTCGCCTTGGCCTGCCCGAGCGTGAGGGCGAGCGGAAGGTATCCGTCCTGAAGAAGGCCGAGGGTCTGCGACGTGCGATGGTGCTGCAGGTAGCTGAGGCCGCCGACGACCCCGAACGCAATGATGACGACGAGGTAGCCGAGGACGATCCGTCTCGGAATCGTCAGCCATTTTCGGCGGGGCGTGTCGCTCACGTATGGGATCCTAAACCTGACCGCCTGACCAGTCCATTTACGCCCCCGCCACCCCAAAACGGCAGGGCGATCGCGACCCGGTCGCGGGAACGTCGCCTGCGCCGCGAGCAGCCAAGACCTGCGGCCGAAGCCGATGGCTCGAGCAGGAACGACGCTCGAACGGGCTAGGCGCCGCCCGCCGGTCAGGGTCACGGGCAAGCGGCGGCGTCACCGAGCGACCGCGCTCAGTTCACGTGCACTTCGGTGGTCCCGCTGACCGACCGCCCGCGCTGGGCGTGGTGCTCGATCGCGGCACGAACGAAGCTGGTGAAGAGCGGATGGGGCTGGTGCGGCTTACTCTTGAACTCCGGGTGGAACTGGCAGCCGACGAAGTGCGGATGCCCCGGCAGCTCGACCATTTCGACGAGCCGCGCGTCGGGCGAAAGCCCCGACAGCAAAAGGCCGCCCCGCTCGAGGTCGTCGCGGTACGTGTTGTTCACCTCGTAACGATGGCGATGTCGCTCGCTGATCCGGGTTGCGCCGTAGACCTGCGCGGCGAGAGAGTCGCCCTTGATCTCGCAAGGGTACGCGCCAAGCCGCATGGTCGCACCCTTGTCCTCCACCTCGCGCTGGTCGGGCATGATGTCGACCACGAGGTGCGGCGCACTGCCATCGAACTCTGCGCTATTGGCCCCCTTGAGCCCACAGACATTGCGAGCGTAGTCGACCACCGCCATCTGCATCCCGAGGCAGATGCCGAAGAAGGGAACCTTGTTCTCTCGCGCATACTGGATGGCGCGGATCTTTCCTTCCGCCCCCCGGTCGCCGAAGCCGCCTGGAACGAGCACCGCATCGTGCCGTCCGAGTAGATCTTCGAGGTTTCCGTGCTCGAGCTCCTCGCTGTCGACGTACTCGAGGTCGAGCTTGACGTCGCACTCGAGCGCGGCGTGAACGAGCGCCTCATGAAGGGACTTGTACGAGTCACGAAGATGGACGTACTTGCCGACGAGCGCGATGGACACGTGGCCGCGGCCAGGCGAGAGGTACTTGTCGACAGTTCGGCGCCACACACTCAGATCGGGGTCGCGCGCCCAGATGTTGAGCCGCTCCGCCAGCAGCCGATCGAGCCCCTGCTGATGCAGCGTGAGCGGCAGCTCGTAGATCACGCGGACGTCGGGCGCGGCGATGACCGCGCTGACCGGCACGTTGCAGAAGTGAGCGATCTTCTCGCGGAGGGACAGGGGCAGCTCTCGGTCGACGCGGCAGAGCAAGAGCTCCGGCTGGATGCCGAGGCCGAGCAGCTCCTTCACCGAGTGCTGCGTCGGCTTGGTTTTGAGCTCACCTGCCGCGGCGATGTGCGGGACGAGCGTCACATGCACGGATACGCTGTTCTGCGCACCGAGCTCGACGCGAAGCTGTCGAACTGCCTCGAGAAACGGCAGCGATTCGATGTCGCCCACCGTTCCGCCAATCTCGACGATGGCCACGTCCACATCACGCGTCGCCTCTTTGACCCGAGCTTTGATCTCGTCGGTGATGTGCGGGATCACCTGAATGGTCGCGCCGAGGTACTCGCCCCGCCGCTCCTTCGAGATGACCGCGTCGTAGATGCGGCCTGTGGTGAAGTTGTTGGCTTTGGTCATCGTCGCGCGGGTGAAGCGCTCGTAGTGGCCGAGGTCGAGATCGGTTTCCGCGCCGTCATCCGTCACGAAGACCTCGCCGTGCTGGTAAGGCGACATCGTTCCTGGATCGACGTTGATGTACGGGTCGAGCTTGATGTTCGTAACGCGAAGCCCGCGCGCTTCGAGGAGCGCGCCCATCGATGCGGCAGCGAGCCCCTTGCCGATGGAGCTGACGACGCCCCCTGTAACGAAGATGAACTTGGTATGCCTTGCGTTCATCCGTGGAGGCTCCTCGTGCCGCGTCCCACTTACGCGACAGCCGGACCCTAAAGGCCCGATCCCAGCATGTCAACGCGAGATGGCTGCGAAACGCACAGGCGCTAGATGTCACGCGTTTTCGCGACCCGGGAATCCGGCTCAACTTCGGGCGGCGAGAGCAGCGAAGCGCGTGTCACCCCGGCGACGCCAAAGCGTTCGCGGAGTGCGTGCGTGGTGTTCGCGAGTCGTTCGCGACGCTCCCGATTCTCGTCGGGGAACAGACCGTCGTCCGGAACTTTGGTCATCTCCGAAACCGACACGCCGGTGAGACGGATGCCGTAGTCCAGATCGTCGAACCGGGAGAGCAGCGCCTTCGACGCTTCGAAGATCGCATCGGTGTCCGCGACAGCCATCGGCAGCTTCATCTGTCGAGAACGGATACGATGGTCGCGGTACTTGATCTTGAGTGTCACGACCCGCGCCCACAGACCTTGGTCGATGAGGCGATCGGATACGCGCATCGACTGGCGAAGGATCGGCCGGAGGAGCGCCTCGGTATGGGTGAGGTCGCGTTCGAACGTCTCCTCGCTTCCGATACTCTTCGGCGGCCGCCCGACCACGACCGGGCGCTCGTCGATCCCGCGGGCCAGGTCACGCGCCACGGGGCCCCAACTCCCGAGGAGCTGCTCGAGCGTACCTGCATCCGTTCGGGCGAGGTCTCCGATGGTGCGCAGGCCCGCCGAACGGAGCCGTACCCTCGCCTTGGGCCCGACCCGCCACATGCGCTCGAGGGGTAGTGGCGCCAAGAACTCGGCAGCGCCGTCGTTCGGAACCAGGGTCAGGCCGTCGGGTTTGTCGAGGTCACTGGCGATCTTCGCGACGAACTTATTGGGGGCGACGCCTGCCGATCCGGTCAGTCCAAGCTCCCTTTGGATGTCGTTCTTGACGCGCCGCGCGATGGTCTCTCCGTCCCCGAAGAGCGCCCGACTTCCGGAAACGTCTAGAAACGCCTCGTCGACGGAAAGGCCCTCGACTAGCGGCGTGTACCGACGAAACACCTCGAAAACCTGCCCGCTCAGCTCTAAATAGCGGCTTCGACGCGGCGGAACGACGATGGCCTCGGGGCATCGTCGAAGGGCCTCCACCATCGACATGGCAGACCGGACGCCCGTGGGTCGCGCTTCGTATGACGCCGCGGTCACGACGCCGCGCCGAGAACGGGCACCGACCAACACCGGTTTACCGCGAAGCGTCGGATCGTCGAGCTGCTCGACCGACGCGAAGAAGGCATCCATGTCGAAGTGGATGACTGTACGCATGACTCGTCTCGCAACTTACCGCATCAAGTCTTGATCGTCAGCGCGATCAACCGTACCGTCGGGCGCCATGTCTGAACCGGGTGAGCAAGACCCCTATCAGGGCCCGTTTGGCCCCTTGAGGCGAATCGACGATTGGATCTTCGCCATCGAGATGGCGATCCTCTGGACGTTCCTCGGCGTATCGTGCGCGATGGTGTTCCTGGACGTGATGTACCGCCGCCTCGCCGCACCGGACAGCAAGATCGGCGAGCTGATCGCGCGAATCTTCGACGTCGAGGATCCTGACGCCGTCGAACGGCTCAACACGCTCGGGCCCATCCTAAGCGCGGTCGTCGGCGTGGCGCTCTTGTACTTCGCGTTTTGGACCGCCGAACACCACACCGCAGAGGAAGGCCAACGGTCCGCGGCCAAGCCAATCATCAATACCGTCCTCGCCTCCGCAGGGCTCGGCCTTCTCGGTTGGATCATGCTCCAGCCCAACGTCGAGTCCCGCTGGTTCTACGGCCTCCTCTACGCGATCTGCTCCGTCGCGTGGCTCGTGCAACTGTTCAAGCGCGGCGACCCGCACACCATCCGAAAGCTCATCGCCTTCGTGGTCACCACGATCCTGTTCGTGATCATCGCCAAAGACTACTTCCCCGACGGCTATAGCTGGTCGAAAGAACTGTCGCTGATCATGCTCCTCTGGGTCGGCTTCCTCGGCGCCAGCGTTTGCGCGCACGAGGGAAAGCACATTCAAATGGGCGCGCTCAAGCGCATCGTCCCGCCCTCGCTCGCCAAGTGGACCGACGCGCTCGGCTTCATCGCGACCGCGGCGTTCTGCGGCTTCATGGCGCTACTCGGCTACATCTACGCGCAGGAGGCGCTCACGCTCGAGGGCCGCTTCGAGCAAACCAACATCCCGGACTGGGTCGCCACCATCGCGGTGCCGGCCGCTTTCGCCATGACCGCGCTTCGCTATCTCGGCGCCGCGATCAGCAGTGTGACGGGAGGCTCCTACGGGGCCCCGCCAATCGATGAGGCGGTGGTCGCTGCGGAGAAGGCGCACGGGCAGGGGGCGGAAGGATGAACGCCGTCAAAGAGCGCAAGCTTCCCTTCCTCATTTTTCTCGCCCTGATCATCGGTCTGCCGTTCCTCGGCAAGGGCGGCACCCTGGCGGCCGCCATCCTGGCAGCCGCGGTCATCGGCTCGCCGCTCTTCGTCCTGATCGGCGTGGCGACGTTCGGAAGCTTCTACCTCTGGAGCGGCTTCCGCGATCCGGTTCAGTTCACAATCATCATCGAGGGCATCCGAAGCCTCGCAGACAGCCCCACCCTGCTCGCCATCCCGTTCTTCATCATGAGCGGCGCGATCATGAGCAAGGGGCAAATCAGCCACCGCCTGGTCGACTTCTCGCAGGCGTTCATCGGCTGGGTTCCGGGCGGCATGGCGATGAGCGGTGTCGTGGCCTGCATGCTGTTCGCGGCCATCAGCGGTTCGAGTCCGGCCACGGTCGTCGCCATCGGCTCCATGATGGGGCCCGCCCTCATCGCGGAGGGGTACCGAGAACGATTCTCCCACGGCCTTCTCACGTCCGCGGGCTCCCTCGGCATCCTGATTCCCCCATCGATCCCGATGATCGTCTACCCGATCGTCAACCAGAGCGCGTCCATCGAGGTCGAGCGGCTCTTCGCGGCCGGCTTCGGTCCGGGCCTCGTGATGGGCTCGATTCTCATCGGCTACTCCTTCTACCAAGGCCTGGTCGACAAGGTCCCCACCTCGCCGTTCAAGTTCAAGAGGCTCCTCGAGGCCACGCGGGACGGCTTCTGGGCGCTGATGTTCCCCGTCTTGATCCTGGGCGGCATCTACGGCGGCATCTTCAACGCGGTCGAGGCCGCAGCAGTCAGCGTCGGTTACGCGATCGTGGCGGAGGTTTGGCTCCACCGAGCGCTCAAGATCAAGGACGTCCCGGGCATCTTCGGCGAGGTCGGAGTCTTCCTGGGTTCGTTCCTGGTCATCCTGGTCATGGCTCTCGCGCTCGGCGAGTTCCTCGAAACTGAAGAGATCCCGGCGCTCATGGTCGAGTGGATCCAGTCGAAGGACCTCGCGCAGTGGCAGTTCCTATTGCTGCTCAACGCCATGCTCCTCGCAGTGGGCATGATGATGGACATCCTGAGCGCGATGTTCGTGTTCGTGCCTCTTCTTGCGCCCATTGCGGCGTCGATGGGCGTCGATCCGATTCACTTCGGCATCATCTTCATCGTCAACCTCGAGATCGGCTACCTCACCCCCCCCGTCGGCCTCAACCTCTTCGTCGCGAGCGCGCTTTGGGAGCGGGGCGTGGGTCACATCATCCGGTCGGTGCTCCCGTTCGTGCTGCTGATGCTCGTAGGCCTCGCGATCATCACTTGGTACCCACAGGTTTCAGTGGGGCTTGGCAACGCCATCATGGGAAGCGACCCCGCCGTCGAGCAGCTCGATGAAGAGGACGCCGAGGGCGCGGTCGATTCGGGCATGCCCACCATGGAAGAAATGATGCGTGAGGCGCAGGCGCTCGACGCCGACTTCGGCGACGACGAAGACGAGGACGAAGAGTCCGACAACACGGGCGGCGCGCCGGGCAGCACGGGCGGCACTCCGGGCGAGTGATCCCGGCTGCGCCCTTCGCGGGCGCGTGATAGGCTCGCGTGCTCCATGGCGTACACGGTCCTCGCCCGAAAATATCGGCCTCAGACGTTTGCCGACCTAGTCGGTCAGGAACACGTCGCGCGGACGCTCGCCAACGCCATCGAGTCCGATCGCGTCGCGCACGCGTTCCTGTTTACAGGCGTTCGAGGCGTCGGGAAAACCACCACGGCGCGACTCCTCGCCAAGGCACTCAACTGCGAGGAAGGGCCCACCGCAACGCCCTGCAACCAGTGCGGCCCCTGCCTCGACATCACGGCCGGCATCGACGTCGACGTTCAAGAAATCGACGGCGCGTCCAACAACAGCGTCGAAGACGTGCGGCGCCTCCAGGAGTCTCTCCCTTATCGGCCGCAGCGAGACCGTTTCAAGATCGTCATCGTCGACGAAGTCCACATGCTGTCTGCGGGAGCGTTCAATGCGTTTCTAAAGACGCTCGAGGAGCCGCCCGACCACGTGAAGTTCATCTTCGCCACCACCGAGAGCCACAAAGTTCCGATCACGATCCGCTCCCGCTGTCAGCAGTACGACTTCCGACTCATCCCCAACCAGCTGGTGGCCTCGCGCATCGCCGACATCCTCGCGCAGGAGAACCTCGAGGCCGACGAAGAGGCCATCAACATCGTCGCGCGAGAGGCTGCGGGGTCCATGCGCGACGCCCTCACCCTGCTCGACCAGCTGGTCGCCGTCTCGGGCGACCGCATCTCGACCGAAACCGTCACCAGCAGCCTCGGGATCGCGGCACGGGAAGCGCTCTACGGGGTCACGCGCGCGGTCCTCGAAGGTGACGGCGCCGCGGTAATCAAGGCGATCGACGGGCTCGCCGACCGAAGCGTCGACATGCCGCACTTCGCCAAGCAGCTTCTTCAGCTGCTCCGTGATCTCGTCGTTCTCAAGCTCGAGGCGGGTGATCCGGAGCAGTGGGTCGCCGAGGAGCGCGCACTGGCCCAGGGTCTCGTCGACGAAATCGACATTCTCGAACTCCAGCGCGTCTTCCGCGCAACCTCTAACGTCGCCGACGAGATGACCCAGAGCCCGAACCCGAAGCTAATGCTCGAGATGGGACTCGTGCGCGTGGCGACACGTCCCCCGCTTCAGTCGGTCGCACAGCTCATCTCGAGGCTCGACGCGCTCCAAGGGCACGGTGGGGAAGGCGGAGGAAACGGCTCACGACGACCCGCGCCCAATACCCGCAAAACAAAGTCGACCCCCAAGCCTCCCGAGCGGAGAGCACGCCATGAAGCCGAGGTCGCGGCGCCTCCGACACCCACCGCGAAAACGGCTTCGAAGCCTGCCCCGACCCTGTCGCCAACGCCCGCCTCGACGACCGACTCGTCTTCGTCGTCAGGCTCGGAGCCGGCTCCGAGCGAACCGATCAAGCCCGCTACGCGTCGGTCGGGCGGCTTTCAAACCAGCTCAGGCGAGGTCCTGGCGCCGGTGCGGCGTGCGGCTCTTCAAGAGTGGGAAGAGCTCGTCGGTGCGCTCGAGCGACACCAGCCTGCGCTCGCGGCCGTGCTCGAGCACGGCGTACCCAAAGCGGTGAGCCCGGAACGAATCGTCCTCTCGTTTCAGCACGGCTCATTCTACGGAAGACAGGCCGAATCACCTGACTCCGTCGCGGCAATCAAGCGAGTTGCTGAGGAGCAGCTCGGCACTGCGCCTGAGGTCGAGATCCGGTTCGACGCCCCCACCGAGGGGAGCTCGAAAACCGTAGCGGCAGTTGCCGCCCAGCGAAAAGAAGCCGAGGTCGACGCGAAACGACGGGAAGCTCTCAACCACCCGAGGGTGCGAGATGCAGTCGACGTGTTCCCTGAGTCGGCGACCCACCTGAACGTACACATCGAGGCAGACTGAGAGGAGACCATGAATTTTCGCGGCGGAATGGGGGAGCTCATGCGGCAGGCGAACCGCATGCAACGCAAGGTCGAAAAACGGCGCGAAGAGCTCAAGGAAGAAACCTTCGAAGCCAGCGCTGGGAACGACAAGGTCGTCGCGGTCGCCAACGGAACGCCTGAACTGGTCGAGGTCCGAGTCGACCCGAGCCTGCTCAACGACGAGGACCTCGAGATGGTCCAGGACCTCGTCGTCGCGGCAGCCAACGCGGCGCTCACCAAGGCGCGCGACCACATCGAGTCCGAGATCGAGAAGATCACCGGCGGCCTGAACATCCCCGGAATCGGGTGAGCATGAACGGAAACGATCCGATCGCGACCCTGATCTCGCTTCTGGCGAGGTTGCCGGGGGTGGGTGAACGCACCGCCGCGCGCTTGGCGTTTCACGTTCTCGAGGGAGACAGCCAGTATGCGCAGGCGCTCGGGGAGGCGCTCTCCACCATTCACGACCGGGTCATGCGCTGCGAAGTCTGCGGCAACTATGGCGCCGAATCGCAGTGCGCCATTTGCCAAGACCCACGGCGCGACAAGTCGGTCGTGTGCGTCGTCGCGAAGGTCCCCGACCTCATCGCACTCGAGGCCCTCGGGAGTTTTCGTGGTCGCTATCACGTGCTTCACGGGCTTCTAGCGCCTCTCGACGGCGTGGGTCCCGACCAGCTTCCGCTCGACGCACTCGAGCGTCGGATCGAGGAGGATGGCGTTCGTGAGGTGATCGTCGCCACGCCCCTCAACGTGGAGGGCGAGGCGACGGCGCTGTACGTGGCCGACGCCCTCGCAGGGCGTGACGTGCGAGTCTCTCGAATCGCGGCGGGCGTCCCCCACGGAGGCGAACTGGAGTTCACCGACCAAGTGACGCTCGGCCGCGCACTCGAAGACCGACGTTCGGTCCAGTAGTCGCAGCGCTCCTCATCCGTAGCGCTTCGCAAAGACGAGGCGCCGTGCCCTTTTTGGGCAAGGTGTGAACGAGGCTGAATCTTTCGCTCTCCCGCCGCGTCGGACCGAAAAGAGGTAGCCATGCGCCACGTTGCTTTGTCCGTCTTTCTCGCTCCGTTCTTCGCGACTCTCTTTGCTCAAACGGCAACAGCCGACGTGATCGTGAGGCCTCAGTCGACGACCTCTTCTTCCGTCGTGGTCAAAACACGGCCACCGACGGTGGTGGTCGTTCAGAAGAAGACGGCCGTCCCGCCGCGCCCACCCCCAACCAAGCCGCGGCTCGACGACCGCGAACGCAAAGTCGGCCTGCACTTCGACGTCGCCGGAGCGTTCGGTGGCGACCTGGCAATGGGCGGATTCACCGGAGCGCTGCGCCTTCGTCCAGCGAAGCACTTCGCGCTCGACCTCGGCTCGGGATACCTGGCGGGACGCGATTCGACCGGAGCCTACCGAAGCGAAGTTCCAGTCACGGCTAACATGCTGTTCTTCGTCAACCCGCAGCACAAGGTGCAGTTCTATTTTCTGCTCGGCGGTGGCGCGTCGTTTGGGCGTCGAGAAGAGCTTGGCGAAGTACGCGACATGATCCACGCCGGAGGACAACTCGGAGCTGGACTCGAGTTTCGCATCGCGAGGGGGTTCGCATTGAACCTCGACGTCAGAGGCGTCGTACGACAGCGAGTCGACAACGACCCGCGTCCGGAGTTCATCGATGGGACGCGAGGTACGGATACCTCGGCAGGCGCGGTCACGACCTTCGGCGCGACGGTCTACTTCTGACCCAGCGGAAGCTAAGGGCGATTGCTGCTGCGACGTGACCCGAAGAGCTTCTTGAAGAAGCCCTCGTCGTCCTCGTCGTCGACATCGACTTCGATGTCGCCTTCGTCGGCGTCGCCCGCGGCCTCGCTCTTGCTCGGGATGGGCGGTGGAACGGTGACGTTGGGCGCTTCGGCCGCAGCACCTTCGAGCTCTTCGAGGTCGTCCTCGTCGACAAGCAGCACGAAGTCATCTGCTTCATCGATGATCTCGACCTCAGTCTTGTCGTTATCCCAGTCGTCGCCGACCAGCACCGGGGCGTCGGGCACCTTGGTTTCCATGGTGAACGGATCGATCGTGGCCCGACCTTCGATGGTGGGAACCTCGATGTTCTGGCCGAGGGTCTCGAGCTCCTGATCTACGGCAGCAAGGTCGGAGCTTTTCGCATCCTCGAACCGGCCAAGCACGGCCGAAACCTCCGACGCGTCCGCGCCGACGTCCTCCAACCCCGCGTCAGCTTCCGCGAGCTTCTCGTCCAAGACTCCCACGTGATCAATGTCACAGGAAATCGGACCCTCGTAAAGTCTTTCACCCGCAAAAGGGGCCTACATGTCGTCTAGGTCGGCGCGAGCGCCGCGCGAATTAGGGATACGCGGTCCTGGCCCCAAGTCGAATAGGCCCCGATCTGAACGGACGGGACGCCCCAAAGCCCGAGCTCGGCGAGCATCCTGCGGTTCTCGGCCTCGCGTTTACGCCAGCCCTCGTCCCGGAGCGCGGTTCGGACATCGGCCTCGGAGATCCCAACCCGCTTGGAGACGAACGCGAGGTCCGCCACCGAGGCCATGTCGCGCGCCTCCCCCCAGACCCCGAGCGCAACCGAATGGCAGAACTCGAGTGCGATCCCACGAGGCGCCGCGGCTGCGTGAAAAACAGCGAAGGTCAGTTCGATGCCTTTGCCGACCGGATCGCAGACACGACCAAACGGGATCCCGAGGCGGTCAGCCTCTCGCTTGGCGTCCTGCGCGATGTAGAGGCGCTTCGATCGTGGAACTGGCAGACCGCGCATGACCATCGGAAGCACGGGACGCACTTCGACCTCGAGCAGCCCCTCGTCTCGAAGCGATCGAATCTGCGGAAGCGAGAGGTATGAGTACGGGCTTCGAAAAGAGATGAAGAGCTTCAGAACGGGCGACCCGGAGGCAGTGTCGATCATCGCTCCGAGCGACGGTGCAGGGCCTTCGGGGAGAGAAACACGACCCGAGAGGCCTTCCGCGCGAAGTCTCTCCAGAAGATGCGGAAGACGATCGACACTCCAGTACCAATCGCCGTCGTAGTGGAGCATCCCGGGCTGGTAGTGTCCCGCCCGCTGGAGCCTCAGATGATTCTGCGCGAGCCGATAGTCCACCTCCGCGAGCGGAACACTGCCATGAGCATCTCGGATCTCGGAGAGGGCGGCCTCATCGTTGCTCCAAACCGCCTCCCCGACTCGCTTTGCGATTGGAAGCTGAGCCCCCGACGGTCGTGACTGGAGCAGGATCGAGTGCGCCAACCGGACACATCGATCGGTCGGCGCGTCGGCCCGCGCCGGGAATGCGAGCCCACGGCTCTCGGCCACGAGCCGCGCATCGCGCATGGCGTGGTGGGCCAACATATCGGGCGCCGGGTTCGCGCCCTCAGTCGGGCGGTCGACGACGACCAGCTCGACGTTGACCGTGAGAGCCTCCGCGACACGGGGCATGACCTGCGCGAGCAGGTGACTGTAAGGGTCGTCGGCTCGGTAGAAAAACTCCAGCTTGCGGGGGCGACCTCGCAGCTTTCGGAGCGCGGTTTGAATCGCGTTGCGCTGGTTCCTGGAGCCGAGGAACGCGTCGATCCCCGCGCCGACGAACCGCGACTTCAGCGTCACCTACGCGGCCCCGACGAGCTCGTAGACCTTCGTGACCGCCTCGGCGAGGCGTGTGGGATCGGGGCCACCGGCCTGCGCAAAGTCGGGACGGCCCCCTCCGTTGCCACCGACGACCGAGGCGGCGGCCTTGACGATGTCGCCCGCACGGAATCGATCGGTCAGCCCCTTCGACACACTGCAGACCAGCAGCGCCTTCTTTCCGTCTTTGCTGGGGGCGCCGAGCAACACGACGGCAGGTTCGAGCTTATCGCGAAGCTGGTCCGCCATCTCACGTAGGGTGCCCGCGTCGCCGATGTCCACCGTGGCACCGAGGACCTGCGCCCCTTCGATCTGCCGGGCCGAGGAAGACAGATCGCCACTTCCGCCCGCCATCAGCGCTTTATTGAGTCGATCGATCTCGCGCTGCGCTTCCTTCTGCGTCTCGAGAAGCCGGCCCACTCGGTCGCTCACTTGTTGGGTAGGCGCCTTGAGGAGCGCGGCGGCCGATTCGAGCTCGGATTCGACCGTCCGCAGGTGCGACAGCGCGTTGAGGCCGGTCGTCGCCTCGATTCGACGGACTCCTGCGGCAAGCCCCGTTTCCGAAAGGACCTTGAACAGCCCGATGTCTCCGGTGCGCGCGGCGTGCGTCCCGCCGCAGAGCTCGAGCGATGGGCCGATCCGGAGCATTCGTACGACGTCGCCGTACTTCTCTTCGAAGATGCCGATGGCGCCTCGGTTCTTGGCCTCGTCCATCGGCAATACCTCGGTAGTGATCGCTTCGTTCGCGAGCACCTCTCGGTTCACCAGATTTTCGATGGCGACCAAGTCGTCGCTCGAAAGCGGCTTAGTCCCGCTGTAGTCGAAACGTAGGCGGTCCGGCCCGACCAGCGAGCCCTTCTGAGTGGCCGTCGGGCCAACCACCTCGCGGAGCGCCCAGTGAAGCAGGTGGGTCGCACTGTGGTTGCGCCGAGTGGCGCTTCGGGCGTCGTGGTCGACCACGAGCAAGGCCTTGCTACCGGTCCGAAGGCTCCCCGACGCGAGGCGGCCGCGGTGCACGACCAGGCCATCGACGGGCTTCTGGGTGTCTTCCACGACGAAGCGAGCGCCCTCCGACTCGATGAGGCCGCGGTCGCCGACCTGTCCGCCCTGCTCGGCGTAGAACGGTGTCGCGCGGGTCACGACCTCGCCTTCGTCTCCGGCAGAGAGGCCCTCGACCGACTCACCGCCGCGGATGAGAGCCACAATCTCACTGTCCGCCTCTTGGGTTTCGTAGCCGAGGAACTCGACCGCGCCGACCGTCGAGGCCACGCGGGGGTACACGTCGGCAACCGCGGTGCTCCCCACTTTCGAGCCCTGGCTCCGCACCCGTGCTTTCTCGAGTTCGGCTTCGAAGCCATCGCGATCGACCTCGAAACCCTGCTCGTGTCCAATCACGTCTTGGAGGTCGAGCGGAAAGCCATAGGTGTCGTAGAGCCGAAACGCGACTTCGCCCGGGAGCGACTTCTTTCCACCACGGTCACCCCACTCGTCGTTCTCTTCGATGAGTTCGAGCCCTCGATCGAGCGTGCGACGGAATCGCTCCTCTTCTTGAAGCGTGATCTGCTCGATGAGCTCTCGGCGTTCAGAGAGCTGAGGATAGACCGAGGCCATGTTGTCGACGACCCGTAGGGCGCAGTGGTGCAAGAACGGATCGCCGATCCCCAGCCGATGCCCGTGGCGAATCGCTCGTCGCATGACGCGCCGAAGTACGTACGCGCGTCCATCACGGTCCGGGAAGATCCCCTCGGAGATCAGGAAAGCTGTTGTTCGCGCGTGGTCGGCGATGACCCGCATGCTGACGTCGTCGGGCGACTGGCTGCCGCGATAGGGTTTTTCGGAGATCTCCGCGGCGAGGTCGACGATGGGCCGTAGAAGGTCGGTGTCGTAGTTGCTGATCACACCCTGAGACACGACCGCGATCCGTTCGAGCCCGGCGCCGGTATCGATCGACGGGGCGGGCAGCGACACCATTTTGCCGTCTTGATGGCGCTCGAACTGCATGAAGACGAGGTTCCAAAGCTCGAACCATCCGCGCCCGTCGGCGTCCGGCTCCTCGCCGAACGTTCGCGGATCCACGTCGTCGACGCCGAGGCAGTAGTGGACCTCGGAGCAGGGGCCGCATGGCCCCGTGTCACCCATCTGCCAGAAGTTGTCTTTCGCGCCGCACCGGATGATTCGTTCGTTCGAAAACCCGGTGACGTCCGCCCAGATTTGAGCAGCCTCGTCGTCCGCGGGGGCAAGCCCGTCCTCCCCGCCAAAGACGGTGACGACGAGGCGATTCGGGTCGAGCGAGAGGTCCTTCGTGAAGAACTCCCAAGCGAATTCGATCGCATCGCG
>JBCDFZ010000029.1:0-64721 GCA_039177115.1 Myxococcota bacterium
CCAGGTCGGATTGTCGCGGGCCATTCGACGGATGAGCGCTCGGATCTCCGCATCGATCGGGGGACGACCGCCTCGCTTTCGGCTCTTCCAGGTCCAGTAGAGTCGAAAGCCCTTGCGATGCCAGCCGATCACGGTCTCGGGCTTTACAAGGATCAGGGCGTTCCGCCAGTTTGGCCATAGGCGGAAGAGCGCAACCCAGAATGCGCGGTCCGTGTTGGTCAGCGCGGGGCGTCTGGTTTGGCGCTTCAGGACGGCCAGCTGTTGTCGCAACGCGAGGTTCTCCAGGGCGAGCTCGTGCTGCGACTTTAGGCTCGATCGGGCGGTCGCGAGTAGGGCGCACAAGAGGTGACGCATCGGTGCTGCGAGCCTGACCCGGAGCGTGGAATCGTCAACGATTGTGCGCTCGACGACGTTCTGAGGAGGCACAGGGTGCCGAGTACCGGATCAACAACAACTACGTCCCGTTCTTCGCCCGGATCTTCGACGCCACCTACCCGGAGCTCCGGGGGTTCTTCCGGACCCGCGAACTGATCAGCGCCCGAAAGCAGGTGCGGCGTGGGTGAGCGCCACTACCCGCATGCGCGAGTTCGCGGCTTGGCGCCGTACAGTCCGCAGAAGAAGACGCAGAACTTGATCTCGAACGTCGAGAGGGTGCTCGCCGAGTACGCGGACCATCTTCCGCTCACGATTCGGCAGATCTTCTACCGGCTTGTCGGGAAGTACGGCTACCCGAAGAGCGAGCAAGCCTACAACCGTCTTTGTGAGTGCCTCAACCGCGCCCGTCGCGGGGGCCTCATCGCGTTTGACGACATTCGGGACGACGGTGTCCGCGTCGAGGAGCCGAGCGGGTTTTCCGGCACAAGGGGATTCTGGGGAACCGTCCGGTACTGGGCCGAGGAGTACCGCCTGCACCGGATGGCAAACCAGTCAGTGGAGCTCGAGATTTGGGTCGAAGCGGGCGGAATGGTCCCGCAGATCGCCAAGGTCGCCCACGAGTACGGCATCCCCGTCTACTCCTCGGGCGGGTTCAACTCCATCACCGCCAAGTACGACACCGCCGCGCGGGTGACCGACGAGACGGTGATTCTCCACATCGGAGACCACGATCCGTCGGGTCTCTCGGTGTTCGATTCCCTCGCCGAGGACGTCACGCAGATGGTGTTCGACCTCGAGCGGGAAGGGGAGGTGTCGTTCGAGCGGGTGGCGGTCACCCCCGCCCAAATCGACCGCCACGGCCTCCCCACCGCACCTCCCAAGCGAAACGACAAGCGAGGCCAGTGGGAGGGCGGGACCGTGCAAGCGGAAGCCTTGCCCCCCGATGTCCTGGCCTCCGAAGTGCGTACGGCCATCCTCCGCCATCTCGACGAGGATGCCTACCACGACACGCTCGAGCGTGAGCGGCGGGAACGTCGCGAGCTCATCGCGCGGATCGAGGGGCTCTCCCTGTGACCCCCGCCCCGAGACTTCGTTCGCACCAAGGCCACCGCGCCTCCGCTGTGACGTGCTCGGCGGCGTCTTCTCTTTCACCGCGCCCGGCCGCGGTCAACAAGTTGCCGGCCAGCGCCTCCACCGTGGCGCATGGAACAAGTAGCGGGCGGCCTCGGACGACTGGAACCAAGGCGATAGGCGCGACGGGAAACGCAACGCATCCCGTCAAGCCGGCACTGCGTTCGGAGATTTTATGGGGACCAGACCGAACGTGCCTTGGCAAGTCAGAAAGCGATCGCAGGACCTCTGCGGTGTTCACGGAGCACCGACACGTCAGAAGCGATGCGTTCCGGGGCTGGGACAAACGGCCGCACTCGACCACCCCCCTCGTTGAAAGTGCCCTGAGGGGGGCTCGGGAACGCCTGTCGAATCGGGTCAGCTAGCAGCGAGCCTCTTTGCTGCCGGCCCCCTTCCAGTTCCCCCCTTAGGGCACTGAGAAAGGTCCCCGTCCACCCAAAACGCAGGACCAGAAAATGACGACCACGACCAAGCGAAAGCGGCGACGGAAGCGGCACGCGGAGGCACGGCGCAAGCGTCAGCGACTTCAACGACACGGCTGGGACGCTGAGGAGCGGGCGGCACGGCGGGCGCTCAGCCAGAGCCACGCGTTCTGGCGCTCTCAGGTGCAGGATCGAAACCGGATGAAATGAGCGTGGCAGGTTTCGTGCGAACGGGGGCCGATGCCTTGAGCGAGTGGATCTGAGCGGGATTCGGGTGTCCCGCAGGAACTATACGAACGCTTGTCGGCCGTGCGATCATCCGTTCTCAAGGGCACATGGGCGAGATCGATACCGACGAGATCGTACGCATGATGACGTCGGATGGAACGCTCCGGCAGTCTTGTTTGGCTAGGCTCTTCTCTCAACTGGAGCGACGCACGACGGAAGGCGAAGAGGGCCCAACCCGGCTGCCGAATGGGCATGTCGCGCTCGACGTTGATTTCCATTCCATGCATGACTTCGTCAGAGGGTTCGGATTCGTTCGACAGGACCGTTGGCACGAGAACGACCTCAAGCAAGTGATCTGGGAGTCAGTTCGATGGGCTCTAGTGCCGTTGATCAAGGAGGGCATAGTCAGCGGCTATTGGAGCCTGTACGACGGCATCGGCGTCATATTCGATCCCGGATCGATCACCGACGAAGTACTCGCGACCGCGGCGAACAGTGCCGTTGATCTCGAGGAAGCTAGGGCCCTCTTGCTTCTGACAGAACGAGACCGGTGGTGGCGAGGATGACGTGGCCCACCGAGTTCGTCTTCGACATCGTCAAGCTCGCCGTCACTGTGATGGTGGCGTTAATGACGGTTTGGGCGCGAGACTTCTTCATAAAACGTCGTCGACCCGACCGCTATAGGGAGCACCTCTACAAGGAGCGTTTGTCCCTCTACAGAGAGATTTGGCGGCGCTACGTCTCGCTGACGCGGGACCTCGGGACCGTCGGGCAATCGCTGTCGGCGCGCGGTCTGAAGGCACAGATTCGACGAGAAGAAACAGGTCAAACGCTGGCGCCTCGGGAACAAGTAGAGAGGCTGCTCGCTAGCGTGCACGCTTTCGTGGCGTTCGCGAGAGGCTCGTACATCTTGCTTGACCCCGGGACACTACACGCTTTAGACGAGGCGATCCGGACTATTGAGGGCAAGGTCGGCGATGGGCGTAGCACAATCGACTGGGGGAGACTGAGGCGTCTGTCCGGACAGCTCCAACAGGATATCCGAAGAGAGCTCGGGATCGAGGTGTTGAGAGACATTGACGACATTGTTGGGACGGCGGTCCGTAGTCCTCGATAGCTGTGGCCGATTCGCGCTCGCCGGCTTCCGCGCAAAAAAAGCGCGCACTCGCGTCATGGGGTACGGCCGAACGTCTGGACACTCGCGACAGACCAACCCGCGCGAGGGGTTTTGAGAGTTTTGACAGTCGACCGCGCACGGGCGTAGACGCGCCATGGGGTACGCCCCCGGCATGAGTCGGTTGCGACGCCTCAAGCGCCTGGCTGTCCGCGTGTGGACGAGGTTTTCTTGACCGCTCCCGCCCCCAAAACCCCCGACGCGCGCGCCCCCACGCCTCATGAGGTACGCTCCCCACATGGATTGGCTCCGACAGTTGGAGCGGTGGGCCGAGCGCTCAGAGCGCCGCCAGCGCCACCGTTCGGACCAGATTCCCGCACGCCCTCCGAGAAACCAGCGACCCCGATGCGGGGCCAAGACTCGTCAGGGAACGCCGTGTCAGGCGCCGGTCGTGTGGATCAAGGGGGAGCGGAAACCGAAGAAGCGATGCCGCCTGCATGGGGGCCTCTCAACGGGTCCGAAGACGCCGGAGGGCAAGGCGCGGGCGGCGGCGGCGATTGGCCTTCAGTACGACGCCGCGATCGACCAGTACGTCAAGCCGCGCGCCTGAGCGAGCGAATCCAGAGAAGGTTGGCTACGCCAATAAAGGCGATCCAGAGCGACTGCTCACCGTCCCAGCTTCCGCTCGCCCAGAGGTAGGCTGCAAGGCCCTCGACCCATACGAGGGCGGCAACCGTAGGCAGTATTCGCAGGTGGGTTTCGTCCACTTCGCGAAGTATCGCTTCCCGCACATGCGCTCCGCGGAGGAACTTTCGATGCACACGAGCCTGGTAGAACATGACGAAGCCAAAGCCCGTGGTAGCGAGCAGGAGGAGGTACATGACGTCGAAGAGATCGACCCGACCCGGCTTTGCGCTGAACACGTAGAGTCCAGTCACGGCCAGCGCGGAGATGATGGCGCGGCCTGCCGCGGCAAGCTCCCGTCCGTAGGCTTTGATTCGTTCGTCAATCACCCAGTTGCGTTGTTCTTTCGAGAGCGCCTGGAGCACCTGGTCTACTGCTGTCATGTCTTTCCCTTCTCAAGGGCGCCTACCGACCGCCCTCTGAGTGTTATCGAAGGCAAGCCCGGCGACGTTCAGCTCGGACACCCTAAGACTGGAGTTTCAGTGCGTTCGGTTACATCTGCACGCTTCCGCCTGGTCTTGCCAGTTGCTGCGACCATCGGCCGGCTCACGTCCATGCGTGTCCGACAATGAGACTTGTGCGTCACCGCCAGCGCGACGCCGGAGGACCTGCTGGCGGGCCACAACAAGACCCGGCCTTGAGCACCATCGTGCAGTCCAATGAGCTTCGAACAAGTCGCTCTCTTGGATTGGCACGCAGAGAACGAAATGGTCGAATGCGGGGGATGAACCAACCAAACCGACCCCGCGCGAATCACAGAAATGCGGACTCAAGCACAACCGCTCGCGACGACCCATCTCCCGTTTGAGGGAGGCCTGGTCGAAAGTAAACTGCCAGTGACGATGCGGCATCAGTTCGCGCGGCCGCGACTCCGTTGGGGAGAAAGGACGCGGGATGAACGAATCGCATCTTCACGCATGAGGGTCCTGTTCGCGGGCGGCGTCCCGGTTGGGGTCCGGGGCCTTTGGCGGTCGTAGGGTGCGAGAGTGCGTCGCGCGCGCGATTGCATCGAAGTCCGCTGAGCAGATTCAACTTGCGGTTGCGGACCGAGTTCCTCGATAGTCGTCGCGTGCGAAGCCGCCTGTCGCGAAGAAAGCTGGGTGGGGGAGTGTTGGGTTGGGGCTACGCTCCTTGCTGCGCGGACCCTTCCTTCCCACAACGAGATCCAGTCGGCGGAGTGCTCACGATGCTCGCTCTCGCCGGATCGTACACCAGCCTTCCGTCCGCCGGGCTCAGGTTGCTGGGGGGAAGAACGACATGAGCAAGCTCTCAGGCATCCAAGCGTGCGTGATACTCATGACCGGGTGCATCATCGGAAAGGTCGAGGCTATCGTCGACGATAGCGGCAACACGGTTCCTGTCGAGAATGCGTTTGTCTACCTCAAGGAGTGCCCGACGTGCTCCTTGAAGTACATCGGACAGACTGACGAAGATGGCTACTATTACTATGACGCCTACGCACCTGGGAATTCCGCCATCCTTCCAACCGGCACCACGGGGACGTATGAGATACTCGTCAACTCGTCTGCCTACTCGGGTGAGCCGCTTGGTGTCTATCATAGACCCGATTGGCAGTACTACTCAAACTCGGGCGAGTACTACACGATCGTCCCCACGATCTACGTGGTTGATCACAACTCTCCAAATCTCAGCGCAGCCTACAAGTCCGACAACGACAACGATGGATTGAATGACGCCGCAGAAGAGCTGATCTTCGGCACAACGAGACTGGGCCCGGACAGTGACAACGATGGACTCGCCGATTCGACCGAAGTCTACGGTTACGACTGGGTTGATTTCGCTGCATTGGGAGCCGACCCCATCCACAAGGACGCGTTCTTCGAGGCCGACTACTCTATCTTCAGCGGGATCGGCGGCTTCCCTACACCCCCAATCGTCAGTGCGATGGTCGACTTTTTCGAGGACCATATTGACGTCCCGAATCCCGATGGAGTCGGCGGAATCGATCTCCATATCATCAAAGACACTAGTCAAGGCTCGGATTTGTGTGACGACCTAACTGCCTCGCCTGATCGGAATCCTCACTATGCAAAGACGATGCGGTACGTTCGATTCTGTGCGAATCCGATCAGCCCTTACTCGGGAATCGCAGAGTTTCCGTTCGATGCTGCGGACAACAGTGTGGGGACGCGCATGGAGGTCGCGGGGGGCTGGGATCAGAACCCAAACAACGACTTCGTAGAACAAGACGCTGGATACTCTGTCTCCGTGTTCGCGCATGAGTTCGGCCACACCTCGGCCCTCTCGCACGGCGGCGGACAAGAGTGGGCCATGAACAACAAGGTGAACTACCCGAGTTTGATGAACTACGCGCACGCTTATTCGGGGACCGTTTGCGACAACAACCGGTTGCTTGATGCAGACTGCGCTAGGTTCAGCGATGGCGTCCTTCCGACTCTCAGCCCGTCCTCCGTAGACGAGACTGTCCCGTTCGGTGCATACGCAATCCATCTCGACTATTACGATGGAGGGGATCCGATCGTGCAGTACTCGGCGGGCGGCAATCAGTACGACGTCGACTGGAATCACGACACCTCGATCTCGGCATCGAGCTACGCTGATAGCTGCGCACTTAACCACTGCTCGGGCGCGGTCGAGTACATTCGTGACTACGACGATCATCTTGCGATCCAGGCCGGCCTCCAAAAGGGCCTACCCCTTTACACGAGTACTCAGGGGCTCGAACGAGAAGTCGGAGAGCAAGGTCCGCACTTGGAGTGGCACACCCCTAACTACGACGACTTCTGTTACTCCGCTTTCGACGAGTGCACCGACTGGCCGACGCTTCCCGGCGTCGAGCCTTGGCGCGACTCCGCGCCCGAACGTGAGAGCGGCCTGAACTATGCCGACGAGTTCGTGCTGACGAAGTTCACGAAGCGGGGAAGTGGTGCTTTGCGTGAGCTCATCGCGCGGCTCGGACTATCGAGGAAGGCGGCGGCAGAACTCGCCTCTCGGTTTTATCACCAGGACGACTACCTCGGCGTCGGCGAGGAGAAACGGCGAGCGAAGCTGACGTCTGCGCTGACTCGGGCGGCGGGACGTCACGTCGAGGTGGAATTCATTGATTGCCCGGAGCCAAGTGAGAAGGAACTCACCCAGTTGCTTCGTGGCCACGTCGAGAGCAAGTCGAACCGTCGCTTACTGAAGGTGGCGCTCCAAGATGCCGAGAGTGTTGAGCTGTGCCGCTAGAGCCCCGGGTTTGGCGATTCGCCAAGGTGAGCATAGGCCTCTTGGAGGAGGTCCATAGCGCGCACGGTGCGCGCTCGCATCAAGTGAGGAGCAACAGGATGAGACATTCACTCGCCGGAGCGACGCTCTTTGCCCTGTTGGTCCAGGGTTGTATTGGAGGGCAGGTTGTAGCCGTCGACGCGAACGGTGTACGGCGTGCCCTGTCCGGTGTCACGGTCACGATCGATACTTGCTCTGACTTCGAACTGAATCCCAGCACCGGCGGATGTACCACGATAACGGCCACAACCGACTCCACGGGCTACTATTTCTATGACGCATACGCCAGCGGATCATTGATCACTCGACTCCCCGGTCTGGATTTCGACAGTTATCAGATTCGTGTAACGAGCTTACCGCCTGACTATCACGGAGCACCGGTTGGCGTTGTCCACAAGCCCTCCTTCCAAGTCTATCCGAGCACGGGTGAATACTACACTCTTGCGCCCATCATCTACGTGACCCCCACATCCGACAGCACCGACGCCGACACCGATGGTGATGGTCTCACGGACGCGATCGAAAACCGTGTCTTCAATACTGACCCAGGCAATCCAGACACCGATGGCGATGGACTGGCGGATTCCTCCGAAGTCTATGGTGTCGCGTGGGCACCCTTGCCTGACTGGGGGGCGGACCCACTCAGGAAACAGTACTTCGTCGAGGTGGATGCGGGAAAGAGCATGAATCGAGCCGGGTTTCCTTCAGCGACGTTCGCGAACGCGGTTCGCGACTACTACGACGACATCCCCGTGGACAACCCCGACGGCTCGCAGGGCATCGACGTTATCATGATATACGATCGCCTCATCTCCAGAGCCGCGTACAGCGAAAGCAATACCTTCGCAAACCTAGCAAACCAACCTGGGGACTTCGGCAACGACTTTTGCCCCGTTTCCGATCTAGCCGTCGCCGTCCTCGCTCAGGCGCCAGGCAATCCAAACCGACAAAGCGAGTGGCTTGGAGTGACCCACTACGCGCAGATATGCCCATGCCCCCAAGATGGCAATGGAGGTTTCTGCAACGCCGGCGGCATCGCGGAGTTCCCCAGCCCAGCGACGGAAGTCGGCGGGGGAAACATGCTCTGGCTGGCGCCATGGACGACTACGTCCAGCGATGACATGACGGAACCTGTGGGTGGCTTCTTCCCTCAGATGATTGCCCATGAGATGGGTCACACGATGGGCCTCACACACGCCGGGGGGGATGAAGGGCTACGAGACAATTTCGGGGGTGTCCCAAGTTTCGGTTCGACGGACGGTTGTGGGGAGCCCCAGTACGAACAGGACATTGCTTACAAGATCAACTACCCCTCGATCATGAGCTACGCCTACCGTGAGGGCTTGACAGAGCATCCGGGGGGACCGGTCTTCAGCAGCCGACCTCTTCAAGACTGGATTACTGTCGGTTGGTCGGACGGGGATCTACCCGACATCGACGAGCGTTGTCTCTCGGAGGCAGAGCCCTGGTACACAGGTGGACCTTTCCCCTCTGAGATCCTTCGCTATAACAACTTCAGCGAGTACGAGCCTCTCTCGTCGACCGGGATCACTGGTTGGGATGATGGAGAGTTGAGGGTTTGGGTTGATGCTAGTACCGGCGGCTATGTTGTGGACTGGAACCAGAACGGCGTGCGTGACATGTGGTTCGACGGCTCGCACTACCAGCCGAAACGCGGTCTAGGGACTGTGCTGATTAAGCCCATGATCAGTCGTGACTACGACGACATCGCGCATTTAGCGCATGGAATTGCGGCGGGAATGGGCGTCCAAGCAAACATGCTGGACCCGCAATTCGGATACTACATGCGCGCACCGATCAGACCCCAGCTTAGTCAAGATACCATCCCGGGATTCATCCCGCCCAGCGCCGACTACTACTCGGTACTCGATGCCGGGCCGACCTACTATGAGCTGTCTTGTCCGGGTGAGATCAACCGCAACTCAGGCTGGGACGACGACAACTGGGCCTTCAATACGTGTTCGTACACTCCGTCTAGCTACTGCATCGGCCCAGAAATCGACAACACTCCTGGCCCGGAGACCGCGAGCGGTCTCACAGGGGCCGAAGAGAGGATCCTTGCGCGAGGACTGCGGGGAGTTCGTGGGCAGGCCCTCCGTTGGCTCTACGAGAGCTCGGGCCTGGACCACGGGGATCTCGAGATGCTGCGGCAGCTATTCTTCAACCCGGTCGAGTTCACAATGGACGACACGGAGCGGCTTGAACATCGACGCAAGGAGTTTTTCGAGCGAACCGGTAGGTTCATCGAGTTCGTCGACTGCGGCGGAGTTGGGCCCAATGAACTTCGCCGTGTCGCTGACGAACTGCGAGGCAAAGAGCATCGATTTCCGAGCAGCCGCGCCGATTCTCGAACTGAAGCCCTCAGGCGGATCGAGAAGGCACGCACCGTCGAGGTGTGCCTCTGACCTTCCGCCGCTTTGGTGTGGGGGCGCTCTAGTCCCAGTACAGACGGACCTCTTGAAAGTAGACGTAGCGCTCCGCTAGCTCGGAACCAAGAGCTCCATCCACGACGGGGAGATTGGAGATCGGCACGGCGAGGTCCGGGCCACCGAAGTAGCCATCCTCGATGACTCCGTATTCCACCTCATCGCACTTTCCGATCACCCCGACGATCGTGTCCTGCTCGATGACGAGCGGCGCGCAAACCTCAACGCGATCTGGGACTTCTTGCACCGTCGCGACGCCGAAGTGGAATAGCCATTCCGTGTTGCCAGTCACCTCGTTAGCCTGGAACCGACACATTCCTGGTGACATCGCGCAATCGGTATAGTCGTACGTTGGGTGCCAAATCCAAACGTCTCTGATCGGCATGGTTTCCCATTTCTCGACGACCGGGTCGTCGCCAGAGGTTGTTGCCCCAGCCTCGCCGCCGGCACCGGCTGCGCCGGCAGCTCCACCGCGACCCCCCGTTCCATGATCGTCGTCACAACCCGGCGCTGGGACGCCACACTCGCAGGTATCCCGGTTAGCGCAGTACGCGTCCATTGGGTCCCGCGGTGGGTCTGTGCTCACGTCGGTACAACTTCCCGCGAGTAGACAGAGACCAATCAACGCAGCCTTCCTCATGCCAGTAGCTCCCTCACTGCCATGCTAGCAAACCCCGGGCGGCAGTGCGGATCGATTGGTGGGACGCCATACATGTTTCCCCGCCGAAAGTCGTTCGAGACCCAGATCTCTGTCGCGACGGCCAACCTGGTGATCCAGTTGCAGCGGGACTACGTCCTGCAGCACGTTCGCGCGAACTTGGGCGAGGCGGTTGGCCACGAAGTCGCACGCGCCTTTGACGCGTATCCGGAGTCGTAACCCATGGCTGCCGTCACCAAATTCACGTCGGAGACCCGCGGCGCTATCTTGGCAGCCCTCCGGATCGGGGTGGGCCTCGAGCGCACTGCGCAGGCCGCTGGCGTGTCGCGCCAGACCCTGTGGCGGTGGCTCCGTCGGGCCATGCGCGAGGAGGAGAACGGCGAGGAGACCGAGTATGTCCGGTTCGCTGTCGCCGTCGGGCAGGTCGATGGCGAGATCCTTGGTCAGGTCGAAAGCAACATCGTCCACGCGTCTCGCGAGGACTGGCGCGCGGGGGCCTGGTACCTGAGTCGAAGGCTCCTCGTTTGAGGGAGGGGCGACTTGGGCGGTTTCGAGCACCAGGTGGCCGAACCGGCCAGTGCGCGTTGAGCTCCGCGACGGTCAAAGGGAGAACCTGCAGATGTGGAATGGAACCGGCTGTTCAACGACGCGCAGAGCGCTCACGACGGATTCGAATCCGCTGCGCGCAGCCTGAAGTCGGTCTGATGACGCGATTCGGCCCGGCGGACTTGCTCGGGACGGCCCCGAGACGCGCCGCGCCCGGCGGGACGACCAGGCTAGGGGTGTGCCGCGGGGCGAGTGGACTCAGCGTCGAGCCGTTACGACCCGCTGCGCTTTGTTCTCGGGAAGGTCGAACATTCCAACAATCTGCACTGCCCGCGTGGAACTTGTAGCGCTCGGCCTTGAGCGCATTCGCGTGGTGTCTGGCCCCCTACTCCAGCAACGGCTTCGCCGTCTCCAGCACCTTCTCGACCGTGGGCCACAACAGGATGACCCCTGCGAGGAAAAGGCAGATCGAATAGGACAGCGCCACGGCCTTCACGTGTCTGATGGCGGCGAGCAGCCCGGGCCACGGCCCCCAGTAGAGTGGGAACACTGCGCCGACAGCAATTATGAGGGCCCAAAACTCAAGAGAAACGAACTCAGAGGGGACCTTGGTGTCGCCGCCCGTTAGCAGCCTTGCGACCAGGAAGACGCCCGCAATTGCCGCAACCACATGCGCGGTGTGCCGCTCCACGAACTCGATCATGACCACTTCTTCTTCTTGGGCCAGCACAATCGAGCCGTCCTCCATGTACCCATGGATGGCCAAGATACAGAAGTTCGCGATGTTGACGAACATGCCCAGGCCGAACGGCCCCCAGAGCCACGGCTCACCGCGGATGAGGTCGAAGCCGCCCGCGGCGTACCACACGGCCGGCCAAGCCAAGAACGCCGCAAAGTACAAAGCCGAATGGAGCGCTCCCGAGACCCAGGGCTTCTTCCGCTCTGGCATGCGGCCGAGACTACCCGCAGAGCCCTCACAGCATCAAGGGCGCCTCCAGCAAGCAGGGCAGAGTCGGTTGCAAGCGTTGCATCGGCGTGTCCGACAACAGACATTGTGTGACATTGATGCGCCGCGTTCCCGTTGGACGAAACGGTCGATATCGTTCGACCACCGGCCAACTCGCCCAGTCACGAAACCAAGGGAGGGTGCCTCCGCCGCGACGACCCGATGCGCTGCCCTGCAACCCGCTGTTGGAGTCACCCCGTGCGTAGTCGCAGGATTGTGAGCTAGGCGACCATGCCCCAGTCGTCATGCGACCGGTGAAAGCGCAGTCGCATCCCCCATTCGGGGGGGCTGAGCTTCGATCGCCGCAATGCTCCTCAGCAATCGGGGCCGTCGTAGCTCAACAGTGAACGCGCGCTCACCTACGCGGATGCGAACGACTTCGTCATCATTTGTTTGGGGGAAGCGGATGGCGAAAAAGAAGAAGAAGAAGGACGAGCCGAATACGGTAGTGCGTAAGATCTACTTCTACCGGCTGACGACGGCACCGACCCAGGCCGGGAAGCAACCGAGCATCGACCTCGCAGAGGCGCTGGAGCACGTTGATTCATTGGAGTGGACGTCCGCTGGGCGATACATGACTATCGACCCGGAGACGATCGTGGGCTGTTGGGTGGACGAGACTGACCCCGCCTGCCGATTTCGGCTCGCACAGATTCGACGGTCCGGAATCACCTGCGACATCGAATCCGGTGAGCGCCGAATGCTCAGCTGGGCCAGAGTCCTACTTCGCGGCGAGCTCCGCGTCGACCGCTTCGATCACCTTTCCGGGATCTGGCATGTTCCGAACCGGGCGTGTGACGATGGCCTGACTCTGCGTCCCCATGGCGTTGCGGTAGTTCTGAAGCCCCTTCACCGCGACCCAGCCGAAGCCGAGATCCCGGAGGGATGTCCCGTGCAGCAGTCCACCGGACTTGATGCCCGTCAGCATGACCGTGACGTCGCCGCCGTCGGAGAACACGGCCTTTCCGCCCGGGAGAACTTGGATGAGTTCGTAGTCGGCGTCGTACTCATCGAGCCACCAGACCGTCTTCTTGACCTGCGCGAGGGTGGCCTCTCGTTGGCGGAGGCGTTCAACCGCTTCCGAGAGCCCCCCGTCCCACGTCTTGAACCCGGCGCGCTTCGCTGCCTTCGTCAGCTTCGCGTTGGCAGCGTCCATGCGGGCTTGCTTCGCCGCTTGCCGTAGCGCTTCTTGCTCCGCCAGTTCCGCTTCGAGCTTTGCGATGCGTGAGGCGAGTTCCGCCTGCTTCTGCAGCTCGGCCTCGAAGGTCGACGTGACGTCGACCATATCACCCCTCTCGTCGACCGCACGCGCGACCACAAAGACGTGCGAGGTGTCGAGGTTCCAGACTTCGCGGCACACCTCCGGTGCCTTCTCCTGAACCGTCTTCAATCTGTGGAGCCTCGGCGCCTCACGACTCTTCTTCGTGTCATCGAGACTTCGGCGTTCGATCTCCCTGAAGCTGCCTTTGACGGCACTCTCTAACTGGTTCTGGAAGTCCTGTACCAACCGGAAGTCTAGCGCAGGGTCGTTCTTGACGGTTTCAGCACAGAGCCGCCGCTTGCGGTTCAGCTCTTCCCGTCGCTCTTGTTCCGCCAGGCGCTCCTGCTCTGCCTCGCGTCGCGCTTCGGCGCGTTCGCGCTCCAACTCTTCCATGCGCTCCTTGTGGCGCTTCTCTTGGATCCGTTGTTGGATCCCAAACTGAGCACTCCCCGTCGACGGGGTGATCCCGACCGACAGCAAGAGCGCTGCACAAGCTACAGCCCACACCGACCGCCCGGTGCACGTTCGCGTTTCCATGTCCCCCTCCACCGTCGAGCCCGTCTCCCACGAAAGGGCCATTTACAGAATATCGGAACTGAGGTTCGCCAGGCGTTGGTAGCTTTCGGTGGGTCTTTTCGTCCTGGTCGACATCGCTTTTCGGTGTTCGCGATCGCAGAGTCGCTAGCCACTCCTCGTTTGAGGGAGGGGCGACTTGGGCGGATTCGAGCACCAGGTGGCCGAACCGGCCAGTGCGTGTCGAGCTTCGCGACGGTCAAAGGGAGAACCTCTAGGCTCCTCTGGGGTGCGTCGGTAGGTCGCGTGGCGCGTGACGACGCGCTGTGAGCACCTGATCGATCCCAGGTGAGCGTACCTATGCCAGAGTGATGCGGCGCAGCGTGGGACGTAGGAACCGCACTGCTCTGAACGACTGTGCCCCTTTCGAACGAGACTCCCGCCTTGCAACACTGAGCGAGAGGGAGGGGAACCATGGGGAAACCAGTAATCGTGATCATCGCGGTCCTGATGACCGCAGGGTGTCAGACGGACGTGGACCACCGACTAGGCGAGGTCGACGCGCGACTCGCAGAACTCGAGGAGACCGCGAAGTCGCTCAAGGCCGTGTACGAACGGCAGGTTCAGACGTCTCAGCAGCTCCAACAAGAGCAGCAACGGGTCGAGCAGCTCACCGAAGGGCTCAAGCAGAACACGTTTGGGGATGGCGTGTGGGAGATCGGCGTCGACATTCAGCCGGGCAAGTACAAGCGAACGTCGGCTACGGCCAGATGCTATTGGGAAACGCAGGATGACAACGGCGGCACGATTCAGAACGATATTGTCAACGGCCCTGCCACTATCCGAATCCCGAAGGGCGCGTTCGCCATCAAGTCCCAGCGCTGCGGCGAGTGGACGCGCACTGGAAGCTGACGGTGGAGACGTTCTACGCGATCTGGATCGTCGTGATGTCGGCCATGTTCTACATGCTGCCGGCGATGGTCGCTCACTCACGCAAGGCCGAAGACGTTCGGACAGTGTTCTACCTCAACCTCTTCCTGGGCTGGACGGTCATTGGCTGGTGGGTTGCCTTGGTGATCGCCGCGATGAAACCCAGGCGGCAAGAAGCCCGGCCTCCGAGCCTTGTTGAGTCCGTTCGGCCGCCGGAGTCGATGGCCCGCTCAGCGGGCCCCTGACCAACGAAGCGACTCGAGAGGACATATTTCGAAGATGCCAGCACTACGTTCGATTCGCGTGCAACGGTTCAAACGCATCGACGATGCGCCCTTCGATCTACAAGGGCTGAACGTTCTCGTTGGCGCCAACAACTCGGGAAAGAGCAGTGTAATTCAGGGCATTCACTTCGCAATCGCCATCCTCCAAACGATTGGACTGGAGCAAAAATGGCCGAAGAGTCAGCAGACGCTCAGTACCAGCCTGAACCCACGCCAGCTCATCTACTCGCCATCTGACAACGTGTATTCGCTTGGACTAGGCGGAAAGCTCGTGGAGAAAGCGGAAAAGGCAATCCGGTTTGAGTTCACGCTGCAAGATGGGACGAGTTGCGCGCTAGCGATACGGAAGGGGCGCAACCGGAACATCGTTGTTGTCGTCGATAACGCGCTGGTTGCCCAGACTCTTTCCAGCCTGGGAAACCCCTTCAGCATCTTCTCGCCCGGCTTGGCCGGCGTTGCGAAGACAGAGACTTACGTGTCCGATGGGGTCCTTCTCAGGACTCTCGCTCGCGGCGACGCCAATCTCGTCCTTCGGAACATTCTCCTGCGGCTGTGGGGCACTGAGGGCTGGGGGTCCCTGATGGAAGACTTACACGAAGTCTTCCCAAGCCTTGAGTTGGAGGTCAGCTTCAAGGATGCCACTGATGAGTTCATCTCCGTTTGGGCCTGCGTAGGTCAAGATTGGGTACCCTTGGAACTCTCGGGCACGGGTGTCTTGCAAGCAACTCAGATCCTCTCGTACGTACACCGCTTCTCCCCGAGCCTGGTGGTGTTGGACGAGCCGGACTCTCACCTTCATCCGAACAATCAGCGACTCCTGTGCTCATTGCTGAGGCGCATAGCGGACGAGCGCGGAACGCAGGTCCTGCTGACGACGCACTCGCGTCACGTCGTTGATGCGGTGGGCCCCGGTTCGGGTTTCCTTTGGGTCCGAAATGGCACGGTAGACCGCGCCGGCCAGGATGACGAGTTGGGAGTCCTTCTCGAGATCGGCGCGCTCGATATCAAGGAGCGCGCGGCCAATCCGGATACGAAGGTCGTGGTCCTCACCGAGGACAGGGGTACTCGCGCGCTCGACGGCTTGCTTGCCTCTTCTGGGTTCGACCCTGACAAGACTACCGTTCTTCCGTACTACGGCGTGACCGGTCTCAAGCAACTGCGCCCGTTGGTCGAAATCATCTTTGCGCAGAATCCCAAGGTGAAACTCGTCCTACACCGCGACAGGGACTTCCTCCTCGATGCTGAAGCGTCCGCGTGGGAAGCCGAAGTGAGAAAGTTGAGAGTTGAACCCTTTCTCACGGACGGCGTAGATATCGAATCGCACTATCTCCGTCCAGCATACTTGGCCCAACAGAACGATGCCGCGGACGAGGCGTGGTTTCGCGAGGTTCTGGGCGACATTGTGAGCGAGCTTCGCGACGACTTCATCGCTCGCTACGTAAACGGCCGCATACACATCCTGCGGCAGGCCGGAGCGCATCGAACCCTGAACCATGGACAGCTGGCTGTTGAAGCGTCCAAGGAGCTGGATGCGAAACCGCATCGCTATCGGCATGGGAAGATGACGCTTCAAGCGCTGAAGAAGCGATATCAGGACGAGCATGGTCAGAACCTGCGTCTGTACGACCACTCGCCCCTACTCGAGGTGGACGTGTTAGCGACGGTCGCGAAGAAGGCGTTTCCTGAGCAATAGAAGCCGACCACGATGGCGGTCCCGCAGAGGAGTCGCCACTTCTTTGCTGGCCTGGGGCGCGTCCCAGCCGCAGGGTAGGCCCAGCGTCTGGCGTAGATACGGAAGCGTGAGGCTACCGTCCCCCCTTCGGAACGGTGCTTGCGTGCGCTTGATCGACTAGCCTCACCGACATCATGGGTGGGAAAAGGCACAAGGGTCGTCCGGCGAAGGGCCCCATCGAACACGAGGTGAAGGCGCGACCTGGCCCCTTCGAGTTGGGCCCCCTGCATAAGGTGGATCCCCATCTCCTTCTCAGAAATCCGGGCGATTTCGTGGGCGAGACGATGCTGATGCTGGCGCTCGCGTTCAACGATTTGCGCGACGCCGCGGCCGTGCTCATCCAAGCGCTGAAGGCGGGTGGGCGGCACGCCAAGGGGACGCCTGCATACGCCGCCGCGGCGGGCTTGCAGTGGTACGCGGTGCGACAAATGACGGCTATCAGCCACGAGACTTTGGAGCTGGTCAAGCAGCGGAAGAAGGCATTCGGTTCGCCAGAGTTCCGCGGGTTTGCCACTACGTTGCCGCCAGAGGTTCGTGAACGCTGGGACGAGATCCAACGCGCTGCGAACATTCAGGATCACAACGACCAGGACGGCACACCAAGGGACTTCCGGTCCTGGCTGAGGGCAGTGCGAAACGAGGCCGTTTGGCATTACGGAAAGACGTCACGTGTGGCGGACGGCTACCGCGAGTTCTTCCTTCAAAACGAGAGCCCGACACCAGAGAGCGCCCACGCGATGTTCGCATTCGATGGCGACACGCAGAAGAGCCGCTTCTGCTATGCCGATGCCGCGGTGATGTACGTGCTTACGCAGTCTCGGCTCAAGTCCTCGGACGCCGAGCAGTTCATCGGGACCTTCAATCATACGCTCAAGCACATAGTCTGCGCGTTCATCGAGTATCGACAGCAAGAATCAGGGCTATAGCGATAGCGTTGTTGAGGCGTTTCTGCCGAAAAAGGTCGCCAGCCTGTTCTTGCGGAAACTGTCACGACGAGGGCAGTGGGAACCCCGACGCGGCCCACTGCTGTAGGGAACCACTGAGCAACTGAAGTGAAAGATGCTTCACGTCGCGCAGGCTTCTCTCGAGCCACTTGATCGCCTCGGATCGGTGTAGATTTGCCGCGAAGCTCATCCCTTGCGACGTCAGCCGCAGAGGGAAGGTGCTCGGTCTGATCGTGCCGTTGCCGTTGTAGTTCACCCCGGTGCCGGGCTTACGGTCCACGCGCATGAGGAAGCCGTCGTCGTGGAGAAGGTCCAGGTACCAGGCCAAGTGCGTGTCCTTCACGTTCGGCAAAGCCTCTCGGAGGTCGAACCAGGTCGTGAGCGGTTCTTCGGACTCCAGGAAAACGCCCGTGAGCCGTTTCAGCACCTCAACGTCGATTCTCATGAGGCCACAGCTTACGACACGCGGGTCGCGGTCGGCCAGTGCAGGGGATGCTACAGCAGCCCGCTCGTCGGATTCTCATCCCCGAGTTCGACCGCGCACGTCGCGCTAGTGGCCGAGACGCGGGCCTCTGCGCCGGCGCGACCTCAGCATCGTGATGGTGTCCTCGGCGACGGCGCGCGCCCTACTGATTTCACAGGGTTTCTCGTGCACCTCGCCGGTGACAGTGTCCCAGATTCTGACCAAACACGTTGAAGACGACCCGTCGCCCCGAACCAGCTCGACATCGAACTCCGCGCTCGAGAGGTCCGCAATGTTGATAGCGTCCATCATTCCCCCACGGGCAGGGTAGCACCATCCCGCGCGGCGGTTCGGGGTCCGTGAGAGAACTCACGGAACCTCCGGAACTCCATCCGACACTCCGGGATGTGATCCAGAGCTATAGCAGTCCGACCGTCGGGTTCTCGTCCCCGAGCTCAACCGCCCGCCGAATGTAACCGAGCAGCGTGCTGAGCGACTGGTGTCCCGTCTGCGACTGAATCGCATCGAGTGACTTCCCGGCCTTCGCGGCGGAGGTGACGAACCCGGCGCGCATCGAATGCGACGAGAAGCCCATCTCGGCGAGTCCTGCCGCTTCGGCATATCGTTTCACGATGCGGTTCACGCCTTGGCCGCTCAGCCGTGTGTCTCGGAGGTGGTCGCCGTGCACGACCGTGCAGAAGAGAGGGCCGCTCGAGCGCTTCGAAACGCGTAGCCATCGCTTCACCGCAAGCGTGGCGCACAGGCTAGGATCCTCGGCCAGCACCACCGCTTTGCGCATGCCTTTGCCCTCCTTGTCGTTCTTCTGCCGTCGAATCGTCGCGACGATCCCACGTTCATGAAGCTCGAGGTCCTCGACGTTCAACGCGACGAGCTCCGACCGGCGAAGGGCCATCGTGAAGCCGACAAGGAGCACGGCAACGTCCCGACACCCGCGAAGGGTCTCGAGATCGCACGCAGTCACCATGGCCCGGAGGTCGGCTGGCAGAATCGGCGGAGCCTGAGTGACGGCCGAGCCATGCGTCCGGGCGATGCCGGCGATCGTCCGCTTCACGGCTTCGTGCGTGGTCGGCACCTCGAGGCCGCGCTCCTTGTGGACGTGCGCGATCGCGGCGAGCGGACGTCGAATCGTGTTGATCTTCTTCCCAGCCCGGGCGAGGGCCGCGGCATACCGGGCCACCGTCGCAGGGGTCGCCGGCAGGGCGGAGAAGCCCTCCTCGAGGCACCAAGCCTGAAACCGGGCTAAGTCCCTCGCGGTTCAGCGCATTCGTCAACACCCCACCTCTCGATCTCGACGGGGGCGAAACGATTCAAGCCGCGGTGAAGGCGGTCTTCCAGAACATGAACAACGATGTTGGCTCGTCCGTCACCAAGACGGACTGACGAATCTATGGCGTGGCCTGCCTCGGCCCTTCAATGGGCCCTTCGACCTCTCGAAGCTCAACAACTCTTCCGCCTCAACCGGTGCCCCTCCGGCACCGACGCATCGCGCTGCGCAACACCCTCCTTTCGGTTTCAGCCGTCGGCGCCGGGGGCTAATCCTTGAGCCGCATCGGTTGCGCCATTAGCTCCTCGATGTCCTCCGGGCTTTCGTTGACGTAGACGTCGTTGTCGGCACCAAACACGGGACCGCTCATGTAGATCACGCTTTTGCCGTCCTGGTGCGGCGGCGTGGCCGCAACGCAGAGCACGTGGTCTGGGTTGATGCCGATCGGCTGCTTGTCCGCGCTACGCATCACCCAAAACAATCGATTCTGACTCATCCTGTTCCTCCGGCCATTGGATCCGACCGTCGTTGGCCTCTCATGGCGGTGACGAATGTTATCAGGAAACGCCAGTGAAGCTCGACGCCGAACGCATCGCCAAGTCCTGGTGGACGCCGTGGTCCTCAGAAACCGCGCCGCAGCTGAGCGACACGGAATTTCTATCTTCTGAAAGCGGATCAATCCGGTCGGCTGAGGGTTGTTTTGCGGTAAGCTGAGAAAACGCCCGGCGGCGCAGCAACGCCCCGGGCAGTGGATCGGATCGTGAGCAAACCGACCAAGAGTGATGATGATCGCGCCAGAGCTCTTTGGCAACGCCTTTGGACGCTGGCCGACGAGTTCGCCCAGACCGAGCATCGCGACATGGAGTTCATCTTGAAGACACTCCACCAGCATCCCCCGTTCCGCCCAGAGGCGATGAAGGAGGCGCAGAGCTTTGTTGCAACGGTGGACGACCCACACCCGTACACGATGCGGCACGGTCGATTCAGGAAGACGGCTGAGCAGGACCTTCGTGAGTGCATGGCGCTCTTGATCCCTGCGTACGATGCGGACCCGGAACACGTCGCCCGTCTCTTTCTCTCTGTGCTGGCGGGGCACCATCTTCTGTATTCAGAGACGGAGCGATTCCCTGACCCTCGCGCGGTGTCAACGCCGGAGGCCGTCGCACAACACCAGATAGCCTTCGCAGACGCCCAGCGGCTCATAGTAGCGGAGACTCGCTCTCTACTCGCCGATACTGACGACGTTGACGTGGAGAAGTTCATCAAGGCCGCGATGCGTGCACTCGGCGCCGACCCGAAGAAGTGGGTAAAGAACATGTTCCAGGGATGATTCTTGAAAGTGGCCAACCTAAGAATTCCCACCGGCTCCGGAAGCGGGCTGGTAGACCATGACCTATGGATGAGCGCACAGGACAACGAATCAAAGAGCGGCGGATAGCTCGGGGCCTTTCTCAGGCAGCACTCAGCCGCCTCACTGGGATTCACAGCTCGACGCTTTCGCACATCGAAGGCGGTTTCGTGAAACCGTGGCCAGGCTACTTGAGCAGGATCGCGCAAGCTCTTGGGACGACGGTGACCGAGCTTGAGGTCGCTCAGGCGGCCACCCCTGGGACGGCGGCCAATGGGTAGCCTGCGCCACCTTCCGACCGCAGACCGAGCTCGACGTCTGGTCGACGCGACGCTCGACGACCTGCGGGACCTGGTGGCGGAGGAGTTGAAAAAAGCACTGCACGCAGCGCCTCGGGCCGAGGGCCTCGTTCCGACAAGAGTGATTGCCGCGACGTACGGCAAGCACGTCGACACGGTGCGGAAGTGGAAAGATCGGGGCTGCCCCTGTCATCAGCGGGGACGGCTGATTCTCTGGGACCCGCAAGAGGTCGACGCCTGGTGGAGGGACGCGGGGTGACCAAACGCGACCCGAGTGGGCGACTCCTTCCGGACGGCATGAGCTGGGACGACGTGAAGCGTCGATACCGGGGTCGCTACAAAGACGCGGCGGGCCACTGGAAGACGGCGAGCCTCGGCAAGCACTACACACGCGCCAAGCAGCGTTTTGCAGAGTTGAAACGAGATGCCCGCGACGGCATCGTGACCAGCCGGCAGCGGGTGCAACGCGAGGCGACGCTCGCCGACTACCTTGAGCACTTCGAGCACGCGCAGCAGCGAAAAGGGCGACGCAATCGGCAGCGCGAGTGCAATCAGCTCCGGCTTCACGTGTTGCCGGGACTGGGAACGCGGCGCCTACGCGACGTGTCCCCGGCCGATGTATCTGATCTTCTGTGGGAGCTCTACGAAGGGGGCCTCAGCGCGAAGTCGATCGCCAATCTCAAAGGGACCCTGTCGAGCCTCTACAGCCGCGCCGTGTTCGAACGCCGGGTCGACATGAACCCCTGCAAGATGATCCCGAACGGGGAGCTCCCGAGAGTAGGGGACAACCCGTGGCCGAAGTTCGAGCGGCGCGAGGTCGAGCAGCTTCTGACGGATGAGAGAATCCCCGCCGATCGGCGTGTGCTGTACTCGGTGTCGTTCTTCCTTGCGCTCCGGATTGGAGAAGCATGCGGGCTTCGGTTCAGCGACTGGGACCGCAGTCTCGAGCCGCTCGGGGGCGTGATCGTCGACAAGCAGTACCAAGGCGAGGCTCTCAAAGGGTCGCGCGACGACTTCGTCGCGGCGCGGCGCGTCCCGGTTCACTCGGAGCTGGCGCGAATCCTCGCCTGGTGGAAGCTCGGAGGGTTTCACGCGGTGTACCATAGGCACCCCTCCGAGGATGACGTCCTCGTCCCGCGAATCGGGGCCGACACCCAGGCCCGCTCGCAGTCCCAAGCCTACAAAGCGCTCGTCACCGACATGGCGGTGCTCGGCGTGCCGCATCGGCCGGGGAGGGCGACGCACGCATTTCGAAAGGCGTTTGCCTCCATGGCCTGCGACGACGACGCCGGGGGGATGGCGAATCAAGATGTAGTCAAGGCGCTCACGCACACTGGCAAGAGCCGGGACGTGTTCGAGCGCTACAAGCAATGGAGTTGGGGGACCTACTGCAACGCGGTCCGGTGCGTTGCGATCGATCTCCCGGCTCCTGGGCAGGTGATCAGACATGGCTCGTGACACTTCTCGTGACACTCCATGCACACATGCCCAAAAACCCGGAGAAAAGGGGTGGAGGCGGTGGGAATCGAACCCACGTCCGAGAACGGTCCAGAATGGCGTCTACGTGCGTATTTTGTGATTTGGTTTTTTCGCCGCTAGTTGCGCCCACAAACAGGCTCGCCTTTTGGCTATTGGTTCTGAGTCTCGCGCGTTCACCGAACCACGGAGTGAACATGCCAGTCTGATCGAATGACGCCTAGGCTAGAAGTTCAGACGGTCTTCTAGCTTCGACGGCTCCTTTGGCTTTACTTAGGCCGCGAGAGCAACTGCGTTATCGTTGGCAGTTGTACGTCCCAAACGTTTTTGCGTCGTGCTTGGGCCGACGGACACGCAACCAAACCTTCAACATCCCCGTCGAAACCGGTCGCCCCCGTAATTTCAAAGACACCCCACTATGCGTCGCCGGGGGGCCTGTGGCTACCCCTCCAGGCGTCGGCCCCGGGTTTCACTGCAGGATTCACGGTAGATCCTGATTCCGCGTGGTTCGCCCGGGCCGAGTCGTGGGGCGTGTTCGATCAGGCGCGCGCGCTCTGAAAGTCGCGGAGCGCGGTGCCGCGAAGGCGTCGGTACGCGCCGTAGGCGCCCATGACTAGCCGCGCGTGGGGGGCCGTTTCGATCTCGCGTCCGAAGGCATCCTGTGCGAGCAGCTTGCGGTAGTGGTTGGCGAGGTTCGGATGGTCTTCGAGCGGGTAGCCCGCCATCGACAGTCGGTGCACGGAGATGAACCATGCGACCTCGAGGACCGACATTCGGTTGCCGATCAGCCAGGCGTGGTCGGTCAGGCGCTGTTCGAGCGTGTTGAACGCGTCTCGGAATGCTTGGAGGGACTCTCGGACCGCACGCTTCGAGACACCACCGTTGGCGGCGAAGCTGCGCCACCAGTCGATTTGGGCGCTTCGCGCGGGGTCGGGCGGGCCGGATTTCTGGTACGCCGCGAGTGTGGCGCTCGACTTCGCGACCAAGCGATTCGGGAGCAGAAACTCCATGGTGATGTTTCGAAGGTCTTGGTGGAGGCTTCCTTCGAGGTGGAGGGAGGCGTCGACGAGTCGGCGCTCATCTGCGTTTGAAGGAAAGAACGACGGCGCGGGGGAGGGGAGGGTATCGGCGTACGCCATGATGTCGTTGCTCTCGATGTGCACGATACCGTCATGCACGAGCACCGGAACCACGCCGCGCGGATTGATGCCCACGAACCAGGGCGTCGCGTTCTCGTCGCGAAGAATGTCGACGTGATGTGGGACGTAGTCGATGCCCTTGGCGCCGAGAAACGTCCGAACCTTCTGTGAACACGACGACCCTTGGAAGTGAAGCAGGTGGAGGCCCTGCCAAGACTTCACCTCGTCCGTCGTTACCTGGTGGTCTGCGAGCTGCATAATTTATTCATTCGACTTATTATGTGAACTCAGTCTTGTCAAATGAATAATAAAGAAATCAAGGCGATCTCTGTATTGAAGGACCTTTTCGATTGAGTAGAGCCTGCTGTCGCGGCCTGGCAGCTTCGAATTTACAAGGAAAACTTCAGACGAACGCCTGACAGACCGGAGCCAAGAAAACTTGTCAGATGAAAAAATAGCGCCTCCCCAGCCTCACAAGCCGTGGTATGACGACCGGAGATGACTACCGACGCCGTATCCGAACCCGAACCGAAACGACGCTCGGCCCGCTCGCAGGAGACCCGGGAGCGGATCGTGAAAGCCGCACTCAAGGCGTTTTCAGAGTCCGGGTTCGAAGGGGCGTCCACGCGCCAGATCGCGGCGCTCGCTGGCGAGAGCCAAGGGCTCATCACCTACCATTTCTCCACGAAAGAGAACCTCTGGAAGGCTGCCGTCGACTCGCTCTTTGGGCCGTTCATCGAGGAGCTCAATGCGCGCAAGGCGGCGTTGGCCGACGCCGACATCCGCACGCAGCTCCGTCTTTTGCTGATTTTCTTCGTGCGCCACGCTGCAAGCCATCCTGAGCAAAACCGCCTCATGATGCAGGAAGCGCAGTCCGAAACGCCGCGCATGCGATACATCGCGGAGACCTACCTCAAGGACCAATACGAGTTCGCGTGCGAGATTCTTCGCCAGGCGATCGATGCGGGCATCCTCCCCCCCGCGCCACACATCCACTACTTCTACATCGTCGTCGGCGCCTGCAGTCGGCTCTTCACGGCGACGTCCGAGTGCAAGTACCTCACCGGGGACGATGCGATGAGCCCCGCGATGATCGAGGCCCACGCGGAAGCGGTGGCCAATCTCATCCTTCGCTGAAGCCTGAGCGCGACCAGAAGCAGTTCCGAGGAGACCCGTCGGAATGCCGTTCGCCTGACCAGATTAGTCTCGCGTTGGGACCCGGGCCGAGGCGGTCGTAGTTGGGTTGCAGCGATGGGCTCGAGAGGCGTTCAAGAGCGGAGAATACTGGCTCAATCGAGAGCAAACGTCCTCTCCACGCCTCGAGCGGGCCCAGAATTCAATCGCCGTCTTATTTTGTCGATTGACAAGTAAGCTAGAGTTCATTATCCAAAACTGGTCAACTGAACAAAGAACGAACCCCTGGAGGATCCAATGGAGACCATCAAAACCGATGTGCTGGTAGTTGGGGCAGGGCCCGCCGGGCTCACGGCCGCGTGCCTACTCGCCCGACTCGGGGTCGACGCGCTGACGCTCACCAAGTACGGGACGGCTGACGCGCCGCGGGCGCACATCACCAACCAGCGCGCCGTCGAGATCTTCCGCGACCTCGGGGTGGAGGACAAGGTCAAGGAGCACGCCCTCCCGCACCACCTGATGGGGAAGCAGGTGTTCGCGACGTCATTCGCTGGGCGTGAGCTGTCGCGCATGATGACCTGGGGCACCGGCGACGACCGGATCGGGGAGTACCGCGCCGCGAGCCCCACCGAGATGTGCAACATCGGGCAGCACGTGCTCGAGCCCATTCTGTTGGACCGCGCACGAGAGCTCGGCGCCGACCTCCGCCAGCACCACGAGGTTCTCTCGGTGACGCAGGACGATGAACACGTCACGGCGCGCGTGCGCCCGCGCAATGGCGATCCGGAGTTCGAAGTGGTGGCGCGCTACGCCCTCGGATGCGACGGCGGCCGTTCGGTCGTCGGTCGCGACGGCGATTTCGCGTATAAGCGAGAGCAGAGCCTAGGCGACGCCATCACCGTGTGGATCGAGGCGGACCTCGTGCGCTACACGGCTCATCGATCCGGCGCGCTGCTCGGGACGGTGACCCCCGAGAGCAAAGACCTCTTGAGCATCTGGACGTGCGTCGAGCCGTGGACGGAGTGGAGCACGATCTTCCTCCGCCCCGACCTGACGCCGACCGATCTCGACGAATCATCGGTGCGAGAGAGCGTGCGCGCCGCCATCGGCAACGACGATATCGAGTTCAAGATCAAGAAGATCAGCTCGTGGACGTTCAACCACGTCGTGGCGTCGCACTATCGGCGCGGTCGTTTTCTCATCGCGGGTGACGCCGCACACAGTCACCCGCCGGCCAACGGCCTCGGCAGCAACACCTCGATTCAGGACTCGTACAACCTGGCGTGGAAGCTCGCACTCGTACTCCGAGGGCAGGCGGACGACGGGCTGCTCGATACCTACAACGCCGAGCGCCAGCCGGTGGGCCACCAGGTCGTCAACCGCGCCAACCAGAGTGTCGTCGAAGCACTCGGTTGGGTCGCCTCGCTCGGGCTCGTTCCCGGCATGACGCCCCCGCAGATTGATGCCCGACTCGCCGAGCTCTACGGCCCGGACGGGGGGGAAGCCCGCAAGCGTCTGCTGGCCGGCATCGACCTGATGAACTGCCAGTTCAACGCCCACGGAGTCGAGCTCTCGCAGCGCTATCAGTCGCGCGCCGTCGTCAGCGACGGCACCGCGGCTCCCGAGCCTCCGAGCAAGCCGGTGCTCACCCACAGGCCGTCGACGTTCCCGGGCAGCCCCATCCCCCACGCGTGGCTCGTCAGGGGAGAGGACGACGTCTCGACCCTCGACGTCTGCGACTACAGCCGCTTCACCTTGATCACCGGAGCCGACGGGGCCGGGTGGCTCCAAGCCGCAGAGACGGTGTCCGCCGAACTCGGTGTCGAGATCGCTGGCGTGCCCATCTCCCTCGGCCTGGACGTCAACGATGTCTGTGCCGACTGGATCCGCCGTCGCGAAGTCGGCGACGCGGGCTGCGTGCTCGTGCGCCCCGACCGCATCGTGGCGTGGCGATCGGTCGACAAGGTCGACGACGCGACCGATGCTCTCCGGAACGTGATGTCCTCCGTACTAGGGTCGCGAGGAAGCGCCTGAAGCCCGGAAAGTTTTACGCGATGTTGGGCTGAGCTTCTCCGTGCGCTCCACGAAGAACTGGCGGCGCCAAACCTGCTGAGCCACCAGAAGCGTCCCAGCGACCAACGCGGCGACCAAGTTCGGGCTTGCGCCAAACATCACAATTAACGAGACCGACCAGAATGTCGCCGCAAGGCCGACCGCCGCCCGCAGGTCGACGTTGAGTCCGGCAAGAAGGAGCGTGCCGAACAGGAAACAGGTCTTCGACCAGTAGACCTTGTTCGCATCGACGATCATCTCCGTGGGCGTCGCGGCGCTGCTGTAGGTGGCGAACACGTTGATTCCGGCGTCGGACCACAGCCCGAGCGTCATCCTGATGATGAGGGCGCCGTAGGCCACCAAGAACAGATAGAACAGCCAATCGGTTCGGACATTGAGTCGGGGTCCCGCCATGGTCGTGTTTCCCTTCCGGGTCTACGCGAGCGACCGGGAGGCGCTTGACTGCGTCCGGCCAACCCGTGTTGGAAAGCGATCGAGGTTTATTCGTATGAACTATTATATAGATATAAATTTGTCAAACGAATAACTCCCGGCATCGGACATCTTTCTACCCATCGCCTCGAGTGGGCGAGCCAGGGGAGCACCGATTCGAATCTCTCCGAGGCGTCGACGGAGAGTTGGCGGGTTCAACGGGAGCCCAGTGATTTTCGGCGTTCATAGCCTTGTCAACCGAATAAACGGTGTCACATTGAATCCATGCCCAAGGCATCGGTCAAAACCGCTCCCAAAAAGGGGGCCAAAGCCAAGCCGCGCCCCGCGAAAGCCAAGTCGCGCCCCGCCAAAGCCAAGACGCCACGCGAGTCGCCGGCGAAGGCGGCGCCGCAGAGCAAGTCCTCCGCGACCCGCGAAAAGATCGTCCACGCCGCCGTCGACGCGTTTGCGACCTACGGGTTCGATGGCGCCTCCACGCGCCAAATCGCGGCCCTTGCGGGCGAAAACCAGGGCCTCATCACGTATCACTTCTCGAGCAAGGAAAACCTCTGGAAAGCCGCCGTCGACTCGGTGTTCAACAACATGAAGCGCGAGCTCCTCGAGCGGGCCGAAGTACTGCTCGACGCCGACGTTCGGACGCGCCTTCGTCTCTGGATCATCTTCATGGCGCGCTACGCGGCGCGGCACCCCGAGCAGATGCGTCTGATGGTGCAAGAGGGCAAGAGCGAGAGCCCGCGTATGCAGTGGCTCGTCGACACGCACATTCGCGGCCCCTACGAGCTGGTGGCGCCGACGATTCGTGAGGCCATGGAGGAAGGGCTCATTCCAGAGGCCCCCGTACTCCACTACTTCTACATCATCGTCGGCGCCTGCTCGCTCATCTTCAGCTCGGGGCCGGAGGTGCGCGCGTTGACGGGCGACGACCCGTTCAGCGAAGAGACCATCGAAGCGCACGCCGAAACGGTGGCCAACCTCGTGCTTCGCTGATCAGCGCCAGTTGTACGAGAAGTCGAAGATGAAGTGGTTGGCGCGGAGCGCGTACTGCCCGGGTCCCCCGCAGTTCGGGCACTCCATGAAGAAGTCCGAGGTGTCGACCTCGACGAACTTCGACGCCCAGGCCCGCGCGTAGGCGAAGCTGATCTGCCATCGATCGCCGTGATTGTATCCCGTACCGATCGTCAGCACGTACTCGGGCGACGGGGGAGGGCCGAACGCGTTCGGGAAGTTGGCGCTCGTGGTTGCGGAGCCGAACACGAACCCGAGCCGCACCGGCCACTGGTCGTCGAAGAACCCGTACTCGCCGCCCCAGCGAAGGATGTACTGGTCGCTCCAATCGAAGACGTTCTGGAGTTCCACGCTCAGCGCCGGTTCCGTGTCTAGAACGATCGTGCCGTTCTGCGAGTTGAAGAGCCACTCGAACTCGACGGCGGTTCCAAACGCACCCCAGTCGAACCGGAAGCCCGCTCCCGTCCGCGCAGGGAGGATCAAATCGGTGGCCACGTAGTCGAAGTCGTTTCGAAGCGCGCTGCCGCCGTTTTCGCTCGCGCGGACCACGATCTTGTTTCGGTACACGGCGCCGAACGCCACGTGCTCGTTGAACTGCCACTGGAGGCCCACGCGAAACCCCTCGAAGTTCACGCCCCGGAGCTTGAGGTCGAGCGTCGTCAGTGCGTCCGGGCGGGTGCGGACGAGCCGTCCGTAGGTAATCCGATACCCGGCGCCGATGTGAAGCCCGATCTTGTCGATATTGAACGCAATCCCGAGGGTGCTTTCCTGAAAGACGAGCTCGGTCCTGTCCTCGATCTCCTCTGCGTTCGGGTTCGGGGCGTACATGTAGTCCCCGCCGGCCCCGCCCACGATGTACGCGGCGACGCCGATCGTCATGAAGTCGGTCAACCGGTATGCCCCGCTCACGAACGGGAACACGAGCGGCTTACGCTCCGATTTCACGTTCACGTCGGGGCTCAGGAAGGTCGGCGTCCCCTGCGCCTGGCCCGCGAGAATGGTCGCCGAGATATCCACGTTCGCAACGCTCACGCGCCCGAGGCCTGCCGGGTTGAGGTAGAGCGACGTGCCGCCGTCCACGAAGGCGATCCCGGTGCCTCCCTGACCGCCGTAGCGTGCCGTGTTGACGAGCGGGATGTCGTAGCCGCCCGCACGAGCGGCGCTCGGTAGCGCAGCGAGCGCACTCAGCGCCGTGAGCGCCGCAACCGTGCAGGCGAGAAGTCGTCGAGAGAGGCGTTCGAAGGCTTTGGTGGTCATCGTTCCGTCCCCGCTCCTCTAGAAAGTCACCGAGAAACGCACTCCCGAGGGGGACATGCTGAAGTCGAACTCCGGGCCCTCGACGTCGCGGTTGTAGTAGCGCTCGCTGCACGCCATGCCGCGATAGCCCTCCCAGTCTTCGACGAGGTTCTTGGGCGCCGTGAGCACGGTGGCCGTCGCAAGAATCGGCGGGACGACGTACATGAGCGCGGTGTTGAGCCGCGTCTTGCCGGTCCACTTCACGGCTTTGACGGTACCGCCTACCGCGCCGAACACGACGCCGAGCCCGATCAGCTCTCCGCGCCCCAAGAACTCTTGCACCTTCGCCCCGCGCTCCATGAGCCGCGTCGCGTACCGAAGCTTCTCACGCCGCGCTTCGGGTGTGCTGTCGTCGCGCTTTCGGAGTCGCTTCAGTCCCCACGTGTCGGGCGCGGGGATCACCGCCAGCCCGAGCGCGAGCGCAAAACCACCCGCGGCCTGGTAGGCGAACGCGAAGCGGTCCCACGGCCGGTCGTCGCGCGCGGCTTCGACGGCGAGGGCGGCCTGGGCACTCGCGAGCGCGGCGTAGCCGCCGATCCAGCCGACCCGCCAGCCAATCGCGTCTTGGCGGCCCCGCTCGAAGCTCTGCTCGATCCGGCGAAGCCGATAGGACACGGCGTCGTCGGTCAGCGAGTCGAGGCAGAAATACGGGTCCTGGGCCGACGCCGCGCCTCCGACGAGCGAGGCAGCGCCAACGGCCGTTGATAGCATCATCACCTTGACGATCGATCTAACCATATGAAAATGCTCGCTTATCTGACTTGCCGGCATTTGCGTCACCTCAGATGATTCCCCGAACTATCACAGTATTATTCGATCGACAAGCATTGATAGAAAAAATGATTCATTTGACTAACAGCAAGGTGCCTTGCGGGAGGCGGAGCGCGAGGCGTGGTTCGCCAACTCGGGAGCCGAGGGGGTGCGCTAGCGCGGCGCGTACCAGATCGGCGACGTCCAGGCGCGCTCTTGGATCGTCTTCGGCATGCGAGGGCGGCAGCAGCTCTCGAGCTCGCTTGGCACGTCTCCGTCGCAGTCGACCGCCTCGGCCTCGCACTGCGCGTCGGTCAGGTCGCAGCATTCCCCGAAGCCTTCGGTCACGGTCGCCGGGTTGCTGCAGTCGACGCCGGCCTCGTTGCACTGCTGCTGGCTCCATCGGCACTTCGGGTTTTCGATCACGCGCGCGTAGTAGTAGGCGCGCTCCGCAGGGTCGAACTCCGGGTCGACCCAGCGTGAGCAAAGGCTCTCGAAGCCTCCGGCGCCGGGCTGCGCATCGCAGGTTGCGAGGTCGACGGCTGCACCGTTGTCTGGGTCGCCCGCCACGTCGTACACTTGCACCCGGTGCTCACCGGCGTCGTCGATCCAGCCCTTGACGATCTGCAAACGCTGAAGCGGCATTCCCGGATCGCCCGGCGTCCCGAGATCCTGTCGCGCGGAGACGACGAAGACAGGCGCCGAGCCGTCGTCACTTTGTGCGGGCAGATCCGAACCCATCGGCACGCCCTCTGCGTACCCGATGCTCGCCAACTCCGCCGCGTCGCAGATGTCGTCTGCGTACGACCACCCGCCAAAGAAGCGAACGACGATCTCCGGCCCGCTCGTCCCAAACGTTTCACGGCGCCGCATCGCATCGAAGATGGAGTCGCGCGAGTTCTCCTCGGCCCAGACGCCGGCTAGCCCGCCCGGGCTTCGGGACGGCCGCACCACGAGCCCCTCCCGCGGTTCGCCAGAGAAGTCCGCCTCCTCGTTGATGTCCCCCGGGGTGCCCCGCTCCCGCACGCTCCCTGCCGCCGCCATGTGGGTATCCGTGCTGGCGATGATTCCGTACTTGAACGGGTTCGCGCCGAGGTTTTCCTGGTGTTTCAGGCCTTCGCCGAGGGCCGATCGCACGAAACTCGCGGGGTTCGGGTCGACGAACAGACCGGCACTCTCGCTTCCGGCGTTGTCGAAGGGAAGGATCTCGAAACCGCACAATTCATCGGAAATGAGCTCGCCCGGCTTGCACTCCGACTGCCCTTTGCTCTGGTAGATTTCCACGAGCGGCTCCATCGACGACCGCTCCACCACGTAGTCTGCGTCGAACGGCCCGTCTCGGCCCTCGGGCGCAAAGGCGAGGCCCGCCGACATGTTGGGGTTGTGCGGGATCGCGAGCGCATCGCAGCCTTCTCCCGCATCGAGGCAGTCGGTTCGGAGGTGCTCCCAAAGGCCCTCCGCGTAGGGCTCGTCAAAGTAGCTGATGGCGCGTCCTGGCACTTCAGCGTTCCGGAACACGACGTCTCGGTGCAGGTGATTCGTGCGCGGGTTGGCCGTCCATTCGTACCCGATGAACGCGGTGAACTCGCAGGCGGCGCTCGCATCGTTGGCAGCCTCTGCGGCCGGGATGATGTTGTCGGTCCACACGTCGACACCGGCGTCGATGCAGTCGGCCGCGTCCTCACCGCAGAGCGACGGATAGGCCGTGGTCTCCGGAGGCGCAGTCCCGAGAATGCCGATTGCCGTGAACGCGCTCTGCCCTCCCTCGCGGTAGCGTTCGCAGAGCGCGTCGTCGTACGCCGGCTCCGCGGGGTCGGTGCAGAGGGGGATCGTCCAGAAGAACTCGGCGTGGTCCGACACCATCGCAAAGTCGAGCGCACGCTCACTTTGAATGGTCTTCAGCGAGTTGCCGTCCTCGTCATAGGGCTGCACCCCGATCGGCTCACCGCGTGCAAAGGCGTACGCCGCGCTCGGGCCGACGCGCGTTCCACGGCTGTTCGCGTCGAAGGAGAGCTCGGTGTGCACGTGCATGTCTCCGAACAGCGGCTGGCGGAGCGGCTCGAAGTCGTCGCATTTCGGTGTGGGGCACTCCGCGCCCTGGCAGGCCGCTGGGTCGTCGTCGTTCTGCGCGGCGTCGCTGCACGCCGCGAGAAAGAAGGTGAGGGCGAACGCCGCGTACTTCGGGTGTCGTTGAAACATCGGGGCCTCGTTCAGGGCTGCGCGTGGGGCCGGGACGCACGGGTGCGCCTTCTGAGAGGAGACCCTATCTCGATATTATTCACTTGACAAGTATTTATTCCCGCTTTAGTTCATACGAATAACTGACCCGGGAGATTGTCGTCATGACGCCATCATCGAGCATTCGTACCGTTCAAATCCTCCTCACCGTCACGGCGTTCGAGTTCTTCGGACCCGCCGTGCGCGATTCGGGAGTGTCGCACCTCCTCAACGTCGATTGGGTCGGGCATGCCCGGCTTCACCTCGCCTGGCTGCTCGGGTTCATGGTCACCTCGGGCATTGTCAACCTCTATTACATCTGGCGCGCCCGCCCCTCCAAGGCGGCCGACCTCTGGATTTCGTTCCTGTGGCAGGGCTGCAACCTCGTAGGCTTCTGGATCGCCACCGTATTCGTCGATGGGTACGGCGGCGCCATCATCGACCCGAAGCACCACCACCTGATCTTCGGGGTGGACGAGAACGTGCTCGCGTTCACCGGGCTCACCACCATCTTCCTCATCGCGCTCGTGATCTTCCGCACGCGCGTCCTCCCAAGCGAACGGGTGTCGGGCCATGTCCACGCAGCTTGAAACCGACGTTCTGATCGTCGGCGGCGGCCCTGCGGGCATGGTGAGCGCGCTCTGTCTCGCTCAGCTCGGGGTTCGCAGCGTCCTCGTCGAACGCTACCGGACCGTCAACCCGCATCCCAAGGCGCACGAGCTCAACGCGCGCTCCATCGAGATTCTCACGTCGCTCGGGGTTTCCATGGACGAGCTCGAACTCGAAGCGTCACCCGCAGAGGACGGGTCTCGAATCCTGTTCTGCAAGACCATCACCGAGGAGTTCGGACGAATCGACCTCTTCGAAGACCCCGACTGCGCCGCCAAGTATCAGCGCCACGTCAGCTGCCGTCGCCCGTACCTCAACCTTTCGCAGACCGAGCTCGAGCTCGTGATCCGCGCCCACGTCGAAAAGAGCCCGCTGATTGAGCTTCTCCTCGAGCACACGTGGGAATCGGTGGCCGAAACCGACAGCGGGGTCGTGAGCCAGGTGCGGGCGGTCGGTTCGGTCGAGCCTCCCTTCGAAGTGTCCAGCAAGTATCTCCTGGGTGCCGACGGCGCTGCTAGTGCAGTACGGGAAGCCCTCGGCATCGCGATGATCGGCCCCGAGTGCATTCAAGACTTCGTGAACGCCTACTTCGAGATCGGGCTTCGCGACTACGTTCCCACCCCAGCCAAGCTCTATTGGATCTTCCATCCAGCCGCGGTCGGCGCGTTCATCGCGCACCACGTCGACCGCCGATGGACCTACAACGTCCCGATCACGCCCCCCTACGAGTCTCGGGAGGACTTCACCGACGAAGTGCTGCGAGAGCGGATCCAAACGGCGCTCGGCACCGACGAATACGACATCGATATCAAGTCGGTGTCCACCTGGCGCATGACGGTACAGATCGCCGATGCCTACCGAAGGGGAAGGGCGTTCCTCGTCGGCGATTCGGCACATCGTTTCCCACCCACCGGCGGGCTCGGCATGAACACCGGCATCGCCGATGCCCACAACCTCTGCTGGAAGCTTGCCGCGGTGATCCACGGGCAGTCGCCCGAGTCGTTGCTCGACAGCTACGAGGTCGAGCGCAAGCCGGTCGCGGAGCGAAACGCCGCGGAGAGCCGTGAGAACTACGATCGCATCTTCGAGGTGATCGAAGCGTTCGGGCTGCCGCGGAACGGCCCCGAGGTCATGGCCAAGATCACGCACCACCCCCTGGTGCGGAAGGCACCGGCCTTTCTCAAGGCGCCGCTGCTTTGGCTGCTTCGGCTCCCCGTGCACCTCACGCTCGACCGCTTCCGTCGCAGCAAGCGCGTATCGAAACGCGTGCTCTCGAGCATTGCCGACCAGACGCCTCACTTCGACCGCATCGGTCTCGATCTCGGATACGTCTACGGCGAGGGCGCCGTGCTCCCGGAAGACGGTCGTCCGGAGGGCCGCCCGCAGGAGGTCACCGAGTACGAGCCGACCACGCGACCGGGCGCCCGCTTCCCACACGTGCCCCTCAACGGGGCGGTCCACGGGCGATCGAGCCACGACCTCCTCAGCTACGATCACTTCACCCTCGTCGTCGGCTCTGACGGCGACGGCTGGGAGCAGGCACTCGGCGCCCTAGAGCCCAGCCTGCAAACTAACATCTCGACGGTCTCGCTGCGGGATGACGACGTTGGCGCCCAGGCGGCCGGCCGGCTGCGCGACGTATGCGAAATCGGCCCAACCGGCGCGGTGCTGGTGCGCCCCGACGGACACGTTGCGTGGAGACAAACGGGGCTCGCTCCCGACCCAGCCAACACGCTCGCACACGCCCTCTCAGAAGTAGGAGTTCAGTAATGAAGTGGCTCGCGCTCATCCTCCTGTTGCTCGTCGCGTTGGTCCTGACGCTCGGCGCATACCTCTACCGTCCGCTCGCGCACGAGCCCGTGCCCGCGGACTTCACCTGCCTCGATCTCAGCGACGGTTCCTTCGTGACGCTCGAACCGCCCACGCGCGCCTACGGGGTCGGCCTCTCCTACGCGGGCCACATCCACGAAACGGCCTCCAACTTCGATCCGGAGGCGGCTCCCCCCGTGTTCCCGAAACATCCGCGCGGCTTCGTCCACGATGGGGCGGTCGTTCCGACGCCCACCAGCGACGCCATGTTCTCGGCTGCCGATGCGCTCGAACCGGGGCTCGGCCCCGAGGCTCGTCAGAAGCTCGGTGAGATCTCGCCGCTACTCGACTACGAAGTCGAGCTCGGCGTCGTGCTACTCGACGACGTCGATCCCAAAGACCTCGAGCGCGACGACTACGTTCCGAACCTCGGTTTCTTCATCGCGAACGATCTCTCTTCCCGATCTCTTGCGCTCCTCGGCGAAGGCAAGCCCAACCGCTACGAGTTCTGGGGGGCGTCGAAGAGCTTCCCAGGGTTCATGCCCGTCGGCGCACAGGCGTTCGTCCCGCGCGTCGCTAGCGCCAACGGCCTGCCCTGCATCGAGATCCAAACGCGGGTGAACGGTGAAGTTCGCCAGCAGCAGAACACGCGCGACATGATCTACACGCCGCGCGAGATGCTCCGGTTCGTCCACGCCAAGTATCCGGACCGCCCGCTCGAGGCGGGCGACGTCGTCCTCACAGGCACCCCGTCCGGCGTAGCCGTTCGCGTGCCGCGCCCGCTCGTCCGCCTCGCCAACCTCGTTGGGCTCGACCGATTCGCAAAGCTCGAGGCCGCGCTCGGGAAAGACCAGTCCCGTTTTCTCGAACCGGGCGACGAGGTCGTCGTCGTCGGCGAAGGGCTCGGCGACGTCTCGATTACGATCGGGTCTGCGGACACGCCCCTCGATCGCGGCGCCACCGCGAACGCGACCGCGCCCGAACGCAGGCAGGGCGAGTAGACTAACGAGCGGCCCGAAACCGCCACGCCCCCGGTGACCCTGCGCTCGGCTGGTTCTCATCAGGGTGGTGGGCGCCGTCGCCCCGTCGCCAATCGCGCCCTTGACACAATCTATCTTTCAGATGTATCTGTTAGATACGTATGGCCAAACGAAGCCGCACCGCCTACGCCATCCTCGGGTTTCTGACGAGCGGCCCGCGCTCCGGGTACGACCTCAAGCATGAGATCGAGGGCAGCACCGGCAACTTCTGGCAGGAGAGCTACGGCCAGATCTATCCCATCCTGAAGAAGCTCACCGAAGAACAGCTCGTGAAGAAGAGCACGGCGTCGTCCGGGGGGCGCAAGCGTTTCGAGTACACCATCACGGCGAAAGGGCGCCGCGCACTCGCCGGGTGGCTCGAGGAGCCCGCCGAGCCGTCCCCCGTGCGCGACGAACTCTTGCTCAAGGTCTTTTTCAGCGCGCACGTCGGGGACGGGGTCATGCACCGCCAGCTCGAGGATTGCCGCGACCGCCAGCTCGAGCTGCTCGGCCGCTACCGCGGCATCGAGGAGCAGCTGCTTCGAGACCATGGGGGTCACCCCGAGCTCGACCATTGGCTCCTCACCGTTCGTTTCGGCGAGCTCTACTGCCAGGCCCGGCTCGCCTGGGCCGAGGAAGCGCTGGTGAAGCTCGCGCCCCCCACGAAAAAGAGAAGGAAGAAGTCATGACGCAGTCCCTCGTCGACCCGCTCATGCTGCAGCGCCGCGCGTTCCTCCGCGCGACCACCGCAGCCGCCGCGGCTATCGCGCTTCCTTCGTGGGGATGTGCTCGTCGGGAGGTTCGCACGGTGGCACCGATGCTCGCTGAACTCGACCCCAACGCGCCCTGGTGGCTTCAGCAAAACTTCGGCCCCGTGGTCGAGGAGCGTGACGTCGCTTCGCTCGCGGTGCGTGGGGCCATCCCTCCCGAGCTCGACGGGGTGTACGTGCGAAACGGCTCCAACGCCCAGAACGGCCAGAGCACGCACTGGTTTCTCGGGGATGGGATGATCCACGGCGTGCGCCTCAGCGGAGGCAACGCCCGCTGGTACAAGAACCGCTACGTCCGCACCCCCTGGTACGAAAGCAAAACCCAGCTCGGTGCGCCCGGCGGCCCGAACACGCAGGCCAACGTGAGCCTCGTCCACCATGGCGGGCGTTTGCTGGCCTCCGGCGAGGTGGGCTTTCCCTACGCCATCGACCCGAGCGACCTCTCCACTGTAGGCTTTCACGATTTCGACGGGCGCCTCGATACCTCGTTCACCGCGCATCCCGCCATCGACCCCCAAACGGGCGCCATGCACTTTTTCGGGTACGGGTTCGAGGAGCCCTTCGTCACCTACCACGTGGCCGATCGGGCGGGCGCGCTCGTGCACAGCGAGGCCGTCGACGCTCGTGCACCCACCATGATGCACTCCTTCGCCATCACCGATCGCGACGTCGTCTTTTGGGAGCTTCCGGTGGTCTTCGATCTCGACGAGTTCGATCGCTCCGGCTGGTTCTTCCGATGGGACCCCGACCTCGGCGCCCGCATCGGCGTGATGCCTCTCGGCGGCCCAGCGTCGGCGATTCGCTGGGTCGACATCGAGCCCTGCTACGTCTACCACGCCGCCAACGCCTTTCGGGAAGGGGACGACGTGGTAGTCGACGTGTGTCGCTATCGGGAGATGATGAACGGCGAGCGCTTCGGCTCCGTCCCGACGACCCTCGTTCGCTGGCGAGTCGGTACCGGCGGCGACGAACTCACGTTCTCGGAAACGATGTTATCCGACCGGAGCTTCGAGTTCCCCTACACCGATCGCCGCTTCGCCGGCCGCCCGAACCGATACAGCTGGTACACCACGTTCCGCTCGAACCCCATGATTCTCCACCCTGCCGGCGTCGCGCGATACGACGCTAAGACAGGCAAGCTCGATGAATGGGAACCGGGGCCCGCACGTCAGTCGGGCGAGCCGCTTTTCGTCGACGCGGGCGGCAGCGAAGGGGAAGGGTGGCTTCTCACGTACGTGTATGATGCCGAGCGACGCAGTTCCGACCTTGCGGTTTTCGATGCAACCGCAGTACGTAAAGGCCCCGTCGCCGAGGTCCGCATGCCGAATCGTGTACCCCACGGCTTCCACGGTGCTTGGGTCCCCGCATGACCCCCGTATCAACAAGGAAGAAGGAGAACCTCATGCCTGCAATCCTCCCTCACCGTCGTCGCATCGTCGTTCCGTCGTTCGTCGGTCTTCTTCTCGTGTCTGCGTTGGCGAGCGCAGACCAACCACCACCGCCGAGTGACGACAGCGGGGTGCTCCGAATCGACGTGCTGCAGATCCAAAACGACAAAGGCCAAATCGGGTGTTCGCTGTACAGCAAACAGGACGGCTTTCCGAGCGACTCCAAGAAGGCGCTGCAATCCATGTTCGTAAAGCCGAAGGGTAAAAAAGCGGTGTGCACGTTTCGCGACGTGAAGCCTGGAACGTACGCCGTGTCGATCATGCACGACCTCGACAAGAGTGGCGACCTCGAAACAAGCCTCGTCGGCCGGCCGAAGGAGCCCTGGGGTGTGTCAAACGATGTCCCCGCCGAACGCTTCGGCCCTCCCAAGTACGAGGCCGCGACGTTCAAGTACAGCGGCAAGGCCACCACGCTGAAGATCAAACTTCACGAGTAGGTGGCGCAGGGCGCCGAACGGCGCCCGGTCGGCTCAGACGCCGCAGTTCTCCTCGACGCCCTCGTCGAATGCATCCTGGCAGGCGTAGTCCGCTTCCGTATAGAGTTCGTCGCACTCGAGAGCGCTAATGCAATCGAGGTAGGTCACGAACGTCTGGTAGCAGGCCGCGCCGGCCATGGCGGTCGCCTCGGCGGTGCCCGTCGCGTACGCGATGCAGGCGTCGTAGTAGGGCGCGCCCTCGTCGAAGCACCCGGTGAGCTTGGCGCAGAATGCTTGAATCGCCTCGCTACCCGAGCCCCCCATGCCTCCGGTGCCGGCCATTCCGCCCGTGCCGGCCACGCCTCCGGTGCCGGCCATTCCGCCCGTGCCGGCCATACCGCCGGTTCCCGCCGTGCCACCCGAGCCTCCGTCGCCTCCGCCATTGTCTGACCCGTCGTCTCCGCAGCCGGTCAGGGAGAGAACCGCGGCGGCGAGTGTGGGAATCACTTTCTTGGGTCGAAGCATGGCCTACCTTTCGCTTTGCAGAAAGCTACACCACGCGATCCGAGCTGGGAACGAATATCCACGAAAACGGTGCGTTTTGTCTTCTCGCGTGCTCCTGGTAGGTTCCGCCCCAAGCGGCATGGCTTGGATCACGAAGAGCTTCCTTCGCGACGGGTTCTTCTCCATCGATACCCGCACGCTCGGCTTCACCCGCATCGCCATCGGGTTGATGCTGTTCTTCGATCTCGCCAAGCGCAGCACCGAGCTCACGCTCTGGTTCACCGATGAAGGGCTCATCCCCAACGCCATGCTCGCCGAGCATCCGCTCCGCCCGTACGGCGAATCGCTCTTCTTCTACGTCGATACCGTGCCGGAGGTCCGACTCGCGTTCGTCCTCGTCGCCCTGATCTACCTATGTTTCTTGGTCGGCCTGTTCACGCGCGTCATGCACGTTCTGGCTTGGGTTTGCCTGATCTCACTCCACATTCGCACCGACGTGCTCGCCAACGGCGGCGACTATGTGTTCGGCGACCTGGTCCTGTGGACGGCGTTTCTGCCCCTCGGCGCCACGTTTTCGGTCGACGCCTGGCGGCGGAAGCGTGCCGGGAAACCACCGATGGCTTCGCCCCACGTGTCGGTCGCGGTGTTCGTCGCCCTGTTCCAGCTGGCCATCATCTATTTCTTCAACGCCATCCATAAAGGCGGGGTCACGTGGCGAGACGGCACGGCGGTGTATTGGCTGGCGCAGCAGGAGCGCATCGTGACGTTCGCGGGCTACTGGATGCGGGAGAACCTGCCGCTCTGGGTCTTTCAGGGCCTGACCTACGGCACGCTCGTCATCGAGTTCCTGCTCGGGTTTCTCATCCTGTCCCCCTGGGGAAAGCCCTGGACCCGCCGCCTGTCGATCCTCGGCATTCTGGCGCTCCACCTCGGGATCGCGCTGGTGTCGAACGTGGGCCTCTTCTCGTTCGTGATGATCGCGTATTCCACGCTGCTCATCAGCAAAGAGGACTGGGACTGGCTCCGAGACCGGGTCGCCGCTCGCCGCGGAGAGAGTGCTCGGCTGGTGTCGGCCCTTACGCTGCCGAAGGAGGGTGAACCCACGGCGCCCGCTTCGCGTTGGCGCTGGGCGGCGATGCCGGTTCTGGCCTTCCTGGTGGTGGTGGCCACGTCGCAGGTGCTCATCGAAAACCCGTCGATCGCGCGCTACGTCAAGCACGAGCAGCCCGAGTGGATCCGCGCCTCGGTCATGAGGTTTCGGCTGAACCAGGGCTGGAAGATGTTCGCGGCGAACGCGCCGAGGGACGATGCTTGGATCGTCGTCGACGCCATCACCGAAGACGGCCGACACGTCGACCCGATGAACGAGGTCGCTTCTCGCCACGCCGACCCGAGCCTCCGGGAGATTCCGCCCTACCTCGGCCTCAACTACTTCTGGTGCGACTACATCGCGCGTATCAAAGGGTTTCGCATGTATTACCCGGGACTTACCGATTGGATCTACAATTACCACGAACGCACTGGCAACGACGCCGACCGCATCGTGTCGTTCCGGGCGTACCAAATCACGCACATTCCGCCCGCGCCGGGCGAGGAAGGGCCGCACGACGTGAAGGCCAAGCCCTTCCTCCGAAAGCGCCGGCCGCGGCTCTCGGACAAACCGCCCAAGCCCGCGAAATCGGCTCCGGATCCGACTTAGCGACCCGCTCGAAAACCCCGGATGGATGGGGCCCGAGACCCGCCTAGAAGCGCAAGTCTTCCGAGTTTTGCGACTCCTGAGCGCCCGGTCACTATGGCCAGGTCCCGTTTTCTACGCTAATCCTGGGGGGTGCCCGAAAGTGAAAAGCTCCCCGATAAGCTCGAGGTGGCTCGCTACCTCCTGAGCCAAGGCAGCGTATTCGTGCATCTCGACCCGCGCGACGTGGGTGTCGTGGTGCCTCAGTGGTACCGAGAGGAACCGCAGCTGGTGCTTCAGATCGGCCTGAACATGCCCGTCCCGATCCCCGACCTTCGGGTCGACGAGGAGGGTGTGTACGGCACGCTTTCGTTCAACCGGTCGCCCTTCACGTGCCGGGTCGACTGGGACGCCGTGTTCGCGCTGGCCGGGGACGACGGACGGGGAATGGTCTGGCCCGACTCGATGCCTCAGGAAATCTCGGAGGAGATCGAGCGCGAGGCCGGCCGGGGTGACCCCCCGGAGCTCCCGGAGGAGCGCCCCTCGCTTCGCGTCCTGCCGAGCGTTGAAAGCTCCCTGGATTCCGAGGAGATACCAGCTAAACCTCGACCGAAACCGAGCGATCGCCCGCCCTATCTCAAAGTCGTGAAGTAGTCGCGCATACGCGATCTCGCGCGCGCCGCCCGGCCGATCCGAAGTGGGTCGAGGACCGTCGACCGGCGATCGCGCGCGAGGTCCGTGAACTCGTCACACGCTTAAAAAGTAACGACTCGGAAGGGGGGGCTTCCGAGCCGTTAGAGAGATGGCGATTTGGATGAAGTGGGGGGAAACAAGCCAAATCGCCTGGTCTAACAGCGTTGCGGGGGACGTGGGGGGTACGTCTTCGCCGCTACGCTTATGTCAAGGTCGGTATATGCGATGACCGTGCCAACTCGACGACATCCCGAATCACGAATGATCTCATGTACATGATTGGTGGTCCCCATCTGGGCTGAGTTCAGATCTGAAATTTTTTTGAAGTTCTAGGGACTTAACCCCTGAATTGCGGTCGATCGCACGAGCCGGCGAGGGTGCCTGTCACTTGGATCACAAACGACACACCCGTCTCATAACCCTTACAGATGTATTGTAGATGTATGTAAGCTGGACAGGCGTGAGGCAGCTCACTTTTCAGAAATGAAATGGATTTTGCAGATCTGAATCAGGCCAGGCCGTAGTCGAGGAGCATCGTGTGCTCCGGGGAGACCAGAACCTCGGTCGCCGTGCCGATGGCTGGCGCTACGAACCTGAAATCGCTGGAGGAAGCCGCGACAGCCTCCTGAACCAGCGAGGCGACCTCCGCGCCGGTTCCCGACACCGACATCACCTCACCTGCACCCTTGACACGGGCAACTTTGATTGCAGAGTTGAAATCCAGCCCTGCTGGATCTCCGGAGGCGGCTTCCGGCTGACCGTTGGCGACAAGTCGGAGCACGGCCTGGTCTTTCCGCGGCACGTAGGTGCGGCGGTGCTCGTCCGGTACGTGGGAGTCGTCGTTGTGGCCGAGCAGCTCGATTCGGTCGTCGACGAATCGAAGGGTCGTGCGGCCGGTGTTGCGCATCCGGCCGAACGGCCAAGGCCACCGGTCCCGGGCCCCGATCAGCCCGGCCATGATCGCCGCGATGATCCCGCCGTGGGTGAACACGATGACACGCCCGCCCTCGGTCATGCTGGAGCGCAAGTTCGCAAGCGCGCGGTCCGCCCGCGCGAAGACCTCCGGCCAGCTCTCCCCGCCGCCCACCGAGAACGTTTTGCGCTGCCGGAGCGCCTCGATCTGCTCGGGGTAGCGCTCGACCACCTGCTCCATCGTGAGACCCTCCCAGGTCCCCACGTCGATCTCGCGCCACTCGGCGTCCAACTCGAGGTCCCGGCCCACGGCACGCCCGGTATCCGCGGCACGGCTCAAGTCGGAGCTAATCGCCAGGTCGAAGTGCTCGTCCGAGAGGGCGCTTCCGAGGAACTCGGCTTGGGTTCGTCCTTTGTCGCTGAGGGGCGAATCGCCCTGTCCCTGCCAGATCCCAGCGGCGTTCGAGACCGACTCCCCGTGGCGAACCAGACAGACCTCGAGAGCGCTCATGCCGCCGGCGCGACCCCTTCTTTGCGCGGCATGATCACGTCGTCGACGATGCCGTACTCCTTGGCCTCCATGGCAGAGAGGAACTTGTCGCGCTCGGTGTCTTGCCGGACCTTCTCGACGTCCTGACCGGTGTGCTGCGCGAGGATCTCGTTGAGGCGCTGCTTGGTGTTGAGGATTTCCTTCGCGTGAATCTCGATGTCGGACGCCTGCCCCTGATATCCGCCAAGCGGCTGGTGAATCATGATGCGGCTGTGGGGGAGGGCGCGCCGAAGCCCTTTGGTGCCCGCGGCCAGGAGGAACGCACCCATCGACGCCGCCTGCCCGAGGCACACCGTGGACACCGGGCACCGCACGTAGCGGATGGTGTCGTAGATGGCGAGCCCGGCCGAAACCATCCCCCCTGGGCTGTTGATGTAGATGGTGATCTCCTTGTCGGCGTCTTCGCTCTCGAGGTAGAGCAGCTGCGCGATTACCGCGTTGGCCACGAAGTCGTTGATCGGGGTCCCGAGGAAGATGATTCGGTCGTTGAGCAGCCGGCTGTAGATGTCCCAGGCTCGCTCTCCTCGGTGCGTCTCCTCGATGATGGTAATCGCCTCGGTGGGCGTCTTTTCGCTCATGGGCCAGAACGTAGTCCCTGCCGGGATCCCCGCAATGCGGATTTTGTGCACGCGGGTTCGGCGCTATGGTGCTTCCGTGCTTCCCTCACAGACCGACATGCTGCGGCGTCTCGTCGGCACCCCTTCGGTGAGCGCCACCGACCCGCGCTTCGACCAGTCGAACCGCGGGGTCGTCGACCTCATCGCGGATTGGGCCGAGGCGCTCGGCTTCGATGTCCGCGTCCGACCGGTCCCAGGCGTCTCCGGAAAGTTTAATCTGGTGGCGAAGCTCGGTCGCGGCGGGGGTGGGCTGGTGCTGTCCGGTCACACCGACACCGTGCCCTACAACGCCGAGCGCTGGACGGACGACCCGTTCGAGCTGACGGCGCGCGACGGCAAGCTCTACGGCCTCGGCAGCGCCGACATGAAAGGCTTCTTTGCGGCCGCGCTTCATGCGGTGTCGCGGGTCGATTCCAAGTCCCTCGCGCACCCGGTCTGGGTGCTCGGCACCGCGGACGAAGAGAGCACGATGGCCGGTGCGCGCGCGCTCGCCGACGAAGGGGGCGCACTCGGCGACTACGCGATCATCGGAGAGCCCACCGGCCTTGCGCCCATTCACAAGCACAAGGGCGTGTTCTACGTTCGCGTCTCGGTCGGCGGCCTGGCGGGCCATGCCAGCAACCCTTCGCGAGGGGTCAACGCCATCGAGGGCCTGCACCGTGTGCTCGGCGCGCTCGAGACTTGGCGCGACGGCCTCGAGGCGCGGTTTCGAGACGACGAGTTCGAGGTGCCAGGGCCCACGCTGAACTTCGGGCGCATCGTCTCGGGCGACAGCAACAACCGCATCCCCGACCACGGTACCCTCGACATCGACATGCGCCTTCTTCCCGGCATGGTCCCGAACGACGTGCTTGCCGAGCTTCGCGACGAAGCCACTCGTGCACTCCGCTCCGGGTCGTGGTCGATCGACGTCGAAGCAACCGGGTTCTACGATGCGTTCGGCGGCCCCACGAACAGCGGCTTCCGTGATGCGGTCGAGAGCTTGTGCGGATGTTCAGCACGGACTGCGCTTTTCGGCACCGAAGCACCGTACCTCGCCCAATTGGGGCTTCAGACACTCGTGCTCGGTGCCGGCGACATCGGCGTTGCGCACCGACCGGACGAATATGTCACCATGGCGGAAATCGAGCGCGCGACGGATCTCTACGAACAGCTGATTCGGCGCTACTGCACGGACACCGCATGAGCCCCAAAGTCGACCCTTTCGTCCAACACTTTCGCGCGAGCGCGCCGTACATCCACGCGCATCGCGGGGGTACGTTCGTGGTCATGTTCAGCGGCGAGGCCGTGGCGTCGAAGGACCTGCGGACGCTCCTCTACGACGTGGCGCTGCTTCATTCGCTCGGTGTTCGGCTGGTACTCGTGGCGGGGGCGCGCCCCCAAATCGACGCGTCCCTTCACCGACGCGGGCGCTCACCGAAGTACCACGAGGGGCTTCGCATCACCGACGACGTGGCGCTCGAAAGCGTCAAGGAGGCGGTGGGCGCGACCCGGGTCGAGCTCGAGGCGCTGCTGTCGATGAGCATCCCCAACTCGCCCATGTCGGGCGCCAGGCTTCGGGTCGCCACCGGCAACTTCGTGATGGCGCAGCCCATCGGCGTGGTCGACGGCGTCGACTACCAGCACACCGGAAAGCCGAGGCGCGTCGACGCCGAGGCGATTCGACAGCGACTCGACGACGGCGCCATCGTCGTCCTGACGCCGATTGGGTATTCGTCCACCGGTGAAGCGTTCAACATCAGCAGCCATGACGTGGCCGTGGCCGCGGCGACCGCGCTTCGGGCCGACAAGCTGATTGGCCTCCTCGAGGGCGACGGGATTCCGGACGAGAAGGGCAATCCGCACGCCCTCCTCACGCCGCAGGAGGCCAAAGCCGTGCTTCAGTCGGGCCGGTCGCTCGCCCACGACGTCGAGCGACACCTCGCGGCCGCCATCTCCGCCTGTCAGGCCGGCGTGCCGCGCGCGCATCTCATCCCTCGCAAGAGCGACGGGGCGCTGCTCCGGGAGCTTTTCACACGAGACGGCATCGGCACGATGGTCACCGCCGAGGCCTTCGAGGGCGTGCGCCCAGCCGATCGCTCGGACGTGGGCGGCATCCTCGAACTGATCGAGCCGCTCGAGGAGCAGGGCGTGCTAGCCCGACGTTCGCGCGAGATGCTCGAAAACGACATCGACCGGTTCACCGTCATCGAGCGCGACGGGATGGTCGTGGGGTGCACGGCGCTGTACCCGTACCCGGACGACGCGATCGCCGAGCTGGCGTGCCTCGTGGTGCATCCGGACTACCGCACCACCGGCCGGGGTGACCAGCTCCTCCAGTATCTCGAACGGCAGTGCGAAGCGGCCGGGCTGCGAGGCCTCTTCGTGCTCACGACCCAAACGTCACACTGGTTTCGAGAGCGTGGATTCGAGAACTGCCCCCTCGATGCGATCCCCGCCGCGCGGCGCACCGCGTACGACTTGGGACGTCGTTCGAAGGTGCTCTTGAAGAAACTCGACTAACGCATCTCCTTCAAAGCACAGGGCTTTCCGATGATGCTTGGATGCGTCCTGGAATCGTGCTACTCGTCCTCGAATTCGCGAATTGGGCTGTTGCTGCGTTCTTGATACACCCAACATGAAGCAGGTCGAGGTCAACCAACGCCCCGAGAGCCAGGGCCCGCACACCGATGCGGAAATGGACCAGATCGTTGCCGAGGAAGAAAAAGTCCTCGCACGCGTCCATCGGACCATCGACGCCAAGCGGCCCACGAACCGGGGCCAGCTCATCGACTACGACGCCGAGCTGATCGCGCTCCGCGATCAGATCCGCGAGGCCCGGCTCGAAGACATTCCGCCGCTGGTGGAGGAGATGGAGCGGCTCCAGCAGGTGGCGAACCGACGGGCCAAGGTCATCGAGGGGGCCGTCGACGCCAAGTCTCCGTACTTTGGCCGGATGGTGCTCGAGGAGGAGGATCGCAAGCGCGAGATCCTCATCGGCCGAAGCACCTTCCTCGACCCGAAAACCGGGGTCCGAATCGTCGACTGGCGGGACGCTCCGGTGAGCCGCGTCTACTACCGATACGAAGAGGGCGACGACTACGACGAGATCTTCGGCGACCGGGAGGTCGAAGGCGAGGTCGTCGTTCGGCGCAACCTGTCGATCAGCTCCGGCAAGCTTCGCCGCATCGGGGCCCCTCAAGGCACGTTCCGACGGTCGCGAGAGGACAGCTGGCGCCGGGTGGCCGACCACTCCACGCGCCTCGCCGGGGGGCAGGGTGCCGCGATGCGACCGGAGGCCCACCACCGACCCGGCCAGCTCGGCATCGGCGACGAAGACCTCCGCGAGGATAAGCACCTGTCGGAGATCACGGCGCTGATCGACCCGCGGCAGTTCGAGCTCATCAGCCAGCCCACCTCGGGCCTCGTCGTGATTCAGGGTGGCGCCGGTAGCGGTAAAACCACCATCGGTCTCCACCGTCTCGCCTACCTTGCGTTTCAAGACAAGTCGCGTTTTCGCGCCGATCAGATGCTGGTCATCGTCTTCAACGATGCCTTGGTCCGATACATCTCGCGCGTGCTCCCGGCGCTCGGGGTGGAGGACGTGCCGGTGCAGACGTTCCAGTCGTGGGCCGAATCGCAGCGGCGCCGCCACGTGCCGAAACTCACGACGCGCTACGTGGAAGACACCCCCACCCACGTCGTCCGCCTCAAGAAGCACCCTACGATGCTTCGCGTCATCGACGCGTACGTCGACGAGCTGGCGTCCCAGGCCGAAGCCGCAATCCTCGAGGAGGCGAAAAAAGACGAGGGCGGCGCGCGTGTGACCCGCAACTGGCACGGTTCCAAGGCAGAGCCGTTCGGGGTTCGGCTCGATCTCCTTTCGCAGTGGCTCCAGAGCGACGACGAGGGCGCGAAGCAGGTTCCGCTCGGCATGCGACACGCGGTCGGGCGTATCTGCCAGCGATGGTCCAAACGCGCGAACGACATCGTGACGGCGTGGGCCGACATGCTCACGGACCACGATCGCCTCCGCAACGCCTTCCAAAAGTGGGCCCCAGACGCGCTTAGCGAAAAAGAGATCGAGTGGGTGCATTCCTGGTGCAGCCGCCATTCTACGCGCGCGCTTCTTGCGTACGAAGAAGCGATCGAAGACGACGACCAGCCGAGCGAGCGCAACCTCGGGGTCGACGGCGAACAAGACGAAGAGCCGGCGGCGCTCGACCGAGAGGACGACGCGCTCCTGCTTCGCATCTATCAGGTCATGCGAGGCCCGCTCTTTGGTCGCCGCGCCGCCCTCAACTACGAGCACATCTTCGTCGACGAGGCACAGGACATGAGCCCGGTCGAGCTGTCGGTGGTGCTCGATACCTCGTCGGAGCAGCAGAGCGTGACGCTGGCGGGCGACATCGCGCAAAAGCTACATCTCGACAACGGCTTCAGCGACTGGCGCCACGTACTCGAGCAGCTGAAGCTCGACCACATCGAGATCGAGCCGCTGAAGCTCAGCTACCGGTCCACGCACGAAATCCTCGAGTTCGCCACGGACGTCCTCGGCCCGCTCCGCAATGAGGTGTCCGGCGAGGCCACCCGCCATGGTGCGCCCGTCGAGCTGTTTCGGTTCGGTGGCAGCGGAGAGGCCGTCGGGTTTCTTTCGGAAGCGCTCCGAAACCTCGTGAGCTCCGAACCCCTCTCGTCCGTCGCCTTGATCGCCCGATACCCGGAGCAGGCCGACCTCTACTACAAGGGCCTTCGTCACGGGGAGGTGCCGAACCTTCGCCGCGTGGCCGAGCAGGATTTTCCGTTTCGGCCGGGCGTGGACGTCACGGACGTGCGCCAGGTGAAGGGGCTCGAGTTCGACTACGTCGTCGTCGTCGAGTGCAACTCGGCCACTTTTCCGTCGGACAGCGAGGCGCGGCACCTGCTCCACATCGCGGCGACCCGTGCCGCCCACCAGCTCTGGGTCTTTTCCACGGGAACCCCGTCTCTCCTCCTGCCTGAATCCCTCGTCAAAGCGTCGGGTTGAGCCTCGACCGTCCTCAACGAGAGAGTTGCGGTCTCTCGGATCGTGTGTAAGATCACCACTGTAGCGGGCGTTTGCGGCCTACACTGGGGTCTCCCGTAGATCGAGCAGGTGCACCGCAACGGGGAGAGACTCAACGCGCGAAAACCGTGTAGGTCCCACGAACCGCCATCCCAACACCTTTCAGTCATGGCCGACACCGCGCTCCAAGAAACGGAAGCTGAACCCGCGGAACCCAAGTCCGCGGACGAGCCTGCGCCCACGTGGCGTGAGCCCACCACGGAAGTTGCGAAGAAACTCGCCTCGATGAGTGACCGTGCGATCCAACGCGTCACCGGCGGCAACGCGTTCCTTCGCGGGCGGCTCTACGCGCGCCGCAAGGCCGTCGACAATCTCATCGAGCAAGAGCATTCGGTGAGCGGCGAAATCTCCGTTCGCACCGCAGACGAGCCCTATCGTACGAAAGTCACCTACGACAGCGAAGCCGATACGTGGGAATCCAAGTGCACCTGCCCTGGGTGGCGCGGTCCGACGGGCCATTGCAAGCACGTGGCCGCCGTGATGGTCGCGCTGCGGGACGAGGTGCGGCCTCCGCGCGCGAAACAGCCTCAGCAGCCCTCCAAGAAAAAGAAGAAGAAGAGCGAACCGGTTCATGTGCCAGGCACGGTTTCGGTTGGCGGTAAGCGACGCCGTTCGCGTCGTCGTCGTCGTTCCGGCGGCGGTGAGGGCGGGACGCTCGAGGTCCTCACGCCGAGAGAGCTGCAAGCGGGGCGCGGTGAGTCGCGCGGCCCGATGGACGCGTGGCTCCCTCCGGAGGCTCTCCCGCGACCGCTAGACTTCGAATACCGCATGACGGTCCGGCCTGCGTCGATCACGGTCACGCCGGTGCTTGCAGGCTCGCGAAGCGCGGTGCCCATCGGCGAGGCGCTCGGAGCGTTCAACATGGTTTCCATCGACGAGCGGCCGCTCTTCCGGGCGCTCGCACGAAACGCCAATCGCGGACAGACCACTACCGCTGAGCTTCGCGGTGAAGATGCCGCCGAGGTGCTCGAGATGCTGAGCGACCGGCGCGTCCTTCTCGAACCGGCGTCCATGGAGCTGAGGTTCGCCAACGAGGCGCTCAAACCGAAAATCGAGCTCGACCCGGCCAATGGCAACAGCCTGCGCGTGCGGGTCGTCTTCGGGCTCGAAAGCAGCGGCCGCCGGTTCGCGTTGTCGAGCGGCGCCTGGTTCGAGGGCACGCCCGGCTGGCAGATCGATACCACCGAGGGCGTTGCACGACCGGTGAGCGAACTGGTCACGCCGGCGTGGCTCCAGCGGCTCTACCGGTCTCCCGCTATGGTGCAGTCGCTCGAAGACCTTCCCGCGCTGCTCGGCGAGTACATTCCGCGGGTGGCCGCGTCCCTTGGGGCGGAGCTTCCCGATCTCAGCTCCGTCGCCGACCTCGTCGACGCCCAGCCGCGATTCGAACTGAAGGCGAACGGCGACATCATCGACGCAAGCGTGCAGCTCGTGGTCCGTTACGACGATCAAGAGTTTGACGTTCCGCCGGACGACTTCCCCTCTCCACTCGCGTTCCTGCCGCCGAAGAACGGCAAGGCTCGCCCGCGCGTCGTCAGGCGTGACGTCGGCGCAGAGATGGCCGGGATTCAATCCCTGATGAGCCTCGGCTTCGAGGTCTCCGAATCCGGCGACGATCTGGTTGCGCACGGCGATGACGCCATCAACTTCTGGACCACCGGGATTGGCGAGCTGCCTGAGGAGTGGGATCGCTTCATTCCCGACGACCTCGTCGACGTCACCATCCGCGACGAATCCGTCACGCCCCAGATGCGTGTCTCGAGCGGCGTCGATTGGCTCAACCTCGACATGACCTTCGAGTCGGGGGGCGCCGTCGTTCGCGAGGAGGAGCTCCGTGCGTGCCTCGAGCACGGTCGCCGGTTGGTGCGCCTCGAGGACGGAACGTTCGCACCGGTCGACCCGGAGAGGGTGGGCGACGTGCTGGTTCGGATGGCGGAGATCTACGCCACGTCCGGCGCGCAGGAAAAGCTCCCGCTCTCGCAGGCGGGCCGCGTCCAAGACCTCCTCAAGATGGTCGAAAACGCCAAGGTGTCCGCCTCTGCGAAAACCCTGTTCACCAAGATCGGCGACCTCGACGAGATCCCGAAGGTCGCCAAGCCCCGCACCCTGAAGGCCACGCTGCGCCCCTACCAGAAAGAGGGCTTCAACTGGCTCGTGTTCCTCCACGAGATCAACAGCGGCGGTATCTTGGCCGACGACATGGGGCTCGGAAAGACGCTTCAAGCGATCGCGCTCCTGACCTGGGCCAAGAGCAAGTACAAGCGAAAGCTGAACCTGGTGGTGGCGCCCACTTCCGTGGTGCCCAACTGGGAGCGAGAGATCAACAAGTTCGCCCCCGGACTCACCACCGTGGTGTGGCAGGGGCCGAACCGGCAGCAGAGGCGCGCGGAGCTCGACAAAGCCGACGTGATGATCACGAGCTACGCGCTCCTTCGGCGTGACGAAGAGCTGCTTCAGGAGCTCGATCTCCGCTACGTGATCCTCGACGAAGCGCAGCACATCAAGAACCCGATGAGCCACACCGCGCGCGCGGCGAAGAAGCTCCGAAGCGAACGGCGGCTCGCCCTCACAGGCACGCCCATCGAAAACCGTCTGAGCGAGCTCTGGAGTATCTTCGACTTCGTTTCGCCTGGCTTGCTCGGCCAGCTCAAAACGTTCGAGGAGCGCATCGCGCGACCGATCGACCGGGGCGACATGGAAACGGCGCAGCGGCTCCGTTCCACCATCAAGCCGTTCGTCATGCGCCGCGTGAAGCGCGACGTCGCAGCCGATCTGCCCGAGAAGATCGAGCAGGAGATGATCGTCCCGCTCGCGGAAGAGCAGAACAAGCTTTACAAGCAGATTCTCCGCCAGGTTCGCAAGAGCGTGATGAGCGAGGTCGAGAAGCAGGGCGTGAGCCGAGCGCAGATCCAGATCTTGGCGGCGCTCACTCGACTTCGGCAGGTCGCCTGCGACCCGCGCCTCATGAAGCTCCCCGATACCGACTTCACGGCTGCCGAGAGCGGCAAGCTCGGCGCGCTTCGCGAAATCATCAGCGAGGCCGTCGACGGCGGCCACCGGGTGCTGGTGTTCAGCCAGTTCGTCGAGATGCTGGGTCACATTCGCACGGCCCTCGACGAAGACGGAGTCGAGTACGAGTACCTCGATGGGTCCACCAAAGATCGCATCGAGCGCGTCGATCGCTTCAACGAAGACGACTCGGTGCCGGTGTTCCTCATCTCACTCAAGGCGGGCGGCACGGGGCTCAACCTCACGGGAGCCGACACCGTGGTTCACTTCGACCCCTGGTGGAACCCGGCGGTGGAAGACCAGGCTACCGACCGAGCGCACCGCATCGGACAGACGAAGAACGTCAACGTCTACAAGCTCATCGCCAAGGGGACCGTCGAAGAGAAAATCCTCGAGCTCTCCGCGAAGAAGCGCGAGCTCGTTTCCAACGTTCTCTCGACGGAGGGCAGCCCGCTCAAGGGCCTCACCAAGGCCGACGTCGAGAACCTGTTCAGCGAGTAGGACCCGCCACGTTTTCACCGCAAGGTGATCTGCTTGTCACGTCACTGCCGCGATGTCGGGTGATCCTCCGGATGCGTGAGGGTTGCTCATATCACCGATACGCATCTGCTCGAGTCGGACCACCACCTGCGGTCCGGTCGGCATCGTTTTCGGATGAACTTCCTGAGCTTCGGGCGCGAGAAGGACGCCGCGGACCGCCGCTACCGACTTCTTCGTGCGATGTGCCAGGCCGTCGATGCCGGTGCGGACCACATCGTCATGACTGGAGACATGACCGAGGACGGGCTGCCGAGCCAGTTCGAGTCGTTGGCGGACGTGCTGCACGAGTCGAGTATCTCGCCGGATCGCATCACGCTCGTCCCGGGCAACCACGATCTCTACACCGACGACCAGGCCTGGAACCTCGCGCTCTCCGGGCCGCTCTCGCCCTGGGCGCCGACGAGTCAGCTCGGATCGCTCGTGATTCGCGGCGACCTCGCAGTGCTGCCGATCTCCACGACGTTCAAGCAGCCCTACCTGTTCGCCGGCGGGAGGCTCGGTCCTTTCAACGCCAGGCGGATCGCGTGGGCTGGGAAGCAGGCGCGAGAACTCGGCTGCGCGCTCGTCGTAGGGCTCCACCATCAGGTGTTTCCGCACCCGGTCGCCGTCGGCACGTGGTGGGACGGGCTTCGCGACCACGGCGTCCTCACGGATCTCCTTCGCCGGAACCCAGAGCTATTCGTGTTCCACGGCCACATCCACAAAGAAGTGACCCGGGCCGTGCCGCCCCATAGGCACCCGCAGGTGTTCTGCGCCCGAGCGACGGTCGACAGCAACGTGCTCTACCGACTCTACGATGTGTCCGATCGGCAGGTCGTGCCGCTCACCACTGAGCGCGCGCGTGTCCCGGTCCCCGCGTCGACGGACCGCGAGTTCGCGATCGCTGCCGAGTAGCTGTTTCGTCGAGTCACAGACGGTCGGACGCGATGCGCGGCGGCCGAAGGATTTCGGCCCGGCATGCTTCGGGTGCGTCCGCGACTAGGCGACCGCGTGCGCTGGCGAGACGCGCGTGGACGTTCGAGGCCGCTCTCCGGTGTTGTAGACGCCGCTGAGGTGGTCTTCGATGATCCGGGTGGCGATCGCGTTGCCGCACATGCGCTGCCGGTTGATGCGCGCGCGGTAGAACGGAACCTTGTCGAGGAACAAAGTCAGCTCGTCTTTCGAAAGCAGGTCGGCAGCCACCGACTCACCCACGCCCATCGTCTGCACGAAGTGTGCGTTGATGTCTTGCTCGCGGTTCTTGGGCTCGGGGACTGCGAATACGGGCTTGCCAAGGTAGAGCGCCTCGCCGACCAGCTGATTGCCGGCCGTCGTCACGAGGCCCGTTGCGGTCGACAAATCTTCGAGGAAACGGTTTGGATGGATCTCCTTGAACTCGACGTTCCCGAAGCGAGGCTGTTGGCCGAGGCCGTAAACTCTCGCTGGGCGCCCCAGCGCATGAAGGTGAGGCACGATGTCGATCGTTTCGGCACGCCTCACGTAGGCCACCAAGTGCCCGCGATCCTCGGGCTGCGCCTCCAAGATCTGTCGCCGCATCATCACGCCTACTTGCTTCGCGAACGCGTAACGGGGCCGAACTCGGTACGGAAAGAACGACGAGATCACCGTCTCCGATGGCCCTGGCGGACAGAACGCCTTGATGAACACCCCCATCCACTGCGCATGGGGCCGGAGCCGCGCCGGGAGTTCGCGAATGTCGCATGCTAGCAGAAAATGTTGGTGATCCACGCTCAAGAACGGGACTCCGAGGCGGCGTCCAACGCGAGGTAGCACCGGTTCGAAATCCGAGACGATCAGATCCGGCGGCGTACGCTCCATTTCTATTTGGATGCGCGAAAAGATGTCGCTCAAGTCTTTCAGGTATCCGACGTTCCGAAAGAACGTTCGGCTGTAGCTGAGCGTACGTTGGGAGGTGTAAGAAAACTCCAACGAGGGTAGCGTCCGTACTTCGACGTCCAGGGACCTGCATGCGGACTTCAACAGCGACAGAGCCTGTCCGTAGCTGTAGACCACCACGCGGTGGCGTTCGTGCAGTTGCTCGATGATCGCTAGCGCACGCGCCGCATGCCCCCGACCTTCGCCCGCTACCCCATAGTAAACGGTTTTCAGAACGTTCCCTCCCAATGCCCACACTAGGTCCGGCTTGCGAAGGGGGGGTGGCGGGCAGGTTACATGGGCGTGGATCGTGTGACAGATCGGTGGCACGTCACTGTGCGATCTAGATCACTTTCGCTTACGGCGTTTGTCCCATCGGCGCGCCCATCGATCGAGTTTGATGAGGCGATCTGCGAGGGAGTCGCCGTCGTCGGTTAACGCGTACCCGTCGTCAGTTTTTTCGACGAAGCCCAACTTGCGTAGTTCACCAAGGCGTGTGTTCAGCACACTTGGTGACACGCCGTCGCACGCTTTTCGAAGACTACGAAACGTGGCGGGGCCTTCCTGTAATTCCCAAATGATTCTGAGGCTCCAGCGCCGACCTAGGCTGTCGAGCAACACCATGATCGGACGGTTCTTGTTGGCCTTCGCCATGTCTTCTTTGATTAGCGTAGCGTGCGCCATCGCGCCAACTGCTACGGAAAAAATAGCGCCTAAAGATTGACAAGCGCTACTAAAACAGTAGCATTTGAGATCGGGGAGCCACGATGAGCAACACTCAGCAGACGTCAGGATCAAAATTGACGCCCTCGGTACGTGCGGCGGCAATCCGCCGTCGACGTCGAGCGGCAATCGATGCCGCAAGCGACTGGGAGGTTGCTGCTCTGCGTCGTCGTACTCAGGCCGGCTTCTGGAGCGCACGCGTCGCGCTGGTCGCGTCGGTGCCTTTCGCGATCGTTGCGTGGGCGGGCGGCACCCCGGATGCGTGGTTGGTCTACATGCTGCTTCCGGTCGTCGCGGCCTTCTTCGCCGGGGCGCTCTTCGGGGCCACCATTCTCGACCGTCACCGCACCACCGACAGCTCGCTCGCCGGGCGGCAGGGTGTGCTGGTGACGCTGGTTGCCTACTGCATCTTCTCTCTCGAGGTGGCGGCGATGAGCGCTACCCCCATCCACACGGCCCTCGACTACTTCATGGGCAGCGTTCTGCTTTCGGGTTGGGCCGTCATCCCGATCGGATTCTTTGCCGGTGTCCTGGCATTCCGAGCGCGCGAAGGGGCCACCAAGTACGTTCCGATCGCGGGCAGCAGCCTCGCGCGCGGACACTCACACGCCTCCTGAGGGCTACGGACGGTCTGGTCGTGTCGCAAGAGCGGGCGTCGTCTGCCGTTCTTGTTACTCGAGCAGAACGAAGTCGTAGGGGCCGATACCCTGCAGCACGAGGAAGGTGGTCAGCGTGTCGGCGTCGTTGGTCACGAAATGCGGCCTTCTTGGTGGCACGGAGTACGTCTCGGCGGGTTCGAGCACAATCTGCTCCTCCGGACTGCGGAGGTAGATGCGAAGCCGACCGTCGACGACGTAGAAAGTGTCCTGGATGTGGTTGTGATAGTGCCAGGGGACACACTGTTCGGGCGTTAGCCGGAGCTCGTTGATATGGAAGCCCGGCCGTTTCCCGAGATAGGCGCGATAGTCGGCGGCGAACAGCGAGGTCGGATCCTCCACCGTCGTCATTGGAACATCTTTGCGGCGCGTTCGAGGACCTGCTCGGGCGTGAGGTCCTCGATGAACGAGGAAACGCTCCATCGGTGTCCGAACGGGTCGACGAACTGTCCCGATCGATCCCCGTAGAACTGATCTTCGACGGGACGCGTCGGCTCAGCGCCTGCTTCGATGGCCGTCGCGTAGACGGCATCTACGTCCGCGACGTAAACCGAGATTGTCACGGGGGTTCCACCGGTGGACTTCGGCCCGAGGACACCCATCTCCGGGAACTCGTCGGACAGCATGATGAGGCCGTTCCCGATGGCGAGCTCGGCGTGGCCGATCTTTCCGTCGGGCATCGGGATCCGCAGACGCTCCGTTGCGCCGAAGACCTTCTCGTAGAACGCGATGGCGTCGGCCGCGCCGTTTACGCAGATGTACGGGCTGACGCGTGGGTAGTGGCTCGGAATCGGATCGACAGTGGGCATGAGGTCCTCCCACTCGGAATCGTAGGGCTTGGCGCGCGTCGTGCCAGGGCGCGCCTCAGTCGTCAGGCGCGCGTTCCGATGCCTGCGTCCCGTCGGAACTCGAGGCACTGCTGGCTGCCTCGCTCGAAATCCCGGCAGGTGGTTCCGCGGATGCGATAGATTCGGCAGGCGTTTGGCTCCGCGTCGGTTCCCAGGTGAACGCATGACCCATCGGGGCGCGTCGCGAAGCCCACCATTCCGAAGTGGCCGGGCTGAACGGCTTCCGCCACGTCCGGCCGCCCGATCTCGCGCCAGCGAACAAGGTCTTCCGGCGGGATCAGGATCCGACCGTCCGTACCCGTTCGGCAGCAGGCGCCGCAGGTCAAACAGTCGAGTTCGTGGTCCACGGCTCAACCCTACCTCCGAAGCGTACACTCAGCATCCGGTAGACATCGCGGCACAAGCGTGATCTAGTCATGGAATGCTGCTTCGATGCCTGCTGCTCGCGGTACTGATGGTCGGCTGCAAGCCGTCCGAGGAGCCGGTGAAGATGCCTCAGGCCGGCCCACAAGACGTCGTGGTGTCTTGGGGGATGATCGGCCGCAAGGCGCAGCGCGACACCATGTACATGGAGCTCCACGGCGATCGACGCATGACGGTCGTCACCAAGAGCCCAAGCGGGACGATGATGAGCGTCGAGCAGACCGTTGCGGAAGAGCAGTATACGGAACTAGTGCGTCAGCTCCGGGGTCTCGACTGTTGCTCGCTTGCATCAACCCACGAGTCGGCTCCTAGCCCGCTCGAGTCGAAGCCCGAGCTCGTCATCGACTTTGGAGACCTCCAGTGTCAGGTGGCGCTTTGGGACAGCGAGTGGCGCGGAGAGCGGGCGCGCAAATGTGGCCTTGCGGTGTCGGCGATTCACGGTCGCTCATTCTTGACCGATGACCCGAACGAAACCGCCGCACGGTAGTCCGCTAGCATCATGAGAGCATTTCGGTATGCTCGCGCGCCATGGCCGATAAGCTGTTCTGCGCCCACTGCGACATGGAGTTCGTCGCAGACGAAGACGGAAAAAAGCCACGCTGTACGAAGTGCATGCGCCGCGGAGGCGTCGTGCGAGTCTCGGCGACTGATGTCCCTACCGGCAGCGGGCGGAGCGGCCTTATCCCTCTCGCTTTGGTCTTGGTGCTGGCTGGCGTCGGCTACGGCGTGTATCGCGCCAATACGGTGACTCTCGAAGAGACGCCCCCGCTCCGTCCTCTCGAACCGAAGGAGCTGGCTGCCTATCTCGAGCGCGATCAGCTGTCCGTGGGTCGTTTCGACGGAGCGTTCTCCGTTGCCGGATCCGGAGACTGGCCGACGGAACCCGAGGCGCTTGCGTCGGCGATTCGAGAGCGAACTACGCGATGGGGGCTCGACCGTCCGCTGACCCGAGACGTGTACACCGCCTCGGAAACCCTCGGGGCACTGTCGAACGAAGACGGTGAGAAGGTTCAGGTTTACCCACTCGAAGCCGCGCTCGCGATGACTGCGTGGCTCCGCGAACACGGAACGCCGGCGATCGTCGTCGAGACCTGGGACCTCGGGGAGCCGTCGCCGCCCGACCCATCGGGCCGTTTCGGCTACTTCCTCGTCGGGATCGACGAAGAGCAGACGGGTGGACCCAGCGTTTACTACGATCCGTGGGGAGGCCGTGGGGCCGTCAAGCCGATCGAGGTTCGACCCCTGCGCGATACCGAGGTCATCGGCGCCGCGCTCGCCACCGACGCGATCCGGAGCTTTGTCCGATCCGGCAACGGCGCGGAAGCCCTTCCGAGCGCCGACACGGCGCTTCGTCTCGACCCCGTCTCCCCGACGACTCGTGGGGTGAACGGAACGATCCTGATCGAAACTGGGGGCGTGACCGCCGGCTCAGAGGAGCTCGAGGCTGCGCGGGAGCTGCGTCCCGACGGCCCCCGAGAGCTGAACGTCGTTCAGCTGTCGTTAGCGACCTCGGCGATGCTTCAGATGGCCGGCGAGGATGCGGCTGCAGAGCGGGAGCTGAGCGCCGCGGCGCAGACGATCGATCGGGTGGTCGACCGATGGCCGAGATACGCTCGCGCCTATCGCATCCGCGCGATGATGTACTTCGGCATCGACCAGCCAGAACGAGCGCGGGAAGCGCTCGAGGTTGCGCAGTCGCTCGACCCGTCATCCGCATCGCTCTGGATGCTTTGGAGCCAGTTTTATCTTGCCGACGGTGACGTCGATCTCGCTGCAGCGCGGGCTCGGCGTGCCGTCGAGCTCGACCCCGAGAACTGGCAGATGCGTCTGCAGGTGGCGCGCGTGCTGGTCGAGGCTGGCGACCGCCGAGGTGCCAAAGAGCAGACCGACGCCGCGCTCGCTCTCGTGCCTTCGTCCAAGCGGGACGAACTGAAACGCTACCTCGACAACGCGCTTTCTCCGGCCCCCTCGTTCGGGGGACCTGGTGGTCGACCGCCGCAGCAGGGCGGTCTCGCAATCGACGTTCCTGGGATTTCCGACGCGCCGGGCACCCCTGGCTCGCCACAGGAGCCGGGTCTGATGCTCGGCGATCCGTCGAACCTTCGGCTTCGCGATCCCGATCAAGACCTGCAGCTCGACCTCGACAACTGAGCGCTGGCCTCTACGCGGGCGCCTCGGCGATCGCTCCGATGCGGAGCAGCTTGCGCCAGAGCGCGTCCCGGCCTTCCTGGGTCACGGAGCTGTATCCGAATACGGAAAGACCGGTGTCCTTCCGCAGCGCGGAGAGGGCGGGCTTGCGTTTGCTGGTGGGGAGCTTGTCGAGCTTGGTGGCAACGACGATGGGCTGAACGCTCACGCTATCGAGGAACTCGATCAGCTGGGCGTCGTCGTCCTGGAAGCCTCTTCTGATGTCGACGATCACCACGACGCCCCGGAGCCCGGCGCGATGCGAAAGGAACGTTTCGATCAGCGGCCCCCACGAACGTCGCTCCGCTTTACTCCGCCGCGCGTACCCGTACCCGGGAAGGTCGACAAGGTCGATGTGGCCCTCCACGTCTTCTGCGCGCAGTCGCACCCGAAAGATGTTGATCGCACGCGTGCAGCCGGGGTCACTGCTCGTTCGGACGAGTTTCTTTCGCGCGACGAGGCTGTTGATCAGGCTCGACTTGCCCACGTTGGAGCGCCCGGCGAAGGCGACTTCCGCATACGTGGGTGCGGGCAGCTGCTCGAAAGCCGTGGCGCCCGCAACGAACTCCGCATCCAACACGTCCATCCCCGCTCTTTAGCGCCGATGAGCCATCACGCACGGAAGCGGCGTCCGAGCGCGGAGCGGAGGTCATCGAGCTCAGGGGCGCGGAGGACACTCGCCGCGATCAGATACACCATAGCGCCTGCGATCACGGTCCCGGCAAACACACCCAGGTTCCTCGGGTCGTTGCCGCCGAGGGACCACTGACCGAGTCTGGCCATGGCCGAGACGACGAGTGCCATGATCGCGCTCGCGACGACGATGCGCCCCGCGCTTCGCGCGACCTCCGACATGCCGATGGGTCCCGACTTGCGACGGAGCAGCCAGAGTAGGGCGACGAGCTGCACGACGGCAGCCGCGGTCGTCGCCGCGGCAAGACCTGCATGCTGCATAGGCCCCATCAGCAACAGGCCCAGGGAAACGAAGGTCACCAGGTTCAAGCCGCTTGCGATCACAGGAGTCCGCGTGTCGTTGTGAGCGTGAAACATGGGAATGATCGTGCGAACGGCCGCGACGGCCCAAATGCCGCCAGCCTGCCAAACGAATGACCGAACCGTCTCGGCGATCTCGAGCGCGTCGTAGCGACCGCGGCCGAAGAAGACGGTGATCGTGGGTTCCGCGAGGATGACGAGCGCGACTCCTGCGGGAATCGCGACGAAGAGTGAGAGGCGAAGAGAGTAGCGAAATAGTCTTGCCGCCTCCGCTTCGTCTCCATGGGCAACCGCATCACTGAGGGACGGCAGCGCCGCCGACGCGACGGCCAGCGCGAACATCCCCTGCGGAATCTCTGCGAGGCGTGCGCCGTAGTAGAGGTAGCTGACGCTGCCTGGGGGCAGAAACGACGCGAAGAGCCGCGACAGCAAGAGGTTCAATTGGTACACGCCAAGCCCCGCAAGAAGCGGCACCATCAGCCGACCGCACTTGCGAACGTAGGGATCGGCGAGGTCGAAGCTCGGACGGACGACGAGATTCTCTCGCGCCAGGGGCGGTACCTGAAAGAGGATCTGCAGCACGCCGCCGATGAGCGCTCCGAGAGCCAGCGCGAAGATGCCGGGCCAGCCGAAACGCTCGATGACCGGAACTAGCAGGAAAGCCGAGCCGATGAGCGCGACGTTCAGCAGCGCGGGCGCAAAGGCCGGCGGCGCGAACCGCTTGCTCGCGTAGAGCGCCGCCATCATGAGGGCGGACACCCCCATCAGAAAGATGTACGGGAAGAGCACCCGAGTGAGATCGACGGTGGTTTCGAAGAGCGCGGGGTCTCGTTGGAAGCCCCACGCATACGCTTTCACGATCCATGGAGCGAGGGCGACTCCTGCACCGGCAACCGCGAGAAGGATGACCGACATCACACCGACCAGTCGTCGGTAAAAGAGGCGTGCCCGTTCCTGCCCCTCTTTCTCACGCACCTCGGTGAATACAGGCACGAAGGCGGCGGAAACGGCGCCTTCCCCGAGCAGAGAACGGAGCGCGTTCGGAATCGTAAACGCTAGCCAGAACGCGTCTGTCGACGCGATGGCAAACTGAGAGGCGACGACGGCGTCTCGCACGGCTCCAAGAAGCCGCGACGTGAGTGTCCCGCTGGCCACCAGTCCAGCACGACGGACGATCGCCCGGTTCGAAGTTCTAGGAGGCGACGCCATCGGCGAAAGGATGCGCGTGGAGCAGCGTCCGCGGCAAGAAACCCGGCGGCCTCAGCTTGGGGTGAGCAGGCCTTGGAGTTGCGCGACCTCCACCGTGTACTCGGTTCCACAGTAGTCGCACGTCATACTCAGCGCCTCTCCATCGTCGACGAGCTCCTGAATGTCGTTTCGATCGAGCACGCTCAGTGTGGTCATCACGCGTAGCTGGCTGCAGTGGCAGCCGAAGCGGATGTCGCTCTCTTGGAGCCAAGTGAACGGCATGCCATCGAAGATCTGCTCGATCAGGCGTGAAGGCGACGCATCGGACTCCTGGAGCCGTGCGGTGATATCGACGAAGTTCTCGAGGCGCGCGGTCATCGTTTGCATGGCCTCCTCGGCTTCGCGCGCTTCGGGAAGGAGTTGTACGACGAAGCCGCCGGACGCCGGTTGGCTGCCCTCCCGCGAGGCGCCGAGCGATATCATCGACACGATCTGTTCTGATAGCTGCATGTAACGCATGAAAGCCTCGGAAAGATTCCCGCCTTCCGGGACTTCGACCACGCCGCGGTGCAAGTCGTTGTTTGGGAGCGTCCGCATCATCTGCAGGGTGGCCTTTTGCGTGGCGAGGTCGGGTTGGGTCTCGTTGGGGCCGGCCTGCATCAGCCCTCGTGTGGTCCCATCGGGGCGCGAGTCCGCGACCAGCTGCCCGCCGCGGTTCTCGACGCTCACGATGCACTGCACCCGTAGCGAGGGGGCCATCGTCTCGCGGTAGAGCACGGCAGCCGTGGAGAGGTTGGCGAGCGCATCGGCGAGGGGACCTTCGAGGTTCTGGGCGGCGAGGATGGCGTTTGTCGTATCGGTCGTGCGCGCGGCCACCACGCGGAACGCGCCGTCGTTCGTCATCGCTCGGTAAACCGCATCCTTTTCCGGCATGTTTCTTCCTGGGCTGTTGGCGTCGTCGCAGCTAGCGCTAACATTGGGCCGGGAGAACCCGATGACAGTCCATACGATCGTTTTGATTCCAGGCGACGGAATCGGCCCCGAGGTGGCCGCCGCCGCTATCCGTGTCATGCACGCTGCGGAAGCTCCCGTCGAGTGGGAAGAGCATCCGGCTGGACTGGCTGCTTTGGACGCGGTTGGTGAGGTCTTGCCGGAAACCACCCTCGATGCGGTCCGGACCCACGGCGTCGCGCTCAAGGGGCCCTGCACCACACCCGTCGGCAAGGGGTTCACGTCGGTGAACGTCCAGCTTCGAAAGCGGCTCGAGCTCTACGTTGCGGTGAGGCCGATCCGGAACTTGGAGGGGGTGCAGACCCGGTACGACGGGGTCGACCTCGTCGTCCTGCGAGAGAACACCGAAGGGCTCTACAGCGGCATCGAGAACGAGATCACCGATGGCGTCGTCACCAGTTTGAAGGTGGCGACCGAGCACGCGTCGCGTCGCGTCGCGAAGTACGGCTTCAAGTACGCGCGCGAGCGTGGCCGAAAGAAAATCACCGTCATGCACAAGGCCAACATCATGAAGATGAGCGACGGGATGTTTCTTCGCTGCGCGCGCGCCATCCGTGAGGAAGGCGGGTTCACCGACGTCGAACACGACGAGATGATCATCGACGCGGGCTGCATGAAACTCGTTCAGGATCCCACCCAGTTCGACGTGCTCCTGCTCGAGAACCTCTACGGGGACGTGCTGAGCGACCTCTGCGCGGGTTTTGTCGGCGGCCTCGGCGTGGTTCCGGGAGCCAACATCGGGGACGAGTTTGCCGTGTTCGAGGCCGTTCACGGCTCCGCGCCAGACATCGCCGGGAAAGGTGTCGCGAACCCCCTAGCGCTGCTCATGTCGGGGGTGATGATGCTCAACTATCTTGCCGACAAGCGGGGCGATGGCCGGTGTCGAGAGGCGGGAGAGAAAATCAAAACCGCATACAACCAGGCGCTTTCAGACGGGCACAAAACGCGAGACCTCGGGGGTGACCTCGACACCGAAGGGTTTGCCTCTGCGCTCATCGAACGCCTCGCCTGATCGATGGTGAGATAGGTCACGCGATCCCTATTGGGGTCCCGGCGTTTGCTTCGCTACCCTTGAACGAGGTGGGTAGGTCGAACTTGAGTTTTCTCACGCGCGCCACGATCGCGGTCACGGCGCTCCTCTGCAGTTGCAATGTGAGCATTCCGAACGGCGTGTTCTCATGTGTTAGCGTCAATGACTGTCCCGACGGATATTACTGTTGGAACAGCGACGGCCTTTGCTATGACGCCGACGAGCCACAGCTCTCGTGCAACCCGGCTACCTGTGAGCAGGTCATCAGCCAGTTCGCATCGCTTGGAGTAGCGGTCGAGTGCGGCATGCTGCCAGACGGTTGCGATGGGACCGTCGAGTGCCCCCCCTGTGCCGAAGACGAGACCTGCGGCGCCGATGGGAGGAACTTCATGTGCGGGTGCGAAGAGGCGTCTTGCAGCACCGTGGAAGCCCAGTGCGGCAAGGTGCCCGTCGGCTGTGGAAGTGAAGAGGAAGTAGACTGCGGAGCGTGTCCTGGCAGCCTCGACTGTATCGACAATCAGTGCGTCTGTCCGACTGGCGACTGCGAATGTCCCCAAGGCTGCGAAGAGGGGCAGACCTGTGTGCAGGGGGAATGCTGCACGCCGCTCTTCCCATGCAGTGAGAACGAGTGCTCGCCGCCTGGTGGCCTGCCGGACGGCTGCGGCGGCACGGCAGTTTGCCCGAGCTGCGACGGCAACGAGCAGTGTACCCCGGACCTCGAAGCCGGCGTATTCGAATGCGTGGGTGAGTGCACCTGCGAGTCGGTCGGCATCGAGTGCGGTACTACGACCCTTTGCGGCGAAACACAGCTCTGCGGGGTTTGCGAGAGTTCCGAGGCGCCCCTCTGCGAAGACGGCCGCTGCGTCTGCGAGGACCGCTTCGAGGACAACGACAGCCCGGCCTCTGCGTACGAGCTCGGTTGCAGCGGCGAGTGTCGTGCGGCAAGCCTCCAGCTCGGCGTTGAAGCGACGCTACACCAGAAGTCGGACTTCGACTTCTACCGCGTCGACCTCGACCACTCGGAGGACTATGGGTTTCGGGTCGACTTGTCCGGTTTGAAGAGCACGCGCCAAATCCTGATGACTTACGTGTGTCCCGACGGGTCCGAGGAGATCGCGGATTGCAGCGGTTCGAGCAGCTCCGTGGGCTCGGCCAAGTACTGCATCGAAGACGGCGATGACACCCTTCGACTCATTCACGAGTGCGACTCCGATCAAGGCACGGGGACGCTCATCGTGGGAATCGCCGCGAAGGAAGGGGAGTTTCGAGGTCCCTGCGACAACTACGCAATCGAGATCTCCTCGTTCTTCTCGGATTTCGACGACTAGCTCGAGTCGTCAGCCCGCGGGGTCTGCGACGATCTGCTGACGCACCGTCTCGACCCCTCGACGGAAGTGCGATTTCACCGTGCCGATCGGCAGCCCCGTTGCCGTCGCGATTTCCCCGTGCGAGAGACCCTGGCGAATCGCGAGCCAGAGCACCCACTGGCGGTCGACAGGCAGCGAGTCGAGAGCTTCTGCCGCCGCGTTGGCGTCGTGCCGGTCCACAGGCGCCTCGGCGCTGAGGTGGGTGTCAGGCACAATCGGAAGCACCGCTTTCCGTGCACGCGCACGCACACCATCGACGATTCGTCGTCGGGCGATCGTCGACACGAAGGTGGCCTCCGAGCCGATCGACGGATCGAAGCGTTTC
>JBCDFZ010000030.1:0-60287 GCA_039177115.1 Myxococcota bacterium
GGAGAGCTCACGTGCAAGGGCGACGCGAACTTCGATGTGACCGCCGGACAGGCCACCGAGGTTCACGTGATGCTCAACTGCAAGAAGCCGAGCCGGCTCGGCGGTGTGCGTGTCGACGGCAAGTTCAACATCTGTGCGGAGCTCACCAAGGTGGTGGTATCGCCCCTTCAGACGTCGGTCGGCAACGACATCACGCTGAGCTCGCAGGCGGTTGACCAGGAAGGTGACCCCATCACCTACGCCTGGACCTCCAACAGCGGTTCGATTGCGGACCCGGCCGCAGCCAACACGACCTACACCTGCACCGAAGCGGGTGACGACGAGATCACCATCACGGTCAGCGACGACGGCGGCGAGTACTGCATGAGCTCCTGGACCGTGCCTGTGACCTGCGTGCCCTCGGGCGGCGGGACCGGCGGCGTCGGCGGTGACGGTGGCGCTGGCGGTGAAGGCGGCGGCGCTGGCGGTGCCGGCGGCGAAGGCGGCGGCGCTGGCGGTGCCGGCGGCGAAGGCGGCGTCGGTGGCGGAACCGGCGGTGCTGGCGGCGAAGGCGGCGTCGGTGGCGGAACCGGCGGTGCTGGCGGCGAAGGCGGTGTCGGTGGCGGCATGGGCGGAGCCGGTGGCGCGCCCCCCGAGTGCATGACCGCAGAGGACTGCCCGCAGGACGGCAACGAGTGCACGCTCAACGACTGTGTCGACGGCTCTTGCATGATGGACAACGTCGCGCCGGGCGGAACCTGCGATGGCGACGGCGTGTGTGACGGCAGCGGCAACTGCGTGGGCTGCAACGTCAGCGACGACTGCGGTACGGGCGAGGTCTGCGAGAACAACGAGTGCGTCGTTCCGGCCGAGTGCATGGTCAACGAAGACTGTCCCCAGGACAACAACGAGTGCACGCTCAACGCCTGCGTCGCCGAGGAATGCATCCCCGGCAACGAAGAGGCGGGTAAGGTCTGCGAAGGTACGCGCGTCTGTGACGGCGAAGGTCTGTGCGTGGACTGCAACGTCAACGCCGACTGCGACATGGGCGAGCTCTGCGAGAACAACGAGTGTGTTCCGGAGCCCGAGTGCGTGACCAACGCCGACTGCCCGCAGGACGGCAACGACTGCACGGTCGCCGAGTGCATCGCGGAGATGTGCGTCACGGCCAACGTCGATTCGGGCGTCGCCTGTGACGACGACGGCGTCTGCGACGGCGCAGGCACCTGCGTCGAGTGCATCGACGCGAGCGGCTGCCCGCCGGGCGGCGAGTGTCAGGAAGCGACCTGCGAGTCCAACACTTGCGGGACGACCGACGCGCCCGACGGCACCGACTGCGGTGACGGCGGGATGTGCATGGGCGGCATGTGCGAAGTGTCGGATCCGATCATTGGAGCTGGGAGCGGCGCCACCTCGTGGCAGGCCGAACCCGAAATCTGCAACGACGCGGTCTACGACCCTGAGACCACCACCTGCACCTGCACCGACTTCGGTGCGGCGGTCCCGGGCGGCGGTAACTGCAACCAGTTCGCGAACGTCGTGTCTGGGTGCGAGGTTCCGGGCGGCGTGCTCGGCGCCCAGCTCTCGCTCGACGTCACCGTGGCGCTCGACATCACGTCGACCGGCGACGGCAACGTGAGCCACGACGTCGCGATCGTCGCGCAGAACCCCTCGCTCCCGGCGGCCGCGGGTCTCGTGACGCTCGACGGGGTCGAGGTATTCAGTGACGTCGCAGGCGGGACCCCGTCCCAGCTCTCGAACCTGCTCAACCCGGATCTCGCCGGTCAGCTGCTCGGCGTGTTCACTGGGGGCACGGCCGTACTCGACCTGGACGACGAGATCCTCCCGGCCGTGACCGCGGTGGTCCCCCCCAACGCTGCAAGCGTCGACATCAACTTCTCGGGTAACTTCCTGATTCAGTTGACGATCACCGCGAGCGGCGACTCGCTGAACGTGGACGCAGCGTCCTGCACGTTCAACAACCCGCCCCCCAACACGGGCGCTGCCATCACCCTCCCAGTGATGTAAGGAGGGTGGCGCCGGTCGCGGCGCCTACACGATGAAGAGACCCGCGGGCCCTTGGCTCGCGGGTTTTTTCACGTTGCCTATTGTCGTTCGTTGGGGATATCCTCGGCCGGTTGGATCGGCCCCTCCCCAGGGGCGATGCCCGTTTGTACCAACCAGAGGAGTGGCGATGCTTAAGTCGATTTTGGGGTTTTCAAGTGTGATGGTGTTGACCGCCGCAGTGGCCATGGGTTGCTCGGATAGCGACGACAACGGCGGAACCGGCGGAACTGGCGGTGGTGGCACCGGTGGGACCGGCGGCACCGGCGGCGCAACCGGAGGGACCGGTGGCGACGGTGGCATGGGCGGTGGTGGGACCGGTGGCGATCCCGGCACGTTCACCAACCGCGGCATGAACGACGGAATGAACTTCGAGTACGCGTGCAACGCTCTCGGCAACGACTTCGGCTTCGAGTACGTCCTCACCCTTCGACCGGAGGGCGCTGAGAACGGTTGCTTCACCGTCGAAGTCACCGGCGAAGCCATCATCAGCGAAGCCTTCATCGCAGGCGCCGAGGCCTTCCTCGAGGCCGACATCAACGCCGCGAGGGTCGAAGGCGCGGATCTTCCCGTCTCACCCATCTCCGGCGCCGAGGGCGAGACCTTCAGCGTCCCCGTCGTCACGGGAGATCTCGACCTCGACGCGCCCCCGCCGTTCGGGATTGAGGTCGTCCCCACCACGAGCGGTGAGTTCGAAGCGATACTGAACACGGAACCCGACAAACAAGACATGGCGTGCTTCAACTACGCCGACCCGATGATCCTCGCAGTGACGGTCACGGAGATCGACAACGAGCCCGCAAGCCTTCCGGTCACCTTCACCTGTCAGCCGGCCGATCAGAACGGCCTCAACGCCGACCCCATCGTCATCACGCCTGACCCCGAGTCTGGGCAGGTCTGCTTCCCGGTCACGCTGTCGGTCGACGGCTGCGGTGGCGGCACCGGCGGCGCCGGCGGGATGGGCGGTGTCGGCGGTGAAGGCGGCGTTGGCGGCGGCGCGGGTGCCGGCGGCGAAGGCGGTGTCGGCGGCGGCATGGGCGGTGCCGGCGGCGAAGGCGGCGGCATGATGCCGACGGGAACCATCGGCGAAGGAACCGGAAGCACGTCGTGGAACGCGCAGCCGAAAGAGGCGACGGGCTGCACGTACGACAGCGTCGACACGGTCTGCACCGGATGCACCGTGAGCGACACCGGCGTCGTCGGCGGTGGCAACTGCGGTCAGTTCGGCGCGCAGATTGTCGCTGGCTGCGAAGTCCCCGGCGGTGTGCTCAACGCGCAGCTCGCGATCGACGTCATCGTCAGCCTGGACGTCGAGTCTACGGGCGACGGCAATCTCAGCCATGACATCAGCATCCAGGCCGAAAACCCCTCGCTCAGCGCGGCGGCGGGCCTGGTCACCGTCGACGGTGCGCAGGTCTTCAGCGAAGTCACGAGCGGCATTCCGTCGGAGCTTTCCAACAACCTAGACCCCGCGGTCGCCGGGCAGCTCCTCGGCGTGTTCACCGGTGGCGGCAACACCCTCCTGCTAGACGAAGAGATCCTACCGGCGATCACCGCCGTGACGCCGACCTCGGCACCCAACGTGGACGTGAACTTCTCGGGGAACTTCCTCCTCCAGCTCACGATCACGTCGAGCGGCACCGCGCTCAACGTCGACTCCGCGTCCTGCACGTTCGACAACCCGGCACCCAACACGGGCGCCCCGATCGTGCTCCCGGTCGTCGCGGACAACTGAGCTAGCGTCCACGACCAACGCTCGTATCACTGAAGGAACCCCGGCGATTTCGCTGGGGTTCCTCCGTTTAACACGGTTCGCTGCGCTCCCTCGGCAAGCCGTCACCGGTAGCGGTATCGGCTACCGGCCGTCGGGGATCGGTGATAGTCTCAGCTCATTCCCGTCACCATCCGGAGGAATTCCGTGCGCCGATTTGTATGCTTTTGCCTCTCGCTGGTCGCAGCGAGCGCGTCATTTAGCGCGTCCGCTCAACTTCCCACGTACACGCTGTTCGAGTCCGACCCGGTGCAGCCGATCGCGCTGTCGCCTGACGGGACCAAGCTTTTCGCAGTGAACACGCAGGAAGGCCGACTAGAGGTTCGTGGCCCGAGCGACCTCGGGTCGAGCTCGAAGGTCGCGTCGGTCCCCGTCGGGATGGAGCCGGTCTCCGTCGCGGTGCGCAGTAACGATGAAGTCTGGGTGGTCAACCACCTGTCGGACAGCGTGAGCATCGTCGATGTCTCTGCGGATCCGCCCGTCGTCACGCGGACCCTGCTGGTGGGCGACGAGCCCCGCGGAATCGTGTTCGCGGGGCCAGGCGGCAACCTCGCCTTCATCGCCACCGCGCACCGCGGACAGAACACGCCTTGGCCGGACGGGGACTTCGACACGCCAGGGACCGGACGAGCCGATGTCTGGGTCTTCGACGCGAACAACTTGGACTCGGGCAGCCCGGGGAGCTCGCTCGGGGGTGACCCCGTCACGGTCATCAACCTCTTCGGCGACCGGCCCCGCGCGCTGGCGGCCAGCCCCGACGGGTCCACGGTGTATGCGGCCGTCTATCGATCCGGCAACAAGACGGTCCCGGTCAGTGAAGGCAACGTGTGTGACAATCCCGGCGCGTGCGTGGTCCAGGGCACGGTCTACCCCGGCGGACGGCCCGACCCCGTTATCGGGTACTGCAGCAACGACCTCAATGAAGCCTGCGACTCCAACAGCGACTGTGCCACCAACAACTGCATTCAGCGCGAGACTGGGCTCATCGTCGGCTACAACGAAGCGAGCGGGAACTACGAGGACGAGCTCGGCCGCAACTGGGACCCCGCGATTCGCTTCTCGCTCCCTGACTACGACGTGTTCGAAATCAACGCCAATGCCTCCCCCGTGCCAGTGGAGGTGGCGAGTGGTCGAGTGGCGGGTGTCGGGACGATCCTCTTCAACATGATCGTGAACCCTGCCAACCAGAAGCTCTACGTGACCAACACGGAGGCCAACAACCGGGTGCGCTTCGAAGGCGCCTGCGACTACGAAAGCGAGTTCGGCCCGAAGTCCTCGGGTGACCCCTGCTCGGTTCGCGGCAACCTTCATCGCGCACGCGTGACTGTGGTCGACGCAGTAGGCGCCGTCACGCCCCGTCACCTCAACAAGCACCTCAACTACGACGTCGCTACGCCGCCGAGCGAGAAGGCCAAGAGCGTCGGGCAACCCCTCGACATGGCCATCAGCAGCGACGGCGCGACGCTCTACGTTGCGGGCTTCGGTTCGAACGGCATCGCGATCTACGACACCGGGCAGCTCGAAAACGACACCTTCGTTCCGGACGCCGCCAACATCATCTCCGGCAGCGGCATCGAGGGCCCCATCGGCCTGGCATTGGACGAGGCACGTGGGCTGCTGTGGATCCTGGCGAGCCGTTCCGCCGCGAATATCTACTCCTACAACCTGAGCACAGGCGCGATTCGCACCGCGGGAAGCTGGAACAACCCGGAGCCCGACGCCGTCGTCGACGGCCGGAAATTCTTGTACGACACGCAGCTCACTTCGAGCAACGGCGAAGCGGCCTGCGGCGCCTGTCACCTCTTTGGCGACATGGACGACGAATCCTGGGACCTCGGTGATCCGGACGTGACGCCCTTCGTAAACTCCAACCCCCGCCCGAGCAGCTTCGAGTTTCCCCTGCTTGGGTTGCTCCCGCCGAACCAGCCGTTCGACGCGCTCAAGGGTCCGATGACCACGCAGAGCCTTCGGGGCATGGACAATCATGGGCCGATGCACTGGCGCGGTGACCGAACCGGCGCCCCAGTGGACGGCCTCGACGAGAACGCGGCGTTCCTGGCGTTCAACCCCGCGTTCCCCGGCCTCATCGGTCGGGACGAAGGCGAGATCGATCCCGCGGACATGCAAGCGTTTGCGGACTTCTCACTCGCTCTCACCTACCCGCCGAACCCGATTCGCAATCTCGACAACTCGCTCAGCGCCTCCGCGGCAGCCGGGGAGTCGCTCTACAATGGCGAGATCACCGACCGGGTCGCCAACTGCAACGGATGCCATGTGCTCGATCGCGCGGCGGGCTTCTTCGGCAGCGCGGGCGCAACCACGTTCGAGAACGAAACCATGGAGTTCAAGGTGCCGCACCTTCGGAACGCCTACCAGAAGGTTGGAATGTTCGGCATTGCGCCGACCGACTTCTTCCCGGACGCCCCAGGCATCGATCAAGGCCCTCAAGTGCGCGGCACGGGGTTCTTGCACGACGGAAGCGTGGCCACGGTGTTCGACTTCCTGCGCGCGGACGTGTTCTCGACCAGCGTGGGCGGCAACAACTCCGTAAGCGATACCGAGGCCCGCAACCTCGAGCGCTTCATCATGGAGTTCGACACCAACCTGGCCCCCGCGGTGGGTCAGCAAACGACCGTCACGGCGAACACGGGAGCGAGCATGATCGCCCGTGCCGACTTCCTCATTCAGCGAGCCGAGAGCACCTACTTCACCAACGGCGCGCTCGGGGCGGTTCCGGAGTGCGACCTGATTGCCAAGGGCGTGGTCGACGGCACACAGCGCGGCTGGGTGTACGACCCTTCGGGCAACACCTTCGACAGCGACGACGATAGCGACCCCGACGCGCCCTGGACCCGCAACAGCCTGATCAGCGCTGCGCAGCAAGCGGGTAACGCCGTTACCTTCACTTGCGTGCCGCCAGGATCCGGCGAGCGGATGGGCATCGACCGCGACCTCGATGGCAATCTCGATCAGCAGGACATGAACGACTGCTCGGTCGGGCGCATCACGCCCGAACGTCGGAGTAGCCTCACCGTCACGCTCGCGATCATGGGCCTCGGCCTCGGTCTCATGCGCAGACGACGACGCGCCTGACGAGCAACCAGGTGCAGCGTACGAACCCGGACCGCGCCGGCCCGCGGCGGCCCGCGGCGGCCCGGTCGTGCGTGTTCGTCAAAGGTTTGCTTCGCGGGCGCCGACTAGTTCGAATAGCGCCTGGCACGGAGAGTCGCCGCGAATCGAGGCAATTCCATCCCGTGCATTGCAGGTCGCTTCGTTCGTTTCCGTGTTGATCGATGCCTCGAAGAGCGTTTCGACCTGCCGGGTGTCGATGCGGATGACTCCGTCGCTCGGCGTGGTCATCTCGTGCGCCTGAATCTCGAACTGACACATCTCTCCGACTGCGCCTTGGGAGACGACGCCCCAGCCGTTCCAGCCGTTTTGGTCGCTGCCTTGGAAGAACGAGTAGTTGACGTTGGGTGGCTTCTGCTCAGCGGTCTGCTGGCAGTTCTCGACGCCGAAGCAGAACTGACCGAGGAGCAAGGCGTCGTCGATCGCATCCGCCGGGTACACCACGAAGAAGCCGGGAATCTCTCCGTCGGTGAGTTCGTCCTCGCAGCCGTTCTCCGTGAAACGGTACTCAGAGACCGTGTACACCCCGGCCAGCTCGGTCTCGACGTTCGCTTCGGGTGTGCCCGAAGAGCCGCAGCCAGCCATTCCACTTCCCGTGCACCCCACCGTCAAACACGTTGCGACGAAGAGGCTCCTACCCACCAAGTTACGCTTATTGAACACTATCAATTCTCCATCCAAGAGGAACCCGCCCCCTCGCAGGCTCGGAGCCTGCGGCGGTTTCGACGGGCGGCCTCAGTGTTTGCCGTAGTCGCAGAATACGCAAGCCTAGAGACGAGCTCAGCGTCGCCGGCGTGCGGAGTCGCCGTTAACGGACGCGACGGTCCGGTCTCCTTCCGTTGGAGGCGCGGAAGTGTGGGTTTCGGTGGGGTAAATCACCACTCCACGCTGTTTTTTCTTGGGAATTCTTCACCCCAACGATCGAGCGATGAGGTACAAAGGGAGCGCGAACGATGCCCGTAGTTCGAACGATAGGGAGAGTTCTTCTGCCTTGCGTGGTGTTCCTCGTCGGCTGCCCGGAAGATTCTCAGCTGTGCCCCGAAGCGATCATCACGCCCGACAACGTCGAAATCCCCGACGGCGAAAACAGCACGCGGATCGTGGTGAGCATCGACAACCCGGCACCTGGAAACGGGCTCGAGGTCGCTACGGTCTTGTCCGCAGACACCGGGAGCTTTGACGACCCTTCGGCCTTGGAGACGGTTTACAATTGCGCGTTCGACGTTGCCGGCGAAGTCGAAATCTGTGCCGAAGCCGCGTACGTCGACCCCGATGCGGACGACGACGACTCGGAGAGCGTCGTCGCGCCGGGAGTCGGTCTCGGCTCGTCGACACAGTACATTCGGGAGCCGCACGTCCGCCTTCGCGACCCGCTCGAGTGTTCTCAATCGAGCTGCACCACCGTGGTCTGCCCCAACGAGAAGAACTTCTGTCCTGAGATCGCGGAGTTCTCCGCAGAACTCACTGAGGTCGGGGGAAACACGGCGACGCTTACCGTGAACGCGATTGACGCGGACAACAACCCCGAACCACTCGTCACCGTGTGGACGTCCAATGACGGCTCAATAGACGATGCAAGCAGCGCCTCGACGACGTTTACGTGCGATCCCGACGTGGGCGGCGCCATCGAGGTCTGCGTTTTGGTGAGCGATGGGGACTCTGCCTGCGACAACACGCGCTGCACGACCGTTCTCTGCCCGGGCGAGCCCAGCGAAAACACGTGCCCTGTGATCGCGTCGTTCGAAGCCAGCCCGACCATCGTTCCGCTTGGCGAGACCGAGACCGACATCGTCATCGACGTGTCGGATCCGGATCTGTTCCCCAACCCGCTGCGCACCGAGCTTCGCTCCGAAACAGGCGTATTCGACGACCGTTTCGTGACCAACACCACGTTTCGCTGTGGCGATTCCGGCCCGGTAGAGCTCTGCCTCGAAGTGTTCGACGGCGATGAAACCTGCGATCAGGAGCGGTGCATCACCGTGCAGTGCCCGAGCGACATCCCCCCGAACCTGTGCCCGCAGCTATTCGTGTTGAACGCGATCCCCTCCGAAATCCCCGAGGGCCAGATCATGACCATGATTCAGAGTCGCGCGCAGGACACAGACTTTCTCCCGTTCCCGCTGGTGCTCACCCTGCGCTCCTTCAACGGCATGATCTCCGACGACGAGAACATTCAGGAACCGAACAACGTGGTCGCTCAGAACGCCATGTTCACCTGCAGCTTCCCGGGCCCCACCGAGATCTGCGTCGACGCCACCGATGGCGCTTGCGAAAAGACGCTCTGCATCGAGGTGCAGTGCCCGAACGACGTGCCCCTTCCCTGAGCGACAGGCTCTCGACTAGCTGGCGGTGAGTGCGCGGCCCATGCGGGTCTGGCCGAGGTGCTCGGTGGCCTCCGAGTTGCGCCACGCGGGAACGCCCGCGATCCAGACGTCGGTGACCACGCCGTCCGATCGGTTGAGCATTTGCTCGGAGCCAACCACCTCGCGGTACTCGAAGATCGTTCGCGCTTCGGAGTCGTAGGCACGGAGCGCCTCGGGGTCGATGAGGATCACGTCGGCCTGCTGGCCGGGCGCAATCCTTCCAACCGTGTCGATGCCCCAGAACTCCGCCGGCACCGACGTGAGCCGACCGATGTGTGAAGCTACCTCCGCGAGGGACCGTCGCTGCGCGATCTGAAGGCCCCGAAGATTGCCGTCGTAGTAGGCCATGTTGGTGAGGTGCGCGCCCGAGTCGTTGAAGCCCGGCAGCATCTGCTCGTCGAAAAGCACGCGCGCGAGCCGCTCCTCGTCGTCGTTCGCCGCCAAGAACACCCAGCGAAGGTCGGTGTCGAAGTGACGGAACAGGTGAAGAACGAAGTCGCAGTCGTCGCCGACGGGATTCGCGAAGCTCTCGAACGCCGACTGCTCCTCGGGGCTTCGCGCGCCCTCCCCGGTTGCCTGCCAAGCGATGAGGCGTTCGTAGACCTGCTGCAGGTTCTGGTGCTCCCAAACCGGCACCGGCCGGGCGGTCATGACCATGTCCTTCAGCTCGCGGCTCAGGCTGTCGTCCATGATGCGAAGCCACCGCTTGATGCGTGAGAGCGAGAACCCCTTCTTGTCGTGGTACCACATCTTGCGGAACCGCTTTCGGTACTCGGGGTCGTCGTAGAGCTTCGTGCGCCCTTCGCGGTCCTCGAGGTCCACTTCGTTCAGCTCGCGAAGCGCGGGAAGCTCCTCCGAGAGCGGGGTAATGGGGCCGTCCGCGTACACGAGGAACGGGGCTGCGAGGGCCTGAAGGCGAAAGCGACCGCTAACCAGCTTCGAGTTGAGGAGCCGGGTGAGCGCAACGCCCATCTTGGCCAAGAACCGATTGGTGACCACGTCGAGCGCGGCCACGGCCGTCAGCTTCAGCGGCTGCCCGAAGAACCTTCCGCTCGTGAGCAGGAACGCGCGGGCCACCTTGAGGGGATTGTCTTTTTCAGGCGTTGCCTGCCAAACGCGGTTGTACCGGCGCGTCACGTTCGTGAGCCGCTTGAGCTCACGGAAATCGCCATGGTGCGCCGGGATTTTCGTTTTGCGGTACGGGTCGTTCGAGAGGTAGTGGAACGGGAGCCCATCGGTGGAAAAGCCCGCGTATCCGTCTTTCATCGCGTCTTCGAGGATGGCCTCCATCCTTTGGAGGTCGTCTTCGGTGGCCTTTTCGGAGACCGCCCGATCGATGCCCATGGCTTCAATGCGCAGCATCGAATGCGGGATCATCGGTACGATGTTCGCCCCGAGCGGGATCTCGCCGAAGTGCGCGAGGTAGTCTTTTGGGTTGTCCCAAGTAATCCCGTTTGCGCAGCGCTCGAGCACGCCCTTCGGGATGTTCTCCACGCGGGCGAAGCAGGACACGACCGGGTCGTGGCCGCTCTCGTTTTGACGTCCGAATGGAACGCCGATGGAACAGTTCGCCACCACAGCCGACGTGGTTCCGTGACGAACGACCTCGGTGAGACCGGGGTCGAGCTCCACCTCGAGGTCGAGGTGCGTGTGGATGTCCCAGAGGCCCGGCATCAGCCAGCGGCCTTGGGCGTCGATGGTGTCTCGGGCTTGATCGCGAGGCAGGTCGTGACCGACGGCGGCGACTTTTCCGTCCTTGATGGCGACGTCACGTTCAGATGGCGCGGATCCGGTCCCGTCGAAGACGAGCGCGCCTCTAATGAGTGTGTCCCACTGCATGACCGACGCGGCTTACTTCAGCTGGGACCACCTGGCCACCCGCACCCACCTCGGGGGCAGCGAGCTTCGGCGGTGGTGGCGGAACGCTCACATAGGGAAGCCCTTGCAGATGCTGGTGCAGTCGGCTCGGTCGTCGAGGACGCTTCGAGCGGAACGAGAGCCGAATCCAGCTCAACGTGGCTGCACCGACCTCGCGGACCTTGGCGAACCAAGGCACGACGACCCGGCCGAGAAGCGGGTTGCTCGCCTGAGTCCGACGAAGACGCCTGCCGATGGCCCGATAGAGGCGGCTCGCGATCAGAACGGCCCAGCGCGCGCGCCGGGGTAAAAACACCATGCCCTCGTCGCCGCTCTGGTAGTAGCTCTCGGCCATTTCGAGCATCTCGCTCACGACGAGACTCACCCCTTCGGGATCGGCGACGCCGCGCACGAGCTGCTCCGGCGTGACGCCGTACGGCTTCAACCGCTCGGCGGGCAGGTAGACTCGTGCCGCGTCGGCGTCCTCGAGAACGTCGCGACAGATGTTGGTGAGCTGCATGGCGATGCCGAGATCGATCGCGTGTCGCTGAGCGCGGCGATCGGTGACCCCGAACACCGAGCACATCATGAGGCCGACCGTTCCTGCGGCGCGGTAGCAGTAGCGAATGAGCTCTCGGTCGTTTTCGATCCGGACGAGCGAGAGGTCGGCGACCATGCCGTTCATGAGCTCACGAACCACCTGGAAGTCGATGCCGCTTTCCACGCACAGGCCGCGGAACCAGAGGTAGTGCTTCGGCCACTTGGCTTCGGCGCCCGGCTCGGCGTCGAGGGCTTCACAGATCTGTTCGAGGTCGTGTCGCGACTCCGGGCTCGACCACTCGCCGTCGGCCAGGTCGTCCACGGTGCGACAAAACGCATAGAGCGCCGCCACTCGCTCGCGGTGCGAGGCGCGGAGGAAGGCTGCCGCCCAACGGAACGACCGCGCGTGAAACGACATGACCTGCCAGTGTTCCTCGAGTTGGGCGGTGGTGAGTCGATTCGTCATGCGCCTACCGGTTCAGGGACCGACACCGCATGCCGAACGGTGTCAGGTTTCGGGACTACCTTCTCGAGCACTTTGGCTGAGGAGAGCACTCCAGGGAGCCCAGCGCCAGGATGCACGCCCGCGCCAACGAAGTACAGCCCCGCGACGTCCTCGGAAGCGTTGTGATATCGAAAATACGCCGACTGCCGAAGAACCGGCTCGGGCCCAAACGCCGCCCCCTGGTACGACCGGAGCTCATTCTCGAAATACATGGGGTCGATGTGAAACTGGGTCGAGAGGTGGCTTCGGAGCCCTGGGAGGTACTCCTTGTCGAGCGCATCGAGGATCTTGTCCATGTAGCGCGGCCCTTCGACGGCCCAGTCGAGCCCGCTCTGCTGGTTGGGCACGGGTGAAAGCACGTAGAAACTCTCTCCGCCTTCGGGGGCCAAGCTCGGGTCGGTGCGGGTGGGTGCATGGAGGTAGAGCGAGAAGTCGTCGGCCAGCTGCTTTCGGTCGAAAATGTCGGTCAGCAGATCTCGGTAGCGGGGCCCAAGCAGGATCGAGTGGTGCGCGAGCTCGGGGTAAGTCTTGTCGGTGCCGAAGTAGCCGACGAACAGGCTCATCGAGTATCGCTTGCGGGCGACCGCGCGGTCGCTGTGCTTGCGACGGGCGCCCGCAGGGAGGAGGCGCGTGTACACCATGGCGGGGTCAGCGTTCGCAACGACGAGGTCGGCAGCGATCTCGGTCTCGTCTTCGAGGACGACCCCGGTGGCACGGCCGTGCTGAGTTTGAATCTCCCCAACGGGCGCATTGAGTCGAACGTCCACGCCCTCCTCTTCGAGCAGACGCACGAGCCCTCGCACGATGGAAGTGGTCCCGCCCATCGCGAAATGAACGCCCCACTTTCGCTCGAGCCAGTGAATCAAGAGATAGATGGCGGGCGCTCGGAACGGATTCCCGCCGATCAGAAGCGGCTGGAACGTAAAGACCTGCCGGAGCGAGTCGTCCTTGATGTAGTGCGACACCAGCCCGTAGAGGCTCTTGTACGCTCGAAGGCGCACGAGGTCCGGCACGATGCGCATCATGTCGCCGAACTTGGAGAAATCCACGTCGGCAAGCTGGAGGTACCCGATGTCGAAGATGCGCTTCGAGTGGGCAACGAGTTTCTTGTACCCCTCGACGTCGTCCGGGTTGAACTTGGCAATCTCGGCGAACAGCCGTTCGTCGTCGCCTACGTAGTCGAAAGCGCGTCCGTCTGGGAACGCCACGCGGTAAAACGGATCGACCGGGACCAAATCAAAGTAGTCTCGGCTGTCCTTGCCGAACAGCGAGAAGAGCTCGTCGAAAAGGTACGGTGCCGTAATGACCGTCGGTCCAGCGTCGAAATGAAAGCCGTCCCGTTCGAACGACCGCGCGCGGCCGCCCGGCTGTGGCCCAGCCTCGAGAAGGGTAACCCGATGTCCCATGGAACGAAGGCGCGCCGCGGCAGCAAGCCCGCCAAATCCAGCACCAATCACGATTGCATGTTGCGTCATGTGTCTCCTAAGCCTGTACGCGCCGACGCGTCGACGGACGCACCGCTTGAAGGGGTTCGAGGACGCGAGCGACCAAGTCGTCGGCCACCCGATGAAGTGCAGGCGTCGACGCGAGCGACTCTGAACCAAGGAGCTCGGCGGCCAGCGAATCGATGCGAAAGAGCAGGTGCTGCGCCGCACCGCCGTGGGTGAGGCGCTCTTTCCAGCGCGCGACGTCGGCCCCGTTTTTGTCGTCGCGAGGTCGTGCCAGGAACGCAAGCAGCGTCTCGCGCTCGCCGGGGTAGAGGTCGAAGTGGGCGAGGACGAGCGCCGTGAGCCTTCCTTCGTAGAGGTCGCTCGCCTCCCCGTCGCGCGCCTTTTCGTCGAACACGTCGAGCAGGTCGTCTTGGAGCTGGTAGAGCACGCCGATCGACGCGAACGCTGCGCCAAGCGCGTCTGCCAGCGTACCCTCCACGCCAGCGATCGCCGCCGAGCCGCGAACCGGTAGCGCGAAAAGCGTTCCCGTCTTGCCAGACGAGGCGGCGAGGTAGTCGCGCCAGCCGTCGTCTGCCAGCCCGTTGAGCGCGAGCTCGCGGATCTGTCCGCGCGCCGTGGCTTCTGCATACGTGGCGAGAACCTGGACGAGAGCCGACTGGAGATCGCTCGGGTAGCGGCCGAGCGCCACGAACGGAAGCATGAGCAGGAGGTCTCCGGCGTTGATCGCCTGGGCCGCTCCGTAGCGCGCCCAGAGCGCAGGCTGACCGCGGCGAACCCGGTCGCCGTCCTGAATGTCGTCGTGCACGAGGGTCGCGTTGTGCAGAAGCTCGACGGCGGCTGCCCAATCGACCGCGTCTTCTGCGGTACCGCCGAGCGCCTCGCAGGTCGCGAGGGCGAGCCGCGCACGAAGCTGCTTGCCCCCTGTCGCGAGGTGATCGTGAAGCATGCGGGCGCCCGGGTCGGCGCGGCGGTCGCCGGCAAGCTCGGCCATCCGATGACCGACGCGCGCGAGGGGCTCGCCACAGTCGAGGAGCGAGGGGGCGTTGGGTCGAACGTGCCCTGTTGCAGCGCTCTTCAAGGGTCGATTCATGGGGCACCTTGGGGCATGAGTGAACGGGCGAAGGGCGCCGCGCCGCCGGTGACGCTCGAACGGACGAGCCGCCACTGCACGCGAAGCGGGAGCGAGAAGAAGTGTTCGCTCATCACGGAGCGAAGCGCCGACGGCGGGAGGGTTCCACCGAGAAGCCCGGCCCAGGACGCCATCGGAAGCGTGAAAAAGAAATGAAAAAAAGAGGCGGTTTCCTCCGCCGTCATCTTCACCAGCGACTCGAGCCCGACCGCGTAGAGCTCCCAAGCCTTGCGCTCGCCCGACGTCCAAAGGGCGTCGTTTCCGCGGTCGGTGGCGAGCCGCCCTCCCCCTTCCCGAAGCGCGCGCTCAATCGCGATGGCGACCAAGGGAGCCTTCCGAAGAACTCTCGCCTGCAGGTAGCCCGAGGCCGGGTGCACCATCGAGGCCGCGGCGCCGAACGGCACCACATCTTGTTTCGCGGTGGGAAGCCCGAGCCCCATCGGGATGTGGCAGTGCTCGACCGAAAGGCGCGGACGGTCGTGGAGGCCCCAGCCTACGAGGCGGTGCTCGAGCCGCTGTTGAAGGAGGTCGAACTCGACCGCAGGACGTCCGGCCAGCGAGGTTTCCTCGACGAACACGCGACCGTCGTCGAGCGGAAGGACGTAGAGAAAGGACGAGGGATCGGGATCATCGGGGTCGGCCGGGTTGAAGTCCATGAGCACGGCGCGCTCGCGATTGAAGCCGTGATCGGGCGCATCGAGCAAGAGGCCGTAGGCGCGCTGGTAGGCCGGGGGCTTGCGATGCACGCGCGAGACGAACGGGCTCCCCGCACCGGTGGCGTCGACCACCACGTGTGCGAGAAACGATTTTCCGTGTTCCGCTTCAACGCGGACTTCGTCGTCCGTTCGCGCGACGGCGATGGCCTTCGCATCGGAAATCGAAACGCCCTTCGCCCGCAGCCCGTCGAGAAGCCGACGCTGCCAGGCCGCGGTCCCAAGCTTCGTGTATGGGCGGTCGATGGTGTGGTCGCCGTAGGGCGTTCGCACCAGGGCGCCCTCCCACCGGCGGTCGACCGCGGCGTCGAGCTCCGCCGGAAGCTCCTCCGCCCAGAGGCAGTAGTTGGGTCGCCACGGCGCCTCGGGCTCGGGGGCAACCACGCGGACCGAACAGGCCCGATCGGCGAGCGCAGCGGCGATCGTGAGGGCCGCTGGGCCGCTTCCGAGCACGAGGATGTCGACGGGGTGTGTCACAGCGCTAGGAATAAGCCGTTTCTACAACCACAACACGACTTTGACAAGACCTAGACAAAATATGGACGAGCGGAGAAGAAATCTGTGTTTCATGGAGCCTCCAAATTGCCTTTACCGCGGGATTTGTTAGGGCTTTCCGGTGTCTGAGGGCCTGATCTGGACATTGCTCGCGCTGGCAGCCGTCGGAGGAATCGGATGGGCCGTCCGAACCCGCCAGGTCCCCCGGACCGCTGCGTGGGCCATTGCCCGTCGCCTCGGAGGCTACCAACAGCAGGCCAACGCCGTCGACCCCCAGCGCCCACGAAAGGTCGAAGGCGAGGGCCCCCGGGTCGCGGTCATCGGGGGCGGGCTCGCGGGGATCGGGGCGGCCTCGGCGCTCGCGGAGCGTGGCCTCCACGTCACGCTCTACGAACGAAACTCCTACCTCGGCGGAAAGATCGGCGCGTGGCCAGAAGCCGTCGGCGACGAAACACAGACCGTCGACCACGGCTTCCACGCGTTCTTTCGCCAGTACTACAACCTGAATCGATTTCTCGAGCGGCTCGGCATCGCGAAACACTTCGCGGCGATCGAGGACTACCTGATCATCGACTCGGAGGGTCGGAACTGGAGCTTCGGCGACGTATCGACCGTGCCGGTACTCAACATCCTCGACCTCGGGCGCCGCGGTTTCTTTCGATGGCGCGACGTGATTGGCAACGCGACCCGGTCCCGGCTCGAGTCGTTCATGCGATTCGACATGGAGCCGACCTACGCCAACTTCGACGACATCACGTTTCAGAGGCTCTGCGACGAGGCCGCCCTGCCCGCCGAGCTCCGTGTGTCGTTTCGGACGTTCGCGCGCGCGTTCTTCTCAGACGAAACCGATCTATCGGCCGCCGACGTGCTTCGTGCCTTTCACTTCTACTACCTGAGTCACGATCTCGGACTCATGTACGACTACCCGATGGGCGATTACGAAACGGCCGTGCTGACGCCGATCCGCGAGCACCTCGAGCAAAACTCGGTCGACATCCGACTCGATGCGGACATTCAGCGCATCGACCGCGGGGCGACACGCCGATTCGCCGTCGCAGGCGAAGAGTACGACTGGGTGGTGTTGGCCGCGAGCATTCCAGGCATGCAGCAGATCGTCAGCGGCTCGTCGTGGATCGGGGACGAAGCCCCGGGTCTCGTCGGAAAGCTGCGAGGCCTTCAGACCTCGCACGGGTACGCGGTGTGGCGGCTCTGGACCGACCGCGACGTTCGCGAAGACCTCCCTACCTTCACCAACGTCGAGCGACGCGTGCTGCTCGACTCGGTGACCGCGTACCACCGAATCACCGACGAGGCCCGGACGTGGGCCGCGCGTCACGCAGGCGCCGTGCTCGAGCTTCATTCGTACGCGATTCCGGAAACCGTGGAAGACGTGCGCGCCGCGTTTCTCGAAGACCTGGCGTACTACTTCCCCGAGCTCGACGGGATGGAAATCCGTCACGAAGTGCTCCAGGTTCGCAGTGATTTCCCCGCGTTTGCTCCAGGGCAGCGCGCGCTGCGCCCCGAAACGCGACTCCCCGTCGACGGTCTCTTGATGGCGGGCGACTGGGTGAAGCTCCCCTACCCGATGACGCACATGGAGGCCGCGTTCACGTCGGGCCTCGAGTGCGCGAACGCGGTGTTCGACGCCATCGGTGTTCAACGAGAACCGATCTACACGGTGGCACCCCGCGGGGTCCTTCCAGCCAAAGCGCCCGCCTGATCAGGAAGCCGCATCCAGGTCGGGCACCGCAAGACCCTCGCAGAGAAAGTCGATCAGGAGGCGCACGCGCTCCGGAAGCTGTCGCGTCGAATACACCAGATGAATCGGGGGAGACGGCAGTCGCCACTCCGGGAAGATTGCCACGAGCCTTCCCGCGCGTTCAGCGTCGGCTACGTGAACGTCGGGCATGAGGCCGATGCCCTGACCCGCGGCGACGAGCTCGACCATCGCGCTGTAGTCGTCGACGTTCACGCGACCGGAGACCGTCAGCGCGACGCTCTGCTCGTCGTCACCGCTCCCGCGCACCAGGCGCACGACCTGGGTACGCCCGCGCGCAGCGTGGAGCACGAACGGGTGCCCCTCGAGCTCGGCGATGTCGTCGCACGCCGGCTCCGACCCCGGTCGCGCAGCGAGTCTCATGTCGGATGGCAGCAGTCTTCGTGCAATGAGGTTGGGATCGGTGACCCGCCCGGCGCGCAGCGCGAGATCGACGTGCTCCTGCACGAGGTCGACGAAGCGATTCGTGAAGATCAGGTCGAGCGAAATGTCAGGGTAGCGATCGAGGAACGCGGCGAACTTCGGGATGAGCAGCAGTCGCCCGAGATCGGCAGGCGCCGTGACCCGCACGGTCCCCACGGGTTCGGTGGTGCTTTCTTCGATGGCGGCGACCGCCGTATCGAGCGCGTCCACCGCGTCGACGACGGACGCGTAGAAGCGTTCGCCCTCGCTGGTGGCGGTCACCCGCCGCGCGTCTCGATGGACGAGCTTCGCCCCGAGCTGCTCCTCGAGCCGCGCGAGACGACGGCTCACCGTGGACTTGGGGACGCCGAGATGGCGGCCTGCGGCGGCGAGGCTGTGTCGGCGCATCACCTCGACGAAGGTGGCGATGTTGTCTCGATCGACGCGCATGCGCGTATAGTTGCGTTTTTGCAACTTCATGTCCAATTTATCCCCTCTTTCGAGGCAATAACGGAACGCTTAGATTCGGTCCATGAGCAACGAGACCACCCGCCGAGGCGTTCTGGCGACATTGGGAGCGGCCGCTGCGGCCGCTGCTGGGACGGTCCTCGCGGGTCGGTTCTTCGGGGCTCGAAACGAGGAGAGCGACATGCCAAGCGAAGCACGACGAGTCGAAAGAAGCCCGCGGGCGCTCGAAGGCGTCTTCAGCCCGGGCCCAGAGCACTGGGTGGGCGACGGCTTCTTCGTGAAGACGGTATTCTGGCCCCAGATGGGCGCCGACATGCTGAGCCCCTTCCTGTTGCTCGACCATGCGGCCGAGCGGGAGTTCACCGCCTCCACGTGGCGACGCGGCGTGGGCGAGCATCCACACCGAGGCTTCGAGACCGTGACCTTTGCCTATCAGGGCGAGGTCGAGCACCGCGACTCCGCGGGCGGCGGCGGCAAGATCGGACCGGGCGACGTCCAGTGGATGACGGCCGCCTCAGGCGTCGTGCACGAGGAGAAGCACTCGCAGGATTTCGCCGAAGCCGGCGGCATCTTCGAGATGGTGCAGCTCTGGGTGAACCTCCCCGCCGACAAGAAGATGAGCGAGCCTCGGTACCAGGGGCTCCTCGACGGGGAGTTCCCTCGCGTAGACCTCGGCCCGGCGGAGGCACGCGTCATCGCCGGCTCTCTCGAAGGCAAAGACGGTCCCGCGAAAACGCACACTCCGATCACCGTGTTCGACCTTCGGTTTCACGAGGACGGCCCCGTGGGGGTGAACCTGCCGGACGGCTGGACCACGCTGGTCTTCCCGCTCGAAGGTGACGTCGCCGCAGGACCCGAGCAAGAGGTCATCCCCTCGCGGCACTTCGGTGTCTTCGACCGAAACGACACGGGCGAAGTTCAGGTGCACGCCAAGGCGGGCGCGCGCGTTCTGGTGCTCGCGGGCGAGCCTCTCCACGAACCGGTGGTCGCGTACGGCCCCTTCGTGATGAACACGCGCGAGGAGATCATCACCGCGTTCAACGACTACCAGAGCGGCCGGATGGGCCGACTCTAAGCAAAGGAACCACCATGGGAAAGCTGATTGACGGACAGTGGCGCGACGTTTGGTACGACACCAAGAGCACGGGTGGGAAGTTCGTTCGCACCGACGCAAAGTTCCGCAACTGGATCACGCCCGACGGAGAGAACGCGCCGAGCGGCAAAGCGTTCAAAGCCGAGGCGGGGCGCTACCACCTCTATGTGTCCTACGCGTGCCCGTGGGCGCACCGGACCCTGGTTTTCCGCAAGCTGAAGGGGCTCGAAGACATGATCAGCGTGTCGGTCGTCCATCCCTTCATGGGAACCGAGGGCTGGACGTTCGAAGACGGAGAGGGCGTCGTGAAAGACCCGGTGATGGACGCGAAGTTCCTCCACCAGGTGTACACCAAGGCCGACCCGCACTTCAGCGGACGAGTCACCGTCCCCGTGCTCTGGGACAAGCAAACCGAAACAATCGTCAGCAACGAGTCGTCGGAGATCATTCGCATGTTCAACAGCGCGTTTGACCACCTGGGCGCAACGGCGGGCGACTACTACCCCGAACCGCTGCGTGACGAGATCGACGAGGTGAACGAGCGCGTCTACCACACCTTGAACAACGGCGTGTACAAGTCGGGTTTCGCCACTTCGCAAGAGGCCTACGAGGAGGCGTACAACAAGCTCTTCGACACGCTGGACTGGCTCGAGGAACGGCTCGAGACGCGCCGCTACCTCATGGGCAACGAGATCACCGAAGCGGACTGGCGGCTGTTCACGACGCTGCTGCGATTCGACCCGGTGTACTACGGCCACTTCAAAACCAACAAGCGGCGCCTCGTCGACTACCCGAACCTCTGGGGCTTCACGCGGGAGCTCTACCAAGTTCCGGGCGTTCGGGAGACGGTTTTCATGGACCACATCAAGGGCCACTACTACGCCAGTCACGAGACCATCAACCCGACGCGTATCGTCCCACTCGGCCCCGCGATCGACTTCGACGAGCCTCACGGTCGAGAGGCCGTCGAGACACTGACTGACGCCGCCGAATAGCGTTCGCGCGCACGGAGCAGGCGCCGTCGGCCACTTGCTGGACGGTCCCTCGGCGATCGTCTATGCCCGTCGGCACTCCGCCGATGCGCGCTTGGACGAACGAAGAGGTGATGCGTTACCTGGGTGCGCACGAGGCTTGCTACCTCACGCACGCCTCCGACGGCGTCGTGCGAGACGGGGCCGCGTCGGGCGGTTCGACGTCGCAGATCGCGCTGTCTCTTCTCGACCAGGGGATCGTCGACGGCGTGCTGGTGTGGCGCATGGTCTACGGTGGCGACTCACCCGATACCGAGGCGGTGATTGCCACCACCCGCGAGGAGGTCCTCGCGACCCGTGGCAGCAAATACTGCGCGGTGAGCTACCCCAAAGAGGCGATGCCGAAGATCGAGTCGTTCGAGGGGAAGCTCGCCGTGATCACGGTCCCCTGCGACGCCTCGTATCTCCGCCGGAAGATGGCCAAGAGCCCCGCTCTCCGCGAGAAGATCCACTGCATCATCACGCTGTTTTGCGGGCACAACTCAGAGCCCGAGCTCACCAAGCTCTTCGTCAAACGGCACGGGACGGAGTGGAAGGACGTCGAGGACTTCCGGTACCGCACCGGGGACTGGCGCGGCACGCTGACCTGCGTGAGCCGAGACGGCTCGACGTTCGAGACGCCGACCTCCGCATTCACTCACTACCAGAACCTCCACTTCTTCTCGCAGCGGAAGTGCCTCTCGTGCGTCGACCACTACGGCTACGACGGAGACATCTGCACGGGCGACATTTGGTCGCTCGACATGAAGGGACGCGCGGTCAAGCCCACGTTGGTAGTCACTCGCAACGAGCGCGGCCAAGCCCTGTTCGAGAAGGCGCGCGGGGCCCTCGAAGTCGAGCAGGTCGAACCGAAGATCGTAGTCAATGGCAACAGCCGCGGTCTCACATACCACTACAACATCTCGGCCCGTGCGCGCGTCGGAAAGATGTTCGGTATCCGCATCAAAGACACCCTGCGGCTTCCGACCACGGCGCTCGATCGATTGATCGCGTTCTTCGGCCTGTTCAACTACTGGCTGTCCCATCACGCCAAGCTCAAGGGGATAGTCCAGCGCATGCCGACGCTTCTCGTGCGCGCGTACATCTACTTCTTCAAGGGGCTCCAGCAGCTCAACCTATTCTTCTACCGCCCGTTTCCACCCGGCAATCAGGTCTCCTTGATCGGGGCTACGCTCGCAGGGAACCGAGGCGCGGAAGCGATGCTCGTCACCACGGTGGGCCGGATTCGCGACACGATGCCCGACAGCCGGTTCGTGATCCACTCGTACTTCCCGAAAGAAGACCGGGCCATCTGTAAAGACCTCGGCGTCGAAGTCGTGAACGCCGGGCCAAAGGCGCTCGTACTTCAGTACTTCCCTTTCTCGGTCGTCGATCGGATCCTCGGCTTCGTCGGGCTCAACTGGCCGCGCTCCTGGATGCCGCGTGGGCCGAGGGAGCTGGCCAAGTCGAACGCGCTGCTCGACCTGTCGGGCATCTCGTTCTCCGACGGGCGAGAGAAGTTCATCCCGTTCAACGTGCTCAACAACTGGCCGGCGATGCTGTTTCGGATCCCCGTCGTGAAGCTGTCTCAAGGCCTCGGCCTGTTCGAGGGGTGGCTGAACCGAACGAGCGCGGGGTTCATCATGCGGCGGTGCGCCAAGGTGTTTGCGCGGGGCGCCGGCTCACTCGAGGCCACGGAGAGGCTCGACCTCGGGGAGACACTGGCCATGGCCCCCGACATCGCCTTCTCCTTTCGAGACGGCGACAGCCTCACCGACGAGAACCCAGACTACGAGGGACAGCTGGTGGAGGGCATCACGGAGCTTCGGCAGCGGGTCGACCGCGTCGTGGCGCTGTCAGTGAGCTCGGTCGTTCACAAGAAGTGCGAGAAGAAGGGCATCGACTACGTGCGGGTCATGACCGAAACCACCGAAGCCTTGCTCGACCGTGGGCACGGCGTGGTGATCTACCCGAACGCCACGCGCGAGCATACAGACTCACTGCACAACAACGACCTCCCGCTCGTCGAAGCCATACACCAAGGTGTGGGCGATGCCCGGCGAGGCAACGTGGTGCCCGTCGCGCGCGACCTCAACACCAAGTCGCTTCGTGCCGTGCTGGTACCGGTCGACTGCATGATCGCGTCGCGGTTTCACGCGATGATCTCGGCGCTGTCGCTCGAAAAGCCCATCATGGTTCTCGGCTGGGGACACAAGTATCAAGAGGTCCTCGGCCAGTTTGGCATCGAGGAGTGGTGCTTCGACTTCTCCGACCTCCAAACGGCCCTCCTGATGGAGCGGGTGGACGCGTTCCTCTCCGAAAGCGACGCCATCCGCGCGCGAATCGCGAAGGCCCTGCCCGAGGTGAAGGCGGGGTCGTCGTCCCAGTTCACGTGGCTCGCCGAGTTCCTGAATCCCGAGCTGGACGCGTACGATGACGACGACGACGCGTAGGCGATGGCTTCGCAACGGCCTCGCCTTCGTGGTCGTCGCCGGCTGCATCGCCTTCGTCGTTTCGGGAATCGTCCGCGACATCGATCAGGTGGATCTCGAGATCATCGTATGGGCGCCCGTGGCGCGGGCAGCTCTCATCCTGGTGGTGGCCTACGTGTTTCGCGCACTCTCGTTCGCAGCGATCGTCCGATCGATGGCGCCCGGCGCTCCCTGGGTCCGTTCCGCACGCGTGTTCCTCGCAGCGCAGCTCGGGCGGTACGTGCCCGGAAAGATCTGGCAGGTCGCCGGCGCGGGATATCTCGCCGGCCGTCTCGGGGTCTCGGCCAGCGCCAGCGTCATCGGCACGGCGTACTACGTCGTGGTGCACAACCTGGTTGGCGCGCTTCTCGGCGCGTGGGCGGTGGTGCAGCTCTTCCCGAACGCGGCCTCGAGCCGAAGCGGCCTCGCGGTGCTGGCGATTGGGGCTGTGGCAGTGGCGTTCGCCTCGTCTCCCGGCTTTCCACGGCTGTTGCGATGGGTCGGCAAGAAGTTCGGTCGAAACCTCGAGTTCGAGGCAATCCCGCTTTGGATCGCGTTCTTCACCGTCGGCTCCTCGCTGGTGGTGTGGGCCCTATTCGGCGTTGCGGTCGTCGACGTGTTTGGCGCGGTGGTGCCCGACGACCCGGCTCCAACGCTGGTGTCGGCGATCACCAACATGGCTGCAGCCAGCGTGGCCGGCCTCGCCGTGCTGGTGGCCCCGTCCGGCATCGGCGTACGCGAGGCGGTATTCGTTGCCGCGTTCTCGCCCCGCTACTCAGTCGCCACTGCCGGCCTCGTCGCCCTTCTTCTTCGACTTTTGATGAGCCTTGTCGAGCTTGTGCTTAGCGCGCTCAGCCTCGGTGGTGCGGCGAAGGACTAGGAACTCGTCGGACTCGTAGTCCACTACGTAGAGTCCGCGTTTGATGATGTCTTTGTAGCGCTTGGAGTTCTTGTGCTTCTTGCCGCGACTGCGAAGGACGACGAAATCGGCGTCCTTGATCTTGGGCCACTGGACGAGCTGGGCTCGGCTCGACAGGTGCGGCCCCGTGGCACGGTCGGCGGAGATCGCGGCATCAGGAGCAATGTTTGCGACGATCTCTCGAAGCTCGGTAATCCGGTCTCTTTCGCGGTCCTTTTGCGTGAAGTGCACGCGCTCGAACCCGCCGCGGAACGCCTGGTTTTCGAGGGTGGCGCCGTACTTCGTGGACATGAGAGCGCTCGAGAACAGGAGCGTGACCAGTAGAGTTTTCTGCAGGCGCCCCGCGTCGAGCCGGAGCGCCCTGACGACAGGCGAGTTTCGGAGCAGCGCGACCCCATCGACCGTGGTCAGCATCAAGAACGGAATCAGGAGGCTCGAGTAGTGAAAGTTGGTGCTGAACACGTAGGGTCGCGTCGCCAGCCCGATGAACACCATCCCGTAGAGGAGCATGATGCGTTTGCGGCCTCCGATGAGTGGGAGGAACAGCAGCGGGATCATCAGGTTCAGGAAGTAGAGCAGCTTCGGTTCCTGAAACAGCACCATCAGGCCGAGCGCGGGGTCGGTCAGCAGCGAGATCACGAGGCCGAGAGCACCCTCGTCCGAGAACGGGATGAGCTCCTTGTAGTACCAGACGTACGACTTCGTGTTGGTGTCGGCGTCGAGCACGATGGAGACGGGGCCCATGATGAAGAGGCGTATCGCAACGAAGTACGTGATGGCGACCAGCGCCGTGGCTACGGCGGTTCGCTTGCGCCCGATGGACCACGCGTAGAACGAGATGAATAGGCTCAGGAGCGCGAGGTCCTCCCGGGTCAGGAGAAGTACGGCGATCGAGACAGCGTACGCGAAGTTTCGCTCGGTATCGACAAAGTAAATGGCGAAGATCGCCGTTGGGATCAGGAGCGCGAGCGAATGGAAGTCGTAGAGGTTGGTGCCGTGAAGTGCCGGCATCAGGAAGTACACCAACACGATGGCGACAGCCCACCACGAGTGCTCGAGCTTGCGACGCGCGTACAAAAACAGCGGGACGGCGCCGAGCGCGAGCCAGAACGACTGAATCACGAGGAGTGTTTCGGGCCTAGGAAACCGACGATAGAGCGGTGTGAACGCGGCGAGGATCGGGTCGAAGTGCGCGGTGTAGTGCTTCCCCGCCCGGCAGAACGAACAGCCGAGGAAGTCCCCGTTCGCCGTGTTCCAGAGAATGTTGTTGTAGATACCCAGGTCCCAGTTGGCCGTGCGAAGGCCCTCGTGATCAAGGATCGAGAGGTAGCTGAAGCGCAGGCCGTAGATCACGACCATGCCGAACACGACCAGCCAGGGGAGCATCGACGGTAGCGGCGAGGCCCACGGGTCTCGTGAAGGCAAGGTGTCGAGCGTCGGCTCTCGTCGAGCAAGCGCGTAAACCCACACCCCGAAAACAGCAACCGCGCCCCAGATGAAGAGCAGCGTGATGAAGTCTCGGCTCCCCTCGAGGTCGCTCTGGTAGAGCGCCGTGAGGAACGGAATCAGAAGGAGAAAGAGGAGCCTCCGGTTGAGCTCTTTGAAGTGGGTGGAGAACCCGAGCGACGGATTCCCGCGCCGGCGCACCAGGAAGGCGACTAGGTAGAAGACGATGAACAACCCGAGGGAGTAGGCGCCCCAGAGGAGCACGTCCGAGCGCTCGACGGCGGAGAGCGCCGTCTTGATTTGTCCGACCCGCGGAAGCCGTCCGCGGCCGTACGACCAGCGCCAAGCCGACACGCCGGGTAGCCAGCCGAGCGCGAAGGTAAGCGGGATCCACCACGGAAAGCCCGGGCCGCTCACGGCTCTTCCCGTTTCGGCTGCGTCGGGTGGAGAGTCGCTAGCCATGGCGCGTCAGCCCTCGACCCCGCCGCACGGGTCATCCAGATCGAGGGTGTCGCCCGGGTACCGCAGAAGCGACACCGGAATCGAGCCGGGGCGCTCGCCGAGGATCGACCCGCGCAGGCGAACCTGCGCGTGGCCGCGCGCTTCGAAGTAGTCGAGCTGCAGGTGGTGAACGCCCGGACCCAGCTCGACGCTGGCGTTTCCGCGCTGGGTGGAGCCGCTTCGGAAGGCGTCGATGACCAGCTCTCCGTCGACGAAGAGACGTGAGCCGTCGTTCGAGAGGATGTCGAACCTCGCCGTGGTGGGTTCCGACACGACGAGGCAGGTATCCCATCTTATCGAGAACTTATCGGCTGAAATTCGTTCGTGTGGAGGATTGGATCGCCAGTTGAAATCGACGGCGTCGTGTCGCTGGAGGATGGGTTTCCCCTCGAACGTGTGCGTCGGATAGTAGTCGGCTCGCCAGGGTCCATCGCCGACGTCGGGCTTTTCCCGGATGGTGGCCACGAACGCCACGAAGAGGCCGACGATGACCGCGGCCTTGGCGAAGCGCGCGAGCCAAACTCGCCGCATCGTGGCCGCACCTCGAACGCCGAGCTCGTGAAAGTCGAGCGCTCGTCCGAGCGCCCGTACGTGTCGCCGGATCGCCCTCGGGGTGCCCGCAGGGGCGCGCGCCAGGGCCGGCTTGGCTGCCTCCACGAGCATCGCGGCCACGAGGTCGCCGGCCGGAGCGCGCTCGCCGGTTTCGAGGCCCGCGGCGTCGGAGCGAATCCAGGCCACGAGGTCCTCTGCGTCGTTCGGGTCCTCGCTGGGAGCCAAGCTGGTACGGAGAAGTCGCCAGGCGTCGAGGATGTGCGGCTCCGCGCTCACCGCGTCACTCGCCGGGTCCATCAAGATGGAAAGCGCCGCCGCGACTTCGGCGCGCGCCCGACGAAACCCGAGATCGGCCTGACTACTTCGCATCGGAGTCCGTTTCCTTTCTGGGCTCGTCCGTCTTTCGAAGGTCGCGAACGATGTTGAGCGGCACGCCGTATCGTTCGACCCGAGCTATCTCAGGGTAGTCGCCGTGCTGCAGGTGGCACTTGGCGCGCGTGAAGCCCGTGTAGAACTCGCCCTTTTTGTCGTACCGGAAGTTCGAGGGCATGTAGCGCGACAGGATTCCCGAAGGGCCACAGCCGCGAACGGTGTACGTCTTGGAGAAGAACTCGTCCGGTTCGGTCTCCCAGAGGTAGGCCTCGAGACGCTCGACGGCCTCCTTGTAGCTGCCGCCGTAGTAGTCGAGGTCGTATTTGTGCTCGGCGCCTCGCATGCCGCCTGCGAATGCGTTGAACCACGTGTACTCTACGGGGCGCATGTGATGAAGCACCGCCACCTGACGCCCACACGCCGCGAGCGTCACTGCGACGAGCGCGATCGAGAAGATCCCGGCGGCACGGGGGCTCAGCCCTCGGAAGAACGTGCCTGCCCCCTTCTCTTGGAGCCACGCGATGGTGAGGCCCGCTGCAACACACATCGGAGGCGCCAGGAAGAGGAAGTGACGGATACCGTCGTAGAGGGCAGAGCCTCGGACGATCGCGTAGGCAGGTGGCAGCACGATTGAAAGTGCCAAGAGGAAATGGGCGAACGCCCGCTGCACCTCTTTCGGTTCACGAGTGCGGCGCACCAGCAGAAAGAACCCGACCAGCGCGCCGACGACGAGCGCAACGACGACGATCTCCGGCATCTTGAATGCGAAGAGCCGCGGCAGGTAGTCCCAGGGGGCGTCGTAGGTGCGGATCCACTCACCGCCGAACGGGAACTTGCGGTTGTGGAGGTTGAAGTTCGTCATGTTGCGAAGGGAGTGAAACGGCCCCCAGAGCGGCTGAAGCTGCGCCCACGGCCAGAAGACGAGCATGCCGGCCCAGCCGATCAAGACGGAGATTCCGGCGCGCCACCCCATCGACCACCAGGCGCGCCCGGCCTCGAGCCAACGACCCGTTTCCGCCCACCGGAAGACGCCGTACGCCGCCACGGCCAGCGCGAGGTAGCAAACGACGATCAGCCCAGCGATGCGAACGCACAGCGCAGCGGCAAGTCCGAGGCCGAGCTTCACCCAGAGCCCGGGAGGAGCGGCAGGCATGACGGCTGCGACGCGGATCACGTAGTAGACCCCCCAGATGTAGCCGGCTGCAAAGGGAGCGTCCTTCGGGTTGAAGAACATGTGGCCCCACATCACCGGCGTGAGCGCGCAAAACGCCAGCGACCAGAGCCCGCCCCAGGGTCCCCCGAGGAAACGGCCGAGCCGCCAAACGCCGAGGAACCCGAGAAGCCCGATCACCCCGCCGAGGAGGTGAAGCGTGTCGTAGCGGTCGAGCGCGGAGTACTTGCGCACCACGGCGCCGAGCCCATCGAAGCCCCCGCCATAGAGGTAGTCGCGACGAAAATGGAGCGCGCCGTCGTCTTCGCCGCCGCTTTCCATCCATCGGAGAATGTGATTGCCGTACGAGAGGTGGACCGGCTCGTCCCAGCTGACGGCGTAGTCTTCGTAGGTGTTGAAGACGATGACAGTGCACAGGAGCAACGTCGCGACCGCAGCGCAGTCGGGAATCGTTTGACGCCATGCGCGCGATCCGAGCCAAGCCCAGCGCTGGGAGCTCTCGTTCATCAACCCGTTCGGTCCCTCTCCAACCACCGGCCCACTACGGATCGCCGATGACCTCACGAACCGGAAGCCGCTCGCGTTCGTGCTTGCGGTGGTACTGAAAGGTCATGAACTCGCCGAGAAGGCCGATCGAAAACGATTGGGCTCCAACTAGAATCAGAAGCACCCCAAGCAGGAGAAGCGGCCGAGCGCCGATGGGCTCACCGCCGAGCCACAGCACGGATAGGTAGAGACAGACACTGAGACCGAGCAGCGTGAGCGCGAGACCGACGAGGCCGAACAGGTGCATCGGCTTTCTCGAGTACTTCGTGATGAACGCCACGCTCAGCAGGTCGAAGAAGCCGCGGAGGATGCGCTCGAGCCCGTAGCGCGAGCTCCCGAACTGCCGCGCGCGGTGATGGACGGGCATCTCTCCTACGCTGAACCCCTGCCACGAGGCCAACACGGGGATGTAGCGAAAGAGGTCGCCGTAAATCGGGATCGAGTGGAGCACTTCGCGGCGGTACGCCTTGAACCCGCAGTTCATGTCGTGGAGGCGAACCCCGGTCACGATGCCGACGGTGGTGTTGAAGACGTACGAAAAGATTCGCCGATTGAGCGGGTCGTGGCGTTCAACCTTCCAGCCGACCACCACATCCAGCCCGCCCCGGACCTTGGCGATCATCTCGGGGAGATTCACCGGGTCGTCCTGAAGGTCGGCGTCCATCATGACCACGATGTCGGCGCGGACGCGCTCGAAGCCGGCCGAAAGCGCCATCGCCTTCCCGAAGTTGCTGCGGAGGCGAACGCCACGAACGCGAGGGTCGTCTCGGTGAAGCTCCTGGATGACCTCCCAGGAGTTGTCGGTACTTCCGTCGTCGACGAAGATCAGCTCGTACGACGTATCGCTCCCGAGCGCCTCTCGGATTTGCTCGGCGAGGTGGGGTAGGCTCTCGGCTTCATTCAGGCCGGGAACCACGATGGAGACGTCCGGCACGGGCGCGGCATCTTCTTTGGTTTCCGGGACCCCACTGAGTTGCTCCACCACGCGCATGATAAGCCTAAGAGTCGCCGAGGTCCCCGGCGACGCGAAAAAAAGGGTTATTGGATCTCGAGCAGCTCGACGTCAAACACGAGCATGCCCTGCGGACGACCCGGACGGCCGGCATAGGCCAGATCCTCGGGGATCCAAAGTCGACGCTTCTCGCCCACCACCATGAGCTGAAGCCCCTCGGTCCAGCCAGGAATGACCTGGTTGAGCCCGAAGGTGGCCGGGCGTCCCCGAACGACGGAGCTGTCGAACATCTTCCCGTCGGTGGTCCATCCCGAGTAGTTCACCGTGACCCGGCTGGTCGCCTCTGGATGCTCCTTGCCGGTGCCCTTCTCGAGTACGCGGGACGCGAGACCGGACTTGGTCTTCTTCGCGTTCTTCGGAATCTTCGCGACGTCCTTCGGGGTCTCGGGCGGCTTTGGGCCCTCCTTGTAGTCGATGAGCTCGACGTCGAACACGAGCGTGCCCTTGGGCGGACCAAACTGGCTGTGCGGGTCGTTCGGGTTGGCTTCGCCGTACGCGAGCTTGCCCGGAATCCAGAAGCGACGCTTCTCGCCGGCTTTCATCATGCCGACGCCCTCGGTCCAACCGGGAATCACGCGGTTGAGCGGGAACTCCGCCGGCTTGCCGCGCTTGACGGAGCTGTCGAACATCTTTCCATCGGTGGTCCAGCCGGTGTAGTTGACCGTCACCACGTCGAATTCGCTCGGGCTCTTCTCGCCTTCACCTTCTTCGAGAATCACCCACTGGAGGCCGCTGTCGCTCTTCTCCGCGTTGTCCGGTGCGGCGGCAACGTCTGGCGGCGCGGGAATGTCGACGGGCTGCGGGGGCGCCTCGGCGGCTTCGGCGGGCTCTGCCTTGACCGTCTCGACCACGGCCTCCTCTTCTTCGGCGGGCGCAGGCGCGCTGTCCTTGCAGGCAGAAAGCGCGGTGCCGAGCATGGCGGCGAGCACGAGAATCCAGATAGATTTCATGAGGGCCGTCCTAGCCGACTCGACGTGGCGTGTCTACTTCTCAAGCCGGGGGTTGGTTTCCGACGTTTCCGACACTTCCACGACCTCGATCACTTCGCCCTCGACGTCGATCACCTCGCCCGGGGCACGCACCTGGCTGGGGAATCCGGTGCCGTAGACTCGCACCGTCCCGCGGGCGACCTGAGCCTGGAACCAGCGGCGGACGAAGGCGGCGATAATTCTCCGCGTCGGCGGAAGAACCATGGATAGGCCGGCGATATCCGTGAGGATCCCGGGTGTGATGAGCATCAGCCCGCCGACGAAAATCAGGAACCCGTCGATCACGCCATCCTTCGGGAGCTCCTGCCGGGCTAGCGCCTCCTGCCACCGGCGAATCACCCGGGCCCCTTCGAGCCGCGCAAACCACGCGCCGAGGGCGCCGGTGAGCAGCACCAGCGCGATGGTGGGGCCGGGGCCGAGCGCCTTTCCGATGGCGATGAGCAGATACAGCTCGACGAGCGGCACCACCGTGAAAAGCAGGAAAAGACGACCCATGAGTCGAACCTAAGTCGGATTCGAGAAAAGTCGACCATCTACCGACGCTTGCATCGCTGTAGGCACCGTAGGACAACATTCGAGATGGATTTCGAGCACTCCGAGCGCGCCCGCGCCGTCATCGACCAAGTCGACCGATTCGTCCGAGAGCGGATCGTCCCCAACGAAAAAACCTACGCCGAGCAGCTGGTGAACACCGACGATTGGCGGGCCTGGAAGATCCCGCCGATCATGGAGGAGCTCAAAGCCGAGGCGAAGTCACTCGGGCTATGGAACCTCTTCCTGCCGGACGAGGAGTACGGCGCTGGGCTCGACAATCGCGACTACGCGCCGATCGCAGAAGTCACCGGCCGAAGCCACCTCGCCCCCGAGGTCTTCAACTGCGCGGCGCCCGACACCGGCAACATGGAGGTGCTGGTCAAGTACGGCTCGGACGCGCAGAAGAAGCGCTGGCTCGCACCGCTGCTCGCCGGGGACATTCGGTCTGCCTTCGCGATGACCGAACCCGCGGTGGCCTCGAGCGACGCGACGAACATGCAGGCGCGATGCGAAGTCGTCGGCGACGAGGTGGTCATCAACGGCCAGAAGTGGTGGACGAGCGGCGCGGGCGACCCCCGCTGCAAGGTCATGATCTTCATGGGCGTCACCGACCCGAACGCGGCGCGCCATGAACGACACTCGATGGTGCTGGTACCGATGGATGCCCCCGGAGTGAAGGTGCTTCGGATGCTGCCGGTGTTCGGTCACCCGGACGAGCCTCACGGACACGCCGAGATCGTGTTCGAGGACGTGCGTCTTCCCGTGGACCACATCATCGCCGGCCCAGGCAAGGGCTTCGAAATCGCGCAGGGACGCCTCGGGCCGGGGCGCATTCACCACTGCATGCGCGCCATCGGCGCCGCCGAACGTGCTCTCGAACGGCTTTGCGAGCGCGCGTCGCAGCGGGTGGCGTTCGGCAAGCCTCTCACGAACCTGGGTGGCAACCGCGACATCATCGCCAACTCACGCATGGACATCGACATGGCGCGTCTCTTGACGCTGCGGGCCGCATGGGCGCTCGACACCAAGGGAACCTTTGGCGCCCTCGTCGACATCTCGGCGATCAAGGTGATCGCACCCAACGTGCTTCAGCAAGTGGTCGACGCGGCCATTCAGATTCACGGCGGCGGCGGCATGTCCGATCCCGAGCTCACGCGACTCGCCGCGATGGGGCGCGCGCTGCGGATTGCGGACGGCCCCGACGAAGTGCACCGCGGGATGGTCGCTCGCCTAGAGCTCCAGAAGTACAAGTAGCTCGTCGTACTCGGTGGTTCGGCTGTACTGCGGAAACTCCTCCGCGACATTGTCAGGGCAGCGGAACAAGATCCCCTTGTCGGCTTCACCGAGCATCGTGGTGTCGTTGTAGCTGTCGCCCGCGGCGTGTACGCGAAAGCCCACGCTCTTGAGGGCCGCAACGGCTTTGCGCTTGCCATCGGGGAGACGGAGCGCATAGCCGGTGACCCGGTCGTCGTCGTCGACGATTAGCTGATGACAGAACAAGGTGGGCTGCCCCAGCTGGCGCATGAACGGTGCGGCGAACTGGTAGAATGTGTCGCTCAGGATGATCAGCTGGGTCTTGTCGCGAAGCTCGTCCAAGAACGCCTTCGCACCCGGGAGCGGCTCCATCGTCGAGATGACGTCTTGGATGTCGGACAGCTTGAAACCGTGCGCGTCGAGGATCTCGAGCCGGCCCTGCATGAGCTTGTCGTAGTCCGGTTCGTCGCGCGTGGTGCGCTTGAGCGCCTCGATGCCCGTTTTCTCTGCAAAGGCAATCCAGACTTCGGGGATGAGTACGCCTTCGAGGTCGAGGCAAACGATGAGCGGAGCCATAGCGGACGGACGTCTACCCGATTTTCGACCCCCCGGCTAGGGAGACGGGGCGACAGGCCAGACGTCCGCGGCGGTCGGATCGGGGGGGGCATCGCTGACGAGTTCCGGCGCCAAGAGGGCAGCCGCCTCGAGCAGCGCGTCGTTTGCCGCGTCCGCATCGTCGAGCGTCCAGTGGGTCGACGCGGCGTGAAGCGCCTCACCGGCAGCGGAAGCGCGCCGCTGATCGGGCGATGTCCAAATGGCGGGATCCGGCTCGGCTCTGAGCGTGGCAACCCGCTCGAGAAACGGCGCTCCGGAGACGGTCCAGCCGCCCATGCCCGCATGACGAGACGGATTGGCAGACGCAGCGAACTCGACGACCGGGCGGTCGTTCGTATTGCGGGGCACGTCTTCGAGCGTGGGCGCGAGCGCCGATAGCGGCCCGACGTAAAGCGCGGCGAGGCCCTGCGGGTGCACCACCCAGCGGTCCGTGACGCCGCGGCGTCCAAGCGCATCGGCGCGTTCCTTCGCGTCGCCGGTCGCGGGCGGGACGCCGTCTGCCGTCCCCACGAGCGCGATGACCCCGTACTCTCCGTAGAAGTCGCCTCGATACACGCGGGCATCGGGAAACACGTCCAGAAACGTAGCCATGATCGCGTCAAGCTCGCCCGGCGACAGCTGGTAGAGCGGAAGCCACTGGCAGAACAGCCCGCCCGGAGCGAGCCGCGCTTTGACGTGTTCGAAGTGCTCGAGCGTATAGAGGGCCCCGGTTTCCGAACGCCACGGGACGAACAGGTCTCCAACGATGACGTCGTAGTGGGCTTGGTCCCGTCGAAAGAAGCTCCGGGCATCGTCGGCGACGATGTCTGTGCGGGGGTCTTCGTAGACCCGATGGTTCGCGTCGCCGAAGTGGGCGCGCGCCGCCTCGGTCACTCCGGGCATGATCTCGACCGTGACCAGGCGAGCTACGTCGTGGAGGAGCGCAGCCCCTGCGGACGACCCGGTTGCCGTCCCGAAGAACGCGACCTGCTTCGGCGAGGGATGCAAGAGCATCGGCAGATGACCCTGGCGCTCCTGGTGCACGGTATCGGCCGTGCCGCCGAGCACGTAGTGGTTGTCTGTCTGAAGAAGACGATCGGGGCCGCGCTCGATGACCGCCACCAACCCCTGCGCGCTGGTACGGGTTTCGACGAGTGTGTCTCCAGGTGCGAGGCGCACCGGAGCAACGCGCCACGGAGTCATGAACAACATCACTGAGACCAACACGATGGCCGCTGCCCAACCGTAGCGAAACCGTCGCCCCGCGCCGAAGCAGAGTGCAGCATAGACGAACGCAAGCGCGAGGAAGCTCGGCCAGAGCTCGAGCGTGGGGAGGAGAACATAAGGAGCGGCGAGAGCGCCGGCGACGGCCCCAACGGTGTTGGCCGCGAGGAGCCCTCCTGCGAGATGACCCGCCTGCCCTGCCCCGCCTTCGCCCCCTCGACCTGCAACCGCGAACAGCGACGGCAGCACGGCAGCCGCTCCAAGTAGCGCAGGACCCGCGGTCACCGCGCAGACGAAAATCGTCCTGGTCACGTACCCTCGTTCACTGATGACGAGCGCAAGACCGTCCGTGACCAGAGAGAAGCCTCGCGGAAAGCCTGCGAAACCCAACACGGCCAGCGCGCTCGCTACGGCCAACAGCGTCCGTGCGTCGAATCTCCTTTCGAGTGCGGCAACGACGAGCGCCCCGAGGGCGAGAAAAGCCAGGGTCGTCATCAAGACCGCGCCGAGCGCATAGGTCGACTGATCGAGCACGCGACCGAACGCCTGATGAAGGAGAAGCTGGGCCGCGAATACTCCGAACCCCGAAAGAGCGCTCGCCACCGCAAGTCCGAGCGGCGGCCACGAGACGGCTTCCGTGGTGTCGACAGTCGGTGGCTCCACAGCACCGTCGCGCGCGCGTACGAGCCCAAGCGCGGCGACGAGCAGCAAGGTAACGACGCCGACGCGATACGCGCCGTGCACGCCAAGCGTCGCGGGAAGCCAGAACGCGGTGAGTCCTGCACCGAGGGCTGCACCAAGAAGGTCTGCGGCGTACAGTCTCGGCCCGTTCGCGACGAGGTCTCTCGCGCGTTCGCTCACGGCGGCGACGAGGAGCGGAAATGCCGTCCCGATGGCAATGCTCGCCGGGAGCGTGGCCACCAGACTCCCGCCGAGTCGGACTACCGTCAGGCTTGCCGTCGCGCTCTCGGAAGCGCCGTCGATGAGCGGGGTCACCCAGCCGAGGATGGGCTCGACCGCGAGCGCCAGCGCGCCGGCGATCGCCATGACCAGGGCGAAGGCACGGGTCGGACGCCGCGATCGAGCCGCAAGGCGAGCTCCGAGGAGTGCGCCGCCGAGCTGTCCGAGGGTCAATGCGACGAGGCCTGCCGAGACCGCGGGCGCCGTCGCCCCCATGATCGCACGAAGCCAGCGCATCCAGGTGGTTTCGACGATGAGCGCACCGGCACCCACGAGGAAGAACCACGCGAGCGCGACACGAAAGGGAAGTCGCGGGCCAGAGCGATGCACGCGCGGCGTACTATTGCACGATCAGGAGCAGCTCGTTGCTGAGGAGCCCACGTCGTGTGCCGAGCTGGACCGTGTGATCCCCCGATGAGGGGAACTCGGCCAAGACGATCTGCACGGCCAGGTTGTCGCAGGCGGGCAGCGACCCACCTTCGGCGCACGTCACCTCCGCGTCGACCGCGCGGCCATCCACGAGGACGAGGGGGTCGGCATCGAGATGACCGGCGAACACGTTGATCGTGGTGTCGTCGGAGAGCTCTGGAATCTCTTGCAGGAAGTTGTCGCGGCGCGGTCCTTCCTCGATGGCACGTGGGAGCCAGATCGCGGGCTGCGCGTTGCCCGCATCGGCAATCACACCAAGACGCCCGGTGAGCGTGACCAAGAGGTCACCCGAGGCCGCCTGCTCGACGAGCGCGGCGCGCGAGAGGGTCTCTGCGACCTCGCCATCGGCATCGAGCCGCTGGTATTCCCCCTCGCGGTAAAGAAGGACGAGCTCTTCGCCTCCGCTGAGGGCTCCGTTGCCTCGGAGATCGATCACACCGTCGTTTGCAGAACGCTCGAGGCGGTCGAGGAGCGCGGTCGTCTCGGTGCTGTCGGCGCTACCCGCGTCGAGCGTGACCTGGCGGCCATACATCCCGGCGAAGCCCGTGGAGGTCTCCTCGAACAGCTGGAAGAGCTCGAAGGGACCGCGCCCCGAGCTCGATCGGTTGCTGATCGGAACCGCCTCGGTGCCGAACGTCATGCCCCAGGAGTAGAGCTCGTCGGGACCGTTGTTGGGATCCCACTCGACGTCGTTCAGGTTGGTTCGCGAGATGAGGTCCCACATCCCCGCCCGGCCGTTCGGTAGAAGCAGATGCCGGTCGGTCAGTCCACGGAACGTCGGTGTGTCCATGCCGCTGCCAGGCGTGTTTGTGCCCGTCCAAAACGGCGCCGAATGGCACCGCCCCGCGCGACTGCAGCCCGGAGTCCGGTCGGTGTCGCCGATCATGAACACGCGAAGGCCGTCGGCGGCCAAATCGGAAAGCGCATCGTCGAGCTGACGGGAGCGGGCCGGCGGATAGAGCACCGTCATCAAGAACTCGGCCATCGCGACACGCTCTTCGGCGTCGAATGCGCCCGCAAGGCCTTGGTCGTTCTCGGGGCAGGCGTTGAGGTCGCACATCGTGCCGCCCATCGCCCCGTTGACCAGATCGACGAAACAGCTGAGCTCGTCGGTGCAGTTCGGCTCGGCGGTTTCACCGGTATCGATGAGCTCGCCATTGATGCCGCCGAAGGGGTCGCCGGGGATGCCGTCCCAGTGGAGCGGAAGCGTGTCTCGCAAACCTCGGACGGGCATGGTCGAGCGCGGGATCTTCTGACCGCAGTCGACGCACTCGGCGCCGAGGTTCCAAAGGAGCTGGTCGGTGTTCCCATCGGGATGGCAGCTCTCGCAGGAGTAGGTTCCGCTCGTGGATCCGTCGGCATCGTTGAACGCGATGCGGCCCTTCTTGATGGTTTCGTCGGTGGGATCCTCGAGCGGGACTCGCACTACCTCCGCCGGATTCGCCGTATCGGATACGTCGACGAGAGAGATGCTGTTTTCGATGGCGTTGAAGACCCAGGCTTCGAGCGGAGCGCCCTGGTCGTCGGACACCAGCACGAGCGACTTCGGGATGGCGCCCACCTCGAGCCGGCCGAGGATCGCGCCGCTCTGTGCATCCATGGTGAACAGGCGGCTCGAACCTGCGGCGACGCCCACAAGCACGGCATCGTCGCCGCTGATTTGAATGCCGAACGGCGTCGCGAGCGCGGTGCCCGGTTCCGGCTGCGCGGGGAGCTCGGGTTCGAATCCAAACAGCGCGGGCGCGCCGCAGCTTTCAGCGCATTCGAGTCGCGCGATTTGATTCAAGAAGGCGCGGTTTTCGAGATCGATGAGGTCTTGCCCGCCAGCAGCGTCACCGTTTGCGTCGTTGCGGGCTTCGGTCTGCGAGATGAACACGCGACGCTGAGAATCGACGGCCACGCCATAGAGCAGCGTGCCGATCGTAGACACCTCTTGAAGGAGCTGGTCGTTCGAGGTGTCGTACACGAACAGGTCGCGGTCGGGAGCCGCAGCGTTTCGAATGATGTTGGCGTCGAAGCCGCGCGTGATGATCGCGTTGATCGAGTTGTCGAGAAGGACGTCGATGATCGGGAAGGTGCAGCCCTCGTTGCCGCTCTCGGGATCGAAGCAACCGGAGAACTCGGTCTGGTTGTTGGATTCGAACGGAACCACGTAGAGGCGGCCGTCTCGAACCGTCAGCGCACGCGGCTCCTGGGCGAACACTTGAATCTGTTCGGTCACGGTCCGCGTGGCGACGTCGACGATGGCGATCCGGTTTCGCGATGAGAGCGCGACGTAGGCTTTCGCATCGTTTGCGAAGGCGATCGAGACCGGTTCATCGAAGTCGGTGACGAGGCCGGCGTCATCGAAGGCCTGAACGGTCGCGATGAGGCGATAGCGAGTTGCACTCTCGCGGTCCACGTCGATGATGCTGACCGAGTCGGAGAGGTGATTGGCCACCCACACCTCGCGGCCGTCCGGGCGTACCGCAACGCTCACCGGATCGATGCCGGTGGCCACGCGAAACACGACCGCGCGTGTTTCGGTGTCGACGATGTCGAGCGTGTCGGCCGCCGTGTTCGCGACGTACAGCTCAGACCCGTCGGGCGAAAGCGCGATCGACTGAACCTGCGGGCTCGCGAACCCCGGTTGACCTGCCGCAGGCTCGGGAATCGCCGGCGACACGCCTCCCGTACCGGCGTCGCCACCGGTTCCGGTATCGTCGACTTCGCCTCCATCGGAACAGCCTGCGCCCGCGGCAAACACCAGGCCGACGACGCCACCAACAATGAACGCATTGCTCAACGACTTCACCATTACGCTCACTCCTCCGTTGAAATAGTCTCGCGAGACGGGGAAACGCGAAACTAGAAAGACGAGTTATCAGAAAAGCGAAGGAACTGTCAATCCGGACCCTTAGCGCGGCTAGGTGTGGTTTGTGTTTCAATTCAAAGACTTAGCGATTCACGGCGTTTGACACCGTCTCCGTATTGGGCATGCTCCGGTGTACGACACCGCGTCCTTCGCTTGAGAACCCTCGAATGACATCGTCAAAGGCGGCGCCAGAACCATCCTCAGAAGCTTCTGCCGAAAGGCTGTACGGTGGGCTGACCTCGACGGCTCGCAAGGCCCAGCGCCGCGATCGGCTGACCGCAGCCGCGTTTCACCTGTTCGGCACGAAGGGCTTCGGCGACACGACCATCGAAGCGCTTTGCGCGGAGGCAGCGGTCGGCATTCGCGCCTTCTATGAGGAGTTCGGTTCGCGGGATGCCCTCTTCACGGCGGTCTACTTTCAGATCGCCGACGAGGCCTTCGCGAGGCTTCAGCAGAACCTCTTCACGACTTCGAGCGCCACGTTGTTCGAGCGATTCGAAAGCGCCCTCTCGGTGTACTTCCACTTCCTCCTCGACGACCCGAGGCGCGCTCAGATCATGTCGGTCGACACCCCGCGAGGCGACATGGAACTCGCCGCCAAGCGCATCGACAGCGTCGACCGTTTCGCAAAGCTCGCCGAAGCCGCCATTGCCGGCCAGCGCCAGCAGCACGACGGAGACCTTGCGCTTTGGTCGACGTTCATGATCGGCGGAGTGCGCTCGATGGTGATCCACTGGATGAACAGCAGCCCCCGCCCCAGCGTCGACGAGCTCGCCTCCGAAGCCGCGCGTTTCCTGTATCGATCGCTCGGCGGTTGAACATCTCCGGCAGCCACGGGATTTATGCAGCCCGACGACGGGGTATCCTCGATTCATGCCGACCGTGAAGAGCGCCTTCGTCACGGGCGGAACGGGCCACATCGGACGTTCGCTCGTCGTCAGTCTTCTCGAGAGAGGGCTTTCCATCAGTCTCCTGGTGCGCGACGGCGCGGAGGAACGACGGACAGACTCCCTTTCACTGCTTCGCCAGATCGCCTCGCAGCACGATGCGTCACTTCGCTTGGTGCGCGGGGACCTCACTTCGCCAGAGCTCGACCTCGACGGCGAGGGACTGAGTGCGCTCGCCGAAGCGGACCACTGCTTTCACGTGGGCGCACTTTACGACCTCGACGCGAGCGCGGCCGCACTCGAGACGGCGAACATCGAGGGGACACGCAACCTGTTGTCCGCCCTCGACCGCGCGAACTTTCGCGGCCGGCTTCATCACGTGAGCTCGATCGCCGTGGCCGGTGACTACCAAGGCACCTTCACCGAGTCGATGTTCCAGGAGGGCCAGCATCTTCCGCACGCCTACCACCGAAGCAAATTCGAATCGGAGCGCCTGGTGCGCGAGTCGAAGCGCGACTACCGAATCTACCGACCGAGCTCCGTCGTAGGTGACTCGAAGACCGGGGAAATCGACCGCATCGACGGTCTCTACTACGGCTTCGGCGCGATTCAGAAGCTCGCGGGCTTGCTGCCGCGTTGGGTTCGAGTGCCGGTTCCGCGCATTCGCGGTCGATTCAACGTGGTCCCGGTCGACTACGTGGCCCAGGCGCTCGCGCACATCGCCCTCGCCCCGAGTGAGGCCAAGGTGTTTCACCTGGTCGACCCGAAGCCGCAGCGCTTCATGCGCCTCGTGGCCACGCTGGTGAAGGCTGCGGGCGGCCCGTCGCTCGGGCCTGCCGTCGACATCTCTCGCATCCCCGCCGCGAAACAGGCGGCGGCGATGGCGTCCATGCTGCCCTCCATTCAAGAGCTTCGCGGGGCTGCGTTCCGCGACTTCGGCGTTCCGCCTGATGCGCTCGCGGCGATGAACATGCGTGTGCGGTTCGACGACACCAACACCCAGGTCGCGCTCCGCGGTTCGGGAATCGAGTGCCCGCACTTCAAGACGTACGCGAAGACGCTCTTCCGCTACTACGAGGATCATCTCGATCCGGCGACCCAGCGACCCGCTCGCTACCGGCAGGCCCTCGCCGGAAAAACCGTACTGATCACCGGTGCGTCCCGAGGCATCGGTGCAGCCGCCGCAAAGATCGCGGCGGAGGCGGGGGCGAACGTACTGCTCGTCGCTCGCGGTGAGGGGGCCCTCGAGGAAGTCGCCGCGTCGATCGCGGAGGCCGGCGGTCATGCGGCGGTCCATGTGACGGACCTTTCCTCCCTCGAGGCGGTGGACGCGCTAGCCGAGGACGTGCTGGCCAAACACGGCGGGGTCGATGTCCTGATCCACAACGCCGCACGGTCGATCCGGCGGCCCGCCATCGACGCCCTCGACCGCTTTCACGACTACGAGCGAACGATGGCACTCAACTACTTCTCGCCGGTTCGGCTCACCCTGCGACTGCTACCGGCGCTTCAGGAGCGTGGCGGTGCTATTTCGATGGTGGTCACCATGGGCGTTCTAGTTCCGAGCCCGTACTTCGGCGCCTACCAGGCAAGCAAGGCAGCACTCGACACGTTCGGCGACTCGCTTGCATCGGAAACGCAGCACCACGGCGTGCATGTCTCCTCGGTCTACCTACCGCTCGTCGAAACGGAGATGATGGCCCCAACGACCGAATACTCGGGGCGCAAAGACATCATGACGCCCGAGCGCGCAGCGCTGATGGTCCTCGACGGCATCGTCGATCGGAGGAGGCGTGTCATGACCCGAGAGGGCCGATTCTTCGCGCTCGGCAATCGACTCGCACCTTTGAGCACGACACGGGTCCTGAACGTGATTCAGCGGACGTTTCCCATCGGCGACGCACCGAGCGAGTTTCCGACCGAACGTTCGCTCATCACGAAGGCCATCGGCGGAAGCCCGATCTAACCGGAGCCGCTGTACCCGCTAGTTAAAGAGCCCGTCGCCAAAGCTGCTGTCGACGGGAACGCACCACACGCTGATGCCGTTGATCTCATCGAGCGTGCGCCCCTCGGGAAGCTGCGCGAAGACGGTCTCGGTACCGTCGTATGGGACGGGTCGGCGAAGATCTTCCTCGCTCATCGAAAAGCCGTTCGAATAGTCCCCATCGAGGCCTCCATAGAAGCGGACGTCGATTCCAAGACCGTCGAACGAGAAGTTGTCGACGCGAATGGTGCAGTCGTCGATGATGGTCGCGGTGCCGCCCACGTCGTGTGAGAAGGCGACGAGTGTGGCGGTCTGCCCGATGCTCGGGTGCGTAGACTCGCACTCACGGAGGCCGGCCATCCCGCCCCCGCCCCCACCGTTTCCGGCCTGGCTGCCGTCGTTGCTGAGCACGAACGAAATGATGTCGAGCAGGCCTTCGTCGCTCAGTCGATCGGGGGCCCAAAAAGGCATCCGGCCGCCGGTGAGGCCCTCGTAGACGGCGCTGTTGACGGTTCCGCTCGTTCGTACCCGGCGCGCGATCAGCTCGGCGCTCAGCGTTTCGCCGACCAACACCGGCGCACGAACCGTCCCCGCTGCGTCGACGCCGTGACACACGACGCAGGTTTCGTTGAACAACTCTTGGCCCGCCATGGGATCCCCGCCTTCGAGATCCGCGGGAGGTTCGACAATCTCGAAGGTCAGCGGCTCGGCCACGGCGTCACCCGCCTCCTCCGAGAGGAACTCGGACAGCGCGACCCACCGCTCGTCGTCTTCTTCGAACGCAGGCGCCGCCATCCACTCGACGCGGCAGATGTTCACCGCATCGAGGAAGCTGGTGAGCTCACCGTTCTTGTAGGTTTCGCGATTGGCCGCGTCGCCGATGGGATGACCCGGACGAACAAACCCGTCGCCGGTGGGCTCCTCGAGCGCGTGGCACGTCGCGCATGCGAACGAGTTCCCGTCGGTGTGCGGCTCACCGAACAGGTTCTCGCCAAACGAGGCGCTCCCGCCGTCGTCTCCCCCGGTCCCTCCGCCGCCGCTCTCGCCGCCGCTGTCTCCACAGCCCAAGAGTCCAACGATACCGACGCAAAGAAACAGCAGAGAATGGCGAGTCATTAAGCAGTCCTATGGTTGAAGACGTCGAACGTACGCCGGACGCACGACTTCGTTAGGGTAACGAGTCGTAGCGCGACGGGTTTGGCTGGTATATCAACGTTTCAGCGATGATCCTAACTGAACAGCAAGCGCTGATCCGAGAGTCGGCGGCCCGTTTCGCGCGCGACCGTCTGGCTCCGAACAGCCGGCGCTGGGAAGCCGAGCAGCGGGTTCCAGAGGGCGTGCTCCGTGAGATGGGTGAACTCGGTTTCATGGGCATGACCGTCCCCGAAGCCTGGGGAGGCGCAGGCCTCGACTACGTTTCGTACGCGTTGGCGTTGGTGGAAATCGCCGCGGGCGACGGCGCCGTCTCGACCATCATGAGCGTGAACAACGCACCCGTGTGCGCGATTTTGGACTCCCGCGCCAACGACACGCTGAAGTCGACGTACCTTCGGCCCCTGGCATCGGGAAGGATGATCGGCGCCTTTGCGCTCACGGAACCGCAGGCGGGTTCCGATGCGTCGAACCTCGCCACGCGCGCCGTGCCTACTGACGACGGCTACGCGATCACGGGAACTAAACAGTTCATTACCTCGGGGAAGATCGCCGGGGCCGTCATCGTCTTTGCGGTCACCGACCCAGAAGCTGGCAAGCGCGGGATCAGCGCGTTTCTCGTTCCATCAGGAGCCGCGGGGATGACGGTTTCATCCCTCGAACACAAAATGGGCCAAGAGGCTTCGGATACCGCGCAGCTCACGTTCGATGACGTTCGCATCCCGCGCGACCACCGAATCGGGGAAGAAGGGGACGGCTATCGCATCGCCCTCGCGAACCTCGAGGCCGGGCGCATCGGGATTGCGGCCCAGTGCATCGGCATGGCGCGCGCCGCGCTCGAGCACGCAGCGAGCTACGCCAAGGAGCGACGCGCGTTCGGGTCGACCCTCGGCGAGCATCAAGCGGTGGCGTTCCGCTTGGCGGACATGGCCACCGAGCTCCATGCCGCGACGACGATGCTCCTCGACGCGGCGGCGCTCCGGGACGCGGGCCGCCCGTGCGTGAAGGAGGCCTGCATGGCGAAGCTCTTCGCGTCGGAGGCCGCCGAACGAATCTGCTCCGATGCCATCCAGATCTTCGGTGGGTACGGCTACTCGAGGGAGCTCCCAATCGAGAAGATCTACCGGGATGTGCGTGTCGCCCAGATCTACGAGGGGACGTCGGACGTGCAGCGCATCATCATCAGCCGGGAGATCCTGAAGCAAGGCTGACGCGTTTTCGAGGGAGCGTCGCGAGGGACCGCCACCGACCGCACTTTCGAACCTGGTGCAACATCGCGTTCGGGGAGCGTCTCGCGGACCGATGGGTTTACCGGATCGGACATCGAAGGCCCCCCGATGAGTGCCAGCACGTGACCTCCGGACGGTATCTGCGTAAACCGTCCGGCGAAACTTTTCGTTCGCGGCCGCGTAACCCCCAACGAAGCCCGCTCGGAAAGCTGCGGGAGGAAGGTAAAAACAAATGAATCCCGCACTCAAGCACACGATCGTCGCGATGGCGACTGCCGCTTTGAGCATGACCGCCGCCTGTAACAGCGACTCCGGTCCGTCTGCCAGCGAGGCGAGCGCAGGCATGGAGAAGGCTCACGAGGGCGCCGCTGAAGCGTCCTGCGGCGAGGGCAGCTGCAGCGGAATGAAGAAGGAAGGCGACCATTCCGAAGGGAGCTGCGGCGAGGGCAGCTGCGGCGAAGGCAGCTGCGGCTGAGTCAAATCGCTCCCTTGAAGTGAGCGGCGAATCGCGGGGCCCCTCGGGCCCCGCCATCGCACCAATTCGCCTGGAATTCAGGGTCCGTTGCGAAGCCGCGACGAGCCACGGTAGGCTCCCCGCTTGCGGCGGATTCACATCGTGGCTGCGGGTTTGATGCTCTTCGGGATCGCCGGGCTTTGGTTGGCCTGGTGGTCGACGCCCGCGTCCGTACCCACCAGCGTGCTCTTCGTCGGCGGCACTGTGCTGACGATGTCCGACCCGCCGATCGCCTCGGCAATGTGGATCAAGGGCGGCCGCATCCGTGCCGTGGGGTCCGAGGCCGAGGTTCGCTCCGTCGCAGACCCCAACAGTCACGAGGTCGACCTCGAGGGCGCGACGCTGATGCCTGGGCTCATCGAGCCGCACACGCATCCGCTCGCGACGGCGATGCTCGGCTCTGCCATCGACGTCAGCGGCTTCACCTACGACACGCCCGCCCAAGTACGCGAGGCGCTCGAGGAGGGCATCCAAGGGTTCTCGCCCCAGCCGTGGATCGTGGCGTTCGGGTGGGACCCGGTGATGATGCCTGACCTCGAACCGCCCACGCTCGAGGAGCTCGACGCACTCAGCCCGCAGAAACCGCTCGTCGTCCTCACACAGATGATGCACGAAGCCTACGCGAACAGCGCTGCGCTTGCGGCCGCAGGGATCACGGCGAGCACACCCGACCCGCCTGGCGCCTACTTTGGACGCGACGAGAATGGACAGCTCAACGGCGTCATTCACGAAGTCGCCGCGCTCGACAGAGTGGTGAACGCGATGCCGACGGTGCCCCCTGCGGTCACCGAGCTTCTGCTGCGCTGGCAGTACGGGAGGTACGCGGAGGCCGGATACACGACCATTGGCGTCCTCGGCCCGGTGGGTCGCGCGGAGGACCCAGTCGGGATGATGAGACGCCTCGGCAACGACCCGGGCATCCCGATCAAGACCGTGGTGTACGCCCTTCCAGACCAACTCGAAGGTATGGCGCCTCCGGAGGACCCGAACCATGCATCGATGATCCTTCGCGGCGTGAAGTTCTGGATGGACGGGTCTCCCTACACCGGCGGCGCCGCGTTCGACGAACCGTATGAAGACAGCGCGCTCGTGAGAGAGCGCCTGCACCTGTCCGCCGACCACATGGCCCCGCTCAACCACGAGGCCGACGCGTTCAACGACCTGGTCCGGCATTTCCATGAAGACGGCTATCAGGTTGCGGTACACACGCAGGGGGAGCGAGCCGTCGAACGTGCGCTCGACGCCATCGAGCACGCAGTCGAGCAGACGCCACGAGAGGGTCACGGCCATCGCCTCGAGCACAACGCACTCATCCGGGCCGATCAAATCGAACGCGCCAAGTTGCTCGGCGTCGAACTCGGCTTCTTCGTCGATCACATCTACTACTACGGACACCAGCTGCCGTCCCTCGTGGGTGCGCGCGTGGAACGCTACATGCCGGTCGGCACAGCGTTCAACGCAGGGCTCGAGCCGACGATCCATTCCGACAACCCCGCGACTCCGATCGGCCCCTTCCGCGCGATGCGCACCGCGATGCTGCGGACTCCGAGAAAAGCGCACGCTTCGCTCGGTGAGAGCGAGAGCATCGACCGCGAGCAAGCCCTCGCGGCCCTGACGACGAACGCGGCGAGGCAGCTCGGAGTCGCTGGCGATCGAGGCTCGCTCGACGTCGGGAAGGCCGCCGACTTCGTGGTGCTCGATCGAAATCCGCTGCAGACCGAGCCGAGGGACTTTGCGGAGATCGAGGTGCTCGGAACCTGGGTCGGGGGTCAGCCCGTCGATACGCGCCGAGGGTCGAAGCCCAACCTGAGGCTCGCGACCCGTGCGCTCGGACAGCTGCTTTCACCATGAGCCCCGCGAGCGGACCGTATGGAAGGCGCTCGAAGAAAGTGAATGATTCTCAAGGTTAAGCCTTGCTGCGCCACCGACCCAGCACGTGATGAGTAAACAAATATCCAATAATTGCACTATTAACGGCCTTCGCTAGGCTGTAGTGGGAGCAAAAACGCTTTGTCTTTGGGTCCACAAGAGGGGGAAGTGGCCGAGGATTCGACGATCGACGTCCTGCCGGTTGACGACTTCGTCGAGCCCGAACGCACCGCGCCCGAGCGCATCGGACGGTACGAGCTCTGCTTCGAGCTGGCGTCGGGCGGCATGGCCTCGGTGTACCTCGCGCGAATCGACGGAGCGTCCGGGTTCGAGAAGCTGGTCGCACTGAAGCGAATCCACAGACATCTCGCCAAGGAGAAGGGCTACGTCGACATGTTCCTCGACGAAGCGAAGATCGCGGCTCGCATCACGCATCCGAACGTGTGCAGCGTGTTCGATTTCGGCGAGGCCGACGGCGAGTACTACATCGCGATGGAGTACCTCGTGGGGGAACCGCTCTCGCGTGTCTGCAGCCGAGTGGCTCGAAACCAGAACCACCGACGCGACCGGCTTCTGCCACTCCGGATGGCACGCATCATTGCAGACGCATGCGAAGGGCTGCACGCGGCCCACGAACTCAAGGACGCCAACGGTGATCTACTTCACGTGGTTCATCGCGACGTGTCTCCCCGTAACTTGTTCGTGACGTACGACGGCGCGGTGCAGGTCGTCGACTTCGGAATCGCGAGTGCGCGGCAGCGGCTTCACCACACGTCGACCGGGCAGGTGAAGGGAACGTTCGCCTACATGGCCCCCGAACAGCTCACCGCCAACCCGATCGATCGGCGCGTCGATGTTTGGGCGTTGGGTGTGACGCTCTGGGAGACGCTGGCCGTGAAGCGACTGTTTCGCCGCGACACGACTGCAAACACGATTCACGCCGTGCTCTACGACGAGATTCTTCCGCCTTCCAACTACCGAGCCCAAGTGCCCAAAGCACTCGATGCGATTGTCATGAAGGCGCTGGCCCGCGAGCCGGGTGAGCGCTGGCAATCTGCGCGAGAGATGAGTCGGGCACTCCGGGAGTTCCTCGGCACGCGGTCGGAGCTGATGGGTCCTGCGGAGCTGTCGGATTGGATGGCAGAGGTGTTCCCGCAGGGAGAGGCGCGGAAAAGCCAGCTGATGGAGGTCGCTCGGCTCGGGCAGGAATCGGTTCCTGCGATTCCAACGGCGGAGGACGAAGCCACGTTGACTGCGACCGGACTGGTCGCCGACCGAGCGCTGCCCTTCAAGAGCCCGCCGGTACGAGGGGCACTGATCGGTCTCTCGGTGGCCGCGCTGATCGGCTCGGCTGCCTGGATGGTGTCCGCCTTCAGCGATTCGGAGGACCCAACGGCGACGGAGAGCCTGACTGCGACTGCAGCGCAAACTCCGCCGACCGGGGTTGCCGACGACGAAACGACCCCAACGACGGAGTCGGCGGCGACACCGCCCATTCTGGTGGGACCGCCCTCGCCTCCCGCCGCGGTCGATGAGCCGCGCGCCGCCGCAAAGCGCCAAGCCAAGGAAGCGCGTCGCTCCGCCAAGCGAAAACCCAAGCCGAAGCCGCCTTCGGTCGCTGAGCCTGGCACGATCAACCTAGTCACCCGCGGCGGTTGGGCCGAGATCTACGACGGCAAGAAACTCCTCGGGAGCACGCCGCGCCGTCTGACGCTTCCGGCGGGCAAGCATCGCCTCACGCTCAAGCCGTTTGGCGACGGCACGCCCAAGCCCATCGTCGTCCGGGTCGAGCCTGGCAAGACGAAGCAGGTCTCGATCCGACTCGAGCCTTAGGAGCTAGGCCGCACTCCCGCCGACGTCGACGGCCCGCTGGGTTTGGGATGCGGCAGCTCGTCTCGAGGCGGGGTCGTCCGCGTGGAACACGACGCTGAAGGCGATGAACGCTACCCAGAGCGCAGCCAGGTGGTACAGCATCGCGGCGCCACCGTACTGATCGAAGATCACGGCGGACACCTTGGGCCCGATCAGCATGCCGAGTGCGTAGAAGGTGTTGTAGATCGAGGTTGCACGCGAATACTCCTCCGGAGCGACGGACACCCCTTGAAGCGCGAGACTCACGGGGGAGATGGAGGCGAGGGTCGCGCCAACCACCAGAACGCCCAGACACATGAAGGGGTAGTCACGAATGAAGACGAACCCCACGACCATGACCGTCCCGATGATGGCGAGGCCGCGCATGGTCCTGAGGTGGCCGATGCGGTCGCCGAGCATCCCCACCGGATTGGTGCACAGCAGCATCCCGAACGCGAAGAAAGCCGGGATCCAGATGGTTTGGCCCTCGGTCACGCCCTTGTCCTGCATTAGGAACAGTGGAAGAAAGAGGACGACACTGGCCTGGAAATACCCGTACGCAAACGTGGCGAAGCATGAGTTTTTGATTCGCCAGAGCACGCTGGTTTTGGGAGCGTGGCTGGTTTCGCTTGCAGCGGCTTCGAGCGCTTGGAGGGGGATGCGCTCGGAGTGGACCGGCGCGTCGGATTCGAGGAAGAACCACACGTAGAGGCCGGCAATGGTCGAGACCACGCCCGCACCGACGAACCCGAGTGAGAGCGGACCATACCGTGTGAGAGCCCACGCGATGCCAGGACCCACTACGTACCCGAAACCCATCGCGACGGCGTACAGGCTCATGGTGAACGCCTTGTTCCCGTGACTCGCCCGGGAGAGCAGGATGGTTTCGGCGCTCACCCAGATGCCCACGGAGAACGCCCCGTCGAGGAACCGGTCGATGGAGAGCAGCACGAAGTCGTCGAGGAACGGAAACGCGGCGACCGTCGCTGCATAGCCGAGGAAGCTGGCCACCAGGGTGGCTCGCGCAGAGAAGCGCTTGATGAGGCGATCCATCACGAGCGACACCGAGACGATGCCAAGGCCGAACAAGAGCGCCAGGCTACCGATGTCGCCCTTCGAAAAACCGTTCGCGTCGAGGTAGATGGCGATGAGCGAGAGCGCCATTCCGTACGCGACGCTCAGGCAAACCGTGCCCTTGTAGACGGTCCAGATGTTGCGGTCGTCGATCCGCTCAGCCCACTTCATGCGAGGCTTCACGTCTACGGCAACCGTTCGCCGAAGTCACTGACAATCGGAAAGCGTCGACATTTTGTTGCGGTGCTTGACGCACCCCGGCGTCCAGGAGTTACCCGTGGCGCCGACGGGTGTTGCCCCCGGACTTGCCGCGGTCGTAGCATGCGCCGATGGATCGATTGCTGAAGGCGCTCGCCTTCTCGCTGATTGCGCTGGCCGTCGTGCTCGGTGTTGGCGCTGCTATCGCTTGGGTTGCGCTGCATCCGACGCCGCCGGGCGCACAAATGTGGACGGGTAGTCACGTCATTCAGCCTGGAAACCAAGCCGACCTCGTCGTGCCCTCCGAGAACCCGCTAACGTACGCCGGGGACCTTCGAGACATCGAGATCGAGCAGACGCTGGTGGGCGGCGTGACGATCTACGAACGCAACGCCGACTGAGCCTGGCCGCACGCTATGGACGCGGCGTGACGATGGGGAAATTGGCGTCTGGCTTGTCGAGCATGCCGAAAAACTTCACGAGCTCGAGACGCCCGTCGATGGATATGTCCTTCGAGAATACGAGGTCCTTGAGCTTGGCCTCGCCGATGACGATCTTGAGAAACATCGGATGCGTGATGCTGAGCGTCGCGTCGGCTTCAGGGTCGGGCTCGGCTTCCTTGTAGTGAAGGACCGAGTTCTTGAGCTCGAGAACGTAGCTCTGGTCGAGGTCTGTAAAGACGAAGTTGACGATCATGTGCTTCCCGTGGGCTTCTTCCGCCTTGAGTCGAACCGTCATGGCCTTCAGAAACTCGATCACAGGGGTTTGCTCGAGCATCGGGAGCGCGTCGCTGAGGTCGAGGCCTTCTTCGGGTTCGCCGAACTGCAGCTCGTAGGCGCCGACCAGATACACGTCACGCCACGGGCCGGACTCGGCCTGATAGCCAAGCTGCCGATACGCCTCCGCAAGCAGCTCTTTGGCCGCCGTGTTGTTGGGATCGGCGAAGACGACGTGGTTCACGACCTGGGCGACCCAGCGGTAGTCACCCTCGTCGAGCGACTTCTGAGCGCGCTCGAGGACTTGGTCGGCGCCACCCATGTACTCGACGTAGCGCTTCGCGGCCTCGGCCTCGGGCAGTGGATTGAGATCGGCTGGGTTGGCGGAGTACCAGCCGAAGTACCGCTGATAGACGGCCTTGCTGTTGTGCCGGAGCGTGCCGTAGTAGTCGCGGTTGTAGAACTCGGTGGCCAGAGACGGCGGCATCTCGATCTTCTCAGAGATTTCTTTCGAGGTGTAGCCCGCGTTGGCCCAGCGAAGCGTCTGGTCGTTGATGAAGCGGTACATGTCGCGCTGCTTCTCGAGGAAGTCGACCACCATGTCCTGCCCCCAAATCGGCCAGTGGTGCGACGCGAAGTAGATCTCGGCACCGTTGAACCTCGTGATGGCGTCGTCGATGTAGTCGCTCCACTTGACCGCGTCTCGCACCTTGGCGCCGCGCAGCGTGTAGAGGTTGTGCATGTTTCGGCTCAGCACCTCCGCGCCGCAGAACGCCTTGTGGTCGGGGAGGTAGAACGTGAACTCCGCCGGCGCCTCCGAACCGGGCGCGTTCTGGAACGTGAAACGAACCCCATCGATGACCGCCTCTTCGGTGTCCTCTTTCACCACCATGTTGGGCACGAGGATGCTCGTGTCGCCGGCCACGGGCTGGATGCCGAGCCCGGTGGAAACGTGGCCGGTGGGCCCCTTGGGAATGCGAAGCCCGTACATGAACTCGGCGCGGCGGAACATGGCTGGGCCGGCGATGATGTTCTCGCTGGTGGCCTGTTCGGTAAAGCCAACGGGCGCGACGATCTGCACGTTGTTCTTTTCGGCTTCCTCAGCGCTCATCAGGCCGAGCGCGCCCCCGAAGTGGTCGATGTGGCTATGCGTGAAGATGATGGCGGTGACCGGTTTGTCGCCGAGATGTTCGCGCGCAAAAGCAAGCGCCACCTTGGCCGTGCTCTCGTTGGTGAGCGGGTCGACGATGATCCAGCCTTTGTCGCCCTCGATGATCGACATGTTGGCGAGGTCGAACCCGCGAATCTGATAGATGCCCTCCGTGACCTTGTATAGGCCGCGGTGCATGTTGAGCTTGGCCTGTCGCCAGAGGCTCGGATTCACGGTGGCCGGTGCATCACCCTCGACGAACGCATAGTCGGACGGGTCGAAGATGACGTTGCCGTGCTTGTCCTTGAACGGCTCGGAAGGAGCCGCCGCCACGAGACCCTTACTCGCCTGCTCGAAGTCGGTTTGGCTCTTGAGGTCGAGAAGCTCGGCGTACTTCTGGTTCGCCTGAACCGTGAAGGCAGTGGCCTCGCTGCCCTCGGGCACTTGGGGCGCGGGGGTCGATGCGGGCTTGCACCCGACAACGGAGAGAGCCAGCAACAGGACGACGGCGAGTCGGCGTCCGCGGAAACGTGGTTGTTCGGTCATGAGGTCCTCAAGGGTGCCGGTTCTACCAGCTTCGAGCGGTCGGCGCGAGCTTGGCCGGGCGCGTACTGGACGCTTTTCATCGCCCCAAGAAATCGATACAAGGACCGCATGCTCAAGGTCGTGTTCTTTTCGCTGACGGCGTTTGTCGTTTCACTGGTCGTCGTGGGCCCCACGCCCGCACAGGACGCGGAGTTCGTCATGGAGGTCGGTACCGTCGCACCCGGCGGAAGCCCCTGGGCGGAACAGCTCAAGCGCTTCAAGAAAGAGGTGCAAGGCCGGAGCAACGGACGAATCAACGTGAAGCTGAGGCTTGGAAGTGGGAACGAACGGTCCCTCTCGAGGCGCGTGCAGATGGGAAGCAAGCAGGCGTTCGCAGGCTCGGTCGGCGGCATGAGCTCCATCGTTCGCGAGGTCAACGTCATCGAGTCGCCGTATCTATTCGAGAGCTTCGAGGCAGCCGATAAGGCGCTCGACACCCCCGCGGTGAAAGAGCAGATCCGAAAGATCCTCGCCAAGCGAGGGCTCGTTTTTGGCATCTGGTCGGAGAACGGATACCGGTCGTACTTCAGCCGACGCCCGATTCGAAAGCCGAGCGACATGATCGGCGTTCGCTTTCGTTCGCAGGAGTCGATGGTCCATGTCGAGACCTACGAGGCGTTTGGGGCGAGCCCCGTTCCGATCGACGTGGCCAACACGCTGATGAGTGTACAGACGGGCGTGGTCGACGGCTTCGACAACACGCCGCTTTTCGCGATGGCAGGAACTTGGTACCAAGGGCTCAAGGAAGGCGAGCGAAACATCTTCCTGAGCCGTCACTGCTACCAGCCGGCGCTGATGGCGTACTCGAAGAAGTGGTTCGACACGCTCCCGAAGGACCTGCAGGCCATCCTCACCGACATCCCGCAGGACCTGACCGACTGGGGGCGTGCACAGGTTCGCCAGGTAGAGCCGGTGCTTCTAAAGAACCTCGCCCGGTACGGCTACGACATCTACGAGCCCACGCCCGAGGAGCTCGCGCCGTTCAAGGCGAAGCAGTCGAAGGTCCCGGACAAGGTCGCCAAGGAAATGGGACCGTCTGGCGTGGCGCTGCTGAAAGAGCTTCGCAAGGCGATGTAGGGGCTTCATGGCCGAGACCCGATCAATCCCCCGCGAGGAAGCACTCATCTTCAACGAGGAGCACTGGCCAGCCCACAACCGGCGACAGGGGATCGACTGGAAGCAGTCGGAGCATGCGTTCGGCGCCTTTGAAGACGGCAGGCTCTGCGGCGTTGCGTACTACAAGGTGGTGGGCGGCATGGCCTATCTCGAGCAGATCGTCGTGGCCGACGGCCTCACGAAACGGGGCATTGGTTCGACGCTGATGAAGGCGTTCGAGTCGCACGCGTCGGAGCTTGGCTGCCATGTGATCCAGCTCGAAACCGCCGAGACGCAGGCGCCGGGCTTCTACGAGCGCCTCGGTTACGAACGCATCGGTACGTACTCAGACGGGCGATTTCACCTCGACTGGCACCTCTACCGAAAGGAAATCCCGCAGGCCGCGCGCTGAAGGACCTAGGCGGCGCGGGCGCTGTGCGGACGCGCGCTTGCCGCACGGGTCTTGGGCGTGAGCACCGCAGGCCGCAGCGTACGCCGGATCTCTTCTGGGCTCGGCATGAGCTCGAGCATCTGTCCGCTCCGAAGCGTGTGACGAACACCCCGGTAGAGCCCGAGAGATTCGTAGACGGCTGCCGTGAGCCAAGTGGTTCGCACCTGACCCGTAGGCGAGAACGGAAATCCGTTGTGCGACAGCGCCGCGGATAGCTGGAGATTGGGATTTGCCCAGCCGCCTGCACCGCCAACGCCGAAATGACCAAAGGCACTCGGAACGTTCATGATGAGAGCATCCGCGCGGTGGTAGCCGAGCCGCCAGTGGAGCGGGTAGCCGACCACACGGTCAGGGGCCTTCATCTGAACCTCGGCAGACCGCGCCACCGTGTCTGCATCGACGAGACGCACGCCGTCGAGCTCGCCACCGAGCGAGAGCGCCGCATACATCTTCGCGAGAGACCTCGCGGTGACCACGCCGTTCATGGACGGAAGGCACGCTTTCCAAAATGCAGGATGCGTGAAGAGCTCCGTGACGTTCGAGGGCGTGAGGCCGCGACCGACGAGGCTTCGCAGCGGACCCGGCGGCAGCCACATGGGCGCGCCGTACTTCTCAGGGAGCGGCTCTGCCCCGTGGCGCCGAAGCGCAGGAAGCCCAACGAGGTCGGCCATGCGGTCCATGTGGTGGTGGGCCTCACCGATGTGAAGGCCATCGAGTGCGAGGGGCTTGACGATGCGTTCCTGGACGAACTCCGGGAAATACTGCCCAGAGACCCGATGAACGAGCTCGCCGACGAGCCACCCGAAGGTGATTGCGTGGTAGCCGTTCGCCGTACCAGGGTGAAAGTCGGGCTCGGCCTCGGCTAGGCGGCTCACGATGAGGTCCCAGTCGAGGATGTCGGTCAGCTGGTCGACGAGGTGGCCCGTCTTGTGGAGGCCCGCCTGGTGCGCCAAGACCTGCCGAACCGTGATGGATTCTTTCCCGTTGCAGCCGAACTCGGGCCAGTACATCGCGACGGGCGCGTCGTACTCGATGAGGCCGTCGCTCGCGAGGATGTGAATCGCCGTGGCCGCTACGCCCTTGGTCCCCGAGAAACAGATCGACATGGTGTCGCGATCCCATGGAGTTCCGTCGTGGCGGGCGCGGCCTGCCCAAATGTCGACCACACATTCGCCTTGGAAGTAGACCGACGCGGCGGCGCCCCCGCCAAAGTGAGCAACCTGCTTTCGGAGCACGTCGGCGACGGGCGCAAACCGTGGATCGTACTCACCGTGGATGTGAACGTTTTTGCTTCGCACTTCTTCGTCCAAGAAAGCAATCATGGAAAACCCTGGCAATAAAACGGCGACGACCACTGCCCAAACGAGCACCGTCTTGTTTCGCAACAACAAGAGTTAGGGTGAGTCCTTCCCCTGTAAACCAAGTTTCTTCGCAAACTCACAACCACCCGAAGTCGCACCGAAATCAACTTGGCAGTTGGTAAAACAATGCGGAGGTGTAACCGTGCACGAATCCTTGAGGGCGAATCGTGCGCTGATAACATGTTCTAGGTGGCCAGGGGGTTCGTTGCAGCGGGTGGCATCGTCGCGTTGATCGCGATGTGCGTCGCGACTTCTTTTCACGGAGTGACGATCGAGCCGACGACGGCTTCAGCCAAGAGCGCGTGCGCAGAGGGACCGTTGAAGAAGCCGCGAGAAGGGTGCGCGCCCTCCCCACCACCAAGCACCGGAAACCCACACGACGATTGCGTCGCACGGATTAATCAGCTTCGACGCAAGTGCCAATGCCTGCCTCCACTCAAGCGTTGGAAAGGCGGCGAGAAGTGCGCCAAGAAGCACGCCAAACACGATATGCGCGCAGGGATTCACGCGGGGTTCAACGGCCGCATTTGTAAGCCGCAAGGCCTCGCCCAGAACGAGTGCCCCGCCTGGCCAAGCGTCGAGGGGGTCGTCGATGGATGCCTCCAGGCGATGTGGGATGAGGGGCCGGGGAAACGCTTCTCGAAGCATGGCCACTACATCAACATGAGTAGCCTCAAATACACCGAGGTTGCGTGCGGCTTCGCGAAAACCGGCGACGGCGAGGTGTGGAGCGTTCAGAACTTCCGGTGAGAACCGGCGCGGGCAGCCACTGGTGTCGCCCGATTGTCAGGCGCTCGAGTTTGGGGTACTGAGCGCCGCATGGAAATCGTCAAGAAGACTCCCGAGTACGAGATCATCAAGAAGCGGTCCGGCCGGTATGGCGTTCGCAATGCCGAACGAAAGTGGGTCAACGGGGAAGAGAAGGTGAAGATCCTCCTCGCCGAGAAGCTCATCAAAGCGCCGGAGCCCAAGAAGGAAGAACCCGCTGAAGCCGCCGAAGAGGCGGGCGAAGGCGCAGAGGCGACGGAAGCAGGCGAGGCGACGGAAGACGCCCCGGCGGAAGACGGCGCGGAAGAGACGACGGAGTAGGGTTCGCGGCTGGGCTCGTGACGGCGTCGAAAGACGCGCCGCGAGAACACAACGCACCGACGGGGTCGGCGCCAACGCGAGCCGACCGCGCCGGGCCACGACGAAGCCGCTCCGGCAACGCGGTTCGCCAGCCGGCCGTATTGCCGGTGCCCGATGGGGATTTGCGCGTACCAGCGGTCGAACCTGCCGGGTATCGTCCTTCTCATCGGAGGGCGGCATGGCAGAAAAACGAGTGATCGCAGACGGACCGTTCAAGTCGTTCATTGCAGACGGTATTCGCGTGGGGAACACGATTCATCTGTCGGGCGCGGTGAGCGTCGACGACGAGGGCAACGCGCTTCACGAAGGGGACGTCGCAGGGCAGTGCGCACAGGCGTACGTCAACATCGCAGGGGTGCTCGACAAGTTCGGCGCTGGAATGAACGACATCGTCTACGAGACGGTGTTCGTCACCGACATGGAAGGCCTCATGGGCAACGAAAAGTTGCTCAATGCGTTCTTCAGGGCACGTGCGAAGGCCTACGGGGGGAACCCGCAGGTCTCGCAGAGCCTGATTGGCGTGTCTCGGCTCATCATGCCGGAACTGATGGTGGAGATTCAGGTCGTCGCGCATGTGTAACGCGAGTGGCCTGACGGTTCGCAGGTGACGGCCTCAGGCGACGTTGTTACGAAGCCCGCCGTCGACGTACAGCTCTTCTCCGGTGATGAAGCCGGCCTCCGGCGACAGCAGGAACGCGAACGCGGACGCGATGTCTTCCGCAGCGCCGAAGCGGCCGAGCGGAATTCGAGTGGAGAGATGAGACTGGAAGCCGTCGAGCTCCTGCTGCTGCAGGCCGAGCTTTCCGTAGATGGGAGTCTCGATGGGACCGGGTGCCACCGCGTTGACGCGAATGCCCTTCCCTGCGAGCTCGACGGACAGGCTTCGAATCATGGAGCGCAGCGCCCCTTTGGTCGCGCCGTAGGGAGCCGCGTTCGCCATCCCGACGTCGCGGACGACGGACGTGTTGAACACGATTGAGGAGCCCTCGGTCAGGAGCGGAACCAGCTGCTGCGAGAGGAAGAACGGACCCTTGACGTTGATCGCGAAGAGCGAGTCGAACGTGGCCTCGTCCCAAGCCTCGATTGGCATGAAGGGGGCGACGCCGGCGTTGACGACTACCCCGTCGAGCTTGCCGTAGCTGGTCTTGATGTGTTCGGCGAGCTTGCGGATGTCGTCGAGATTGGCTGCGTCGGACGCGATGAGCTCGGTGTTCGCGGGGAGCGACGTGCGAGCCTGCTCGAGGGTCTTCGGATTGCGGCCCGTTGCGATGACGCGCGCGCCGCGCTCTGCCAGTGCGGCGACTGTTGCTGCGCCGATGCCGGTGGTCCCACCGGTGACGAGATAGACTTTGTCGTTGTGATGACTCATGGGGTTCTCCATTTTGTAGCTTACAATGTTACAATTTAGTTGAAAAAAGGGTTAGCTTCGAATCTCTTCGTCGACGAGCGCCTGGAGCGTGGTCCCGCGAAGGACAGGCGCCGCCTTCTTGGCGACCGCGTGGTTCAGCCGATCGATGACCCGCGGCATGCAAACCGACACCTCACACTTGCCGACCGGGTCTTTGTGGTGCCCTTCGATGAAGGCGGGTTCGCCGAAGGCCTCGTGAATGTTGGCCACGGTGATGCGGCGTGCCGAGCGTGCCAACGTGGCGCCACCGCCCGGGCCGGTTTGGGTGTCGACGAGGCCCGCCGCCGCCAAGTCGGCAATCACGCGCCGCACGGTGACGGGATTAGCCCCCACACTCTCAGCCAACGTTGCCGAGGGCATTCGAACCCCAGGGTTGTAGGCGAGCGCGAGCATGACATGAAGGCCGGTCCCGAAACTCATAAACTGTAGTTTAGTGAGCTACAGATAGCTGTCAACGGCTCGGCCGAAGTTTTGTCCCCGAGTCGATCGAGGCTAAAGAGAGGATATGCCCCGGCACAAGCGGCGAGGCGCGTCTGAGCGACGCGGGTACCACCACGGAAACCTGCGCGAAGCCCTGATCGACGCGGCACTCGAGCTGATCTCCGAAAAGGGCCCCGGGGGGTTCACCTTTGCCGATGCGGCGCGTAGTGCCGGGGTGAGTCCAGCAGCTCCATACCGCCATTTTCGCGATCGGGATGCGCTCATGGCCGACATCGCGCGGCGGGGCTTCGAGAAGCTGGCGGAGGACCTGGCGACTGCCGCCCAGGCGGGCGCCGACAAACCAGTCGCCCGAATCGAGCGGATCGGCCAGGCATACATCGAGTTTGCACGCCGAGAGCCTGCGCTCTTCTCTGCCATGTTCGAATCGGGCCTTGCCTCTTCGGAGCAGCCTGCCGTCCGTGCTGCGGAAGACCGAGCGTTCGAGGTTCTCTTGCGCACGTGCGAGGCTCTGTCGGCTACGGTCGAAAACGGACAGCGACCCCCGGCGATGATGATGGCCCTGCACTTCTTTTCGCTCGCGCACGGGATTGCCGCCCTGTACGCCCGCGGCGACGATTCGCGACGCACCATCCCGATGTCGCCGAACGAGCTGCTCGAAGCGGCGACGCTGGTGTACCTCGACGGCCTCGGGATTCAGGCCTGAAAGATCGTTCCCGGCTGACCGACGAAACGGCGTAGACGACGAAACCGGGCGCAACCGGGTGCGACTCCGTTCGATAAACGGACGGGGGTCACGGCCTCCGTGAACGGCATGGTGGAACGTGCGCGGGTTTCGTGGGTCATTCGGTTTGGGAGAGCGCGTGGGTTTTGGAGTTGACAGCGAGAGGGGGGCGCTCCATATGTGAATGTGAAGAACATTTACATTGGTCGGAAAGGCCGGGAAAGAGACACGAAATGACGCAGATGGTCACAAAGCTCGATGACATGGGGAAGCCGGTTTGGGTGGCGCTGCTGGTCCTTTCGTTCGTGGTGTTCTGGCCGATTGGGCTCGCGCTTCTCGCGTTTCTCCTCACGAGCGGCCGGCTCGGGCATGGGCGCCACGCGTGTGCGGCTGGGTGGAGTCGGCATCGCCGCTGGGATCCGCCGTCCTGGCATACCCGAAGTGGGAACAGCGCCTTCGACGAGTACCGCGACCAGACGCTTCAGCGGCTCGAAGAAGAGCAGCAGGAGTTCCACGATTTTCTGAAGCAGCTTCGCATGGCGAAGGACCGCACCGAGTTCGATCGCTTCATGGCGAGCCGAAGCGCGCGCGCCGCAGGCGACGGGTCAGAATCCGAAAACGATGACTCGACGGACGAGGAACCGCGGAACGCGGACCCTTCGAGCTCTCCCGACGCCTAGCATCCCTCGGCTTGAGTACGGCCGAAGTCTCGCACTCCGACAACGACGGTGAGCGCTAGAGCTGGCCTTTCGCGGCATGCTCTGCGAGATTTCGGCTCATGGCTGATGTCAGCGTTTTGGGTGGCGGCGCCTTTGGTACGGCGCTGGGTCTCTACTGCCACGAGCTTGGGCACCGCACGCGAATCTGGGCGTTTGACGAGGGGCTTCCGGAACACGTGGCCGCGGAGGGAGAGAACTCGCACTACCTTCCTGGGTTTGCGATTCCTCCAGACCTTCGCTTCACCAACGACTACCAGACGGCGCTCGAGGGGGCGGAACTGGTGCTGCTGGTCGTGCCGTCGAGTTTCGTACGAGACGTGACGACCGCGGCGGCGCCCTACATTCCGCAGGACGCGTACATCGCGTCAACGGCGAAGGGCGTCGAGCGCGGGAGCCTGGCCATGATGAGCGACGTGCTGGCTCAGACCCTCCCCCACCAGGCACCTCAAGCGACATACCTCTCGGGCCCAACGTTTGCGAAAGACCTCGCCGCGCATCTTCCGGCCGACATTACCCTCGCGGCGGCGGACATCGACACGGCCAGGCGGGTTCAGTCGGTCCTTCATTCACCGCGGCTTCGTGTGTACGCGAGCAACGACGTGGTGGGCGTGCAGCTCGGAGGCGCCTTGAAGAACGTGATTGCGGTCGCATGCGGCGCGGCCGCTGGGCTTGGCCAGGGGGCTTCTGCGGTGGCTTCGCTCATGACCCGAGGGCTCGCGGAGCTCACGCGCCTCGGTGTTGCGCTGGGAGCGAACCCGCTAACGTTTCTGGGGCTCGCCGGCGTGGGCGATCTCACCCTAACCTGCACGGGAGAGCTGTCGCGAAACCGGCAGCTCGGGATGAAGTTGGCGGCGGGCCAGTCTGCGCGAGAGGTACTGGAGTCGCAGAAAGCCGTTGCGGAGGGCTACTACACGGCTGCGGCCGTTCATGCGCTTGCCGAGCGCGCCAAGGTCGACATGCCGATTTCCGAAGCGGTGTATCGCGTGTGCCATGAAGACGCGTCGATTCTCGACGAAGCCACACGCCTCATGACGCGAGAGAGCAAAGACGAGCTCGCGGGAATCTTCGAAGGCTGACGTGCAGCCCCGACGATGACGCGTCCGTTCCGGTTCGAGACCTGCGCTCGGCAACAGCGTTTTGCGAGGCTGTTCTGGCGACGATCGGTTTCGTGGAGCTCCAC
>JBCDFZ010000031.1:0-59437 GCA_039177115.1 Myxococcota bacterium
GCCTGCCCCGCCGTCCACGCCAGGTTGTTGTGGCTGAGCATGACGCCCTTGGGCGGGCCGGTGGTGCCCGACGTATAGATCAGCGTCGCGAGCGCATTGGGCTCGAGGGCATCCACTCGATCGAGGTACGCCTGCTCGCTGACGGAGTCACCTTTAGCCAGGAACTCCTCCCATGACAGCACCATCTCGTCGTCGATGGCGGGCGCACCCTTCATCATGACCACCTGCTTTAGGTGCGGCAGGTTAGCCCGTTCGGCTTTCACTTTCTCCCACTGTCCCTCGTCTTCGCAAAGGATGAGCGGCGCCTCGGCGTGCGAGACGATGTAGGCCACCTCGGAGGCCGAGCTCGTAGTGTAGATGCCGGCCGGCGCACCGGCGCATCCCATGGCTGCGAGGTCGAGGATGACCCACTCCGGCTTGTTGAAACCGAGGATGCACACGGTTTGACCGGGTTCGAACCCGAGCGCGATCAGCGCACGACCCGCCTGCGACACCTGGCTCGCATACGTCCCCCAGTTGGTCGACGTCCACGTCCCGTTCTGCCGGACGTAGTACGCCGGATTGTGGGGGTTCTTCTCACTTTGCTGAATCAGTCGTCTCGGAATCGAATCAATCGCCACAGCAGCACCTCGCGTTCGCGGGGCGAAAGTCGAGCCCCGGGCGACGGAATATAGGGCAAGTCCACCCTACCTGGAAAGGGGACGAGGCCGAAACCGTATGCTAGAGCGTGCCCCCTCACGGAGGGGTGGCCGAGCGGTCGAAGGCGGCGGATTTGAAATCCGTTGATGGGCAACCATCCGGGGGTTCGAATCCCTCCTCCTCCGCCAAAGATTCGTGGGACGAGGTTGACAGCGCGGGGGTCTCGGGAGACTCCTGCGGCATGGTCATCACGCGCGTCCACCGTCATGCTGCTCTCCTGGTCACGATGTTCGTCTTCGCCTGCGGCGACGGAGGCGGCGGCGAAGGGGGCGAAGGCGGGACGGGCGGCACCGCCGGAACTGGAGGCGGTGCCGGAACGGGAGGCACCGCGGGTTCAGGCGGCGGCTCGGGCAACGGCTTTGGCACCATCACGATTGCCGGGCCCGACGCGGCCGAGGTGGGCACATCGTATTCCCCGCCCCTCGTGACCGCCTTCGTCGACGAGTTCACCGGTGCGGTGTCGTGGGCGGGCCCGCCGGGGCGCGGGGTCACGCTCGGGTTTCTGCCGGACGGAACGCCCCAGACGGCCGCGCTCATCTTCGCGACCGCGGACGAATCTTATAGCTACTTCCTGACCTGTGCGCTCGATCCCCCGGCCTGCGGAACGATCGCGGTCGACGTCGACGGGCAGTCGGTGACGTTCGACGAGGTCACGCTGCCCGTCGCGCCTGGTGACATCCCGCCGCCCAACGTGGCCACCGCGCCCATCGTCATCGACGGAACGCTCACCTGGGAGTAGCGTCACGTCGATCGTGTATGCGCACGATTGCGAGCTTCACGACGTCTTGGAGAAGCATCCAGGGGAGGTTGTAGGCCCAGACCAGGCCGATGATGGTCCACGAGAGCGGGGTGACGAGCCACCCGAAGCCGCAGATCATCACGGCGAGCACCTGTGTGGCGACGATTGCCCAAAACAGGCGGGCGCTCGGGTGGGGCCGTTTCCAGAACGCGTACGGAGAGCGCGTGACGAACAGCATGAGGTGGCCCCCGGCGACTAGCTGGAGGAACATCATGGTTTGGAGCTCAGGCTTTCCGAGCCCGTAAAGCGAGTCGCCGATGTAGAGAAGCCCGAAGCTCTGCGCCACCGCGAGCAGGCCGAGCACGCTCGACAGCACCAGCGTGCGGTGCATGTTCCACTTCACGGGCTCGGGGGCAACTTCAGCGTTGTCGAACGCGATCGTCATGATGGGCACGTCGTCGAGCAGGGCGAGTGCGATGATCATCACTGGGGTGAGCGGGAAGAAGTCGTAGGCGATCGTCGCGGCGACCACGAAGACCATGATGTCGATCGTCATCGCGATCCGGTAGAGCGTGTAGCTCATCATCCGCTGAAAGATGCGGCGGGCTTCCTCGAGCCCGTCGATGATGACCGAAAGCCCCGGAGCGGTGAGGATGAGTGCTGCCGCCGCCCGCGCAGCATCGGTGGCTCCCGACACCGCGATGCCGACGTCCGCCTGCTTGAGGGCCGGTGCATCGTTGACTCCGTCGCCGGTCATGCCGGTGATGTGCCCGGCCTCCTGCAGCGTTTTGACGATCGCGAACTTATGTTCGGGAAACACTCGCGCGAATCCGTCGGCGTTGGCGACGTGTTCGGCGAGGTCGGGGGGCGGGGCGGCGCCCGACTCGGTGGAAAAGAGCGAGGCGGCGGGGAGGATCTTCTTGCCTAGGCCGAGCTGTCCCGAGATCTCGCGCGCGATCGCGACGTCGTCGCCGGTGACCATTTTGATATCGACGCCGTACTGGCTCGCCTGCGCGATCGTCTCTTTGGAGTCGGCGCGCGGCGGGTCGTAGAGAGAAACCAAGCCGAGGAACTGCCAGATCGACTGGTCGTCGGAGCGCGCAACGCCCAGCGTACGGTAGCCCTCTGCGGCGAGCGAGTCGATCTGTTGGCCGACCTTCGTCTGCGCGTCGTCGTCGAGTTTGGCGAGGTCGAGTATGACCTGAGGCGCACCCTTGGTGACGAAGAAGCGATTGCCGTCACTCCCATGCACGGTGGCTTCGGTTCGCTTCTTGACCGGGTCGAACGGCACGAACGCTTCCTGAGTGAAGGACTCGAGCGCGGAGGTGTCGGAAAGTCCGTCGATGATCGCCAGGTCGATCGGGTCGGCGTCTTCGGCCTTGGAGGCAAGCGCGCCCGCAAGGATCACATCTTCGGGCTTGGCGTCGGCCCACGGAAAGGTGTCGCCGAGGGTGAGCTTGTTTTCGGTGAGTGTCCCGGTTTTGTCCGAGCAGAGGATGTCGATCCCTGCAAGCTCTTCAATCGCTTCGAGCCGAGAGACGATCGCTTTCTTTTTGGCGAGCATCTGGGCGCCGAGCGCCATGGTGATCGAAAGCACCGCCGGCATGGCGACGGGAACGGAGGCCACCAGCAGGATCAGCACGAACTCTGCGAGCTGGAGGAGGTCGTGATGGTTGAAGTGCCCGCGCATTCCGACGAGCTGGTCGACGACGAGCAGGACGGCGAGGGCGAGGGCGACGATGATCAGGAAGTCGCCGATCCGCAGCACCGCCTTTTGGAAATGCGACACCGTTCCCGCGGTCTGAACGAGCTTTGCGGTGCGTCCGAAGAACGTTTCTCCACCGGTTGCCGTCACCGCGGCTACCATTTCGCCCTGCTTCACGATCGAGCCGGAATAGGCCTGATCGCCCACCGCCTTCGAGACAGGCAGCGACTCCCCGGTCAACGCGGCTTCATCGATGCTGAGGTAGTCCCCTTCGAGGAGTGTGGCATCCGCGGGAACCACGTCGCCGAGGCGGATGCGAACGATGTCTCCTGGCACGAGCTTGGCCGCCTCGACCTCACCCCAGGCTCCGTTACGAAGGACTCGGGCGCGAAGTGCGAGCGACCCCTTCAGCGCGTCGAGCGCGTTGGTGGCCTGGTGCTCTTCCCAAAACCCGAGCGCGGCGTTGAAGAGAAGCAGCACCATGATGATGCTGAAGTCTCCCCAGTCTTCGAGGACCAGCGCCATGATCGCCGCGGCTTCGATCATCCACGGGATGGGCCCCCAGAAGTACGGCGCGAGCGATTTCCAAAAGCTCTGCTGCTCTTCTTCGAGCGCGTTCGGCCCGTACTTCTGCAGTCGGGTGTCGACGGTCGCGTCGGACAGACCCACCTTCGGGTCGACTTCGAGACGTGCCAGCGTACTCGGCACGTCTGCCATTTGTTCTCCGGAGTCGCTCACCCGCCGGAATATGCCACGCGCGGCGATGGAAGCACGAACCCCGTCGATGCGTTCCGCCACAGATTGTCGAGGCGTCGTATCGCGCGCACACTGCATCATGCCAGACGACGGCCAGCCCACCCCGAGACACGACCTCAGCTCACCGAAGGCCCTCATTAGGCAGCTCTTGGCCCCTCATCTCGAGGCGAGCGAAGCGGAACTGGCAGTCATGGCTCAGAGTCTACGACCGGCTTCGTTCGCTCGCGGCGAAGCGATCTATCGCCCCGGTGAGGTCACGTGTGACCTCTGCCTCATGGAGACCGGCATGATTCGCGCCTACTACGTGCACGAGGCCCGGGAGGTCAATCTCCGGCTCGTCGTTGCCCCCTCCGTCGCGGTGAGCCTACCCAGCCTCATCACCGGTCAGCCTGCTGACGAATGGGTATCCGCCATCACGCCGGTGCGTGGTTTCCGGGCCGAGCTTGCTCTGCTCGAACGTCGCATTCCGGAGTTCACGTTGCGCATTCGTCGAGTGTTGGCCGAGCAACACTACCTATCGTTGGAGCGCCGGCTGCGCATGCTGCAGCACAAATCAGTCTCGGAGCGCTACGCTTACTTTTGTGACCACATGGAACCGAAAATCGTGGCCAACACCCCCGGCTACCACGTCGCGTCCTACTTGGGACTGAGCCCAGAGACGTTGAGCCGCGCGCGGCGAGCAGGTCGATCTTGATCTTCGTCAATGCTTCTTTGCCCGTCTTGAGCCACTCTTCGCCATATGAATCAATCGACTGCGATGATCGCACCGGTCGTCGTTTTGGCACTTTGGTCTCACGTCATGTGGATTTGGATGTACGCGACTCGGATCCCCGCCATCAGCCGGTCGGGCATGAGACTCGATCGCCATGCCCCCCGAGGCCAGCAGATGGCCACCCTTCCGTCTCGCGTGCGGTGGAAGTCTGACAACTACACGAACCTGATGGAACAGCCGACCGTCTTCTATGCGGTGGCCCTTTCGCTGGCGCTGCTCGGGGATGCTTCTGCCTTCAGCGTCGTCCTTGCTTGGTTGTACGTCGGTCTTCGGGTCGTTCACAGTGCGTTCCAGGCGACCGTCAACCGGATTCCGATCCGGTTCTACCTGTTCGCTTCCTCTGGACTGACTCTCATCGTGCTGACTCTACGAGCGGTCTACGCGCTCCTTTGACGTCGACCTGAGTGCGGCGCGGCGGTCCACCTTGCGACGCATCGCCGCCGATATCGCGAGTCAACAGCGAATGACGATTTTGCCGGTGGAGCTTCGGCCGAAGAGTGCCGCAAACGCTTCGCCCGTGCGCTCGAGGGGATACACGACGTCGGGTGCTGCCGTGAGCGCCCCGCTCTCCGACCACGCGACCAGCTGATCGATGACCGGTCTCACCACGCTCGGGTTTCCCATGACCTCTCCGCCCCAGTTGACCCCGATGACGGCGCAGCGCTTGATGAGCGGCAGGTTGATGGGGATGCTCGAAATGCCGGCGACGAAGCCCACGACCAGGTGGCGCCCCCCGGGCGCTAGAGTTCGAAGCGCAGGCTCGGCAAAGTCGCCTCCGATGGGGTCGTAGACGGCGTTCACGCCGGCCCCTCCGGCGGCCGCCTTCGCGGCTTTTCGCCAGTTGGGCTGCGTGTAGTCGATTGCGGCATCGGCACCGAGCTTGAGACAGTGCGCGCGCTTCTCCTCGGTGGATGCACAGGCGATCACCTTCGCACCGAGGGCCTTGGACACCTCGATCGCCGTCGACCCCGTGGTTCCCGCGGCGCCGAGGATCAGTACCGTCTCTCCTTCTTGGACGCTGCCCAGAGTCTTGAGCCCGTAAACTGCGGTGGCGTAGGCGATGAAGAAGTTGGCGGCGTTGTCGAGCGGGATCGAACCAGGGATCTTGAAGACGAAGTTGCCGGGCACGCACATGAACTCCGCAAGGCCGCCGAGGAGCGAGAATCCGGCGACGTGGTCGCCCGGCGAGAGATGAGAGATGTTCGCACCGACCGACTCGACGACACCAGACACGGAGCTCCCTGGGGTGAACGGCAGCGGCGGCTTCATTTGATACTCGCCTTTGACGAGCAGGCCATCGAAGTAGCCGATGCCGACGCCGTGGACTCGAATCTTCACCTCGTGGCCGCTCGGATCGCGATCGTCGACTTCGCTCACCGTGACCGCGCTGGGGTCGCCAAACTCTCGAACCTGAATTGCTTTCATCGTCGCTCCGTGTGCCTAGCTGAAGACCGCATTCCAATAGGGAAGCACCGTACGGCCGAAGAGAGACCCATGGTAGTGGAGGAAAACGAAATAGACGAGGACACCGCCGACGATCGGAATCAGGTCTCGCCACCAAGGCACGGGCGTATCGGCGCGCTTCGCGCCGCGAAGGTTCGCGGAGACGATATCGAATACCGAGAACGCCAAGAAGCCGCCGAACAGAATGAGTGATGCGACGTCGCCGTTGCAAAGCAGGTGCAGGCCCGCCCAGAGGGCGACGCCGATCAGCATGGGGTGGCGAACCACTCGCTTCAGGTTCGTAGGCAGGTAGGACGCAACCAGGAAGATGAAGGCCAGGGGCATCAGCGCCACAGCTGTGGTGAACCCCCAGTTTCGCGGAACCCAGAGCGGATCGACGGGCGCGTGGCCCTTGCCCACGATGATGAGGACCAAGCCGGCTAGCGACGCGAGAGAGAAGAGGCCGCGGTAGGGGTTGAAGCCGATGCGATCAATGATGCGCTGCCGCACTCCCGGCGCGCTCGGCACCAGGTGAGTTCCCAAGAACAGCACCACGCCGATGGACAGCACCAGCATGGCTGCGGTCTACCACATCATCGATGGCGATCACTTCATGAAGTTTGCGCGTCGGGCTGCACCCCTGCCGTGGCAGGCGCGGCCGGGAAGTAGCGGCCTCGAAGCCAAAGCGATACGTGGACCAGGCCAATGAGGACGGGGACCTCGACCAGCGGTCCGATGACCGCGGCGAACGCTGCGCCGCTCCCGATTCCGAACGAGGCAACCGCCACGGCGATCGCGAGCTCGAAGTTGTTGGACGCTGCGGTGAAGGAGAGCGTGGCCGACTCGCCGTAGTTGGCCCCGAATCGCTTGCTCAGGAAGAAAGACACGACGAACATGACCACGAAGTAGATCAAGAGCGGTACGGCGATTCGAAGGACGTCGAGCGGTAGCTGAACGATGGTTTCACCCTTGAGCGAAAACATCACGACGATGGTGAGCAGGAGCGCCACCAGCGTGATGGGGCTGATGCGTGGGATGAACTCATGCTTGTACCACTCCGCCCCCTTGGCTCGAACCAGCGTGAAGCGTGTCAGGAACCCTGCGACGAAAGGAATTCCGAGGTAGATGGCGACGGTTTTCGCGATTTCGCCGACGGTGATGTCGACGATGGCGCCTTCGAGTCCAAGCCACGTGGGAAGCAGCGTGGCGAAAAAATAGGCGTACACCGAAAAGAAAAGCACCTGAAAGATCGAGTTGAAGGCGACGAGCCCTGCGCAGTACTCCGTGTCGCCGTCGGCAAGATCGTTCCAGACGATCACCATCGCGATACAGCGCGCGAGGCCGATCAGAATCACACCCAGCATGTACTCCGGGTATCCACGCAGGAAGATGACGGCCAACGCGAACATCAGCGCTGGGCCGATGACCCAGTTCTGGACCAGCGACAGGGTAAGGACACGCCTGTTGGTGAACACGCGCCCGAGCTCTTCGTAGCGAACCTTCGCGAGCGGCGGGTACATCATCAGGATCAGCCCGACGGCGATTGGGATGTTGGTGGTCCCGACGCTCCGAGACTCGATCGCGTGCACGAACGAAGGCGCGACGCTTCCGAGAAACACCCCGAGCGCCATCGCGGCGAAGATCCAGCCGGTCAGGTAGCGGTCGAGAAAGGAGAGGCGTCGGGACACCGGACGCGAAGAGGGGTCATTCATCGTAGTACACCGATATTTAGAGGCTTCCCACCAGCGCGCGAAACCGCTTCATCGTCCGCGGGGCGACGCAGTAGCAAATGCGCGGGCCGTCGATCTCGCCTTGGATGAGGCCGGCTTCCTTCAGCACCTTGAGATGCTGCGACACCGTCGACTGGGCCAGATCGAGTTCATGAACGATTTCACCGCAAATACAGCTGTTCCGGGCGGCTAGGAAGCGAAGGATTCGAACTCTTGCCGGGTGCCCGAGGGCGCGCGCTAGCGTGGCCAGCTCGACGTCGGCCTCCGGCCCCTCGACCGGTCGAAGATCCGGACTCGAGCTCGCGCTTGGCGCGCAGTCTTTCGTCGACTCGCTCATCGTTCATCGCCGATATGCGATAGAAACGTGTTCTATGCAACGGAAGGAATCGAAGATGATCCGCGGACGTTGCAAGATCGCCCTGGGTGTGATTGTCTCACCCCCCCTGAGAGTCACCTCAAGCCCCCGTAACCACTGCCGAAGAGGATCACCATGGCGGAGCCGAAACTCGCACTTGAAGACGTCTATCACTGGGAGAGCACGACGCCCGATCGTCTCTGGCTCACGCAGCCGCTCGGCGGCGGGGAAATCAAAACCTACACGTGGGCGGAGGCGCTCGACGAGGCGCGCCGTATGGCCGCTCACCTGAAGTCTCTCAACCTCGAGCCGGGCAGCAAGATCGGGATGATCTCCAAGAACTGCGCCCACTTCCTGATGGCCGACATCGCCATCTGGATGGCCGGCCACGTGAGCGTTGCGCTGTACCCCACGCTCAACGCCGACACGATTGCCTACGTCCTCGAACACAGCGAATCGAAACTTCTGTTTGTAGGGAAGCTCGACACGCTCGACGAGGCGAAGAAGGCGATCCCAGAGGGACTTCCGTGCATTGCGTTCCCGCTCGCGCCCTCCAACGACTACGAGAAGTGGGACGATATCACCTCGCGCACCGAACCGCTTCAGGGCAACCCTCTGCCAAAGCGCGATGACGCCGCCATCGTCGTCTACACGTCCGGTAGCACCGGTCGCCCGAAGGGCGTGATGCACAGCTTCGGCGCGATCGCCGACGCCGTGGCCGGAGGCCGCGAGGTGTTCGAGTTCTCCGACAATGACCGTATGCTGTCATACCTGCCGCTTGCTCACGTGTTCGAGCGCGCCATCGTCGAGATGGCGGGCTTCCGTTCGGGCATGCAGGTCTTTTTTGCCGAGTCGCTCGACACCTTCGTCAAAGACCTCAACCGCGCATCGCCCACCGTGTTCGTGTCGGTGCCGCGGCTCTGGCTCAAGTTCCAGCTCGGGGTGTTCCAGAACCTGCCCCCCGAGAAGCTACAGCGCCTACTCCGCGTGCCCATCCTCAATCGGATGGTGAAGAAGAAGATCCTCACCGGGCTCGGGCTCCAAAACGTGCGCATGGCCGCGAGCGGCTCCGCGCCGATCCCCCCGGACCTGATTCAGTGGTACCGCGACCTCGGGCTCGAGCTGCTCGAGGGGTATGGCATGAGCGAGGACTTTGCCTACTCGCACGCTTCGCACCCGGGCAAGGGCCGCGTCGGCTACGTGGGAAACCCGATGCCTGGCGTCGACGTGAAGATCAGCGAAGAGGGAGAGATCCTCATCAAGTCGCCTGGAAACATGGTCGGCTACTACAAGCAGCCCGAGCTCACTGCCGAGTGCTACACCGAGGACGGCTACTTCAAGACGGGCGACCGCGGCGAGCGCGACGCGCAGGGTCGACTGAAGATCACCGGACGTGTCAAAGAGCTCTTCAAGACCAGCAAGGGCAAGTACGTGGCGCCTGCTCCGATCGAGAACCTGCTCAACAACCACGCCAAGGTGGAGCTTTGCTGCGTCACCGGCTCGGGCCAGCCGCAGCCTTATGCGCTCATTCTCCCGGCCGAGGAAATCCGACCGAAACTTGGCGACAACGGCTTCCGCAACGAGTTCGAGAGTGAGCTGACATCGCTTCTCGACCAGGTGAACAAAGAAGTCGAATCGTTCGAACGCCTTCAGTTCTTGGCAGTAGTGAAAGACCCCTGGGCGATCGAGAACGGTTTTCTGACGCCGACCATGAAGATCAAGCGCTCTACCATCGAAGACACGTACGGCCCCAAGATGGAGGGCTGGTACGGGGCGGGTAAGCGCATCGTCTGGGAAGCGTGAGCGAGCGCACCCGGTGCGTCCGCGACCTATCACATTCGGGTGACCTGCCCGTCCGGCTGCGCTAAGGTAGCGGTCGGAAAGAAACGGAGGGCTCAGCCAATGACCGAGCGAGTCGAAACGATCCTGGCAAACTACGCTGGGGAAACCCCGGGCGTCATCGGGAACCTGCGACGGATTCTCAACCACGGACGGCTCGCGGGTACGGGCAAGATCGTCATCCTACCGGTGGACCAAGGCTTCGAGCACGGGCCAGCGCGTTCCTTTGCGCCAAACCCGCCCGGATACGACCCGGCCTACCACCCGCAGCTCGCCGTCGATTCGGGCTGCAACGGGTACGCGGCACCGCTCGGGTTCATCGAGGCCATCGCTCACGAATATGCGGGCGCGCTTCCGCTCATCTTGAAGGTCAACAACAGCGACAGCCTCGGCGGGCCCGACGCCCCCTGTTCTGCGCTGACCTCGGCCGTGGACGACGCCCTTCGCCTCGGGTGCGCCGCCATCGGCTACACAATCTATCCGGGCAGCGCGCTCCGCAACCAGATGTACCAAGACCTGCGCGACCTCATCAACGACGCTCGCGCGGTCGGTTTGCCGACCATCGTGTGGTCGTACGCGCGGGGCAACATGACCAAAGAGGGCGAAACGGCCATCGACGTCATCGCCTACGCGGCTCAGATCGCGTGCCAGCTCGGCGCTCACATCGTCAAGGTGAAGCCGCCGACCGAGGTCGTCTTCCAAGATGCCGCCAAGAAGAGCTACGAGAACATTCCCATCGGCACGCTGGCAGAGCGCATCCAGCACGTGGTGCAGTCGTGCTTCAACGGACGGCGCATCGTCATCTTTTCGGGCGGTGCTTCCAAAGGAACGGAAGAGCTGCTCGCCGACGTGCAGCAGATCGCGCAGGGCGGCGGGTACGGCTCGATCATGGGGCGCAACGCGTTCCAGCGCACCCACGCCGACGCCGTGAAGCTGCTGCAAGACGTCATGGACATCTACGCCGCCGAGGCATAGCGGCGAGCCTCACATGGTTGACAGCCCCGTCCCGCCGATCGTTACGGCTGCTTGGGACGCCTACGGCGACCGCCGCGAGGTCGTCGAGGTTCGCGAGCTCAGCGCGAACGTGTCGACCAACTCCGTTCACATGCTCGTGCTCGACGACGGGAGCGCGGTGGTTGCCAAGCGCTCGAGCTACGGCTCATACGTGCACTTGCGGCAGGATCACATTCGCATCGACGAGTGGATCCACCGGTTGCGCGGCACGCGGTTCGCGACGCTCTTGGCGCCCGTGTTGCTCAAGAACGACGAGGTGTATACCTACCGCGAGGGCAGCGAGTGGGTCGTGTTTTACGAGCAGCAGCCCTTCTACGACTTCCTTCCCAAGGTGCTTACCGACCAGCAGGTCGAATCTCTCGGCGAAGAGATCGCACTGTTTCATCGGGCCTGCCGCGAAGTCTCCGATCGCGTTCGGCCCACCTGGCAAACGCTCGGCTCCGACGTGGCGAGCCTTCACGACGCGATTGGCAGTTCGCAGTGGCGTCGCGAGCGGGGCTTCATGGACTCGGCGCAGGGGTTCGTTCGCGCTCACTGCGACGCGTTTCTCGGGAACGCAGATGCGCTCGGCTACCACGAATGGGACAAGATCCCCGTCCTCATCGACTGGAACATCGGGAACTTCTCGGTCGGAATGGATGGCGACGGATTCAAGCTGTTTTCGCGCTGGGACTACGATTGGTTTCGGATCGAGCCGCGGATGCTCGATTTCTATTTCTGTGCGCGGGTCGTCCGAGCGGAGGGAGACCAGGAAGCATTCAGCTACACAGTCGACCCGCTCTTCGAACCTCGATTCATGAGGTTTCTGCGCGCCTATCACGAGGTGCACCGGCTCGACAAAGACCAGGTGCTGTTCCTGAAAGAGGCCTATCGATTCTTCATACTGAACTACGTACTTCGCGTTGGGGAGCATTTCTTCCGGCCGGATATCTGCAAGCGCCTTCAGCAAGAGGCGATCGAGGACTACCTCCCGGACCTGGAGCAAGCCGACTTCACGCCGCTCCTCGAAGTGCTGTAGGCTCTCGCAGTCTCAGGAGGCGAGCGACTCGCAGATGAAAGTCGGGATGATGCCCGAGCTCTGAATCATGAGGTCGGCCTGGCCGGGCAGGGTGTTGCCGGAGAGCACCAGTACGGTGTCGAACCCGTAGGTGTTGGCGCCGATGATGTCTGTTCGGAGGGTGTCGCCAACGAACAGGACGTCGCGTTTCGTGACGTCGGGGAGCTCCTGCTTGGCGCGAACGAAGGCATAGTCGAACATCATCGAATCGGGTTTGCCGAAACGGACGAACGTCTTCTCGGTGATATCCGACAAGAGGTCGCCCAGGCTGCCGACGGCAATGGCGATTTCGTTTCCGCGCATGGGGTAGGTGATGTCTGCGTTGGCAACGATCACCGGCACGTTGACGCGGCGTACGAGGTTCAGTGTCGCGTTGACGTCTTTGAACCAGTCGAAGCCCTCGTCGTCGAGCAGCACGATCGCAACCAAGTTGTCGGTGCCGTTACACTCCCCAACGGGTACGGGGATCTTTCCGGCGATTTCGATGTAGTGCGCCGATTCGGGCTTGCCAAGATATGCCACCTTCCCATACGGGATCTGGTGTTCGAGGTACTGCGCCGCGAGCAGCCCCGACGAGATGTATCGCTCGGGCGCCAGGAAGTCTCCAAACGCGGCGGACGCATAGCGAGCGGCCATCGATTCGGGCGACCGCGACGAGTCGTTGGTGACCACGAAGACTTCTTTGCCTGTGTCGATCAGCGAACGTACAGTCTCCATGGCGCCGTCGATCATTCCAGACGCGCTTTTCAGAACACCATACGCGTCGAGGAAGATGACGCGATAGGGCTCCGCGGTCTCCCGGAACGAGCGAATGTCCATAGCGGGGACATATTCGCTCGTGGGGATTCGGTCAATTCTGGTCGTTGGTTTCCGTGGGGTTCTGCGGCGGTGTGTGTTCGCTCGAAGGAGGCGGCGGTGGGGCAGGGGGTGACGGACGGAGCGCGCCGATCACGATGAGCACCAAGATGACCGAGAACACGCCGATTCCAATCAGCACGGCGATCAGTCGCTCGAAGAAGTAGTCGATCATTCCGATGCCGACCTCTTCGACGCGCGTGATCGTCTCGTCGATTTCTTCGTCGACCGAATCGAACAAGCTTGCCCGCTGATCGTCAAACGAGTCGAATACGCGATTCCGCTCGGCCTCGAGCGCAGCGAACGCTGCCTCGCGCTCCGAGCTGAAGCCGGCGAGCAAACGCGAGGTCTGTGTGTGGATCGCATCCTCGAACTCATCCAAGAACCTCGCGAGCCGGTCGAGCGTGCGCCCCATCGAGCTAACTGGACCCGCCACCTGGTCGTCGAACAGTTCTCGGATCAGAAACTCGGCCTGCCAACGGGCTTCCGTCGGAAGCTGCACCGACAGGATTGCGAGGCGATCGTTGAGGTCGCGGAGAGTCTCCTCCATGTTGCCGACCGCCTTCAGCCCACCCTCGATGTCCCGGCCGACCAGTGCTGCGAGCCCGGCTTGTGCGGTGGGCCGCACGTAGAACTCTCCTTCGATGGGATTCGCTTCGACCCAGTCTTGCACACGCTCCTGCATCTGTGGAAAGGCGTTCACGGGCACGACCTCCATCGCGAGGTCTTCCGCTTCGGCGTAGAGTTGGCCGGAAGTTGCGACGACGCACGGGTTCGCATCGCCCAAGAACGCGTATCCGTCACCGATGGAGAAGTACTGATCCTGCTGTCCGGCTAGCGCCCAGAGTTCGAGCAGCCCAGCCAGAGGGTCTTGATTGAACGCGGCCGTCCGCGCCTCTGGCGACGCGTACATGCGCCACATCAAGGCGCGACGCTGGATCTCTTCGTCGTCCGTCTCGTCGAGGATCTCGTTGACGCACTTCGTAACCAACTGGCTGAAGCGCGAAGCGAACTCGTAGTCGATCGCGCGGAGCTGCGTCACGCTCACGTCGTTTTTCGCGAACGAAGTCATGAGTCCTGGCCGCTGTGGTGCTCCGCCGCAGGCAGCGGCGATCAGCGTCATGGCGAGCAGGAAACGTGGCAGAGCGGCGGGCAAGTCGTCCTCGGCGCGGGCAGCCCCTTGAATATTCGGTTAGGAGAGAGCGGTCAACGGCGCCGACGCGACGCCGCGACGGCCCCGAGAACCATGAGGATCCCGAGGGGGTTGGGGTTTGCCGCTCCCGGAAGCGAGGCCGAACATCGGCCCTTTTTCTCCGGAGGCGCACCTGTTTCGGTCGCTAACGGCAAGGGTTTTCCGAGGAGTTTCAGCTGGGCCTTGGCGTCGCCGATCGGCGTCGTCCGGCTGCACAGGCTCACCTGCAGTTTGCCGGCCTTACTTCGGTAGCCGTATACCAAGTAGGTCTCGCCGACCTGGAAAGGGTATCCGCACGCCGCGCTGTTCGACGCGGTCGCCACGGTCACGCTCGAGCCGCTCACGCCCTTCCACGCGCGCTCGATCGTCAGAGCCACCGCCCTTCCGCCGAAGTCGGTTTCGGTGTTGCTCGAGATCGCCGTGACCGTGCCCTCGAAGAGCGCGTCGGCCGTTGCGATGGCCTCTTCGGGTGACTGCTGCATGCAGCTACACGCCCGCGCGTGCTCCGCAGACATCGTTCCAGCCAACGCGATCACCCCAAATACCAACCATCGCATGACGCGGTTGTAGCACGGTGTTTGAAAGGCCCCGAAGGGGCTTTGACAGTGGTTGGGGGGGCGGCTACATCTGGCGCCAACTCGCGCGGAGCCCGAGGCCCCGGAGTCCCACGTCAAGGGGCTCGACGTTGTTCCGGAGTCCATTGACATCACGAGTTCTTGGAGAGGTGGCCGAGTGGTCGAAGGCAGCCGCTTGCTAAGCGGCCGTGCGGTGTAGAGCCGTACCGGGGGTTCGAATCCCTTCCTCTCCGCCACCCGCGCAGCGTCGCTTGACGCTCAGAAGGGGCCCGCTAGGGTGCGCGCCCCAGGGACCCATAGCTCAATTGGATAGAGCGCCGGTCTACGGAACCGGAGGTTGGAGGTTCGAGTCCTCCTGGGTCCGCCAGTCCATCGTGGTAGCATCGCGAGATGCCTCGCATGTGGGCGATGCCTCGTACGATCTCACTTCTCGCGGGGCTCGTCTTCACCTCTGCCGGCTGCGCCTCCGAAACCGAACTCGGGATGCTCGCGTTGGACGGTCCAGACGCGAGAGCGATCGGGGGTCTGTTCGAGCCGCGACAGGTTCGAACCATCCCTCTCGAGTCCGCGACTACCGTCTCTTGGAACGTCCGAGATACGCGGCCAGACTACAGCTTGAGCTTGACCATTGGAAACCAAGGCGCTCCGGGGTTGGTTCGGTTCCGGTACCTCTCGCCCTCCGGGCTCGACTTCGTCCAAGCCTACGAGATCGAGTGCAGCGAGGCTTCAACCGCGTGCCGGGATCTCTCGGTCGACCCCGATTCCAGAAGCGTCTCGTTCGACGGCTTTCGCATACCCGACGTCGCTCTGGGCAGCGACGATGCCGACCTTTCCACCGCACCTTTGCGTTTGACCGGCACGCTTCGGTGGTAGGTTGCGAGCTCACCTCCCGAAGTTTGCCTGCGAGGCTTGTTGGGCTGCTTCGAGCGTCGGGTCTGCCTCCTGACCGAACGCACGAAGTCACAGTAGCGAACCGCGAGATTCTCGCGATATCGGCCACGCGGCTGTGATACGTTCGTTCGTAGTGAAGGGAGGTTCGCATTGAGTAGCGGCCGCGGTCTGACTCGAAGAGACGCACTTCTGGGCTCGCTCTCGTCGGTCGCTCTCGCAGGGTGCGGTCGGCAAGCGAGCAGTCCCACGACACCGGACGTCGCGTCGGGCTCGAGTATTGCGGCGGCACCCGCGACGCATGCGCTCAGGATCCAACGCCAAGAACTCGCCCCGGATGGATTTACGAGGAGCGTGCTCACGGTCAACGGGCAGTATCCTGGGCCGCTTCTTCGCGTACGGAAAGGCGATCCGGTCGCGGTGGCGGTCGAGAACGCGACCACGCATCCTACGACCAATCATTACCACGGGCAGTACCTGCACGGAGCCTGGCGAATGGACGGGGTCCCGGGCGTCAGCGCGCCGGCGATTCCGGCCGGGGAGACGTTTACCGCCCGCTTTACCCCGAACCCCGGCGGAACCTTCTGGTACCACTCGCACGCTCTGCTCTACAACGGCTACCCCGACGGGCAGTACGGTCCACTCATCGTAGACGATCCCGACATCGACGACCTCCACCGATACGACCAGGAGGCGGTGCTCCTCATCAACGACTGGTTCCATGAAACCGCCGACGAAATTTTGATGGGCCTTCTCAACCCGCCGAAGAGCGGGAACCAAGGGTTCCCGGGCGACGGCGACGTGAAGTGGGTTTCGGCGCTGATCAACGGAAAAGGTCGCTACCGCGGTGGGCCGAAGGTTCCCCTCGAACGCGTCGAAGTCGAACAGGGATCCGTCACGAGGTTTCGGATCATCAACGCGTCGTCGACGTACGAGCTCGTCTTCAGCATCGACGACCACCCGCTTACGGTTTTCGCCACCGACGGCCTTCCCATCAAACCGCTGACCGGGGACGCGGTGAGGATCCCCATCGGCGGGCGATGCGACCTACTCGTCGAGGCCAAGACGCCCGGTACGCACTGGATCCGCGTCCGAAACGGGGGTGGCGGCGAGGGCCTCGGCGTGTTCCGCTACAAAGGCTCTTCGGTCGATGAGCCCAAGCCCACGCGGGGTCGCGCGCCATCACGTCTCATTCAGCGCGACCTCATGGAGTCTCTCGAGCCGATGGCCGTCCCTGACGACAGCGTCAGGCGTTTCGATTTCTCGTTGACCGGCTCCATGAATCCCTACGTGTGGACGATGAGCGGGCAGCGCTATCCCGTCTCCGAGGAGCTCGTCATTCAAAAAGGCGATCAGGTCCGTGTCCTGCTTCGGAACCAGACCATGATGCCGCACCCCTTTCACCTTCACGGACATGGCTTTTGGGTCCTCGGCGACCCGAGTCGGCCACAGCTTCGCAACCGCCCCAAGATCGACACCGTGCTCGTCCCAGCGAAAGGGCAAATCGCGATTCAGTTCGCGGCCGACAACCCGGGAAAGTGGATTTTTCACTGCCACATCGACTGGCACATGGCCACGGGAATGGCGCGCGTCTTTCGCTACGAGTCCATCGACGACCTGCTCAGCAATACGTTCGCGCAGGGCGCGCTCGGATAGAGAAACCGAAGGGTCCCGTTTGGGTCGGCGGAACTGCGTTGCTACCTTGATCCGTATGAGCCGGGCAGGCGACGGGGCGAGAGCCCATCAGATGACTGACCACGAACTCTTGCGGCGCGCATGCCTCAAGATTCAGGAAGCGCTCGTCCGAGGCGACGTCGACCTCGCGGACCGCTTCCTCGAGCTCGCCTCCAAGCGGATCAGCGAACGTTCAGGCTAGACCAAGCCCTGCGCCAACACGCACGCGCGGACCGAGCGGTGCAGCGTCGTGTCGAGCCGAGCAGTGGCGCTTTGAGACCTCGGTCCTGATTCCACGCTTGTGCTCCAGATCGGCCGGAGGTATGGGTACTCGAGGCAAGCTCAGAGGCTTGGAGGGACACATGACACGTTGGTTGCCGCTCATTGCGTTGGTCTTTGGCGCGCTTGCTTTCGCGGGTTGCGATGAAGACTGCATCGTTGGTGAGTGCTTCAGCTTCGAACAGTGCGAGGAAGAGTGCATCGAGGTGTGCGAAGGCGAAGTCATCGAGGCTTTCTGCACGATTGGCGACGTCTGTGAGTGCGACTGCGGCCTCGGCTGCTTCATCGACTGACGCTTGCCGGTCGCTCTCGCCCTATTCGACGGGGTAGACGTTGACGTAGGCTTCGTCGTTCTGCGAGGCAAGCACGGACCCGGCGATGATCGAGCTCAGAAAGATGCCTACCCCCGAGTAGAACACGCCGGGGTTGCGGATCTGGCTGCCGGTCCTGAACGGGTCGTTTCGGTAGTCCACCGAGGCGAACATCATCACCATCCCGGCCACGGCGCCCGAGACGAACACCGCCCATCCCGCTTTTCGAAGCCTGCTCTTGTCTTTGTAGCGGCCCTCGACGATCGACGGGACGGTCAGGTCGACGGGCTGGCGGACGTTGACCGGGGCTCCCCCCTTCAGCGTCAGCGCAATTCGATGTCGCCCGGAGAGCAAGATCGCCTCGCACGGCGCCTCGCAAATCGGCTGGTAGGCTCTGGTAACCACCTCTCCGTAGTAGGGCGCGGCGCCGAACCCGTAGCCGCCGTACCCCCACGCGCCGTATCCGTATCCGAATCCTGCGCCGTAGCTGATCCCGCTAATCGAGGAGTAGGCGCCGCCGGCCTGAAGCTGAAAGCCGACCCCGTTGGTGGGCGAACGAAACTCGAGCTTGACGGGCGTGCCCGACAGCAGCACCTGGCCGGGCCGCTGGAGAACGACGCCCTCGGCGGGCGTCTCCGAGGGCACACTCGGCGCAGGAAGGGGAGGGGGGCTGTCGATGACGTCGACGCCGTCGTCCCTCAGTTCGGCCGCCGTATTGGGCGCCGAAGCGCCAGTCTGCGCCTCCGTGCGCGCCGCGTTGAGGAACGGCAGGCACAGGACGAGCGCGATCGATAGACGCATGATTCGCTCCAACAGAGTGTCCCCTTGCCCGCTGCTCCCAGCATAGCGCTTGTCAGCAGACCCTGCGAACGGTGCTGTCCTCGACGATCTTCAATTAAAAAGGCCCCGCCACACGTCGGACACCGCTACCGTTGCTCCCTTCCAGGCCTGGCGGGTTTCACGGGCCGACGTTGGCAGGACCATAGCGGAGAGGAAGGGATTCGAACCCCCGGTACCTTTCGGCACACACGATTTCCAATCGTGCACCTTCGACCACTCGGTCACCTCTCCAGGCGGAGTCCGCCTTCCTTCGTTGCATCAACCCCTGCCTCGAGGGACAAAGGTGTCTGCGGTCCTCAACTTGTCGTCAAAGAACGTGGCGGAGAGCAAGGGATTCGAACCCTTGGTACCTTTCGGCACACTTGATTTCGAATCAAGTACCTTCGACCACTCGGACAGCTCTCCGCGGCGGAAGCTAGCAAAAGGCGTTTGGGTGTCAACGACCGTTGCGCGGATCCTTCTTGGCCCGGATCGCCCCGAAAAAATCGGTCAAAAGCGCCGCACACTCGTCCTTCAGCACGCCGGGCACCGACTCGAACCGGTGGTTGAGACGCGAGTCGTCCCCGAGCGCATAGAGTGTTCGCGTCGCGCCGGCCTTGGGGTCGTCGCAGCCCCAAACCACCCGGGGCACTCGTGCGTTCACTAGCGCCCCGGCACACATCGGGCAGGGCTCGAGAGTCACGTAGAGCGTCGTGTCGATGAGCCGCCAGCTTCCGAGGTGTTTCGCTGCTTTGCGAAGGGCGATCATCTCCGCGTGGGACGTTGGGTCTTGGGACGTTTCGCGGAGGTTGTGGCCGCGGGCGATCACTTGCCCGCCGTGAACGACGACTGCGCCCACCGGAACCTCGCCGAGGTCCCGCGCGCGCTTCGCCTCGTCAATTGCGGCGCGCATGAACGTCGTATCGTCGTCGCTCACGAAGCTCCCTCTTCGGCAGCCCACTGCTTTAGTTCCACCAGCCCTTCCTGCCGGGTCACGGCTGGCTCGTAGCCGAGCTCTTGTTTGGCCTTGTTCGCGTCGAACGCGCTCGTTCGGGCCCTGCGGACGACCTGCGTAGGATGAAGACTCGAGAAACGCGTTCGGCTAAGCGCGAGCATCCAGCGATAGGGCCCGCCGTTTTTGGGCTTTGTCCAGTCGAGCGCTTCGCAAATCTCGGTGAAGAACTCGCGCGAGACCGACAGCTCGGTGTCGACGATGTAGTAGACGCTGCCGCTCGGGATGTCTGCCTCGAGTGCGAGCGCCGCCGCTCGCGCCAGGTTCTTGGTGTGGGTCGTCGCCAGCAGTTTCTTGCCGCCTCCAACCAGGCGAACGCCGCCCGCGTTGGCCTCCTCCCTCCATCTCGGCAGATGCGTGGTGTCTCCGGGCCCCCACACCAGCGCAGGCCGAAGCGTGATGGTGCGAAGCGTGCCGCTGCCGGACACGCGGACGATCTCCTCGGCGTGAAGCTTGCTTCGGGCGAGCTCGCCGAGAGGCTCCGGGGGTGACTCGTCCTCGTTCCAAAACGAGCGCGGCCCGTCGTGTAGCGTCACGTCCGCGCATGAGATGTGAATCAGACGATGACACCCCGCGCGCTTGGCCGCGTTGATCACGTTCTCCGTACCGGCGACGTGCGCCCAGCCGAGCGTTTCGCGATCGGTGGTGGGATCGGCGATGCCGGCTGCGTGAATCACGGCGTCGCATCCCGAAGCGGCCTCCGCCAGCCGGTTGGGGTCGGCCAGGTCGCCCACCACGCGCTGTACGTCCATCAGTGCGCGGGAGTCGGAGCTCTCGCGGACGTAGGCCACCACTTCGTGCCCCGCATCCTGCAGGCCCCGCAGCATTGCTCCCCCGATGAACCCGGTGGCGCCGGTGATGAGACACCGCACGGGAGCCGTTTTAACAGTTGCGGGGAGAGCCGGCTAGGCCGCGCGATGGGCTCCAGTCGCACCCGGTCGGACCTTCGCCGTCACCGCCTCCACCAGCGTTCGGTCGGACTCGAGCGCGGCCCGCGCGTTTTCGCGCCCCTGCCCGATGCGCTTGCCCCCGAACCGGTAGTGCGCACCGCTCTTTTCGACCACGTCTGCCGCGACGGCGCGGTCGAGCAGGTCGCCCACCGTGTCGATGCCCTTGCCGTACCGAATGTCGAACTCCACCTTCTGGAAGGGAGGCGCGAGCTTGTTTTTGACGACCTTCACGCGGGTGCGGTTGCCGAGGACCTCTTCGCCGTGCTTCACCGCGCCGATGCGACGGATGTCGAGCCGTACGGACGCGTAGTACTTCAGGGCGTGCCCGCCGGTGGTGGTTTCGGGCGAACCAAACATCACCCCGATTTTCATGCGGAGCTGGTTGATGAAGACCAGGGTGGTGTTCGTTCGGTGGGCGGCGCCCGCGAGTTTGCGAAGCGCCTGACTCATGAGTCGGGCTTGAAGACCGACGTGCGTGGCGCCCATGTCGCCGTCGAGCTCTGCTTGCGGCACGAGTGCGGCGACCGAGTCGATGACGACGAGATCGACCGCGCCGCTTCGAACGAGGATTTCGGCAATGTCGAGCGCTTGCTCTCCGTTGTCGGGTTGGCTCACCAAGAGTGCGCTCGCGTCGACGCCGAGCGCTTTGGCGTACTGCACGTCGAGCGCGTGCTCGGCGTCAATGAAGGCTGCGACGCCTCCCGCGCGCTGGCACTCGGCGATGGCATGGAGCGTGAGCGTGGTCTTGCCGCTGGACTCGGGCCCGAAGATTTCGACGACGCGGCCCTTGGGGTAGCCGCCGCACCCGAGCGCTGCGTCGAGCGACGGGCTGCCCGACGAAATCGACGGAACCTTCTCTACCTTGCGGTCGCCGAGACGCATCATGGCGCCCTTGCCGAACTGCTTTTCGATGTTCTGGAGCACGGTGTCTACGGCCTTCAACGTTTGCTTCATGTTCGAGTTCCTCCCGATGGGTTTGTCGTTTGGCTTCGTGCGTGACTTCGGGGCGAGTCAGCCCGGTTCTCGGTCGAGTACGCGGTACTGGAGCGCCTCGGCGGCGTGCGCGGGCCCCACCTCCGTTGCACCCTCAAGCGCCGAGATGGTGTGTGCGATGCGGAGCGCTTTGACGTACGCCCGTGCGCTCATCTTGAGGCGTTCAACGCCCAGCTCGAGCAGCGCGATGGCTTCGGCGGTCACACCGCGGGCGAGGGACTCGAGCGACCCGCGGGAGCCGGACGCTGCCAGTCGTGCGCGTGCAGCCTCGACGCGATGCCGGACGGCGTTCGATGGCTCGCCGGGCGCCGTTTCGCGCATGACCTTGGCACTCACACGGGGAACCGCGACCTGCAGGTCGAACCGGTCGAGCAGGGGGCCCGAGATGCGCTGCCGGTAGCGAGCGACCTGGGCCGGACCGCAACCGCAGAAACGCGAAGGGTCGCCATGGTACCCGCAGGGACAGGGGTTCATGGCGGCGATCACGAGAGGCGCCGCGGGGAGCCGCACCCGCTGGCGCGCGCGTGAGATGACGACCTCGCCTTCCTCCATGGTGGTGCGGAGCGTCTCGATGGCGTCGCGGCGGAACTCGGGGAGCTCGTCCAGAAACAAAACGCCCCTGTGTGCAAGCGTGAGCTCTCCCGCGCGGATGGGTTCGCCGCCGCCGACGATCGCCGTAGCGCTCGCCGTGTGGTGGGGCGCCCGAAACGGACGTTCACGTCCCGCGAGCACGGACGGCCGCCGGCTTCCCGCCGTGCTCGCGATGGTTGCGATGTCGAGCGCCTCTTCGCGTGAAGGCGCCGGCAGGATTGACGAGAATGCGCGCGCGAGCATGGTCTTGCCCGCACCCGGGCTCCCGATGAGCAGGAGGTGGTGGCTCCCGGCGGCGGCCACTTCGAGCGCGCGCTTGGCGGTTGCCTGTCCCCGCACCAGCCGGAGGTCGTGCTCGCCCTCGACGGCCGAAGCCTCGGGCGAAGGCTCGGTTCCCGCCGTTGGCAGGCTCGCCTCGCCGCTGAGCCAACGCACGAGTTCCCCCACATGGCCCGCCGAATGAACCTCGACCCGCTCGAGAAGCTGCGCTTCGGCTTCGTTTTGCAAGGGGATGATCGCGCGCGAAAGACCGCTCCGTTCGGCGGAACGCAGCAGCGCCAACACGCCGCGGACCGGCCGAAGCTCACCTGAGAGCGAGAGCTCGCCCACCAGGAGCGTTTCACCGAGCAGATCGCTCGATACGCCGCCACATGCGGCGAGGACGGCTGCGGCGATCGGCAGATCGAGCCCCGCACCCGTTTTGCGAAGGTCGCCCGGTGCGAGGTTCAGAATGAGATGACGCGGCGGGAATCGGAAGCCGATGGCGGAGAGGGCCGCACGCACCCGGATTCGGCTTTCCCGAACCGCGCGTTCGGGCAGCCCGACGATGTCGAACCCCGGGAGCCCTTCGCCGAGCCGTACTTCGACCTGCACGGGGTGCGCTTCGACTCCGAGGAGACAGGCCGTGTGTGCGATGGCGAGCAAGCCCCTGTTCAAAGCACGATGCGTGCCGTCGAATCGCTTACTCCGATCGCGTGCTTGGCGAGCCCGAGAACCACGGTCTCCGTGCGGCCGCCGACGGGCGCCGCTCCGCTAAAACTCGGCGCCCGGCTGCGTGAGGCACTGACCGAAGTTGATCGCTTCGGCCTGGCACTGCTCCTGCGCCGCCTCCCCACATCCCGCGGCATCGATGCAGCGAATGAACCGCGTCGTGGCGAACGCGCAGACTTCGTAGACGGGCGTGTCGGCGCACTCGTCGAGACAGTCGTCGAGGCCACCCGAGGGGAAGCCGTTCACTTCGCTGGCACACGGGCTCAAGCAAATCGTCGCGCAGATCTCGCTCGTTGCGCCGCCCACGCCGCCCACGCCGATTGGGGGGCCATCGTTGCCGTCGCATCCGGCGCTCGAAAGCCATAAGGCAAGGGTCAACGCCCACAGCGTCGCAGATCGCATCGGCTTGCTCTAGCGCACCTTGGTCGTGTTTTGAAGGCGGCACGCCGACGGTGCTAAGGTCGCCGCGATGTTGGTGCGGCTCGGCGAGATCTTCAGCCGATGGGCAGAGCGCTGGGTTCCCGATCCGTTCGTGCTCGCGCTGCTGCTGACGTTCGTAACCCTGGTTTCCGGCTGGTTGCTCACCGGCTCGGCGAACGGGGTGCTTCTCGGCTGGTACAGCGGGTTTTCGAGCACGCCGCTCCTGGCTTTCGCGCTCCAGATGTGCCTGATCCTGGTGACCGGCCAGGCGCTCGCATCGAGCCCCCCCGTCCAGCGCGCGGTCCGGCGACTTGCGCGCTGGCCGAAAAACACGTCGAGCGCCGCAGGCCTCGTTGCGGTCGTCGCCTGTGCCACCGGCCTCGTGCAGTGGGGGCTCGGCGCCGTTGTGGCCGCGTTCGTGGTTCGAGAGATCGCGCACTGCGCAACCGAGGAAGGGCGGGCGATCGACATTCCCATACTCGGGGCCGCGGCCTACACCGGCCTCGCCGTGTGGCACGGCGGCTTGAGCGGTTCGGCTCCGCTCAAGGCGGCGGAGTCGGCCCGTTTCACGCAGGGCACGGGCCAGGCGATCCCAATCACCGACACGCTGTTCTCCCCGCTCAACCTGATCGTCAGCGGAGGGCTGTTCATCCTGCTGCCCCTTCTCTGCGTGGCGATGGCGCCCAAAACCGCCGAGGTGCCCGCGGCCCGACACGCGACGTCGCCTGTCGAGGCCCCGGCACGAGCGCTCTGGGTCATCGTAGTCGGAGTCCTTGCGGTAGTTCTCGTCGCGGCGGGCTGGGCCGAGGGCGCGCTCCGCTTCGATCTCAACTCCGTCAACCTCTTCTTCCTCGCACTGGCTCTCGCGGCCCACGGTTCGGTTCGCGGCTTCCTCGAGTCGGTGACCGAGGGGGCGCGTGGTGCCGGCGCGATCATCGTCCAGTTCCCCCTCTACTTCGGCATCCTCGGCGTGATGCAGGAGAGCGGCATGATCGACCGCCTGTCGACGGCGATGCTCGACCTCGCGTCTCCCACGAGCTTCCCGGCGCTCACGTTCCTGAGCGCGGGCATCGTGAACTTCTTCGTTCCCTCGGGCGGTGGGCAGTGGGCGCTGCAAAGCGACGTTCTACTCACCACGGCAGACGCGCTCCACTACGCGCCCGGTTCCACCGTCATGGCCTTCGCCTATGGTGACGAGTGGACCAACCTGCTCCAGCCGTTCTGGGCGCTACCGCTTCTCGCGATCACCGGGCTCGAGGCACGGCAGATTGCGGGCTACACCGCCGTGCTCGCGATCGCCATGGGACTCTACGTGACCGCGGTGCTGACGCTGTTCGGCTAGAGGCCCGGCGCCACTTGGTACTCGGCTTCGGTCTTCTCGGCGATCTCGTCGAGCGTGGCGCCGTCGGCAACCTCCACGAGCGTCATCCCGCCTCCGTCATGGTTGATCTCGAATACGCCGAGGTCGGTGATGACGAGGTCGACTACCTGAGTGCCGGTGAGGGGGAGAGTGCATTCGCGAAGGAGCTTGGGCTTGCCTTTCGCGGTGTGCTCCATGACGACCACCACACGCTTCACGCCCGCGACGAGGTCCATCGCGCCGCCCATGCCTTTGACCATCTTGCCGGGGATCATCCAGTTGGCGAGGTCGCCGTTCTCCGCGACCTGCATCGCGCCGAGGATGGAGAGATTGATGTGGCCTCCGCGAATCATCCCGAACGAGTCGGCGCTCGAAAAGAAGCTAGTGGTGGGGAGGGCCGTCACCGTTTGCTTCCCGGCATTGATCAGGTCGGCGTCCTCTTCGCCCTCATAAGGAAAGGGGCCCATGCCGAGCATGCCGTTCTCGCTTTGTAGCTGAACGCTCATGCCCTCGGGAATGTAGTTCGACACCAGCGTCGGGATGCCGATGCCGAGGTTGACGTAGAAGCCGTCGCGAAGCTCTTTGGCGGCGCGTTCGGCAAGTTGATCTCGAGTCCAGGCCATGACGTGTTCCTCTGGTTCTCGCTACGGACGCGGACGCGTGGTCCGCTGCTCGATGTGCTTCGAGGCGTGGGGGAAACTGATGATGCGATCGACGAAGATGCCCTGCGTCATGATGTGGTCCGGGTCTAGCTCGCCCGGTTCGACGAGGTGCTCTACCTCGGCCACCGTCACTTTGGCGGCGGTCGCCATCATCGGGTTGAAGTTCCGCGCCGTTTTTCGGTAGATGAGGTTTCCCTCGGTATCGCCCTGGTATGCGTGCACGATGGCGAGGTCGGCGAACAGGCCGCGTTCCATCAGGTACTTCTCTCCGTCGAACTCGCGGACCTCTTTACCTTCGGCCACCGGCGTGCCGACGCCCGTTTTCGTGAAGAAGGCCGGGATGCCCGCACCGCCCGCGCGAATGCGCTCGGCAAGCGTACCCTGCGGGTTGAACTCGACCGTGAGGTCGCCATCGAGGAACTGCTTCGCGAACAGCTTGTTTTCGCCCACGTACGACGACACCATCTTGTCGACCTGTCGGCTCTCGAGGAGCACGCCAAGCCCGATGCCGTCGACGCCCGCGTTGTTTGAGATGACCGTGAGGTTCTTCACGCCGGCCTTGGCGACGGCGGCGATGAGCGATTCGGGAATCCCGCAGAGCCCGAACCCGCCCGACATGATCGTCATCCCATCGGAAAGTAAACCGTCGAGAGCGGCGTCGGCGTTAGGGTAAACCTTGTTGACCATGGTGGTGTGTACCTCCGGTGACGCTGCGTGCCTAGTTGAAGCCGAGCATGGCGCGCGTTTCCTCTGGCGACGCAACCTCGCGGCCTGCGTTCCTGGCGCATTGAGCCAGTGCCTCGATGAGCGGGCCGTTGCCCGTCGCCTTGTCGCCGTTCGGGAGGTAGAAAGTGTCTTCGAGCCCGGTGCGCAGCATCCCGCCGAGGTCGGCAGCGCGCTGATGCGTTTCCCAGATCTCCTCGCGGCCGATGAGCGTCGCCTGCCAGTGCGCATCGCCTTCTTTGTACTTCATCAGCAGCTCGAGAAGCTCCGGGTCACAGGGCATGCCGGAGGCGACGCCCATCACGAAGTTGTAGTGCATCTCCTCGGCCATGCCGGCTTTGAGGTAGAGCCCGACGGACCGCACGATGCCGACGTCGAAGCACTCCATCTCGGGAATGGTGTGTGTCTCCTTCATCGCGTCGATCATGCGCTGTACCTTGTCCACGCTGTTGAGGAACACCATCGGCGGCCACGCCCAATTTCCGTCTTTGCGGAGCTTGAGGTAGTTGAGGCTGCCGGCGTTGCATGCGGCGATCTCAGGCTTGATGCGGTGGAGACAAGCGACCGGACCACTGATGTCGTCGTCGATCACACCCGTGGTTTGGTTGATGATCACACCCGGGCACGCCTCACGGATCGCATCGCTTGCGGCTTGGGCCACGTCAGGGTCCCAGCTCGGCAGGTGGCTCATGCCGGGCGTTTGCTGCCGAAAGTGCACGTGCATGATCGTGGCGCCGGCGTTGTAGGCGTCGCGCGCGGAAGCGGCGAGCTCTTCCGGGGTCACCGGGACGGGGTGCTGCTTGGGGTTCGTGAGAACGCCGGTGACGGCACAAGTGAGGATCGCTTTGTCCATGGACGCGGTGTGGACTAGCCTTACGTATACGTCAAGCAGTTATTGCAAGGGAAGCAAAGCTACGCTAGAGTCATTTGACGATGCTCGAGTCGAAGGAAACCCGCCCCAAAAGCGGGGCGAAGGCGCGGGTAGCCGCCCACGGCGATGACAACACGCCGGACTTCTTTTCGATCTCCGACCTCGCAGACGAGTTCGGAGTGACGCACCGGGCCATTCGTTTCTACGAGACCAAAGGGCTGCTTTCTCCCAAGCGGCTGAACGGGGCGCGCATCTACTCCCGGCGCGACCGCGCGAGGCTCCACATCATCGTTCGAGCCAAGGGGCTCGGGTCGTCGCTCGACGAAATCAAGCAGTACCTTGACCTCTACGGGCGACAAGGCGAAGGCCGCATCAGGCAGCTCGAGCTCACGGTGGCCCGGAGCGATGCGCTGATCGCAGAGCTTGAAGACAAGCGCGCCATGATCGACGAAAAGATCCAGGAGCTTCGTCTCATCAATCGCGTTTGTCGTCAGAAGATCGCCAAAAAGAAACGAGCCCAAGCGCGCGACTGAGGCCGGTACGTCGTCCCTGACCTCGTGGTATCGTCGCTCGAGCCATGGCGAAGCCGCGTCATCACATCGCGCTAGTCCCCGGGCTGTTCGGTTTCGCGAAGCTCGGCGGATTCGACTACTTCATGCACGTGGAAGAGGCGCTCGAGCAGCGGTTTGCCGAAGCCGGGCTCGAGTGTGACTTCGTACTGGTGTCTTCCCCACCAACCGGTTCCATCGTTCGCCGAGCCGAGGTGCTCCTGGACTCGATCGAGCTTGCATGGGCCGACACGGAGGGCCCCATTCACCTGGTCGGACACTCCACGGGCGGGCTCGACGTGAGGCTGTTCGCCTGTCCGACTGCGCGACCGCTACCCACCGAGTGGTTTTCCCGAGTCAAAACGGCGGTGTCCGTGAGCACCCCGCACTACGGAACACCGCTGGCCCACGAGCTCGCTACGCTCCCAGGGCGCAGGCTGTTGCTCGCCCTGTCGGTCCTCACTTTTCGCACGCTCCGGACGGGCGGTGTTCCGCTGACCGCGCTCGCGCCGCTGTTGGCGTCGCTCGGCAGGGCTGACGACATACTCGGCCTCGACATCAAGGTTCTCGACCGCATCACCGATCGCCTGCTTCGCTCCGAGTCCGAGGGAGGCCAGGAGATTCGCGATTGGTTCGAGCGAATCCGCGCCGATCGGGGCGCCGTCATTCAACTTACACCCGAGTCGATGGACATCTTCAACGCCGGCGTCGAGAACCACCCCAAGGTTCGCTATGCCTCTGTGGTTACGCGCATGCCTCGTCCAGCACCGGTCAAGGTGGCGTCGAGCGTGATGTCACCAGCGGGCGCGCTGTCGGCGGCCTTCTTTACCACGCTCTACCTCGGTGCGAGCAACGCTTCGAGAGTGTATCCGAGCCCGCGCCCCGCGCCCGAGGTCGAAGAGTATCTGCAGCGGCAGATTGGCGAACCGATCGAGGAAGGCTTCAACGACGGCCTCGTTCCGACCCTGAGCCAGGTTTGGGGCGACGTGATCTGGGCCGGGACCGCCGACCACCTCGACATCCTCGGGCACTTCAAAGGCGAGAAAGGCTCGGGCCACACCGACTGGCAGGTGAGCGGGGCAGGGTTTAACGAGGCTGGTTTCGACGAAGCGATGGATGCCATCGCGGATTTCCTGCTCAATGGCGGCTAGTCCAAAGCCGGCGCCGTCTTTCGACGACTACCTGACGTCCTCGTCGAGAAGGGCGGCGGTCGCCTCAGGCGCGAGGACCATCGCATCATGCGCCGTCGGCAGCGTCGTGATCGCCCAGCCGTGAGCCACCGCGCGGTCGCGCCACAGTTTGGACGTGGCGTACCACGGCTTCGTGCACGCGACGTAGCTGACCGGGAGCCCGTTTCCTACCGGGTGGGCGAGCCGGAGGGGCGACTCGTACGACGCCATCGGGTGCGGGGTGAGCTGTTCGGAAGCCCACCGGTGTTCGGGTCCGAGTCCGAACACCTCGGGCGCCGGCGGCGGCATGCTGATGCCACCGTCGAATGCCTCGGCGCTGCGCCGGCGCGCGGCCACCGCGTCCGCCGGGACCGTGTCGAACCCCCGCTCGCCCGATTCGATCACCACGGCGTCGAGGTAGACCAGGCGACGCAGACGCTCGCGCGCTCGATCCGCCACGCCGGTGATCACGGTGCCGCCGAAGCTGTGACCGACCAGCACGACGTCCGTGAGCGCGCGATCCGCGAGATAGGAAACGACATCGTCGACCAACGCCTCGAGCGTCAGGTCGCGCGACATCTCCGAGGCACGTTCCGCGAGACCTGGAAGCGTTGGCGCGTCGACTTCGTAACCTCTTGCCTGGAGCTCCCGCTGCACGTCGCGCCAGCACCAACCGCCGTGCCACGCCCCGTGCACCAAGACGAAGCGAGCGTTCCCCATGGGGAGACCCTATCGCCGACGCGCGACGCGCGCCATGCCGGCCCCGCGCGCCTAAGCGACCTGGCGTTCTTCCGCAGGCTCCGAGTGGGTTGGGGCGGGCAGCGAGGCCGGTTCGGAACCTGCCGCCTCCTCTGAGGACCACGCCCTCAAGAATTGGCCCGGGCCCACCGTGTGGCCGACCTCCGGAAGGACTTCGCCCTGCTCGGCCACCAGCGTTCCGTTGACGAACACCGCGGGGACCGCTTCGGGGTTTCGGCGGACCAAGCGCTCGTAGTCGCCGAGCTCGGGAATCGTGGTGCTGTGCATTTCGTCGACCCGATAGTCGAGCTTGTCGGGATCGACGATGACCAGGTCGGCCCGCCGGCCTTCCTCGAGCACGCCCGCATCGACTTGGTACCAGTCGCCGAGCTCGCCGGTCAGTTTGTGGACGGCCTTCTCGAGAGGCATCACCGGCTTCCCTTTGTCGAGTGCGTCTTTGACGAACTTCAGCATTCGAAGCGGGAAGTTGTAAAACGCCATGTTGCGAAGGTGCGCACCCGCATCCGAAAACCCGAGGAGGCTGTTGTCGCTGTTCATCAGCGAAGCCAGAGGGCCCGGTCGGTCGTTGCCGGTCACCGTGTACCAGCGAAGGTCGTTTCCGTAATCGCACAGAAGGTCGAGGAACGCGTCGACTTCGCTCTTGCCCTGAGCGACGCCGATCTCCCGGAAGGTCTTCCCGACGAGCGACGTGTCGGGGCACTCCATGACCGTGGCTTTCGAGAAGTTTCGGTGAAACACCTTCGGGATGAAGGGGTTGTTCCATTGACGGTTGAAGGTCTTTCGGTACTCGGGGTCGCGGAACAATTTCCGACGCTCGGCCATCGTTTCGAGGTGAAGGCCAGCAGCGCCGGCACCAAACTCTTCGAAGACCACGTTCTCGAATCCGTCGGCCCAGAGGTCGAACGCAACCGGCAGGAACTGGAAGCGGAACTTGCCTCCAAGGAGCTTGTTGACGGCCCAGCCGAGCCCATCGAGCGCACGCCAGAGCAGCCGGTTCGACCGCAGATCCATGATCGACACCATGCTGAACTTCAGTGCCTTCCGTAGGTAGAGGCTCGCGCTGAAGGCGGCATAAATGAACACTTCGTATTTGGTCGACACGTTTGGGATCGCCTGCAGGTTGAGACCGCGGTCACGAACGCCCCGCACCATGCGCCGAAGCTCCTTCCACGACGCGTAGGTGGAAGGCAGGCACTTACTCCGGAACCGATCGCCGCCCATCTTATCCCAATAGAGGCCGTTCAAGGACAGGCCGAGGAAGCCCGCGTCGTAGCCCTCTTCGATGATGGCCTCCATTTCACGAAGCTCGGTTTCCGTGGGCTTTTCTTTCGCGTCGAGTGCGCGCTCGAGCCCCATCGCCTTGGCACGCACAGCCGAGTACCCGACGAAGGAGGCGACGTTCGGTCCGAGGGGAAGGCCGTTGAGGTGCTCCACGTATTCGGCGTGCGTCTCCCACGTCTTCCCCTCGCGCATGAGCGGAAGGAGGTGCTCGTAGGGGATCGCTTCGACGCGCGTGAACATGTCGGCGATGTCGGTCGGATCGCCGACTGCGGCGCTCAGCGAACAGCTCCCCATGAAGACGGTCGTCACCCCGTGCCGGAGTGACTCGTGGAGCGACGGGATCGCTTCGACCTCGGCGTCGTAGTGTGTGTGTATGTCGATGAAGCCGGGCATCACCCACTTGCCTCCAGCGTCGATGACCCGGGCGCCGGGCGGCGCGTCGAACGGTTCGTCCGAGACGCGTCGAAGGACGCCTCGTTCGATGAGCAGGTGCTTCGTTTCGGCGGGACTGCCTTTGCCGTCGAAGAAGAGAGCGTTCTGAATGACGGTTGGATTGCCGGTCATGGGATCTCCTTGGAGGTGCGCGATCCAGGGGCGCGGTTCGCCGATGATGGGATAGTCTGTCTCGATTCTCGACGCCGCACTTGACAATAGACGACAAATTTTTAACATTTGCCGACTCATGCCATTGGTCCGCGCTTCCGGTCTGAGCGGCTATCCCGAGCTCGTCTCCGAGCTCGGTGGAGAACCGAACGAGCTCCTCGCGCGCGCCCGCATTTCGCGGAGCGCCCTCGACGAGTCCCAGGGCTTCGTGTCGTATGCGTCGCTCATCCGTTTGCTCGAACAGACCGCGACAGCGCTCGATTGCCCCGACTTCGGCCTCCAACTCTCGACGCGCCAAGACATCGGTATCCTCGGTCCGCTCGGCGTTGCGGTGCGGAACTGTCGAACGCTCGGGGAAGCGATGACGGTCGCCTCTCGCTACATGTTCGTTCACAGCCCCGCAATCTCGTTCACCCCCGAGGCCTCCGATCGAGACGGGCACGTATTGTTGGTCTATCGAATTCTAATCGACGGTTTCTCTCGCGCCGTTCAGGTCACCGAGCTCAGCGTGGGCCTCGGGTCGCGCATCGTCCGGGTGCTGGCCCCGAACCTCGAGGCCCGGCCCGTGGTTCACCTGTCGCATGCACGCTGTGCACCGATGGAAAGCTACTGGTCGCACTTCGAAGCGCCGGTGAAGTTTGGCGCTCCCGTCTCGGGCCTCGAGATTCCCGTCGCCGACCTGACGCTCCCCATCGAGGACGCGAGCCTCCAGCTTCGAGAGCTCGCCGAGGACTATCTGCACTCGCATCACGACGACCCTCGCACTCCGCTCTCGGTGCGCGTGCGCCTCGTGGTCGAGCGTTCGTTCGGCACCGGCGCGAGCTCGTGCGAAGACGTCGCGTCGGCCTTCGCGCTTCACCCACGAACGCTGCAGCGCCTGTTGCGCCGCGAAGGCACCACGTTCGAGCGGCTGAAGGACGCCGCTCGAGCGGAGCTTGCGCGCGGTTACCTCAGCAACGTCGAGCTCCCAATGTCCCAGGTGGCTGCGCTCCTCGATTACAGCGAGCAGTCGGCCCTGACGCGGAGCTGTCGACGCTGGTTCGGTCGTCCGCCGCGCGCGCTCCGGCAGGAAGCTGCCCTTGGGCCCGTGGATTGGCAGCGCGTTCGAGCCTCGGCGTCCCGGGCAACCTGAAGCCGCGAAAGCCGTCGGCCGCTACTCGTCGAGAACGCGGTGGAGATAGCCCACGCACACCGAGCCCTCGCCCACCGCAGAGGCCACCCGCTTCACCGACTGCGCTCGAACGTCACCGGCGGCGAAGATACCGGGTTTACTGGTTTCGAGTGGGTAAGGGGGGCGTGGGAGCGGCCACGCGCCGTCGTCGTCGGTATCCTTCGAAAGGTCGGGCCCAGCCAGGATGAACCCCTTGTCGTCGAGCGCGAGGCAGCCCTCGAGCCAAGCCGTGTTGGGCACCGCGCCGATCATCATGAACACGTGGCGGATGTCTTTGAGCTCCGACTCACCGGTCTGGTTGTTCGTCCAACGGATGCTCTCGAGATGTTCGCCGCCGAGGTACTCGGTGACCTCGGTGTGGCGATGGAGCGTGATCGATGCGGACGTTTCGATGCGCTGCGTGAGGTACCGCGACATGCTTTTCGCCAACGAGTCACCGCGGATCAACACGTGCACGTGCGCAGCGCGCTCGGAGAGAAACACCGCGGCCTGTCCCGCAGAGTTGCCACCGCCGACGACCACGACTTCGGCGTTGGCGCACATCAGGGCCTCGACGTGAGTTGCGCCGTAGTACACGCCGACGCCCTCGAAGCGCTCAGCGCCAGGCGGTTTTCGGTACTGTGCGCCGGTGGCGATCACGACGGTCCGTGCTCTGAGGGAGTCGCCGTCCTCGAGCTCCACGGTGTACGGGCGCGTGCTGCAGTCGAGTCGTTTCGCGATGCGAGGCATCATGATGTCGGCACCAAACTTTTGCGCCTGGTTGTACGCTCGCCCTGCAAGCGCCTGCCCGGAGATCCCTGTCGGAAACCCGAGGTAGTTTTCGATCTTGGAGCTGGACCCTGCCTGGCCGCCGAACACGTTACCCTCGAGCACGACCACCTGAAGGCCTTCCGATGCTGCGTAGACCGCCGAGGCGAGGCCCCCCGGGCCGGCACCCACCACCACCACGTCCTGGACCGTCTCGGAGTCCACTGCGCCGCTGAACCCGAGGCAGTCGGCGATCTGGCGGTTGGTGGGGTTCTTGATCATCTGATCGTGCCCCGTGAAGTACACCACCGGCACCTCGTCGGGCCGGATGTGAAACCGTTCGAGCATCGCCGCCGCGGCGTCGTCTCGCTCCACGTCGGTGTACTGATACGGATGGCCGTTTCGACTCAGAAACTGTTTCAGCCGCAGTGTGTCGGCCGAATATTCCGAGCCGAAGACGATGACGTTGCCCTGCTCGTGCGTGATGAGCCCCACGCGACGTACGATGAACGCCCGCATGAAGATCTCGCTGAGCTCCGCCTCGGTTGCGAGCAGTTGTCGAAACGCCGGCCTGTCGAGTTCCAGTACTTCACCCGCGACCCGCATTCGACCTTTGACGAGGTTGGCTCGGCCCGAGAGCATGTTGACCTCGCCCGTGAACTCGCCGGGCTCGTGCACCGTAACGATGTCGATTCCGTCGCGCTCGGGTCGGAAGATCTCGAGCTCGCCCGAGAGCACGACGAAGAAGCTCACCTCGCGATCGCCGACGTCGAACAACAGTTCGTCGAGGTCGACGTGTCGGACGTGGCCATACGGACGAATCCGATCGAGCTGGGCCGACGACAGCTTCGGGAACATTTGCGCCTTGCGCTCGTACTCGGCCATCGCTTCTCCTTCTGGATAGAGCGGGTTCAAGGTGTGGCAAGACTGTCGCCCGACGACCCCGGCCCGAGCGCCAGGCCCGATCGCGCTGGGCGCGGATCGCGACCTACACTGGACCCCTCCAAGCGTGCGACCGGCCCGCCTCTTGCGACCAGGCATGCGACCCTCGCGTCCGGCAAGCCCGGGGCGCGAGCGGACGGCCCTCGCGACCGAGAGGCGTCGCCGAGACCCTCCCCACGGGGCTCTGGATCGAAAGACCGGAGTCTCGCGGTGGTTGGATTCCGCCCGAAGCCTCGGTTCAAGCCACGGTCGTGACGCCAGAATTGCGCCAAACGCCGTTGGGCGGAACCGTTTTGATCGCCCTGATGGTAACGATATATGCTAACTGCTAACTAAGTTTATGTCTGAGGTGAGTACCGTGCTCATCGCCGTGCCCGACGCCACGACCTGGGCCAGCGTGATCGAGGAGCTGTCCGTGGAGTATGGCTACCGTGTATTCACCGCCCGGTCTACCAAGGAAGCGGTCGCCCTCGGAGAGAAGGCGCAGATCGACCGGGTCATCTCGGAGGCCGAAGTGGGCAGCGAGTCCGTGCTCGCGCAGTATCGGCTGCTCCATCCCGACACGGTCCGGCTCATGGTGTTCGATGCAGACCGCGTCGAAGCTTCGCGCGAGGCCGCGCAGCGTGCCGCAATCTACCAGTTCCTGTCGACACCGCTGGACACGCAGCAGGTCGGTTTCGTCGTCAAGCGTGCGCTCGAGGCGCGCGAGCTCGCCCGTCGGCATCGCCTCCTCAGTCGTGAGCTCAAGCTCTCCGAGGACTCGCCGGTTCTGCACGCGGCGCCCCTCGGCTACCAGGCAGGAAGCAGCAGCGCCTTCGAGAAGCTCGTCTACGTGAGTGAGCCGATGGCCCAGCTCTGCGACCTCGGGCGGAAAGCGGCCGAGACCAATCTGCCGATCCTGGTCCAAGGTGAGACGGGGACCGGGAAAGAGCTTCTCGCCCGCGCGATCCACTACAACAGCGAACGTGCCAAGAGCCCGCTTCTCGTTCAGAACTGCGGTGGCATGCCGGACGAGCTCCTGCAGTCTGAACTGTTCGGCCACAAACGCGGCGCGTTCACGGGTGCGATCAGCGACCGCCTCGGTCTCTTCAGGGCAGCCGACGGCGGCACCGTGTTCCTCGACGAGATTTCGGAGATCTCGCCGTCGTTTCAAGTGAGCCTCTTGCGGTTCCTCCAGGAGGGTGAGATCAAGCCGCTCGGGTCGGACCGTACGATGCACAGCGACGTGCGCATCATCGCGGCCTCGAACCGAAATCTCGAAGAGATGGTCGAGACCCGCGAGTTCCGCCGTGACCTCTATTTCCGGCTGAAGGGTTTCGAGCTGATCGTGCCGCCGCTCCGGGACCGCCCAGCCGACATCCCCGTTCTCGCTGAGTTTTTCACCCAGAAGTACAGCCAGGCGATGGGCCGGCGCATTCTCGGGATTGCGATGGAAGTCGTGAAACAGCTCATCGCGTATCCGTTCCCGGGGAACGTGCGAGAGCTCGAGAACGAAGTCCGTCGCATGGTCGCCCTGGCCAAGAGCGGCGAATACCTCACCGCGAAGACGCTCTCGCCGCATATCGCGGCCGTGAGCCCTCGGGAGGCTCCGCGTCGAATGGCTGACGCGGCGCTCGATGGAGACACCTTGAAAGAGAAAGTCGCGTCTCTCGAAAAAGCCCTCGTCACGGACGCCCTCGCGCGCCATCGTTGGAATCAGAGTCGAGCTGCGCGCGAGCTAGGCCTTTCGCGCGTTGGGTTGGCGAACAAGATCAAGCGCTACGAGCTCGAAGATTCCCGGGCGACCGATGGATGATCAGGACAGCAGCGACACACCGAACAAACTGCTGAAGTTCCCGCAGTCACGGGTCCAGCCGCCGAGCCGCTCTGCGAAAGAGCTCGGTTTCGGGAAGCGCGCGAAAGCGTTGGGGATCCCGAAAGCGCAGCTGTACGGACACTGGTGCAGCGCGTGCCACGGTATCTGGTACGGCTACATGCTCGAGGTCGAGTGCCCGCAGTGTGGCAAGCGCGATGGATGAACGCGGCTCGCGTGCGCAACCGCAAACCAAGTTGACGATCGCGCATAGCAACTAAGTTTGCACTCGCCGTTGCGGATCACACGAGTGAGCAAGCGCGTCATCGAGTTTCTCTGCGTTTCTCGAGGATTGCGGGGCAAGCGCATCGTGGCACGCCGATTGCACTATCAAGAGTCGTTCGCGCGCGCTCGTGCGCCGATCGATCACGGGAGAACGAGAATGGCAAACTTGCTGTGGCTACAAGGGGGCGCTTGCTCGGGGAACACGATGTCGTTCCTCAACGCGGAAGAGCCGAGCGCGGTCGACCTAGTCACCGATTTCGGCATCAACATCTTGTGGCATCCCTCGCTCGGCGTAGAGCTCGGTGACAACCTCCAAAAGCTGCTCAACAGCTGCGTTTCCGGGGACACCGCGCTCGATATCTTCGTGTTCGAGGGCTCCGTGGTGAACGCGCCGAACGGCACGGGCGAGTGGAATCGATTCGCGGGTCGCCCCATGAAAGATTGGGTCCGAGAGCTCTCGGACGCCGCGCAGTTCGTCGTCGCGATCGGCGATTGCGCGACCTGGGGCGGAATCCCCGCAACCGCACCAAACCCTTCGGAATCGGAGGGGATGCAGTTCCTCAAGCGTGATCACGGCGGGTTTCTCGGGGCCGGCTTCAAGTCGAAGGCCGGCTTGCCGGTGATCAACATCCCCGGTTGCCCGGCTCATCCCGACTGGGTGACGCAGATCCTGGTCGCCGTCGCCTCGGGCCGCGCGGGCGACATGGGGCTCGACGAGTTCCAGCGCCCGAAGACGTTCTTCCAGAGCTTCACGCAGACCGGCTGCACGAGGAACATGCACTACGCGTACAAGGTCTCGGCGACCGAGTTCGGGCAGCGAAAAGGTTGCCTCTTCTACGATCTCGGCTGTCGCGGCCCGATGACCCACAGCCCCTGCAACCGCATCCTGTGGAACCGGGTGTCGTCCAAAACCCGTGCCGGAATGCCGTGCCTCGGCTGCACCGAGCCGGAGTTTCCGTTCTTCGACCTACTCCCAGGGACGCTTTTCAAGACCCAGACCGTGATGGGTGTTCCGAAGCATCTGCCCGAGGGCGTCAACAAGAAGCAGTACATCAAGATGACCGGCGCCGCGAAGGCAGGTGCCCCCGCTTGGGCCGAAGAGGACTTCTTCGTGGTCTAACTCCCGCGCATTTCCCCAGCATCGAACAAGGAACGATCAGATGAACCAGCCAGCAGTGCAGACCCTCGATATCTCCCCCGTCGGACGCGTGGAAGGCGACCTCGACGTTCGCGTCGACGTCGAAAACGGCGTGGTGGTGAACGCATGGACGAGCGCGGAGCTCTTCCGCGGATTCGAAGTCATTTTACGGGACAAAGACCCCCAGGCCGGACTCGTCGTCACGCCCCGCGCGTGCGGCATCTGTGGCGCGTCGCACCTGACGTGCGCCGCATGGGCCCTCGACACCGCCTGGGGCACGACCGTTCCGCGCAACGCGATTCTGGCGCGCAACCTCGGCCAGCTCACCGAGAGCCTTCAGAGCCTACCGCGACACCACTACGGGTTGTTCATGATCGACATGACCAACAAGAACTACCAGAACAGCCAGTACTACGAAGAGGCCGTCAAGCGCTGGGCGCCGTTCACGGGCACGCACTACGAGCACGGCGTCACGATCTCTGGGCGCCCCGTCGAGATCTACGCGCTACTCGGGGGCCAGTGGCCGCACTCGAGCTACATGGTTCCAGGGGGCGTGATGTGTGCGCCAACGCTAACTGACGTCACGCGTGCCTGGTCGATTCTCGAGCACTTCAAGAAGAACTGGATGGAGTCGATGTGGCTCGGCTGCACGCTCGAGCGCTACGAGCAGATTCAGAGCTACGACGACTTCATGGCGTGGCTCGACGAGAAGCCGGAGCACGCGAACTCCGACCTCGGGATGTACTGGCGGATGGGGCTGGATGTCGGCCTCGACAAATACGGGAAAGGCCTCGGAAAGTACGTCACCTGGGGGTATCTCCCGCACGAGGACAAGTACAACAATCCGACGATCGAGGGTCGCAACGCCGCGCTGATCATGAAGAGCGGCGTCTACGATGGGAATACCCACCAGCTGATGCAGCAGTCGTTCGCACGCGAGGACGTGAAGCACGCTTGGTACGACGAGCCCGGTGGGCTTCACCCATTCGACCGTACGACGAAGCCCGTTCAGAAGAACGCGCATGACCCCGATGGGAAGTACTCCTGGTGCACCGCCGTCTACCATTCGGACGTCGGACGGCTCGAGGCGGGGCCGCTTGCGCGCCAGATCGTCGCTGGCGGCACGCACGGCGAATCGTGGCAGCACCACGACCCACTCGTCCTAGACATGTACAAGAACCTCGGCGGCGCGAGCGTGCTTCTTCGGCACTTCGCACGCATGCACGAGGGCGTGAAGCTCTACCGGCAAGCTGAGCATACGCTTCGCGAGTTCCGGCTCAACGACGAGTGGTACATCAAGCCCACCGAGAAAGATGGAAAAGGCTGGGGCGCCACCGAAGCCATCCGTGGAGCGCTCTGTCACTGGGTCGAGGTTCAGGGAGGAAAGATCAAGAACTACCAGATCATTGCGCCCACGACGTGGAACGTTGGGCCCCGCGCCGACGACGAGGCCCGCGGTCCCATCGAGGAGTCTCTGATCGGCACGCCAATCGCGGATCCTGGTGATCCGGTCGAGGTCGGACACGTTTGCCGTTCCTACGATTCTTGTCTAGTGTGCACGGTCCACGCACATGACGCGAAGACTGGAGAGGAGCTTGCGCGCTTCCGCACCGCGTAAACTGGAAGTCGATGGTCACGCCGTCGAATCGCCGACGGCCGCAGTCGAGCCCCCTTCGAGTGCGGTCCGTAGGAAGACCGCTGGGGTCCGCATGAGCGGGGCCAACGGAAAAGATGCGAATCGCGTTCTCGAGCAGATTCGGAAGATGCTCGCCGACGGCCTGGAGACCCAGACCGAACCCTTTCCCGAGGACGCCACGCATTTCGCGAAGATCCTCGACGAGCTTCGCGCGCTCGAAAAAGACGACCTCGAGGGCAGGCTCGTGATCGGTGGATTCACCGACTACCCGTACGGTCCCGACAAAATGCGATGCCAGGAGTGCATCTACTTTCTGGTGCACCGAAAGTGGTGCGACCTTCCCGAGCTCTCCGTGCCAGTCGAGCCCGACTGGTGGTGTCGGCTCTGGAAGATTTGAGCTTGGATCATGGTGGAGGTGAAGGAAATCGAGGCGTTGCTCAACGGCGGCCTCGAGACCGAAGTGTTTCCGCGCGCCGATGACAGCGAGAGCTTTCAGGCGATCATCACGCGGCTGCAAACCTCCGACAAGTCGGTCGAAAGCAAGCTCGTCATCGCGGGATTCACGCTCGAGCCCATCGACCACCACGACATCGAACAGGCCTGCGAAACCTGTATGTACTACCTGGTGAACCGGAAGTGGTGCGAGCTTCCCGAGCTCGACCTCCCGGTCGAGCCCGAGTGGTCTTGCCGGGTGTGGAGAATCTGAGGGCTCTCCGATGTTGACGATCATCGGCTGTGGCAACCCGAATCGCTCCGACGACGGTGTGGGTGTCGTCGTTGCGAGGGAGCTGATGGCCAGGTTCGCCGACGAGAGGCGTCCGGGCGTGCAGATTTTCGATGCAGGCACGGACGGAATGGGCGTCATGTTCAAGGCACGCGGTTCCGACGCCCTGGTCATCATCGACGCCAGTCGGACCGGAGCGGAGCCGGGCTCGGTGTACGAGGTCCCAGGGCAGGAGCTCGAGGGCGAACCGAACCAAAGCTTGAACCTGCATGACTTCCGGTGGGATCATGCTCTCTTCGCGGGGCGTAAGATCTTCAAACGCGATTTCCCAGACGACGTCACCGTCTTCCTCATCGAGGCGCAGTCGCTCGATCTCGGCCTAGAGTTGTCTGAGCCCGCTCGCGCCGGCGCCGACAAAGTGGTCGAGACACTGACCGCACGCGTTCGCGCCTACGACGCTTGACATGGACGATCGGGCAAACGCCGAGGCCGCCACGCTTCGCCTCGGGCGGGGCAGTCTCTACGTGGCCGCGCCCGTGTACGATCGCTATTTTCGCGGGGTCACCGCCGTCGTGCTTCTTCGCGATGACGACGCCCTGCTCGTGATGCCGGTTCGTCACGCAGCCTCCGGCGGCTACTTGCTCAAGCTTCGGAACGCGGCGGGCGACCGGGTCGTGAACGCGATGGATTTCTTTCGCGAGCATGGGGTGCGCGGGGACGACGACCGCACACTGACGGCCGAGTGGAGTAGCCAGCACGCAGCGCTTCGCGCAGAAGGTGCTTTTGAAGGTGCAAACTAAGTTTGCATAGTGATAAAGTGCTAGACAACTTCTCGCCGCATCGATAGTTTCGCCGATACCCGTGTCGGCAGTGAGCCGACGCCCCAACAGGAGGGAGAATCGACGTGTCGAGCCGAATCAGCGAGGAAATCGACGCTTCGCTGCGCGCGGTCCACGGCGACGCGGATGCCACGGACGCCGAGAAGGCCGAGATGCTCATGGAGATCGCGATGGGCATTCAGGGCAAGGCCCGCCAGCCGAGCGACGTCGTCGCGGCGGTCGCCCTCTACGAGCGCGCCCTCGAGCTCTGCCCGATGGAGCACTACCTACTGCACGCGCGGGTCCAGGCGCGCATGGGGACCGCGCTTCAGAGCGTTCCAAGCGACTCGATCGAGTATCTCGAGCGTGCGCGCGACGCGTACGAGTCCGCGCGTCGCGTCTTTCGGGACCACGGTGAGCCCGAGGAGACCGCCGAGACCGAAATGAACCTCGGGCTGGTGCTCCAAACGCTGGCCGGTGTCCATCGAGCCAAGATCACGGATGCGATCTCTGCGTATCAGCGATCGCTCCGCACGTTCAACAAGGACGCCCATCCCAAAGAGTACGCGATCCTGCAGAACAATCTCGCAACGGCGTTTCTCTCGATCCCGTTCACCGATCATCGCGGCAAGATGCGCGAGGCGCTCGCGGTTCAGTCGTTCGAAGAGGGCCTCAAGGTGGTGACGCTGATCGACCACCCGGTCGAATACGCGATGCTTCAGAACAATCTCGGCAACGCGCTTCAGTACTCGTCCTCGAGTCACGTCGTCGAGAACAACCTTCGGGCGCTCGAAGCGTACGAAGAGGCCCTCAAGGTTCGTACGATTGACGCATCGCCGATCGAGTACGCGAACACCATTTGCAACAAGGCGAACTGTCTCATGAACCTGCCGGACGATCTGCAAAAACCTGAACGCGGCAACGCCGGGCGCCTGAAAGACGCCGCTGCGTACTACGAGGAAGCACTTGGCATCTATCTCGCCAACGGCGGAGACGAACAGGCTCGCGTGGTTTCCGGTGTTCTCAACGAACTTCGAAGTGAACTCGAGCCAGCAATGGAAAGGAGCAACTAGTCGTGACGATACTCATGTTTTTCATGGCACTCGCGATCGGGGTGATCGCGTCTGCCATCGGGGGCGTTCTCGGTGGAATCCTCATCGGCGGGAAGGATCTGGGGGCAGAGCTCGCGGGGACCATGGGCGGCGCCTTCGGGCCGGTCGCAGGCCTCGGCGGTGTGTTGATCGGTCTCGGCATCGTGGCCGCGTTGGGCGGGTAGGAGGTAACCATGTGGGATCTCGAGATGGCCACCGACACGCTGACGATGTTCTTCAAGGGCAAGCTCTTCAAAGACACGAAGCAGTTCATCCGACAGTCTGCCATCGGCATCGTGCTCACCGCGGCTCTACTCTTCGGCCTCTCCTTCACCGGGCTGCCGATCTTGGCCGTCGCAGGCATCGCCGGATTCTTGGGCGGTGTCTTCCAGCCTTACCTCTTCAAGGACCTCAAATACCAGTAGCGCGATGTCTGCCCCCGAGCTCAGCGCCGTTCCCGACACGACTCTCGACGATCTCGTACGCGATCTCGAGCGGCTCGAAGAAGTGTTCGCGCACTGGGACGAGAACCAGCAAGGGGCCGTCCTCGCGTACCGCAAAACGGTGGATGAGCTCCACCGTGAGGCGATGCGCCGCCTCATTCGGTCGCTGAAGTCGGAGCCCGCTGCGCTTGCGGCGATGAAGTCCGCGATGTCGGACGAGTTCGTCTACGCAGTTTGCCGGCGCTTCGGGCTCATCAAGCCAAGTCTTCAGGAACGGGTCGAAGAGGCGCTCGAATCCGTGCGCCCGATGCTGGCGTCCCACGGCGGGGGCGTCGAGTTGGTTGCCGTCGTTCCGCCGAACCAGGTCGACGTTCGATTCCTCGGCGCCTGTGAAGGGTGCCCCGCATCGATGCTCACGTTCGTGGAGGGCGTGAAAAAGGCCATCGTCGAGCATTGCCCGGAGATCGACAAAGTGAACCAGGTACGCGGACTTGCGAAGGTCGCCGGGGACGACTCCAGCGTTCGTTTCATCTCGCCTTTCGCGCTCAATCGCAAAGGCGGCTGGCGTTCCGCGGCCGACCTCGACGACATCCCGGAAGGTGGAGTGCTGCGGATCGAGCTCGACGGCACGGATCTCATTTTGAGCCGCAACGGGTCGGTCGTGAGCTGTTTCGAGAACGCGTGCGCGCACCTCGGGCTTCCCATCCACGAGAACCCGCCGGTCGATGGCATCCTCGAGTGCCCCCATCACGGCTTTCAGTACGACCTTCGTTCCGGTGAGTGCCTGACCGCACCTGAGGTTCAGCTTCAATCGCACGCGGTTCGCGTCGTCGGCGAGCGCGTCGATGTGAGGGTTGCGCCATGACTTCGATGCGCGTGTCGCTCCGCCCGAGTCCCAACCCGACGCCGCCCGTGGCGCCTGGCGACAGCCCCCCTCCCATGCTCGAGCCAGAGCCGCGCGTGGTTCTCGGGGCGCAGAGCGCCGACCTCGAGCTCGCCGCCCCGATCACCCCGACCCGGAGTGCGCTCTTCGGGCCACGCGGCGCGGCGCTTGCGAGCGCCGAGGGGCCCTTGGCCGTATGCGATACTGGTCATCACAGGCTTCTCTTGTGGCAGCACGCACCCGACCGCGACGACCAGCCGGCCGACGTCGTCATCGGGCAGCCTGACTTTCGAAGCGAAGGGCGAAACGCGAAGGGTAAGCCCGGGCCGGCCACTCTCAACGTGCCTACCGGTGTCGCATTCGGTGGGGAGGCGCTCGTTGTGGCCGATGCCTGGAACCACCGGGTGCTGATCTGGAGGTCGGTCCCGGTCGAATCTCACCAGCCGGCGGACGTCGTGCTCGGTCAGGCTGATTTCCACGGTGTAGAGCCCAACCGCGGTGGCCAGGTGAGCGCGTCGACGCTCAACTGGTGCTACGGCGTTTCCATCGTCGACGGTCGCTTGATCGTGGCCGACACGGGCAACCGCCGCGTCTTGGGTTGGAACCAGATCCCGACTGTCAACGGTGCGGCCGCGGATCTCGTGATCGGGCAGCATCGCTTCGACGTGCGCGATGAGGGCGCCGGCGCGGACGCCGGGCCGCTCGGCATGCGGTGGCCGCATTCGGTCGCGGTAAGCCATGGGCGGCCGATGGTTGCCGACGCGGGCAACAATCGCGTGATGGTTTGGGAGACGTGGCCCGATCAGCCGGGGGTCCCGTGCGACTTCGTGCTTGGCCAGGCCGACCTGTTGTCGCTTGAACACAACCGAGGCGCGTACTGGCCGGACGAGCGTTCCCTCAACATGCCGTACGGGCTCACGGTTTGCGCTGGGTGGGTCGTGACCGCCGATACGGCAAACTCCCGCATCCTCGGCTGGCGCGAGGAGTCGCTTGCGCCCGGAGGGCCGGCCGCCGGACTTGCCGGGCAGCTCCGCTTTCGTGACAAGGGCGACAATCGCTGGGCACGCCCGAGCCGGAACAGCCTTTGCTGGCCGTACTGGGTTAGCAGCTGTGACCAAACGCTGATCGTCTCTGACTCAGGCAACAACCGCGTAATGCTCTGGGAGCTCGCACCATGAGGGCTGCTGCAGCGACACAGCCGGCAGGGTTCGAGATCCGAGTGCGGGGCACCGTTCAGGGCGTCGGTTTCCGACCGACCGTGTGGCGACTCGCGAGTGAGTCGGGCTTGGACGGCGAGGTCTACAACGACGCCACGGGCGTCAGCATTCGAATCTCGGGGACGCGAGCTTCAGTCGATCGTTTCGTCGAGCGTTTGGAAGCGGAGGCCCCGCCGCTCTCCCGGATCGTCGACATCGACGTCCAACCGTTGCCCGATGTTCCCGACGTCTCGGGTTTTCACATCGTCGAGAGCAAGTCGGGTGAGACACGGACCGAGGTGACGCCTGACGCGGCCATCTGTGCCTCGTGCCGTGAAGAAACCCTCAGCCCGTTCGAACGCCGGTTTCGCTATCCCTTCACCAACTGCACGCACTGTGGCCCTCGATTTTCGATCGTGACTTCCGTCCCCTACGACCGCGCGAACACTTCCATGGCGCACTTCACCATGTGTGAGGCCTGCCGATCCGAGTACACCAACCCCGCCGATCGTCGCTTCCACGCGCAGCCCATCGCCTGTCACGTTTGCGGTCCGCGCGCATGGCTGGTCCGCGTTGGCAAAGGGAGCGTGACCTTCGACATGCATTCGATGCTCGACGACGTGGACGCGGTCGCCGGCATTCTGCAGAAGGGACACATCATCGCGATTCGCGGTCTCGGGGGCTTTCACCTCGCGTGCGATGCCGCCAACGAGCGCGCGGTCACCAAGCTACGCACCCGAAAGCACCGCGACGCCAAACCGTTCGCGCTGATGGCGCGAGACCTCGACGTGATTCGGCAGTACTGTGCGGTCACCGAAACCGAGGCGCAGCTCCTCGAGAGCCCCGCCGCCCCCATCGTGCTCCTCGGCGCCGGAGGGCACGCGCTGCCGGATGCGGTCGCGCCTGGACTCGACACGCTCGGGTTCATGCTTCCTTACACGCCGCTTCATCTTCTGGCGCTTCGCCGCATGGATCGCCCGGTCGTGATGACGAGCGCGAACCTCTCCGATGCGCCGCAGATCACGGCCAACGAGGACGCGCTCGAGAAGCTCGTCGGCATTGCAGACTACGCGCTCCTGCACGACCGAGACATCGTCAACCGGATCGACGACTCCGTCGTTCGCGTGATGGCCGGATCTTCCCGAGTCCTTCGTCGCGCGCGTGGCTACGCTCCGTCGGGCCTTCCGCTTCCCGACGGGTTCGAGCCGCGGGGCGAGTTGCTGGCGTTCGGCGGCGAGCTCAAGTCCACCTTCTGCCTCGTGAAGGACGGATCGCTCATTCTCTCTCAGCATCAGGGCGATCTCGAGGATCTCGAGACCTACGAAGATTACGAAAGGAACCTCGCGCTCTACGAAGCGCTCTACGACCATCAGCCAGAGGTCCTCGTCGCCGACAAGCACCCGGAGTACCTCTCGAGCAAACTGGCGCGCCGGCGCGCTCGCGAAGGTGGCCTGTCCCTGCTTGAGGTGCAGCATCATCATGCGCACGTCGCGGCCTGCATGGTCGAGAATCAGGTCCCTCGAGACTCCGCGCCCGTACTCGGCGTAGCCCTCGACGGGCTCGGTTTCGGCGACGACGGGACTTTTTGGGGCGGCGAGTTTCTGTTGGCGCGATACGACGGTTATCGACGCCTCGGCACGTTCAAGCCGGTGCCGATGATCGGCGGCGCCAAAGCGATCCGCGAACCGTGGCGGAGTCTCTATGCGCATCTGATGGCTGAGATGGGATGGGCTCGTTTCGCCATGAACTTCAAAGACCTCGAGCTCTTCGAATGGCTCGCTGAGAAGCCTCGCGCCGCGATCGACAAGATGCTCGAGAACGACATCAACACGCCGCTCGCCAGCTCCTGCGGTCGCCTGTTCGATGCCGTCGCCGCATGCATGGGCCTTTCTCGCGATACCGCGCAGTACGAGGCCGAGGGAGCCATGCAGCTCGAGGCGGCCGTCGACCGGAGCGCGCTTTCGGCAACCGGCGACGAAGCCGCCTATCCGTTCGCCATCCCGAATCTTCGCGGGTCGGGTCTCCCGTACGTCGAGCCGCTTGCGATGTGGCAGGCGCTCCTGGGCGACCTCCGGCTAGGCACCCCGGTTCCACTGATGGCCGCGCGCTTTCACCTCGGGCTAGCGCGCGCAATCGGCAACATGGTGTCGCTGCAGGCGGGGCGCGCGGAGCAAAGCGGTCACCCGTTTGCCCAGGTCGCGCTGACCGGCGGGTGTTTCCAGAACGCGGTGCTGCTCGAGCTCGTTTCGAGCGAGCTCACGGAGCGCGGTTTCGACGTTCTCACTCATTCCCGAGTGCCCACGAACGACGGGGGGCTCGCACTTGGACAGGCGGCGATTGCCGCAGCTCTGCGCTCGAAGCAGGAGGGCGACGCATGTGTTTAGGTATCCCAGGTCAGGTGGTCGAAATCACCGATCCCGTACGCAAGCTTGCGCTGGTCGACGTCAGCGGAGTTCGCCGGGAGGTCAACATGGCGTGCGTCGTCAACGAATCGCACTCCATCGAGGACTGCGTCGGTGACTGGGTGCTGGTCCACGTGGGCTTCGCCATGAGTCGCATCGACGAACGCGAAGCCCAGGAAACCCTCAAGCTGCTCGTCGAACTCGGCGAAGCCCAAGACGAAATCAGAGCCATGCGGGAGTCAGGCCGCAGCTAGGAGAACCCCATGGCTACCGATGCACCACTTCGAGAGCTCTATCCGTTCCTTCACGGGAAGCGACAGGACGCGGAGTCGATGATGGAGGCGCTCGCGAGTTCGGTCGAACGCAAAGCGGCGGATCACGAGACGGTCTTCCGCGCGTACTTCGGCAAGAACCGATCTGCGATCGTCGGCGCCGCGGAAACAGTTGCAGCGACGTATCGCCAGAACGGCCGCCTCCTCGCCATGGGCAACGGCGGCTCGAGCTGCGACGCGTCCCACATCGCCGTCGAGTTCGTGCATCCGGTTACGGCGGGTAGGCCCGCACTTCCCGCGATCAACCTCGCGGCGGACACCGCTACCATGACGGCGGTCAGCAACGACGTCGGCTATGGGCACGTGTTCGTCCGTCAGCTGATCGCGCACGGTCGAGCGGGAGACTGCCTGATTGGCGTTTCCACGAGTGGAAACTCCGACAACCTCATCAACGCGTTCGAGAGGGCACGCGAAATGGGCATCTCGACGGTAGGGCTCGCGGGCATGGACGGTGGATACATGGCTCGTGCCGGCCTCGACCACTGCCTCGTCGTCGAGACCGACTCGATTCACCGCATCCAAGAATGCCAGCTCGCCACCTATCACATCCTTTGGGACCTCGTTCACACGCTGCTCGCCGACGACCGTGGATCACTCGGTGCCGGAGGTCGGGCATGAAGTACGTCGACGAGTTCCGTGACCCGGTTAAGGCGCGTACGCTGCTGAGGGAGATTGAAGGGCTCGTGGCGCGGATAGGGGCCACGCCTGAGAAGCCGCTCGCGATCATGGAGGTGTGCGGTGGGCACACGCACTCGATCTTCCGCTACGGGCTCGAGAACATGCTCCCGCGAGAGGTCGAGTTGGTGCACGGTCCAGGGTGTCCGGTTTGCGTGCTGCCGATGGGTCGGGTCGACGACTGCGTGGCGCTCGCGGAAAACCCGTCGGTTATCTTCACGACTTTTGGAGACGCGATTCGCGTTCCCGGCTCCAAGAAGAGCCTGCTGCAGGCCAAAGCCGACGGTGCCGACGTACGGATGGTGTACTCGCCGCTCGACGCGTTGACGCTCGCGCGCGAGAACCCCGATCGAGAGGTCGTTTTCTTCGCGCTCGGGTTCGAAACCACCATGCCGAGCACCGCGCTTACGGTTCTTCAGGCCGCCGCGGAGGGCATCGAGAACTTCTCTATCTTTTGCAATCACATCACGATCATTCCGACGATCAAAGCGATCCTCGATTCGCCCGACATGAGGATCGACGGGTTTCTCGGCCCTGGCCACGTGAGTACGGTGATCGGCGTCGATCCGTACGAGTTCATCGCCGAGCACTACGAGCGGCCTTTGGTCGTCGCCGGGTTCGAACCGCTCGACGTCCTGCAGTCGATTTGGATGGTGCTCAAGCAGATCGCCGAGGGCCGCGCCGAGATCGAGAACCAGTACGCACGCATCGTCCCGGACCGCGGCAACGACGAAGCGCTCGCCGCCGTCGCGCAGGTCTATCAGCTGAGAGAGTACTTCGAATGGCGCGGGCTCGGGTCGATCGATCACTCGGGGGTTCGGCTTCGCGACGAGTTTGCTCAGTTCGACGCTGAGCTTCGCTTCACCGTGCCGGACGCAAAGATCGCTGACCCGAAAGCATGCCAGTGTGGCGAGGTACTGAAGGGCGTGATCAAACCACACCAGTGCAAGGTGTTTGGAGGCGCGTGCACTCCGGAAACGCCGCTCGGCGCCCTGATGGTGTCTTCCGAGGGTGCGTGTGCCGCGTACTTCCAGTTCGGAGACCCGGACAAGCTTCGTCTCCGCGTGCACTCCCCAGAACCCGACGAAAGCGTGGTGGCATGATGGGAGAGCTGGTCGACATCAACGCCCGCGCCGCCTGCGGAATCCCGCGTGTGAGTACCGACAAGGTCACGCTCGCTCATGGCGGGGGTGGGAAGGCGATGCGTGACCTGATCGACGACGTGTTCATTCGTGCCTTCGACAACCCCGCCCTGGCGCCGCTCGAAGACCAGGCGCGCTTCGTCCTCGGTGACCTCGGGGCGCAAGCAGACCGCCTCGCGCTGACGACGGACTCCTACGTGGTCGATCCGCTGGTCTTCCCGGGCGGAGACATCGGGAAGCTCGCGGTTTGCGGCACCGTCAACGATCTTGCGGTCGGGGGTGCGAAACCCCTCTACCTCACGTGCTCGGTGATTGTCGAAGAGGGCATGGAGATCGACCTCCTTCGGCGCATCGTCGCGTCGATGGCGGACGCAGCCGAGCTTGCCGGAGTCAAGATCGTCACCGGCGACACGAAGGTCGTGGAGAAGGGCAGCTGCGACAAGGTGTTCATCAACACGGCGGGGGTGGGCGTCATCGCGCGCCGTCACGACCTCGGTGTTGGGCATGCCCGGCCGGGCGACGCGATCCTCGTCAACGGCATGCTCGGCGATCACGGGGCGACCATCCTCGCGGCTCGTGGCGACATGGCGCTCTCCACCACGCTCGAAAGTGATTGCGCCCCACTTCACACACTCTGCTCGACTCTGCTCGACGCGTGTCCTGACGTTCGCTTCATTCGCGACGCGACGCGCGGCGGCGCAGCCACGGTGCTCAACGAGATCGCCCAGGCATCCGGAGTCAGCATCGAGATCGACGAGGAGCGAACGCCGCTACGCCCAGAGGTCCGTGGATTCTGTGAGATTCTCGGCCTCGACCCCCTGTATCTTGCTAACGAGGGCAAGGTCGTCTGCGTGGTTCCGGGCGAACACGCGAATCGTGCACTCGAGGCGCTCCGGGCTCATCCGCTCGGCCAGGATGCGCGCATCATCGGCAAGGTGGGCTCGGGAAATCCGGGCCGCGTGACGATGCAAACCACATTCGGAGGTCGACGCATCGTCGACATGCTCGTTGGCGAGCAACTCCCGAGGATCTGTTGAGGGTGTCGTGCACGAAATGAGCATCACGCAGAACGTCGTCGCGATCGTCTCCGAGCATGCCCGCGATCGGAAGGTCACGCGCGTTCGTCTCGAGATTGGAGCCCTCTCCGCGGTCATCCCGGACGCCGTTCGTTTCTGCTTTGACGTCGTGTCGAAGGGGACCGTGCTCGAGGACGCGACGCTCGAGATCATCGAAGTGCCCGGACGCGCTCGCTGTCGCGCGTGCGGCGCCACCGTCGAGCTGAAGACGCTCTTCACGCCCTGTGCGTGCGGGTCACGCGCGCTCGACCGAACCCACGGTGACGAGCTCAACATCAAGGAAATGGAACTGGAGGCTGCGTAATGTGTGGAACCTGCGGATGCTCAGACGAAACTCGGGCGACGGTCGTCGACCTCAAGACGGGCGCCCATACGCATATCGACGCGGACGGTCATGCCCATACGCATACGCATGACCACGCGCATGATCACAGCCACGCCGTCGAACACGGCCACACTCATGATCACGACCACGCTCATGGTCACGAGCACCACCACGACCACACGCGCGGGTCTGCCACGTCGTCGCACCGAGAAACCGTCGCGCTCGAGCAGGCCGTGCTTCAGAAGAACGACGCGCTTGCCGAGCGAAACCGCGCCTGGTTCGCGGGACGCGAGATCCTCGCTCTCAACCTCGTGAGCTCGCCCGGGTCGGGCAAGACGTCGCTGCTCGAGCGGACGATTCGCGATCGCGCCGGGTGGCAGCACATCTACGTCATCGAGGGAGACCAGCAGACCCTTCACGATGCCGAGCGGATCCGCGCGACGGGGGCGCCTTCGGTTCAGATCAACACGGGCACCGGCTGTCACCTCGAGGCGGACATGGTCATGCACGGCCTTCGCGCGCTCAAACCGGAGCCTGGATCCATCGTGATGATCGAGAACGTCGGGAATCTGGTGTGCCCCGCGCTCTTCGATCTCGGAGAAGCTGCCAAGGTGGCCATCCTCTCGGTGACGGAAGGCGAAGACAAACCCTCCAAGTATCCGCACATGTTCCGCGCGTCGCGGCTGATGATTCTCAACAAGATCGATCTGCTGCCGTACGTCGACTTCGACGTCGACCGGTGCATCGCCTTTGCGCGGGAAGTCAATCCGGACATCGAGGTGGTTCAGCTCTCCGTCCGCTCCGGCGAGGGTCTCGAGGATTGGTACAGCTGGCTTGAACGGGCATCCGCCAGGGCCTCGCAGATGGCGTTTGCGTAAAGGGGGTAGCGGTGTCCGCGATACTTGCACTCGGATTCGCGATTGGGATGCAGCACGCGCTCGAGGCCGACCACGTCGCCGCCGTTTCGAGCCTCGTGAGCGGTGACCGCAGCATGAAGAGCATGGTCTCGCACGGCGCTCTTTGGGGCGCCGGCCACACGTTGATCTTGATGGTCGTCGGGGGCGCCGCGGTGCTGCTGGGTCTGTCGCTGCACCCGTCGTTCTCGAATGGTCTCGAGTTCTGCGTCGGCCTGATGCTCGTGATGCTGGGGAGTCACGTGCTCTATCGGCTTTGGCGCGACCGCGTCCATTTTCATCGTCACCGACACGGCGACCGGCCGCCGCATTTCCACGCGCACAGCCACAAGGGCGAGCGCGCGGCACACCACCGAAGCGGCCACCACCACGAGCACCCCGATCGCAGCTGGATTCGACCGCTCGTCGTCGGGGTCATGCACGGTCTTGCAGGAACGGCCGCGGTGGTGGTGCTGACCGCTGCTGCGCAGACCACGCCGACGATGGGGCTCGCCTACATCGGCGTGTTTGGCGCGGGTTCCATTGCGGGAATGGTTGCGGTTACTGCGCTGATCGCGGTTCCCATGTCGCTCACCGCAAGTGCGCTAACCCGGATGAATCGCGTTCTGCAGGGCGCGATCGGGGCGATCACGATCTCGATCGGCGGAACGATTCTCGTGCGCACGTCGGTCCTGTTTTGATCGCGGCTGGGTCCTGCTTCGCCGCTGGGCTCACCCATCGCTCGGGGTCGGTGCGCTCGATGGGGTTAGACCGTGAAGGACCCGTGATCCCGACTCGACGTTAGGGAGGAGTACGGCGTTCCCCCTTCCTGACACGACGGTGTCAGGAGTCTTCGTGCCGTCCGATGCTCCTGACACACTGGTGTCAGGAGGGGTTCGCCATACCGCGAGTGCGCCGCGAAGGGCGGTGCACAACGAAAGGGAACACGATGGCAAATCCAGTAGTGTGGTTCGAGGTCATGGGCAAGAACGGCAAAGCGCTCCGGTCCTTTTACGGCGAGCTCTTCGGTTGGGACTACCAGATGGCCAAAGAGGTCGACTACGGCATGATCGAGGCGGACGGGGGCCAGGGTATCCCCGGGGGCGTCGGTCAGAGTCAGGAGCAGTACGTCACCTTCTACATCGCGACGCCGAGCATCGAGGCGTCCCTCGCGCAGGTCAACGAACGCGGTGGCAGAACCGTGATGCCGCGAACCGTTCTGCCCGAGGGCACCACGATCGGCATGTTCACCGACCCCGAGGGCAACACCGTGGGGCTGGTCGAAGAGGCTGCCTGACCGAGACCTGTCGAGTATGGTCGCCGAAGGAGTTCCGTGCGCCGCGCCGACCGACTGTTCCAAATCATCCAGCTCCTTCGCGGGCGACGACGTGCTGTCACGGCACGATGGCTCGCGGAGCAGCTGGAGGTCTCGGAGCGCACCGTCTATCGCGACGTCCGCGACCTGATGGCGACCGGCACCCCGATCGAGGGCGAGGCGGGAATCGGCTACTCGCTCCGGTCCGGGTACGACTTGCCGCCGTTGATGTTTGATCACGACGAGATCGAGGCGCTAGTTCTCGGAGCACGGGTCGTTGCGGCGTTTGCCGACGAGAAGCTTGCGCGCGCTGCGCAGTCGGTGGTGTCGAAGGTCGAGTCCGTGTTGCCCGCGAAGATGAAACCCCAGATCGAGGCGGCGGGTCTTTATGCGCCGAGTACTCCGGCGTCGCGTGCGACCGGGGAGGGCTTGCTTGCCGTGCGGGTCGCGATGGCGGAGCGTCAGAAGCTCCGCATTGGCTATGACAAGGGTGACGGCATCGAAACGGTGCGGGTCGTTCGTCCGCTTGGAGCGTTCTTCTGGGGACGCTCGTGGACCGTCACGACGTGGTGTGAGCTCCGCGAAGACTTTCGAAACTTTCGTCTCGACCGCATCACGACGCTCGAGCCCACCGGAGAAACGTTCCCCGATGAGCCCGAGCGATCACTTCGGGAGTACCTCCGAAGTATTGGAGTCGCTGGCGAAGACTGAGTCGGTGAGCGTCGTCCGCTGGATGAAGGCCGTCAGTCCCTTGGACTCGTCGCGCTTGGCTTCGACGTCGGTTCCTTCGACCCAGAGGTCGGCGACCGAGGAGTCGTCGCGGTAGTCGATCTCGCTGGCGACGCTGGCGACCGGAGCATCTTCCTCACCCCAAAGGGTGTCGAGCGTCTGCTCTGCGGCGATGGCGCTGGTGACGGTGGGCCCAGTCTGCACACCGAGGCCGGTGCAGGCGCTCGTGGCGAGGGCAAGTGCGATTCCGAGTGTCAGGTGTTGCTTGTTCATGGCCGCCTCCTTATGTATGCGGTGTATACTTAGATGCATACGACGTTCACTTTTAATGTCAACACCGTTTACAAAAAAAAATCACGAGTTATAATCCAATCATGTTTTGCAGTAAGAAAGCCTATCATCATGGTGATTTACGCGGCGCCCTGCTCGAGGCGGCGGAGGAGCAGCTCGAGGAAGAGGGGCCTGCGGGGCTCTCGCTTCGGAAGCTAGGGCGTGCGCTGGGAGTCAGCCCCGGAGCGCCGTACCGACATTTTGAAGACAAGGACGCGCTCCTCACCGAGCTCGCGACCACCGGGTTCAAGCGGCTTAGGTCGATGATGATCGACGAGATGGCCGACGCGACTGGCGCCGCCGACCGTCTTCGGCTGCTCGGCGTTGGCTATCTCAAGTTCGCCTCCAGCCACCCCGGGCTCTTCCGGCTCGTCTTCGGCTGGATGCCCGCCGCCGACTCGCCGGAACGCACCGAGAGCGGCGATGCGGCGTTCGCGACGTTCCTCGAGGTACTCGATCAGTGCGCCAAGGAGGGCCTTCTACGCCACGACGTGATGAACGCGCAGCTCCTAAGCTGGTCGGCGATCCACGGGGCGGCTTTCCTCATGATCGACAACAACCTCAAGCTCTGGCCCATGACCCCCGACCCCGTCGCCATCGCCAACCGCGTGCACGACACCGTCTGGGAAGGAATCAGCAGCCAGACGCCGAAGGCGCCATCCCTCCAAGACAGCACGCTCCCCATGCGCCCCTGAGGGGACACGCTCCCCCCCACCAACCCATGGAAACCAAGGCGCTTCTCAAGCAAAGATCGCAGGGTCTCTCAGCCCGCTCCTAACGGAGCGCGCATGCGCTCGACCTATCGAACCCGAAACCGTCCCCGTACGAAGATCGCGACGCGCCCGACGGCAGTTCCAACGGTGCTGCGATCTTTGCCGCAAACCCGCAGTGATGCTGCGGGTTTGCGGGTGGGGAGCGTGTCCCCTTAGTTCAGTGTGCAGGTTGGGTTGACGCAGTAGCTGGTGCCGTCGTCGTCCGCGTCGAAGCAGCTGAAGCCGCCGGGACACGTTGCGTCGGACTCGCAGTCGAGCTGACAGGTGTTGGTCCCTGCGTCGCACGAGAGCGTCAGATCGGGTCGGTCGTACTGTTCCTGCAGCGACTCGGGCGAGCGCTCGCAGTCGTTGTCGTTGGAGCACGGCCAGCCGATGTCGATTTCCGATGGCGGCGCAGCCTGCAGGCACTCGAACCGAATGCGTGCGCCCGAAACCGGCTCCGAACCGGACACGAAGCTCACGCGCTGCTGTTCGTCGTTGAACGAGCAGGCCGAGAGAGTCTCGGACGTGAAGTCGTCGTAGAACCAGCCCTCGCCACTCGGCACTCCGAGTTCCGCGCTCGCCGGTAGCTGCTCGATGCGACACACCTCGCGTCCATCTTCGTTACCCACCGGGTCGGTTTCGCGACCGCGTCCGGCCTCGGCGCAGGTCACGCCTTCCGGTTGAACTTCGCGCACCTCGCATCCGACGAGGTTCTCCGCGTCGCGCGTCAGAGGACGCGGCAGGCAGAGCTGACGAAGCGCAGACGCGATTCGCTCGACGATGGCGTTGAGCGCCGGCGCGTAATCCGCAGCGCAGATCGATTCGACGACGGTGCCAACGCCCGTCGTGCCTTCCGCGAGACCGCGGGCCACTTCGACCACGCGTCGCCCCGGGACCGCGACCCCGTCAGCTGAGCCTTGGCCGCACGCCGGCGTGAGCTGTTGGCCCGGTTGGTCGTCTTGGTCGGGGTCGGGCACCGCATCCATGCGGTCATCGTCGAGGATGCGCGTGTAGCGGTCTGCGTCGCTCTCTCCTTCTTGAAGGTCGAGCGCGTCGTCTTCCGGGATGCCGGTGATCGCGGCGAACACGACCTGGCTCGGGTCGTCCTTCAGCGCGGCGATTCCTTCGACGTATCGCTCGATTGGCTGAAGCGCCTCGGCGTGTTCGGTACAGCGGAGATTGAACTGGACCTCGCCACCCGTGGTGAACGGACCTTCAAAAGGATTGTCCGGACTCGGGTTCGGATCCCCGGCGTTCGGCACCGTGTCGAAGATTCGGGGGTCCGTCGTCGAGCAGTCGTCCTCGTCGGTGATGAGGATCACGGCGAGCAAGGCGTCCTGTCGATTGAAGCCGTCGTTCGCCGAGTTGCGGTCTTGCGCGAGGACGGCCTCAAGCTGCTGCTCGAAACCGCACCCGTCGGTTTGGCCGGTCACGCACTCGACGTCGTTGATGAAGTCTTCCTGCGAAAACCCTTCCTCGGGAAAGTTGAGGAACAGCGTGTCGGCGGGCGGCGTTTGCGCAACGCACATGGTCCGCGAACCCTCCACCTGCATGAACCCAGCAAGGCCGTTGCCACTGTTTCGCTCACACGCCGGGGTCGGCGTGAAGTTCAGGTTGGCCTGCGTCGGCGGTTCGTTGGGAGTCGCCGGGAACGTCGAATACCCGAGGTCCGGCGTCACCACCGCGACGTGCAGGCTCTCCACCGCTGGGAACTCTCCGACCGGCATCGAGACACCGTCCGTGTCGATGCCGCCCGTCAGAAGAAGGTTCACGAGACGTGGAACCTGCTCGGCGAGCTTGTCCTGCTCGTCGGCCATGGACGGCGAGTCGTCGATGATGAACAGCACGTCCAGCGCGCGCTGTGGATTCACCGGAACGTTTTGGACGACGCCGTTGATCGTGCATGGATTGAGGACGTTCAACGGACGGTCAGTGCAGCTACCGACCGCCGAGATGGCCCCCACCATCACGAGTAAAAAAGCAAAGCGAACCTTCATGTCTCCTCCCCGTACCCGACAGCGTGATCATACCGACTCGGGCGCCATAAAGCCAATCGAGCGGGAACTTTACAGTGCTTCTTCCATTCCTAGGCCTCTCATGAGGGTGATCTAACCACATGAGATTACATGGAAACCGCGTGTCGCTCCTGCCCATGACCTGCTCTCAACAACCCTAACATGATACTTATTTCGTGGTCGCAATGTTGCTATGCAGAAAGTATAAGGTCTGGCGATGCGACGGGTCCTGGTAGTCGACGACGAAGAGAACATTCGGGTGGTGCTCCGGACTTTGCTCCGGAAGCACCGGTATCAGGTCGAAGTGGCCGAGTCGGCGGAGGACGCGCTCGGGCAGCTCGAGCGCTTCGATCCCGACTTCGTCCTCGCCGACGTGCGGATGCAGGGGATGACCGGGCTCGAGCTATGCGCCGAGCTGAAAGCGCGCTCCTCGCTCGCGACCGTCGTGCTCATGAGCGCCTACGGGTCCGTCGACCTGGCGATCGAGGCGATGAAAGCAGGCGCCTACGACTACATCTCGAAACCGTTCAAACAGGACGAAGTCTTGCTCGCGCTCACCAAGGCCGAAGAGCGCGAGACGCTCCGTCGTGAGAACCGTGCGCTTAAAGAAGCGATGCGAAAGGAGCAGTCGTTTCACGACATCCTCGGCAAGAGTGAGGCGATCGAGCGCGTCTTCGCGACGATCAGCAAAGTTGCCGACTACAAAACCACCGTGCTGCTCCAAGGCGAGAGCGGAACCGGTAAGGAACTCGTGGCACGCGCGCTACACCTCGGGAGCGAGCGCAAAGAGAAACGATTCGTGCCCGTGAATTGCGGGGCGATCCCCGAGGCGCTGCTCGAGAGCGAGCTTTTCGGTCACAAGAAGGGGGCGTTCACGGACGCGCATGCCGACAAGCTCGGACTCTTCGCAGAGGCCGATCGGGGGACGCTGTTTCTCGACGAGATCGGCGAGCTTCCGCTCGGGCTTCAGGTGAAGCTTCTACGCGTGTTGCAGGAAGGACGCGTGCGGCCGGTTGGCGCCACGCGCGATCGCGAAATCGACGTTCGCGTCATCGCGGCGACCGTACGCGACCTCAAACGGGAGGTCGAAGAGGGGCGGTTTCGAGAAGACCTCTACTACCGGCTCAACGTCCTCCAGATCACCGTCCCACCGCTTCGCGACCGGCGCGACGACATCATGCTGCTGGCCGAACACTTCATCGAGCGGAACAACGGTCGGCTCGGAACTCAGATTCGCGACGTCGATCAAAAGGCGCGAAAGCTGCTCCTCAACTACCCGTGGCCCGGCAACGTGCGCGAACTGGAAAACACCATCGAGCGCGCGGTGGTGCTCTCGGAGAGCGACGTGATTGGGGTGGGCGACCTGCCGGAGCGGATGCGGGAGCCGTCGGATCCGGTGGCTGCGAGCCTGGCGAGCGGCGAGCTCTCCATCAAGAAAACCGCCCGCTTCATGGAGGAAACGCTGATCCGCCGGGCGCTCGAGAAGACCGGCGGCAACCGCACAGCGGCCGCGAAGCTCCTCGAGATCAGCCACCGCGCCCTCCTTTACAAGATCAAAGATTATGGGATTCAGTGAGCCGACTGGATAATCAGGAATGACGAGGGTAGAAGGAGCGTTGGTTTCGTGATGTGGTCTGTGCGCAGTGGCTTGGCTTTCGCCGCGTTTTTGCCTGTTTTCGCTATGTTGGCGGGTTCCGCGGGCATGGTGGGATGCACGAAGCCCATCCCGAACACCACCGTCGACGACAATCCGACCAACCGAGCCATCATCAACTTCATGGAGAACTATCGCCGCGCGGTCGAAGAACGCGACGTTGGCGCGCTCCTGGCGATGGCGCATCCACAGTACCTAGACGACAACGGCACCCCTACGGGTGATGATGACATCGACTACCGCGCCCTCCGAATCAAGCTCGCGAGCTGGCGAGAGCGGGTGACCGACGTTCGATACGAGATCAAGTACCGCACCGTCGGCGGCGAGATGGACCGAATTATGGTGGATTATCGGTATAGTGCGAGCTTTCGCATCGCTTATGCCGAAGAGGACGAGCGCTGGTCGCGCCGAATCGGCGAGAACCGCATGGTGCTCCTCTACGACGACATCGAGGGCCGCTACTACGTCCTCTCCGGAATGTAAAATATTGCATTCCTATTGAATAACTACACCCGTTCGCGCTACGATCGAGGCGTCGTTCCAGGTTGGAATCGACGCAACGAAGTGGGGCTGCCCACAACAACGGATGAACGGGAACGATGCGATTCGAGTGCGGTAACTGTGGCGCGAAATACAAGATCTCCGACGCGAAGGTTGCGGGTCGGGTGGTCCGGTTTCCCTGCCGAAAGTGCGACAACAAGATCCTGATCGACGGGCGCGTCGACGACATCACCGTTCCTGCGGGGCAGGCCTACGGCTTCGACGACATCACGCGGCGATCCGAGCCCGCGTCTCCCTTCGGCGCCGAGCCCGCCACGGCTCGCCGACGGCCGGTGCCTTCGGCTCGCCGTCGTTCGTCTTCGATTCCACCACGACGGGCCGCTGCATCTGCGCGCCGGATGTCGTCTTCGCCGGCCGCCGCGGCAAGCGCGTTCGTGGGGCAGCAGCCGGCGCTCACGCCGCCGCTTCCGGTAGGCGGCAGCGCCGGTCAGCTCGCGAACCCCGGGCACGACAAACCCGAGTGGCACGTTTCCATCAACGACGTCCCGGTAGGACCGATACGTCTCGAAGAGATGGCACACAAGGTCGATGCAGGAGCCGTCAGCGAGTACTCGCTCGTTTGGCGAGACGGGTTCGAGGAATGGAGGCCGTTGGCCACCGTGCCGGAGCTCATGTCGCTCCTGTATCAACGTCGAAGCTCTGGGCCGCCGACGCGAAGCAAGTTCTCGTCGATGCCGCCGTTCGTCGAGGCGCAAACGGCCATCAAAGAAACGCCGGACGATCGGCATCCGCC
>JBCDFZ010000032.1:0-58106 GCA_039177115.1 Myxococcota bacterium
GGCGTTGGCGGCAGCGGCGCTACTGGAGGTACGGGCGGCACGGGCGGAACCGGTGGCACGGGCGGAACCGGTGGCACGGGTGGAACCGGTGGCACCGGCGGCACGGGTGGCACCGGCGGCACGGGTGGTACCGGCGCGACCGGTGGAACTGGCGGCACCGGTGGAACCGGCGCGACGGGCGGCACGGGTGGAACCGGCGGCACGGGCGCGACGGGCGGCACCGGAGCAACAGGCGGCACGGGCGCGACGGGCGGCACGGCTGGCGCAGGCGGCAGCGGCGCAACCGGCGGCACGGCGGGTGCAGGCGGCAGCGGCGATGCCTGCGAGATCCTGATTCAGGTCACCACTCGGTAGGCCGAAATCGGAGCCTCAGCCACGCTCCCAGCGAAGCGCTAGCAAGCGGCGGGGATTCGCGACTCGCCTGGACCGTCGTCGTCCATCATCGAGCAGGCCTGCTCGGGAATCGCATTCCTCACGACCAGCGCGCCCGGGTTTCAGCGCGCGGGCACGGCGGAAACCCGGCGCGCCACACTGCCAGGGTGTTCCTTCAGAACCTGCCAGATAGGTTGATGCCGCCTGGGATCAGCGACACGCGGACGGAAAGACCGTTGCTGGAGGCAGCTTTTTTTTCCAGCCGACGTGCTCTTCCAAAGAGGGCGCTCGGGATGACTACCGTCCCGGTCGCGAGAAAAATGAAGGGCAGGTAGGTCTTTGCGAATGGGACCTCTTCGTTCGAGAGGCCACCGATAACGCCCATGTAAGCGCCTGCGCCGACGGTGCCGACGACACCAAACCCGATACTGTACTTGCCGGCCCTCCTTAGACTCTTCGCCCTCGTTAGCTCTGGTTCCCCCCGAACGATGGCGGCATACACCGACCGCTCGTCTGCCCGTACGGGTGCGGCGTCGAGAGCGCATGACCCGATCAGTGCAAGAGAGAGCAGGGAAGTGGCCAGCGACCAGGAACGACGGTTCAAGGAGCAGGTCCTCTCGGTGTCTCATCCGCACGTCGGTCGAACCGCGAACTCCGGCATCGCAACGCACCTGTGCGGCTCTCGGACGACAGCAGGTACTCACTTCCCTCGCTCGTGACGTGTGCGCCATCGCTCCAAAGGAATGCCAGGTCGTTGAGCATGCTGCTGCCGAGGCCGTGGGTCAGAGACGTCACTGCTTCCAGTTTCACTCTACAAGATGGGTATGCAGGGCCGCACGCAAACTTAGTTTGCCTCTGTGCGCATCCCGCGAAGCGGCCGGTTTTTTTAAGTGGCCTGCTGTGAACCTACGGCGCCACCACGGCTTCGGCTTCGACGAACTCGAACTCGACGCGTCGGTTCTTCGAGTACTCTTCCTCGGTGGTCGCGTTGGGGATCAGCGGGTCGCTTTCGCCGAAGCCCTCCGCGTCGAGACGCTTGCGCTTGATGCCTGCCTTCACGAGGTAGCGAACGACCGACTCGGCGCGCCGCTGAGACAGCCGCATGTTGTAGGCGTCGTTTCCGCGGGAATCGGTGTGGCCTTCGACGCGGACCAGGGTCACCTCCGGGTGGGCCTTCAGCACCTCGGCGACGTTGTCCAGCACCTCGAAGGAGCGTTCCTGTAGCTTCGCGCTGTCGAAGTCGAAGTAGATCTTCTCGAGAAGCTGGATCTCGCCTTCCTCGATGAAGACCCGCTGTTCGGTTGGACAGCCTTGGTTTTCCACGGGGCCAGGCTCGTCCGGGCAGTTGTCGAGCCGGTCGACGAGGGTGTCGCCATCGCGGTCGAGGTCCGGGCAACCCTTGTTCTCCGGCGGACCGGGTTCGTTGGGGCAGGCATCGTCGACGTCGAGAATGCCGTCGGAATCGTTGTCGAGGTCGGGGCAACCGTCTTCATCCTGGAACCCGTCGAAGTCTTCGGGTTCGAGCGGACACGCATCGTCCACGTCGGGGATGCCGTCGCCATCGGTGTCGAGCGGCTCTTCCTTCTTAGGCATGGTGTACGCGAGCATGCCGATGATCCGCCAGTCGGGGCTCCCAAACGCCGTGGTCATGCCCCCGGTGAGCGCAACGCCCGTCGTGAAGCCACGTTTGTCGAGGTACTTGAACCCGCCGAGCAGTTCGAGGGGCGTTTCGCGCGCACCTCCGAAACCGTTCGACGACTGCGCGGCCGTGCGCCCGAACGTCTCGACGGTGACCATGAAGCGTTCCTGACCGAGCAGGGCCTGAACCGCACCGCCGAACGTGAACTGGTTTCCGATGCCGAGTGAGGGAACGTCCTGCGTGAACCCGGTTTTGTAGCCGACGTTCAGCGGGATGCGGATGTAGCGCCCCGCGTTGAACGTGCCGAACACCTCGAACCAGCCTCCGATGTTCGGGCTGCGGGCCGCGTCGCCGAGGAAGTTCTGGTTCGGCCGGGCCGCGCTGGCCGTATTGGTCGTCAACGTGGCCTGGACGGCCAGCTGGAAGAGGTTCTCGCGGTCCCCGTAAAGCACGCCCCGAGCTCCGACATAGAGGTCGCCGAGGCCGCGGCCGTTCGGGATGAACGAGGTGAGGCCCACGGTTTCGAGGTCCTCGATTTGGGCTTCGGAGAGGTTGTCTTTGAGGATGAAGTGGTAGGGCAGATCCATGAAGATCACGAGCCGCTCCCAGAGCCCCAAGCTCCAGGTGAGGTGCCCCGTGAGCTGCCCGTGCACGAGCGGAAACTGCTGGTCGCCCGAGCCCGGCAGGTTGGTGATCCGCACCTCGAGCGGGTTTCGCGCGAAGTCGAGGTAGACCTGAACCCCAAACCTCAGGTGTCCCTGTCCGTCGGCGTTGCTCACCGCGAAGCCGTCGGTGGCGAGCTCGGAGGGGCGAAACTGGTTCAGGTCGAACTGCGAGGCGAGCTGGGCGTCGGCCTGACCGGTGAAGCTTGCCAGCGCCACAATCGTCGCGACGACGGCGGCCCAGCTCCGAATCGGAAGATGGGGTTTCTCGTTCACAAACGCCTCCCTCGGTCGAGCGTTGAACCAACCGAACACGACGGGGTGAACTCCGTTGCTAACATTTTTGGGCGTCCTACAGAAGGGCCAGCTTCGGTGAGCACCGAACGCGCCGCGCCGCCGGCGGGTGTGGAAACACGGTTGTTACACGGCCGGTTTGGAGATGGCCGGTTTCGTAGGGCTGCCGAGGTGCCGAATTCAGTGCACTTGGAACGGCGTACGCCCCGCGTTCGTCGCCAGTGCAGCGGGCCTCGCGCTAGTCGGGCTCGCAGATGCAGTCGACGGACCGGTCGTCGATGGCGACCGCGTCAAACTCGAGGTCGAGGGCTTCGCACTGCGCGGTGCACTTCTCGACGGCATCCGGCGGTAGGGTGGAAGGGTCGCCAGAGCCCACGCTGGTTGCGCAGGACGCGAGCAGTGCGGCCACGCTGAGGAACAAGACTCGAGTCATGGGGTGAGTATACGCCCGAATGCGGGCTATCCACTTCGTTTCCAACGGCACTGTGTTGGCAAGCTCACCTGAGACGAAATCTCCTCCGAGACCGCTACACCCCCCTTTAGGCTGGTTGTTAGGTTGATGGGTCGCAGGAGACGAACGGATTGCCCCCCAACCGAACTTTCCTCGCGTGCCTCGCGCTCTGCGTTGCATGCGGCTGCCTGGTGCAGATTCCGAACGGCGTGTTCGAGTGCGACACGGCCGACGAGTGTCCGGGCGGCTTCTCGTGCTGGAGCGACCGGCGCTGCTACGACAGCGACGAGCCTCCCGCGCCTCCCGCGCCTCCCGAGCCGACCGACTTTGACGGGGAGTGCGGCCAGGTGGTCACCCGCAACGGCGTGACGGTCACGCTTCAGAACGACCTTGCGTGCGATGAGCCGGTGGCGATCAAGGTCGAGGCGAGCGACGTGGTGGTCGACCTCAACGGGTACACGATCTCGAGCAACGGGGAAGGGGCACAGGGGATCCTCGTGCAGGGGTCCGATGTGGTCGTGGTCGGAGTGCCTTCGCCGGGCTCGACGGCGGACATCGAGGGTCGGGCGCACAGCGCGATCGAAGGGTTTGGCACGGGCGTCTTGTTCCGCAAGACCATCGAAGGCTCCATCTCCGACGTATGGGTCAGCGACTGCGAAGCCGGCTTTAGCCTCACCGGTGGGACACGAAACATCACGCTGTCGGACATCGGTGCGACGGCGCCCACGTTCGCGGGCGTGGTGGTCCGGAACGACTCCGAGCAGAACCAAGTGCTGCGGTTCGAGCAAGACGGTGGCTACGTCGGAGTCAACGTCGAGAAGTCCGACGACACCCTCGTCGAACAGTGCCAAATCACCGGAGTAGAGCAGCACGGGATCATGGTAGGCCTTCTCCCGACTGACGGGATTGACCTCCCGAGCCGCACCATCGTACGCGACAACGTGGTCATGTCCGCCGGGGTTCACGGCATCGTCGCGCGCGCCAACGCCGACATCACCGTGTCCAACAACCGCGTGTTCGACGCTGGGCAGTGGGGTATCAAAGCAGAAGGCGCCGTGTTCGACGAAGCCCCTCTCGCCAACGAAGTCGAGGGAAGCGGCGAGCTCGACCAGTGCTTACCCCTCACGCTGTGTGAGTGACGGCGCCGCCTTCGTGTAAGCCGGCGTGTCGCTTGGACGGCACCGTCACGGCGCGTTCGACGCACTCGCGCGGCGCATCGATGTCAGCCGCCTCGTTCCTCAGCCGTCAGCGTGTTTCGGCGCGTTCGACCGCACCCGAGGTCGTGCCCGTGTTCGTGTCGAAGAGGAGCATTCGGTCGATCCGAAACGATTGGGAACGGCCTTGAACGACCAACGTGTACGTACCCGGGCCGAGATCCCAGTGCGCGTTCCACTTTCCGCTTCGGTCGAGCGCTTTCGTTCCCGTCCAAGCCCAGCTGTTGGGTTGCCCCCCGAACAGCTTGATGGGCTCTCCCACGGAGTCCGCGGGCTGGTCGACGAACGCCACGTAGCTGCCTCCGTCGTCTTCGATGTGGACGAAGGCATCGTTCGAGATGTCGTTCCGAATACACTGGGCCTCACTGCCGCAGGAGCCATCGGTCGGCTCCCCGAGGCTGTCGCAGGTGCGGTCGTGCTCCGTGCAGGTGCCGTTGGCTTGAGGCGCTCCGAGAACACAGTGGGAGATCTTTGCCGCTCGCAGGCGCAGCTCGTAGCGCGCGGCCTCTCGGATTTCGAACGTGTAGCGGAGCGGGCTCCCGGCCGGCCCGTTGCATATCCCGTTGCCGGTGAACCGGTAGTAGCCGTCTCCCGTGAAACCCCCGAGGTCGGCCTGTGAAACCCATTCGCTCTGATCGGGGATGGCCACAGACTCCATCTCCATGACGACGTAGCGCTCGTCATCCGCAACGAACATCGGGCGAGGGAGCGCGCCTCCGGAACCCCCTGCGCCGAGGGCGCCACCTGTGCCTGCGCTGCCCCGCGAGTCGCCGTCCATGCCTGCGCCGCCCGAGCCTGCTCCGCCATCGGCACCGCCAGCGGGGGTGCCGCCGACGCCGTCACGCGGGTTCAACCCGTTGGGTGCCGATTCGCCGCACGCGCCCGCGACTAGGCAAACGAAACCAACCGTGAACATTCGACGCAGCAATGCCATACCCCCGCCTCCAAACTAGCAATGCGCTTCCGGCGTCGCACCGGAATCCGTCCGTTGGTGCGATCGCGCACATCCCCGGCTTACCGAGGGTTGGCGTGGGTCGAGGCGGGGTCGGCACGCGTCGGGTCGTCCCGTTCGCGATGGCGAAGGGTTCACCGCCCGCAGTCGTCACGGTGCGGTCGTGCTACGTACCCGGCAAATGCACTGCCGAACCGTCTGTTTACTCATGTTGGCGTTGCCGCTTCTTTTCACCGGCTGCGAGGCCAAGCAAAAGCCGGCCGAACCGACCGAGACTGCCGAGGGCCCGCCGGCCACCAAAAAACAACCCGTCACGGACCGCTTCCACGGGACCGAGGTGACCGAGCAGTATCGGTGGCTCGAAGATTCCGCCGACCCCGCGGTGCAGGCTTGGAGCGACGCGCAAAACGTGTACGCACGACAGGTCCTCGACAACCTTCCGAGCGTGGACTCGGTTCGCGCGCGGGTCGCGGAGATCATGCGTGCGGAGACGGTGCGCTACTACGCGCTGTCGCATCGAGTTGGGCGTTTGTTCGCGATGAAGCGGCAGCCTCCCCAGCAGCAGCCCTTCTTGGTGGTGATGCCGTCGGCCGAGGAGCCTGAGGCGGAGCGCGCGCTGGTCGACCCCAACGCGATGGACTCGGAGGGCGGCACCTCGATTGATTGGTTCGTGCCGTCGGCGGATGGGAAGTACGTTGCCGTTTCGCTCTCGAAGGACGGCACGGAGTCAGGCGATGTCCACGTGTACGAAACCGCGACCGGCAAGCAGGTGTTCGAAGTGATCCCGCGAGTCAACGGGGGCACGGCCGGCGGCGACCTCGCGTGGGACCCGAAGGGCCGCGGCTTCTTCTACACGCGGTACCCGCGAGGCGATGAGCGACCCGAGGAAGACAAGAACTTCTACATGCAGGTGTACTGGCACGAGCTCGGAACGCCGACCGACACCGATCGCTACGAGATGGGGAAAGACCTGCCGCGCATCGCCGAGATCCAGCTTCAGATGGACGACGGCTCCGGAAGGCTCCTCGCCACGGTCCAAAAAGGCGATGGCGGCGAGTTCGCGCACTATCTCCGGTCTCCGAAAGGCGGGTGGCGCCAGTTCAGCGAGTTCGGCGACAAGACGGTCCAGGCGACGTTCGGGCCGAAGAACGACCTCTACGTGGTGTCGACGAAGGGTGCACCGCGGGGTCGCATCGTCCGTGTCCCCATTGCGACCCTCGACGTGTCGCGCGGGAAAACAGTGGTCGCGCAGGGGGCCGACACCATCATCGTCGACTTCTGGGGGAAACCCACGGTCCTGCCCACGGCCACGCGCCTCTACGTCGTGTATCAGCTCGGGGGGCCTTCGGAGATCCGGGTATTCGACCTCGCAGGCAAGCCACGGCCCGCGCCGGCGCAGCTTCCAGTCTCCGCGGTGGGCGGCCTCACCCCGCTAGGCGGCGACGCGGTGCTCTTCGACAGCCAGTCGTACGTGGAGCCAAGCGCATGGTTCCGGTTCGACCCGAGCACCGGGCAAACGACGAAAACGGCGCTGGCGTCGAAGTCGCCGGTCGACCTGTCCACCGTCGAGGTCGTCCGCGAGTTCGCCATTTCGAAAGATGGCACCAAGGTTCCGGTCAACATCTTGCTTCCAAAGGGCGCAGACCGAAGCAGCCCAAGCCCGACGGTCGCCTATGGGTACGGCGGCTACGGCCTGAGCCTCGAGCCTTGGTTCAATCCGATCCTCGCGGTGTTGCTCGAGCAAGGCGTCGTTTTCGCCGTGGCCAACCTGCGCGGCGGCGGCGAGTATGGGGAGACCTGGCATCGAGAGGGAAACCTCACCAAGAAGCAGAACGTCTTCGACGACTTTGCCGGTGTCCTCGATCATCTCGTCGACCGCGGCTACACCTCGAACGACAGGCTCGCCATCATGGGGGGCAGTAACGGCGGGCTGTTGATGGGCGCCACCATGGTCCAGCACCCGAGTGCCGCCAAGGCGGTCGTTTCGCGCGTGGGCATCTACGACATGCTTCGCGTCGAGCTCTCCCCGAACGGCGCGTTCAACGTCACGGAGTTCGGCACAGTACAAGACCCCGAGCAGTTCGAGGCACTCTACGCGTATTCGCCGTACCACAACGTAGCGGACGGCGTTTCGTATCCCGCGACGCTATTCACCACCGGTGCGAACGACCCGCGTGTGGATCCGATGCAGTCGCGAAAGATGACGGCCCGCCTTCAAGAGGCCACGGGCAGCGACGCGCCGATTCTGCTTCGCACGAGCGCGGATTCCGGACACGGGGGTGACACCGACCTCGACGAGCGAATCGAACAGTACGTCGACGTCTTCTCGTTCCTCTCGGACCAGCTGGGCGTTGCGCCAGCTGACCGACAGCCCTCTCCCTGACGCCACGCTTGGCTTCATACGCCGGGCGACCCGAAGGACACGCCGCGGCTCTCCTTGCTGCGCTTTCGAGCGGTCAGGGTCGAGGCGGGTTCGGCACCAGCCGGATCGTGCCGTTCGCAACGGCGAAGGGTTGGCCGCCCGCGGTGATCACCGCACGGTCGGTCCACTCCTCGAAGTCGAGCATGGCGTAGAGAACCACGTCCGTGCGGCCTTGGTAGAGCTCAGGGCGGTAGACGATGATGCCCATGCGATCGTCCATCTTCTCGTAGGTGTACGAGGCCTCGCCCGCCGATTGGCCCCCGGCCGTGACGTAGCAGTGGTCGGCGGTCTCGTAGGTGACTGTATGCGTAGAGAGGTCAGCGAAGTCGCCGCCTTGCGTGTGGTGGACGCCACGCCACTCGAGGCTCTTTCCCACTAGGGAGTCGAAAGCGGCCATGTCCCCGCGAGGGTACCGCACTTCCCAGAGCGCCTGCGGGGGCCGGCTTTAACGCAGCTCCGCGCGGCTGGCGCACTCTCTCTTTTGTTTGTACAAGTGTACAAAGAGATGCTTAGAGGCCGAAAAATAGGAGTTGCTTTGCGAAAAAACTTTGTACGTATGACCAAATCTCGCTCCGACGGGGCGGAGGCTCGACGGCGCCGGTACCGCCGGGCGCTCGAAGGCAAAACCGTGCTGGTGACGGGCGCCTCCCGCGGCATCGGAGCACGCGTGGCGGAGATGGCGGGGGAGGCGGGGGCGCACGTGCTGCTGGTCGCCCGCAGCGTCGAAGCGCTCGAGGGCGTGGCCGCCCGCATCGAAGGGTCGGGCGGGCGAGTCACCTGCTATCGCGCCGACCTATCGTCGATGGACGAAGTTGACGCCCTTGGCGAGAAGGTCGTTGCCGAACACGGTGGAGTCGACGTGCTGGTGCACAACGCGGGGCGTTCCATTCGGCGCCCGACCCGCCACGCGGTGGATCGCTTCCACGACTACGAGCGCACCATGGGGCTCAACTACTTTGCGCCGGTGCGCCTGACGCTCCAGCTGCTGCCCTCGTTGCTCGAGCGTCGCGGAACCGTGTCGCTCGTGCTGACCATGGGGGTGTTTGCTCGCGTGCCGAACTTCGGCGCCTACGTGGCCAGCAAGTGCGCGCTCGACGCGTTCGGCGACGTGCTCGCCGCGGAGCATCACCATCAGGGGTTGACGGTCTCCTCGGTTTACCATCCGCTCGTTCGTACCCAGATGGCCACCGAGACTCCAGAGTTCCGCGAACGCACCGACGCGATGAGTGTAGACGTCGCCGCAGCCATGGTGCTCGACGGGATCGTCGACAAGAGACGTCGTGTGGTGACGGGGCAGGGCCGCGCTCACGCGTTTGCAACGCACGTGCTCCCCGGCGTGACCACCCGCTACCTGAACCTTCTCTCCCGAACCTATCCCGTGGGGGATCAGCCGACCGAGTTTCCAACGCAACGGGCGATCCTCGAACGCCTCGGCGGAAAGACCCCGTTCTGATGTCGGCCAAGGCGTCGGTGACGAGCATTCACGCGTCGGAGGAGCGAATCCTGCGGGCCGCCGCGAGGCTCTTTCGGCAGCGCGGGTTCGCAGGCACGTCGATCCGGGCCATCGCGCAAGAAGCCGGTATTCTGCCCGGGAGCCTCACCTATCGTTTCCGAACGAAAGACGACCTGATTGTGGCGATTGCCGAGCGCGCGGTGGAGCACGCGCTCTCCGAGGTGCAGAGCGCCATTGCACAAAGCCGTGACCCGCTCGAGCGCATCCAGCTCGGGATGCGGGCGCATCTTCGGGCGCTCCTTTCGGAAGACGACGCCGTGCCCGTGCTGGTTTTCGAGCTTCACCGCCTTCCGGACCGAACGCGGGCCCGGCTGATGCAGGCGCGGAAGCCCTACGACGCGCTTTGGGAAGGGCTCTCTTACGCGGCCATCGGTTCCGGTCAGCTGGCCGCAGGCCTCGACGTGGGCCTGGTGAAACGTTTTTGGTTCGGCGCCACCAACTCCGTTTCCGCGTGGTATCAGGCGGACGGCCCGCTGACCCCCGACCAGATCGCCGACGCGTTCACCACCCTGATCGCACTCGGCACGCTCGCTCCAAGCGCACGGCCCGATTCGCTCGAAGACGCTTTCAAGGCGCTCGCCGTCACCCGCGTCTAGGTCGGTCGCTTTGACGTGCGTTCTTCGCGTGGCCGCGGGTCGACGCGCGCTCGCTGCTAGACCGTTCGCGACTCACCGAAGTCGGCCGCGGGGAACCTCTCGACGAGTGCTTCCAAGCTGTGGGTCCAGCCGCCTTCGATGGTGCCGCACAGGTCTTCGCTCGGCATGCCGGAGTGGGTGAGCGTCAAACGCGTTCGACCGCCGTCGATGGCTTCGAGCTCCACCCGCACCTCCATCTCGGGCATCTGCGGTTCGGCGGTCGGGTCGCTGACGTAGACGAGCAGCCGCGGCGGATCCACCTCCGTGAAGCGGCCGGTGTTGCGGACCTTCCACATGCCGGGCATCTCCATCGTGGTCTCGTAGGTGGCGCCCACCTTCGGTTCCCACTTCGTACACTCGAGGACCGCAGCGTCGTCGCACTTCATCCATTGCGATACGTGGGCTGCGTCGGTCCACGCCGCGTACACCAGCTCGATCGGCGCGTCGTATTCGCGGGTGAGGGTGACGGACAGTCGGGTCGCGTGGCTCATCGGCGGCTCCTTCGTTGGACGTTGTCGAGGTAGTGCGCGAGGTCGTCCAGGCGATGGCCCCAGTGCTCCCGCACCTGGTCAACCCACGCCTGGGCCTCGTCGAGGGGCGCGGGGTCGATCTCGCAGCGATGCACTCGGCCGTCGACTTCACGGCTCAGGAGCCCCGCGCGCTCGAGAACTTTTACGTGTTTGGTGACCGCGGGCTTGCTCATCGCAAACGGCTCCCCGAGCTCCCCGATGCTCGCCGGCCCCTGCGCCAGCTGCGCCACCATCGCCCGCCGGGTGGGGTCACTCAGCGCCCCGAACACGCGGTCGAGTTGCTCAGAATGATTAACCATATGGTTAACTATACATCGACAGCGACGTCGCTGCAAGCGCCGACGGCCCCGCGCAGCGCCGACGACCGGTTGCCTAGGGTTGGAGCTCGAAAGCGCCGACGTCACACGCACTCCCAGCTGGGCGTGATTCTCCCCGCTGGTCTTCGGCAACCGTGCAAGCCGCGTTCGGGATTGCGTCGACTGCGAGACTGCCTGTCGCGAGGCCATGCGTCATCGTCGGGCCGCCGTTGTTGCGCAACGGGCCGAGCCCGAGGTCGGGTGAGCTGACGTCCACTTGGTCGGTAGGTTGGTCGAAGCCGCACGCATCGGTGCCACCCACGATGTTGTAGCCCCCTGAGACGGTCGAGGCGTCGTGCCCAAACTGTACGCACTCTCCGTCGAGCACGCTTGCCTCCACCTCCGCGTGTCCGCGGTTGTCGAGCGCGCCGAAGGCGTTGGCTGCGACGGTGCTGTTCGTGATCGAGAGTGTCCCGTCGTTGCCGATCGCATAGCCGTTGTGGTTCGAGCCACATTCGTACTCGACCTCGCTGCCGGAGATCGTGCTGTTGATGACGGTGACGCTGCCCTCGCGCCAGGTCCACGAATAGATACTCGGGCCGCGTTGCGCCAGGTTGTTGGAGATGGTGCTGTTCTTGATCACGACGCTTGCGCCGTTGTTGTAGATGGCGCCTGCCCAGAGCCCCCTGTTGCCCGTGATCGTCGAGTTCTCGAGGACCAGGAGACCCTCGTGAAAGACGCCGCCGACCTCGAAAATATGGCTGTTGTAAACCGCGCCGACATCGTTCCAGTACTTGCCAAAGCCTGCCCCCGTGATGGTGCTGTCGATGAGTCGCACGGTCCCGCCATGGTTTGAGATGGCTGCCGACCCAAAAGGACGCTCCGTCGAGACGGTAGAGCGAACGAGCACCGCCTCACCACGTCCGTTCTCGAGACCGATGCGCCGTAGCTTGGAGTCGATAAGCGTTGTGTTGCCGCGCCAGCTTGCAACGCCCTCCACGACGGCGTTTTCGACCGTCAGGTTGCCGTCGTTGAACACCGCAATCGACGACTCGTCGCTCAACAGGTTCACCCCTCGCATCTCGACCGCGGAGGCTAGGGCAATCCGAACGGATGCGCCCCGTGTTGCCAAGATGGACAGCGTCTCCTCTCCGTCGAGTATCACGTCGTTGTCGAACTCGAGCGGCGCCTCGAGGACGACTCGCATCGGCTCGTCGCACGCGAAGAAATGGGGAACGCCACCCTCGGCGATCGCCTCGCGGATCGAGTCCGCGGTACAGGCCCGTGCGCCCAGACGGCCGCAGCCTCCCGAAAGGCATTCGCCCTCCGAGCACGCCACGCCATCGTCGACTTGGGCAGAGTAGCGGCAGACCCCGGTCTCCGCGTCGCAGGTGCCACCCGAGCTGCACTCGGTGTCCGGGCAAGCGACGCCCGCGCATGGGTCGACGTCGTCGTCGGAGTCGCCTCCGCCGCCGGCTGTTGGGTCCCCCGGAGGCAAGACCGTCGCGCACCCGTTGAGGAAAGGCGTCGCTCGAAGCTCCCCGCCTTGGACCCAGGCTGCTGCGACCCGCCCATACGCGTCGAAGCCCACGCCCGGGTCGGAGACACTTTGGTCTTCCAGGTCGATCTCCTGTGCTTCGGTCCATCCCGCATCCTCGTCCCATTGCGATGCCCAAGCGTTGATGCGTTGGCGGTCTTCTGCGTCGATGAACGATTCCTCCCAGACGACTGCGGCCTTTCCATCTGCGCTCACCGCGAGCTCGGGTTCCCATGACCAGCCGTGCGTGAGCTTCGTGGTGCCCGAGATGGGCGCGCCGATGTCGTGCAATCGTGTCGGATCCCTCCACCCATCGGCCGGGGTTCGGCGCGCCGCCCAGATTCGTGCCCCGCCCGTGTCGGCGCCTGCCCAGTACATCCATACCGCGAACGCATTTCCGTCGGCGTCCAACGAGATTCGCGGATCCCTGACCCTTCGATCGTCCGCGAGCTCCTGCATAGGCCCCCACGCCCCCGCCCAGTCGACAGCCCAAAGGCCCCGATCGAAGCCGGACCCGGTGCCGCTCGAGAACAGGACTACGGCGTTCCCCTCGGGACCCACCGCGAGGTCGTAGTTGCCCACGGAAAACTCCGCCTCGTGTTGCTGCGGCTCACTCCAACCTTCGTCCTGCGTCCACTGGCTCAACCACAGCGTGAACTCACCTCCGGCTTCCCGTTCTCGCCAGGTCGCGTAGACGCTTCCGTTTGTCCCGGCTGCCACCCGGGCTTCCCAGGCCCAGTTCTCCGTGAGTCGAATCGGCTCGGCCTCTCCCCAACCCGAAGGCTCCGTCCACCGGTTGAACCAGACCGAACGCCCGTCTTCAGCTGCGTTCTCCTGGAGCCACACGACAACGACGTTCCCGGAGGGCTCTACGGCAATCATCGGGGACGTCGCGCTACCCGCCGAAGAGTCGATGCGGTGCGTCGAGCCCCATCCGCCGATCGGTGTCCAGCGTCGTGCAACGATGTCCTCGGTGCTGGCGCAGTCTGACTGCGACCACACCGCCACGGCGCTTCCGTCCCCGTCGAACATCACCTGTGGCCCCGCGCTCGGCCCAACCTCGGTTTGCAACCGTTCCGCTGCGGTCCATCCGTCGCTGCGCGACCAGCGGTTGGTCCATACCTCGGTCGCCCCGACGCTCTCTCGCCACACCGCGACGACACTTCCTTTAGGCGACACCGCGATGTTCACTTCCCTCGGGCTTTCCGTGCTGTCACCGACTGACCCGACTCCTGGTGCGCAGTCGATTTCGGCCGATCCGCCCGTCCCGCCGGAGCCCGCAACACTTGCTCCTCCAGCTCCACCCGAGCTTCCCGGCGGCTCGGGCGGACCACCGCCCGCGGAACCGACGGTGTCCGCCGCGATGGGCTGCCCGCTGCAGCCGACCATCAGCCACGTCACCAGGACCCAGGCGGCGGAAGCCAACGCGAAGCGGCGAGCTAGTGATTGCATGATATCAATCTAGGGTATCATCGAAAAAATAACCCATCAATCATGCAGAAACTGTCGGTTTGGTGAGCTACCTTGCCGACGCTCGGTTGCTGCGCCGATCCGCCCCGACCCCGAGCTAAGCGTCCGACGAAAGGGAATCGGTGCGGGCGTCGACGCCGAGGTCGTTCCCCCGATGCCATTGCCCGTCGAGCGCGTTGGCGCGCTCGCGTGCCGACACTCCGCGCGAGCGCTGATGGGGACTGCGGCGACGACGTCGCTCCATCCTCCGGCCCCGGACGTCGCGCCGAGAAGCCCTACAGCTTTCGGGACACGCCGAAGAAGCCCTCGGGCTCCTTCTCGCGCTTGTTCTCGATTACGTAGGCGAGCTCGGCGGCAAGCTCCGGCGACAGCTTGGTGAGCGTTTCGTAGTCCCTCTTCGCGGCATCCAGGTCGCCCATCTGCACGAAAAGGACTCCGCGATACATGTACGGCTGCGGGAGGCGACCGTTGAGCGCGATCGCGCGGTTGTAGTGGACGAGCGCTTCCTCGTAGTGGTCGCTTCCTTGCTTGCGCAGCACGTAGGCGAGGTTGTTGTGGGCTTCGGGGAAGTCCTCCTCGCTGTCGAGCGCGCGCCGGAACCACTTCTCTGCCTTCTCGTACTTCTTGTTCAGCATGAGCTTCACGGCCTTGTTGTAGGCGTGAATCTCAGGGTCCTCCGAGGGGGCAGCGGGACCACTGCCCGCGGCCGACGCGGCCAGCGGCATTGCGAAGGCGGCCAATCCGGCCAGCAGTGTGAAACGAAGTGCGGTTGTCGAGTTTCTCATGGCGAAGAGCCTGGGGGCACCCCGCCGCGCCGACCAGGCTCTCGAGAGACGGCCTGTCCTCGACGCCCGTCCGCGTCGACGGCTTGGCAAAGCGACGGTGCGCCTCTAGCTTCCACACATCGCACTCGGGATCCGACACACGCTTCTGCGCCTCGCCAAGGGGACGAAGTGGACACACTTCGTCGACTACGCTTCTCCTGCGCTCGCCGAGGTCGTGCCGGTGCGGCAGATCCTCGCACAGGGCCGGGATTTCGTCCGAAACAGCCGGAACCGGGACGGATTCGAGCAGACGAAAGGGGACATCGAACCGCTGCTCACGCCGGCGGGAGTGGTTCTCTCCTCATCCCCAGACCTCGGCGACGAGTTCCAGCCGCTGTCTGAGCTCGACCCCGACGCGCGGCGCCGGGCCGGCCACCTGATTCTGCAGATCTATTTCCGTCAGCTGCTCGGGTCGCCCTCCGCGATTCTCGACCTTCGCGCCGATGCATTCCGGGGCTCCGCGGAGGGCCCGCTCGCGTGGTCTCCGAGCGCGCTCTACGTCCAGTGGGAGCCTGCGTTCATCGCCGGCCTCCGCGACGTCTACGCCGGCTTTTACCTCGACGATCGAAGCCGCTTCGACCGAGGCCTTTTGGCGCTCGGCCTCGAGCATGCCGACGACCTGCTGTTGACCCACCTCGGCGGCGAAGATCAGCGTCGCGTTCGTTTCACCCTAGAGGCTTTTCAATCGTCTTTTCATGCGCTCTTCGTTCGCTGCCGAGACCGAAACATCACGCTGCACCGAAACTTTCTCGCGCTCGGCATCGACCTGGTGTGCCTCTACGATGCGCTCCAACTGCTCGGCGGGGAGTTCGACGTGCGAGACGCGTTCGAGCAGAGCTACCAAAGCATCGGCACCGGCGCGCCAGCCTGCTAGGGTGCCTCCCAATGAGAGAACAAGCAGCGCAGCCGGAGCCAAGCGTCGTCGAAGCGGGTACGCTCTCGCGGCAGGAACGCATCGACCAGCTTCGGGCGCTGATGGGCCGGGCCGATCCGTCGGTGAGTCAGCTCGCGGTCGGCATTCGCGAGGTCACGAACCGCCACTACGCCGCCCACGTCATGCCGCTCATTCGCGAGCACTGGCCGGCCATGCTCCGCGATCCGTTCGCCGAAAAAATGCGGATCGCCGTTTGCGACCTCTACGCGGCAGCGCCCTACACGGTGCTCTTCTGCGCACCGAAGAAACCGCTCTCCGTTGCGCTCATCACCACCTTCGCCAATCGCTTCGCGCTCCCGAACCTCGCGCTCGGGCTCTCCGCGCGCGCTGCGCTAAACGTCCTCAGTCGCGTGGCGCTAGCCGACCAGCACCGGCGCATCGTTCTCATCGCTGCGTTCATCGCAGTCGTGGACCACGCGTTCGATCACTGCATGGACGACCCTCCCGCCGAACGCGGTCGCAAGCTCCACGCGCTGCTCGACGGTGCATGGGCGCCAGACACGCCCGTGCTTCGGCTCACGCGCGCCATTCAAGTCGAAATGTCTCGCGACCTCGCGCCGCGGGAGCGCGAACCCTACGCCCAGGCGGTGGTTCGTCTCAAAGACTGGGTCGACTCCGAGGTCGCCGGGATGACCGGGGTCGAGGATGCCACCGGGCTCGGCCATCGCCTCGCGGGCGTCGAGGGGACGATCGACGGGCTTCTCTTCCCGGTGCACCACTACGCGGGTGAGGGGGCTCGTCCCTGGATGTACGAGGTGTCGCTCTTCGTTCAAATGATGGACGACTACATCGACATCGGCACGGACCTCGAAGACGGACGCATGACGCCGGTAATCTCCGGGCAGTGGACGTTCGACGACATCTCCCGCACGTGGCGCAACACGGTGGAAGGCATCGAGGCGCTCACACGCGCCGGCGGCCACGACGCGCCGCACTACGTTCGCTTCATTCGGGAGGCCTACGTCATGATGCTCGTCGAGATCCTCGAGAAGATGGCGTCCGGCCTTGCCGACTAACGGCGACACGGCCGGGGCCCACACGCCGCTTGCGCCGGCGGTCTTCGTCACCGGCAAAGGCGGCGTTGGCAAAACGACCGTGGCCGCCGGCCTCGCGCTCGCGGCGGCGGAGGCCGACGGGGAGGCGGTGTTCGTGGAGTTCGGCGACGCCGCCGCTGGTCGACGCGTTCTCCGAGATCGTCCGGCCGGGCTCGAGCACGTGACGCTCGACCCTGCGCACGCGGTCGTTCGCGCCGCCGAACCCGTGTTCGGCTCGTCGACACTGGCCAAACTCGCTCTCGACAACTTCGCGATGCGTCCGGTCATTCGCGCCGCCCCGGCGATTCGCGAGCTCGGCGTTCTCGAGCTGGCACGTCGCCTCGTGTCAGAGCACCCGGGTAAGCGCGTGGTGTTCGACATGCCGGCGACGGGCCACAGCGTGGCGTGGCTCAAGGTCGCCAGACAGGGCCGCGAGCTCTTCGAGCGAGGGCCTTTGTACGACGTGTGCGCGCGCATTGAAGCGGAGCTCCTCTCGGAGGGCAGGGCGTCGATCGTCGTAGTGACGCTCCCTGAGCGCCTCGTTCTCTCGGAAACGCTCGGGCTCTGTGACACGGTCGAGGACGAAGTCGGTCTTCCGGTCGATCGGCTGGTCGTCAACCGCGTGCCGGCGGCGCCGTCGCCTCAGGTTCTCGAAGAAGCGCAGGCGCTCCGCGACGGCGAGGTCGCCGAAGCGGCCGAGGCGCTTTACTCGCTCCTTCGCATCCGGCAGACGGTGCGAGAGGAGGTCATGGATGCGCTCGAAGATACGGTCGCGCGGCACGGCCAGGGTCGCGAACGTCGTCTCACGCTACTCCCACTCGCGAACAAAGCGCCGAACGGCGCGACGGCCGCACGCTGGCTAGACGAGGCAGGCGCGACATGAGTCGTCCCGAGGTCATCGTATGCGCAGGCGGGGGCGGCGTGGGGAAAACCACGACGTCGGCGGCGCTCGCCCTCTGCCTCGCGCAGCAGGGGCGTCGCGTCCTGATCGTCAGCATCGACCCCGCGCGACGTCTCGCCGACGCCATGGGGGTCGAGTTCGGGACGCAGGCGCGGGAGGTCGCTCTCGATACGGGCAAGGGCGTGCTCTTCGGGCTCATGCCGGATCCCGACAACGCGCTCCGCACGTTCATCGAAGTTCTCTTTGCCGAGGAGCCGGACTCCATCGAACGGCTTCTCCAAAACCGGCTCTACCGTGTGCTCGAGGCGGCGGTTCCAGGGATCCACGAGATGGTCACCATGACTCTCACGTGGCGGGCGTCCGTCGAACACGACATCGACGTCGTCATCGTCGACACGGCGCCGTCGCGCAACGCGATCGACTTCATTACCTATCCGAAGCGTTTGGCGAAGCTCCTCGGCGGTCGCGCGGTCGGGTGGATGGCCGCCATGGGCCGGCGTTCGAACATCGGCATCGAAGACAGAATGGGCCGCGTCGAAAAGCTCCTCGTTCGGGCGCTCGGCCCTGCGGCGCGCGACGTGGCCGGCCTGTTCGCAGAGATGGCCCGCGTCCGCGATCGGTTCATCACGCTGAACGAACACACGAGCGAGCTCTTGCTTCACCCGAGCACGCAGTACTACCTCGTCGCGTCGCCCACCGTGGCCGCGCGCGACGACGTCGAGTTTCTCATCCGGAAGCTCCGGAGCCTCGGTGTTCAGGCGCGCGCGGTCCTCATCAATTCCGCGTTCGTGCCGCCACGCCCGTGGATCGAGACACTCCAGGCCGCCGAGGGCGTGAGCGACGCGCTTCTGGAATCGCTTGCCGACCTTCAGCACGAGGAAGCGGTCCGGCAGCGGGCAACCGAGCAGGTGACCGCATCGTTCCTAGCGAAGCACCCAGATCTCACGCAGCTCCTGCTGCCCTACATCGAGGCCATCGAGCCGCGCGCGATCGTGCGGGCGGTTGCTGCCGAGCTCGGGCAGAGCTCACTCGGCGTGCTGTCGGACCCAGTCCGCTAGCCGGCCCATGCCCTCGGCGTACGACACCGTCGGCGCGTAGCCGAGGTCTCGTTTGGCAGCGGAGATGTCGTACCAGTGCGCCGTCGACAGCTGGCTCACCATGAACCGCGTCATGGGAGGCTCCGACTGGAGACGGAGCAGAGTCCAAACCCCCTCGAAGACGGCGGCCGCCGCGCGTGCCACGCTGGCCGGCACCTTCTTGGTTACCGGCGGAAGGCCGGCAGCGCCGAGCATGTCGTTCATGAAGTCGGGTACCGTCGTCGGCTCACCCTGGGTGATGAAGTAGGCGCGTCCCGCAATCGGGGAACCGGGGTGCAGCCGCTCGAGCGCCGACAGGTGCGCCTGCACGCAGCTGTCGATGTAAGTGGTGTCGATCTTCTGAGGTGCACCGATGAGGGCGACACGCCCCGCCTTCGCTCGGGCGACCAGCCGAGGCAGCGCCGACGTATCGCCGGGGCCCCAGACCAGGTGCGGACGAATCGCCACCGTGGCAAGCGCCGTGCCGTTGGCCTCGAGCACCTCTCGCTCCGCGATGGCCTTGGTCTTCGGATAGTGGGCTTCGAACTCCGAGGGGTAGGGCGCCGACTCATCCACGCCGTCCACCGAATCGCCGCCGTGCACCACGCTCGGGGTGCTCGTGTAGACCAGCCGGTCGACCCCATGCGCCCGGCACGCTTCGATGACGTTCCGCGTGCCCTCGACGTTGGTGGCGAAAAAGTCCTCGTAGCGGCCCCAGAGGTCGAACCGCGCCGCCACGTGAAACACCGCGTCGCAGCCTTCCACGGCCTCCGACACGGCGCGCGCATCTGCGAGGTCACCCCGCCGGAGGTCGACGCCGCGCGCGCGAAGCGCAGGGTAGTCGCCGCGACAGAACACGCGCACCGCGTCACCGCGCGCCAGGAGCGCATCGACGATGGAGCGACCGATGAAGCCTCCGCCGCCGGTAACCAGAATCGTCATGACTCGCTGCCGGCTTCGACCCAGGCGGCGAGCTTCTCTCGTCCGATCTTCGCGTTGTGGCGAATGTCGACTGGGAAGCCGGTGTGCCTGACAAACCGCGCAATCGGGGAGAGCATCTCGTGCGACTCCGCCATCTGCCGAAGCTCGCGTTCGATTTGGCCCCACCGGTCGGCCTTCACGTTGGGTTCGAGCTCGACACAGAGGGTTGCCGTGCGCGTGCTGCCGCCTTGCGATGGCACGAGCGCCGAGCGGTATACGTCGGGGTGCGTGTCGAACATCTTTTCGCATCTGACGGTGAACAGCGTGCGGTCTTCGAGCTCCACGCGGTGGCTCTTTCGGCCGCAGAACCAGATCCTGCCTTCGGCATCTCGCCAGCCGAGGTCTCCCATCCGATGCCACACGCCCTCGTCGGTGACGATCTTCGCTTTCGCAGTGGCCTCCTCGTCCCCGAAGTACGCCTCGGTGACCATTGGCCCACGCACTGCGATCTCGCCGACTTCTCCGTTGGGCACCTCGAGGTCGGGCGACCAGCGCTGGATGGGTGCGTCTGAGATCCCGATGATCTTGACCTCGATGTCGGGCACCGGCGCGCCCACGCAGACCCCTGCGCCTCGCTCCGTCTCTTGCCACGTGCTGCCGATGATGTCGCGGCCCGCGATGCAAGCGACCGGCAGCGACTCGGTCGCTCCGTACGGTGGGAACACGTCGGCGGTGGGCTCGAGCATGCCGTGCCAGCGTCGAAGCGTAGGCCCGGGAAGCGGCGCGCCGGCCGCGATGACCCGCCGAAGCGAAGGCAGGCGCGTGGCGTGCTGTTCGCCGTACCGGCCTACGGTGTTGAGCAGCGCCGGGGAGCCAAACATGGTGGTCACGCCGAAACGCTGAATCGGGTCGATCACGTGGGTCGGGTCGACCTCCGCCGGCTTGGTTGGGTCCATGTCGGGGAGCACCGTGGTCATCCCGAGCGCCGGATCGAAGAGGGCAAACATTGGAAACGTCGGCAGGTCGATCTCGCCCGGCTCGATCCCGAACATCGACCGGATCGACTCGACCTGCGCGAGGAAGTTGCGGTGTCGATAGACGACGCCCTTCGGCGGCCCCGTGCTTCCCGAGGTGAACAAAACGGCGGCGACGTCGTTGCCCCGTGTGGGCGTCGGGCGGCGGCCCCCGGAAAGGCGCGCCGCGCCGAGCGACTCCACCTGCGAAAGCGTGTGTCGCCCGAGGCCGAAGCCCCCGACCGTCACGGTCTTGGTGACCGTCTTTTTCCCCCAGCCGAGCACGAGGCGCGCGGCATGGGCGAGGGGCACGCCGATGAACGCGCTCGGTTCGGCTCGAGCCAGACATTCGCCGAGGCCGCGCACGCCGAGCCCGGGGTCGATCATGACCGGTACGACGCCCGCCTTGAACATGGCGAAGGTGAGTGCGAAAAGCTCGGGGCTTGGTCGAACCATCAGCGCCGCTCGGTCGCCGCGCTCGATTCCCACGGCGTGGAGCCCGGCCGCGATGCGGTCGCTCCGCGCGTCGAGCTCTCGATACGTGACGGTGTCGTAGACGACCTGGCCGTCGCGCCCTCGGCGCTTGGTCGGAACGTGCATCGCGGTGGTGTCGGGCTGCGAGGCCGCCATCGCGGGAAGCACGTCGGCGACGGTTTCTCGGTTGGGGCTCACGCGGTCGCTCCGACGAAGCGCTGCACCAGCGGCACGATCTCCTCGTGGGCGTCTTCGAGCACGTAGTGACCGCAGTCCGCGAAGCGATGCACCTCGGCGCTCGGGAGCTTTTCTTCCCACACCCGCAAGAAGTGTTCGTCGAACACGAAGTCCTTTTCTCCCCAACAGATGAGCGTTGGCACCTCGTCAAACTGGGAGAGCCGTTCGCCCACGCCCGCCACCGTCGCGTAGCTAGGGTCCGACTCCGAGAGGGGGATGTCCTGCACGAACCGGAGCACGGCGCGTCGATGGTCCCAGCTGTCATAGGGGGCACAGAGGGCGTCGCGGATCTCCTTCGGGAGCTTTTTGCGGGTCACCGCCAGCCGCGTGGCACCGACACAAAACGCGTTCATTCCGCGCACCAGGAGCGCGCCGAGCCCGGTGTTGCGTGCAAGCCAGAGAGACGCGGGCAGTCGCTTCGAGGAGGGCAGCGGGAATGCAGCCGTGTTGAGCACCACGAGGCGCGACAGAAGCTCTGGGTTTCGGTCGGCCCAGCCTAGGCCAATCATGCCGCCCCAGTCGTGAACGACGAGCGTGATGTCTCGAAGCGACAGGTGAGCAACCAGCGCCTCGATGTCGGCGATGCGTCGGTCGAGTCGGTAGTCGTACGCTTCGTCGTCGGGCTTGTCCGACTTGCCGCACCCGATATGGTCGGGCGCGATGACGCGAAAGTTCGGGGCGAGCGCTTCGATGAGATGCCGCCAGTAGAACGACCAGGTTGGGTTCCCGTGGAGCATCAGGACCGTGGGCGCGTCCCGGCTCCCCTCGTCGACGTAGTGCATCGTCGCCCCGTCGGGAAGCGTCAGGTAGTGGGGTGCAAAGGGGTAGAGCGCGGCGGGCAGCTCCGTCACGTCACCAAACCACTTCGGCCATGCTGCAGTTGAGCCCCGAGCCGATGCCGAGGAGCCCAACGCGGTTCCCGGGCTTTATCCGCCCCGCCTCGACCGCCTTCGACAGCACGATCGGCACGGCGGCAGGCCCGACGTTGCCGAGCTCCTCGTACGTGGTGAGGATTTTGTGCGCCTCGAGTTCGAGCGCGCCCGAGAGTTTCTCGGTATGCGACTTGCTCACCTGGTGGAGCACGTACTCGTCGAGGGAACCCGGTCGCCACCCAAGCTCGGCCTTGGCCGCTTCCCAGGTTCGCTTCGCGAGCGCGATCCCTTCCACCAAGAGTTCCTTGGTCTTGGTTTCCATCCGGTCGACCTGCCCGCGGCAAAGGTCCGCGTGCTCGGTCGCGGCCGTGGTCACGCTTCCGACGAAACGGTGCCCGTCGCTCACAATGTCGCTTCGCCCGAGCACCATGGCGGCGCCGCCCGATCCGAGCGTGAGCGTGGCGAAGTTCGCACGAAAGGACGCCTCGTCGACCTCGGGTGCGTTCAGCCGCTTGAGCGTCTCCGTCACCACCTGGCGACTGTTTTCACCGTCGACGACGAGGCCGAACTCGATTTGGCCGCGTTCGATCATGTTGCCGACGATCTCCATCGCGCTCAGGAAGCCGAGGCACGCGTTCCCGAGGTCGAAGTTGATGCAGTGGGGTGCGAGGCCGAGGTTGCGGTGCACCAGCGACGCGGTCGACGGCTCGATGTAGTCGCGACACACCGACGTATTGATCAGGACACCGATTCGCTTCGGGTCGATGCCGGCCCGTTCGATGGCGAGCGCGCCCGCTTCGGTCGCGGCCTGCGAGGGCGGATAGGTCAGGTCCCACATCCGCCGCGCCTCGATTCCCGTGAGGGTCTGCAGGATTCCTTGCGGAAATCGAAGGCGCTCCATGGTGGGCCGGAGCTCGGCCTCGAGTTCTTCGGAGGTCACCCGGCTCGCGGCGTCGACGTGGTTCACGCTGACCACCGATACGTTTTGAAATTGCATCGAGCTGCACCCTAGTGCCACGGTCTGACCCCCACAAGGCGTGCTCCGTCACGACGGCTGGAGGCGCCGACGCCCGCGGGCGGCGGCGCGGGGTCATGGGGTCGAAACGTTTGTGATTCCGTGCGTGGCTCGACGAGCGAGAAGGGGTTCAGGAAGCGACCTTCGCTACTCCACCTCGACCGACCCGACGTCGCAGCCGGCACCCTGAGGACGCATCACGAGGCGCTGGTCGAGAAGCGGGGTGAATGGAAGAACAGTCTGGCAGTCGTCGATGGCAATCGCGTCGATCGCGACGCTCCCCGCCATAGGCAGGTGCGTTTGGGTGGCGCCGCCGTTGTCCGCGAGCGGTCCGAGGTCGAGGTCTTCCGTCGTCAGGTCGACCCGGTCGCTTGGGTCGCCGAGGCCGCAAGTGTCTCCCGGGCTCTCGAAGTTGCTCCCCTCGGAGAGAAAGACAGCGCTCGACTCGGCGACGCAGCTGCCATCGAGGATGTTCCCGGCGAGCCGAAGCGTCGGGGTTTCTCCGGTGGCGAAGACCGCGCTTGCCGACGGTGCAGCGTTGTCGGTGATGGTGGTGCCGACCAGGAACGACGTGGATGCGCCGAGCGTCGTGCCGCCGATGTAGACGGCCCCGCCGGTTTCGATCGCCGAGTTTCCGGACACGGTGCTGTTGTCCATCGTCATGCGGAGCGCAATGCTGTAAATCCCGGCGCCGAGGCGCGCGCTGTTGTTCGAGATCGTGCTGTATCGGATCTCGGTCAGGCCGAGCGCGAAGACCTCGACGTCGCCGCCGTCGATGTCTCGGAGCGCGTCATCCCCGTAGATGCCTCCGCCTTGATCCGCGATGTTGCCATCGACGGTCGTTTCAAACAGAGACAGTCGGCCGACGCTGTAGATGCCCCCGCCCAATGGAGCCTCGTTGCCGGTGATCCGCGAATCGAAGAAAGAGGCATCGCGCGCATTGTGCACGCCCCCGCCCGCAAACTCACCGTTGTTGTCGGCGATGGTGGAGTCGCGCACGAGCAATCTGGAACTGCTGTGGATGCCTCCGCCGACGTTCGCCGTGATGGTGCTCTCGGTGATCTCCACATCGCCGAACACCAACAGACCCGCTCCCCGCGTGGCCTCGTTGCGTGTGACCAGGGTGTTCGAGAGCGTCAGGGCGCCATCCAAGCTGTAGATGCCCCCCGCGATGTCGCCCGCCGCGTTGTCGGAGATCTCGGAGTCCATCACCACGAGATCGCCCTCGTTGAAGATGCCCCCGCCGACGGCCAGCGCGCGGCCGCGGGTGATCGTCATGCCGGAAATCGTGACGGTGCTCGACGCCGGCACGGAGAACACCGTGTGGTCTCGGTTGCCGTCGACGGTGAGGTTCCCTTCGCCATCGAGCCATACGTCGTTGTCGATGTCGATGGTGGCCTCGGTGGTCACGGTGGTGGGCCCGTCACACGCAAACCGCTGCGGCCCGCCGCCCGCGGCAATGGCGTCGCGGATGCCTTCCTCGGCACAAGGCCAAACCATGCCGTCGCCGCCTCCGGCGCCGCTGCTGCCGCCGTCCCCGGCCGAGCCTCCACTGCCGCCGGTGCTCGACGTGCCGTCGCCGCAGCCGACGAGGGCCGTCGCCGCGATCGCCAAGATCCCCAGTAAGATATGCATGGCACGAGGGTACCACCTCGCACCGCCCGACCTCGATTGTGCGGCACACCTTTCTGCGGGTCGGCCGAGCGTGTGACGTGACGAACAAAATTCGCGTCAACCGCGCGCGCCGGTGGTAGCTTTTCGCCTGGGGGAAGCGGCTCATCGGCAAACCGAAGACGAATCGTCGTCTGAACTGGCTCAACTTCTTCGCCGCCGACGCGAGCGACGGCATTGGCCCGTTCTTGGCGACCTACCTGATCAGTACATCCCACTGGGACGAGTCTTCTGTAGGCGTCGTGCTCCTCACCCTGAACCTCGCCACGGTGATTGCGCAGACGCCGGCGGGGTTTGCCATCGACCGCACCCGACACAAGCGCGTGCTCATCGCCACGGCCTGCACCGTCATTGCCGGCTGTGCGCTGGTGCCCGCCGTCGCCCCGGAGCGTGCCCCGGTGCTGATCTCGTGCGCGCTCATCGGCGTTGCCGCCGCCATCGTGCCGCCGGCGATTTCCGCCGTGACGCTCGGCATCGTCGGGCCCGACGGATTCACCCGCCAAACGGGGTCGAACCAGGCCTTCAACCATGCGGGCAACTTCTTCGCGGCGACCGCGATCGGCGTGACGGCGTATCTCGTCATCGACTGGGCGCTGTTTCCAGTCGTCGCGGCGCTCGCCGCGTGTGCCGCGTTGACCGTGCTCCGCATCCCCGAGCGAACGATCCGCCACGACGTGGCGCGCGGGGGGTTCTCGGAAGGGAGAGGGGACGCCGACGGGCCGACGGCTGCCGAGGGGCTCCGGCGCATCGCCTCGAACCGTCCGCTCATGATCTTCATGGTGTCGGTCGCGCTGTTTCATCTGGCCAACGCGCCGATGCTTCCGCTCGCCGGGCAAAACATCGCGAAGAACCACCAGGAGCTCGCCACGGTGTACATGTCGGTCTGCGTCATCGTCGCGCAGATCGTCATGATTGGCGTCGCCGCGCTCATCGGCGCCCGGTCGGAACGCTGGGGCCGAAAGCCCTTCCTTCTGCTGGGCTTCGGCGTGTTGCCGCTTCGCGGGCTCTGGTTCTCTCAGGTCGAAAACCCCTATCTCGTCATCCTCGGCCAGGTTCTCGACGGCGTCGGCGCCGGGGTGTACGGCGTGATCGTGTTTTTGGTGGTGGCCGACCTCACACGCGGCAGCGGGATCTACAACTTCGCGACCAGCGTCGTGATTACGCTCCAGGGCCTTGGGGCGTCGCTCGGGTCGTGGGTCGGTGAAGTGTGGGCGGGCTCGCTCGGCTACTCGATGGCGTTTGCGCTGCTGACCGGCCTCGCCGTGGTGGCGCTCACCATCATCGCCGTGTTCATGCCGGAAACGCGCGCGGCGCCGGCGAATGCGAGGGCGGCCCCCACGTGAACACGTTCGTCATCGCGGTCTTCGTCGCGGTGTACCTCGGGATGCTCCTTGGGGGGATTCCGGGGCTCCGGGTCGACCGAACCGGCATCGCGCTCGTGGGCGCGATCGTGCTTCTCGCGGGCGGCGGCATCTCCGAGCAGGCCGCGCTCGAGTCGCTCGACGTCCCGACGCTCGCGCTGCTGTTCGGCCTCATGATCGTGTCGGCGCAGTTTGAGCTCGGCGGCTTCTATCAAGAGGTCACGCACATCGTCGGAGACATGCAGGTGTCTCCGCCCGCGCTCTTGGCCGCCGTCGTCGCCGTGACGGGCCTCTTGAGCGCGATTCTCACCAACGACGTCGTCTGCCTCGCCATCGCGCCCCTGCTCGCGAGCACGTGCCTTCGCAAGGGGCTCGATCCGGTGCCGTTCCTGCTCGGCCTCGCGTGTGCGTCGAACGTGGGGAGCGCGGCAACCCTCATCGGGAACCCGCAGAACATCCTCATCGGGGAGTCGATGGACCTTTCGTTCACCGGGTATCTGTGGCGCGCGCTGCCTGTCACGGTGATCAACCTCGGCATCGTGTGGGCCGTCGTAGTGCGGCTTCAGCGCGGCCGCTGGGTGCAGGAAACCCGCCAGAGCGTCCCCGATCCGGTGCCCTTCGATCGGTTCCAAACCGGCAAAGGCGTCGTCGTCCTGACGGTGCTCATCGTGGGCTTCGTCTTCACCGATATCCCGCGCGAGCTCCTCGCTATGTCGTGTGCAGCGTTCCTTCTATTGAGCCGGCGCTTTCATTCGTCGCGCATCGTCGGCCTCGTCGACTGGCAGCTCATCGTGCTCTTCGTGAGCCTCTTCGTCATCAACGCCGCCTTCCAGGCCACCGGCGGCATGGACACGCTCGTTTCAGCCCTGTCCGACCGGGGAATCCGCCTCGAGTCGCCGAGCGTGATGTTCGTCACCACGGCCGTCCTGAGCAACCTCGTCTCGAACGTCCCCGCCGTGATGCTCATGCTCCCACTCGCCAAGGGCACCGATGCGGGTCTGCTCCTCGCGCTCAGCAGCACGCTCGCCGGAAACCTCATCGTCGTCGGGAGCGTCGCCAACATCGTCGTCCTCACCGCGGCGCGAGGGCAGGGGGTTAACATCAGCGCGTGGACTCACGCCAAGGTCGGCGTGCCCGTCACGTTGGCTACCCTCGCCGTGGCCGCGCTCTTCCTTTTTGTTTGAGACGACGTCGGGCGCGGACGCGACCACCATGTCACCGAGGACCCGTCATTGCTTCTCGCGCACAGGATGCACATCGCGCACCCCGAAGTTACGCTTCCTTCATGGGACTGAAGTCGTGGGCGCTCGAGATGGCCCGGTACAATCGATGGCAGAACGAACGACTCTACGCACTTTGCGGGGAACTCTCCGATGCGGTGCGCAAGGAGGACCGAGGGATGTTCTTCGGGGGGATCCACAGGACCCTCGATCACATCCTGGCGTTGGACCGAGCTCTCCTCGACTACTGCGTCAGCGGAACACCCCCGACGAATCTCGATTTCGATCGCCTGGTTCACGACGACTTCGAGAAGCTGGAGGAGGCGCAGCTTGCCTTCGACGCCGGCCTCGAAACTCTCATCGACGCGCAGCCCGAGTCTTGGTTTGATGGGACGCTTTCGTTTGCAAGCGATAGACTCGAACGGGAACGAGAGTTCCCTCGCTGGTTCTATTGGGCGCAGCTTTTCAACCACGCGACGCACCATCGTTCGCAGGTTACCGCAGAGCTCCACAGGTTGGGTATCGACTACGGCATCACCGACATGCCATACAACCCGCGTTCCCTGTTCTAGACAGACGCGTGATCGCCGCGCGCCGTGGCACGGACGTCTTGGACCCCCGCGGGAGAACTGCGGTTCGCGCTGCATGGATCGGCTCGCGAAACCGAACGCGACAATTCACCGCATTGTCGGACTTCGCGTCCCTGAGTAGCGTCGACCGCGTGTGATGGAGGAATCGATGGAGAGGACGATGCGAACGTGGGCGTGCGTAGGCAGCCTTTTTCTACTGGTTTTTGCAGGGGCTTGCGGAGATAGCGCTGCCGAACCGGAGCCTTTCGCCCTGCAGTTTGCAGCGGTCGCCAACGGCGAACCGGTCGACTGTGCGACGAGTTTCTCGCCGGCGGCAGGGCTCGAAGTCGGCGTGAGCGACCTCCGTTTCTATATCAGCAACCTGCAGTTTTGGGACAGCGACGGCAACGAAGTCGAGACCTCGCTCGACGAGAATGAGTTCCAGTACCGCGCGGAGTCGGGTTGGGTGGGTCTGGTCGACCTCACGGGCAACACCGAAGGCACCTGCGCCGGCACTGCGATTTCCTTTGCAGAGGGTACCGCGCGAACCAACGACGCCATTGTGGGCGTCACCCAGTCGAGGCTTGTCTCAAGGGTCACGTTCGACGTGGGGGTCCCGCAGGCGGTCATGCAGGAGGTCATCGGGAACAACACCGTGGAGGGCGCCCCTTCGCCGCTCGGCGAGATGTACTGGACCTGGGCGTCGGGCTACCGGCATTTCGTGATGAACGCCTCGCTCTCGCAGGATGGCCGGACCGGGGACGCGTACGTCCACGTTGGCAGTCGAGACTGCGGAGGCGTCGACACGCTCGCGCTCGAAGACCGCGATCGGTGCGGTTTCGTCAACACGCCCCAGGTCACGCTCGACGTTGAAAGCCTAGAAACCGCGGTCATCGCGGTTGATTTAGCGGCCGTGGTTGCGGGTCTCGACTACGTCGCCCCCGTGTACGACCTCGACACCTTCGAGGTCATCGGAGAGGATCTCGGCGTCGAGTGCCACTCCGCTCCTACCCAGCCCGACTGCGACATGATCTTCTCGCACTTCGGTCTCGACATGTCCTCGGGTGACGCGGACGCGTCGGGCAATGCCGTCTTCCTGACCATGTAGGAAGTCCTGCGTGTCCGTACGCTCGTTTACATGCCTGTTTTGCTTGGTCATCGGTGCGCTCGCATGCGGCGGGAGCGATGCCGACATGCCCGACGAAGACGCGCAGCAGGCGACGACGCGTGCGCTCCTCGATCTGCCCGACCACTTCGAGCTGCCGGACATCCCCGAGGGGAACCCGCTCAACGCCTCGAAGATTGCCCTCGGGCGTCTCCTTTTCTACGACGTCCGGCTATCCGCCAACGGCACGCAGTCCTGTGGGAGCTGTCACGAACAGAGCAGCGCGTTTGCCGACGGCGTCCGGACTCCCGTCGGCTCGACCGGCACCCCTCTCGTGAGAAACAGCCAGGGCCTCGCGAACGTCGCCTACATGTCCACGCTGACGTGGGCCGCAGACACCCTGCCGACACTCGAAGACCAGATCCCGATTCCGGTCGCAAACGACAACCCCATCGAGCTCGGGGTCACTGATGGGGTTCGGGATGAAGTGCTTGCGCGTTTCGACGACGACCCGGAGTACTCGGCGCTCTTCGACGAGGCGTTCCCGGAAAGTGAGACGGGCGTCACGCTCGAAAAGGTGGTGTTCGCGCTGGCGAGCTTCTGTAGGGTGCTCATCAGTGGGAGCAGCCCCTACGACCGGTACGTCCGAGGCGATCGCGACGCGCTGACGCAGCAGCAGAAGGAAGGCTTGGCGCTCTTCGAAGGGGAGCGCTTCGAGTGCTTTCACTGTCACGGCGGCGTGTTGCAGACGGCCGCGTATCACGATGCGAACCGATCCGAGCGGCGTTTCGCTTTCTTCAACACCGGGCTCTACAACGTGGACGGCGAGGGCGGGTTCCCGGAGGTCGACCAGGGCCTCTACGACCTCACCTTCAACCCGGATCATCGCGGCCTCTTTCGGCCGCCGAGCCTCCGTAACGTCGAGCTCACGGGGCCCTACATGCACGACGGCAGCATCCCGACCCTCCGCGAAGCCGTCGAGCACTACACCAAGGGCGGGCGGCTCATCGAGAGCGGGCCATACGCCGGGGACGGGCGACTCAGCCCGCTCAAGTCGGGGCTCGTTCGAAACTTCGAAGTGGAGGACGAGGAGATCGATGCGGTCGTGGCGTTCCTCGAGTCGTTGACCGATCGGGAGTTCATCCGTGACCCCGCGTTCTCGGACCCGTGGGCGAACTAGGTGCGGAGCGCCATCGGTCGCCCTGACCTTTCCGCGCGCGTCGCGACAAATTGCCGCATTCTCAGCGGTGTCGTTCGCCGGTAGCCTCCCCCTGATGTTCAATCGCGCCGCCACCTCGCTCATGATCCTCCTGTTGACAGCCTGCGGCGACAGCGAGTCGATGGCGCCGAGCCCCAACCTCCCCGAGGGCACGGCCGACGCGGTATCGCTGGCCGCCTGTGAAGGTCTCTCTGCGTCGCCCGACCTCGTGACTTCTGCGCTCGATCGCGACAGCGCCATTCAGACGGCGCTGGTTTCGGTCGAGCGACCGGCGCTGGTGATGCGACCCGGTGGCACGTCGTACGTCGCGCTGGACGTGCCCTCGCACCATACGGACTACGCGATCTACGCAGTTCCCGCCGGTTCGGTCGTGGCCACATCGACCACCAACCTACCGGACGAGACGTTGAACGCCTCCTGCCCCGAAGAGGGCCTCGGAGAGCTCCGGCTCCACATTCACGAGTTCGATCACAGCGTGCTGACGCTCGAGGGCGAGGGCGAGGTCTGGCTCTACTTCCGAGCGGTCGGCGATCCCGGTCATGGCCATGACCACGACGATCACGGTCATAGCGACGACGACCACGACCACGAGGGTAACGACGGCTGACGACCGAGGTTTCGGACGACCGAGGACGGCCGCCCCCTACCTCAATCGCTCCAGACCGCGCGCGCGACCGTCGTCTGCCCCAGTGTGAAGACGCAGCGGCGTCCGGTGCAGTTTCCGTCACCCTGCCAGCCCACCCATTCGGCGCCACAGTCCTGCGCGGTCACGTCGAGCGTCGTTCCGCTCTTGAACGCGAAGCTCAGCGAGTCGCCGTCCCAGGTGTTCGAGCCGACGCACTGCGTGTCGCATTCGTCTCCGGTGCAGGTGGCTTCAGGGGGCATTCCGTCGAGGGCGGGGTCGCCGAGCCAGCTCGGCACCGTCGCGATGACGGTGTAGAACCCTTCCCGCATCTGCGAGATCGTCAAGCGGGGCATCGGCTGGAACACCGCGGTGACCTCCCGATCGCCGTCCATCGTCAGCGTCGCAACACCGTTCTCCGGAGAGGCGTCGAAGTCACCTCGGAACATCACGAACTCGGTATCGAACGAATCGGCGGGCGCGGGGGGAGGCGGTCCGAGAAAGAGGTTGTACTCGGCGCCGTCGTCCTCGAACGCCACCAGCGTGACCGTCTTGCCGGTTTCGACGTCGAACCCCCACTCCCGAATGTCGGGGTCGTTGCTCGTCCGTATGCGACGGAACGTGTTCGGCCCCTGGCGATAGTCCCCGTCGGCCCTGCGGACGGTGTCGTCCGCGACGAAGACCCAAACCGCGGAACCAAACTGGGTGCTTCCGAAACCTTCGCCCTCCCACGTGAGCGTGAGTCGAGACGTCCCGCTGTCCGTGCCTGCCGTGGCTCCGGTGCCGCTCGTGCCGCCGGTCGCGGTAGCTCCCGCACCGGACGTGCCTCCGGTTTCGCCGTCAGAGTCGCCGCATCCGTAGGCCCCGAGCGCTGCCCCCATGGCGACAAGCCGCATCCATCTCGGCGTCGTGGAAATCATCGGATCTCAACCTTTCTGGCCCGGCCGCGTCTCGTATGCTCCCCGGTTCTACCTCTCACCCGCGGGTCGCCGCAAAGCCCATATCCGGTGACAGACACGAGCTGCGCGGGACGGAGAGCTCATCGCCAACGTGTTCGAGCGGGGCCGGTTTCGCCGGTGGGACGCGACTTCGCGTCGCCATCTCCCGTCCATGCCGTCGTCTTTTACCGGTGGGACGCGACTTCGCGTCGCGGCCTCCCGTTCCACGCGTTCGTCCCTTTCGTGCAGGCCCAGGTGCCGGCCTCATCAATCGAGGCATCGCGCCCTGAAAGCTGGACAATATATATGTAACTTTACTAACATAACGTCATTGCTGGGGGGCGCTATTTGATGACACGAACCTTGAACTCGAAACGGTGGCTTTGGGCACTCGCGCTGTGCGCGCTTGGCTGCGGAGAGGGTGGGGCGAACCTAGGCACCGAAGGCGAAGGGGAGTTCGAGTCGCCGGCCACGTCGCACACGGTGACGCTCGTCAATCGCTGCGATCAGCCGGTGTGGGTGGCTTCGAACGCGATCAGTCCCGAGGCTTCCTCCGATTGGGCGCTCGCGCCGCGGTGCATGACCAACGCGCAGTGCGCGGACGGGCAGCGCTGCGACGACTCCCAGTGCACGTGCACTTCCGACGACGACTGTCGCTTTGGGGCGACCGACGGCACATCGCACGCGGCGTGCCGCGACGGCATGTGCGTGTCGATCGCGACGATTGCCGTCGAGGGCGGTTGGTCTGGGCGCTTCTGGGGCCGCACGGGGTGCACGGGCTCGGACACCCGCTTCGTATGTGAAACGGGTCAGTGCGGGCCCGCCGCCGGGGGCAACTTCGACTGCGCGACCACTTCCTCGACGGCCAATCGGGCGACGTTGTTCGAGCTCTTTGCCGCAGGCGCCGGTGGGATCGACAACTTCGATGTGAGCCTCGTGAGTGGATACAACGTGCCCATCGTCGTCACCGCTGAGCTCCCGGCCGACCACGCCGCGTGGCAGCCCGATACCGCCTATCAGGCGGGCGCCGGAATCATCGAGGCCGTGGGCGATCACACCTTCGGTTTCACTGCAGCAGGCGCCTCCGGGACGTCGGGCGATACGAAGCCAGACTTCCCTGGCGTTTGGAGGGCGTCCGTGATGGATGGCCCTCAACTCGAGTGGATCAACGTGGGCCCGCAGTGCGAAAGGTCAGGTTGCCAGAGCGACTTGCTGAGCACTTGTCCGGCCGCGCTTCAGGTCATGTCGGGCGATCGCGTCGTGGCGTGCGACGCGCCGGCCAACGCCTGCACGGACACGATGGCCACATGCAACGACGACCTCGACTACTACCAGTGCCAGAACAACGGTGGGGCCAACGACCTCTTCGGCAACGTGTTGGACCTCCAGTCGCCGAACGCCGAGACCTACGTCTGCTTCTCGGCAGACGACTGCCCTGCGGGCACCGAGTGCAGCCTGAACCCTACGTTCGTGTCGGGCTTCGCGCTGCCCTCGGGAACGGGGCTCTGTCTACCCGTGACTCAGAACGGCGGGTGCACGCCGACCGACGACGGAAAGTCATGTCCGCTTCGAACCTTCCCATTCGTCGAGTACCAATGCCAGACACTTGCGGGAGGCATCGCCGACGCGCAGGTGTGCGTCCCGCCCATCACCGACGGCCTTGGCGAGCTCTGGTGGAACGCTGCCAACTGGGAGCCCGCAGCGGGCGGCCCCGACACCTGCACCACCGACTCGCAGTGCGCCTCGGGTGACAAGTGCCTCGACGCGCCCACGCTCGGAGGCGCGCGGCAGTGCTCAGGCGAAGGCGGTTCGTGCGCTTGCTACACGCCAAGACGCTGCAGTTCCGACCGTGGCGCAAACGACGGCTGCCCGGGCCCAAGGCAATGCCTCAACGACAAAGGGGTTCCCGACGGGACCGGAGGCGTCAACTGCACCACCGAGGCCTGCTACTGCGGCCCGCAGGGGATCTACTCAGGGGCGTGCGGTCCGACCAACCCGGCGTGGCACACGGCGTCCGCCAACGTCGGCAACTGGGCCACGACTTTCAAAAACGCGTGCCCCGTCGCGTACGCCTATCAGTACGACGACCCGTCGAGCAACTGGTCCTGCCCGAATCCAACCGACGACGTCAACGACTACCGCGTCGAGTTCTGCTTCGCGCCGTGAAGACCTAGGGCGAGTAGCTGCAGCCGCGCTGCATCTGCTCGTACTCTTTCTTCTTCAGACGTTTGAGCTTCTTCGCCTGAGTAATCCACACCGGGATACTCATCGGCAGGACGTACCAAAACACCGAAGCCACCACGATGCCGGCGATGGGGCCGCCTTTCTGGATGGGCTCACACTGCGGCGAGGTCGGCGCTGCTGCGGGTGCCGTGCCTTCGGCTGCCGGCGTGTCACTGACGACCGACGAACTGGGTGCCTGTGCGTCTTGTGCCCCCGCCGTCGTGGCGGAGATGAGGCACAGCGCGATCAGAATGGATGCAATCCTCAAGAGAACCCCCTCGTGAGAGAGCCACTCTGGCGAGTCCAGGACTGCGGGTCAACTTGCCGGCCTGCCACGGCTCCCCGGCCCGTCTCTTCGACACCTGCCGGGTCCGCCGGGCTCTGCTGCACGCGATGAGACGATGTCGGCCACGAGGCGACCGTCGAGCGACGGGGCCACCTCTTTTGAGGCGAAGAATTACGTATGCGAGTGTGCATGCGAAAGTGATAGGGAACGTTCATGCGTGAGGCGGATGCCACTCTGATCGACCTGACCGAAGCGGTCTACGATATCGACCAGGAGGACGCCGCGTGGATCCCGAACCTCCTGCGCGTTGGGCTTCCGATTCTCGACCATGGGCTCGGCGTGGGCGCAGCCGCCTACACGCGCGACCCCGAGCGACCTGACCTGATCGTCCATCAGAAGTTTGCGGTGTCAGGGCGTCCCGATCTCATCGCGCGTGTGAACGAAGCCGTCGCCGAATGGCCGCGCGACGTGTACCGGGAGCTCATGCGCCCCGGCGTCGTGTCCACGCTTTCCGAGGCAGCAAGAAACCACCCCGAGTGCCTCGAAGCCTACGAGCGACACGTGCCCGGAGTCCGCGACGTCTTCGGAATGACTTCGGTCGATCCCAACGGCCTCGGGATTCTCATCGTTGCGCCGCTTCCGGAGCGGACCCAGCTTCGCGGACGCGACAAAGAGCTCTGGCAGATGATGGGCGCGCACGTGGCCGCAGGTCATCGGCTGCGCCGGGCCGTCACGGCGGAGGTCGAGTCGACGGGACTTCCCCACGATGCGGAGGCCGTCATCGACCCCAAGCGCTTCGATATCGTCGAAGCGACGGCAGGCGCGGAGCCACGCGAGGCTGCGTCCGTTCTTCGCGAGGCGGCCATCCAGGTTGACCGCGCTCGCGCCAGTGAGGGACGAAAAGACCCGGCGTTCGCGCTCGAAGTTTGGAAGGGCCTCACGGAGGGCCGCTGGTCTCTGGTCGACTGGTTCGACAGCGACTCCCGACGTTTCGTGCTCGCCCTGCCCAACACGCCCGAGGTCGGCGACCCGCGCGGCCTGACCACGCGGGAGAACCTCGTGGCAACCTACGCGATGCACGGCGACAGCCAAAAGCTGATCGGATATCGCCTCGGCCTCTCGAAAGCCTCCGTCTCGCGTCACCTGAAGAGCGCCATGCGCAAACTCAACGTCAAGACGCACGCCCAGCTCATTGAAAAAATGGGCGTGTTCTCTGGGTAGCCGCGCCGGCACCGGCACGAGAAAAGCGGGTTTCTTTGCCCAGGGTGTAAGAAACGGGGCCCGGTGTTCGTCAGTGTAGGTGAGAGCCCCAGCCGGGGGCCCATAACGACTGGAGACGCAAATGACCGAACGTCGAGATTGTCCCTGCGATCAGTGCGCGGATACGTGCTCGTGCAACCACCAAGCGCCCTCAGAAGGCCAGTGCTGCTGCGGCGAAAACTGCTCGTGCGGCCCGTCCTGCGCCTGCGACGCATCCTGCGGCTGCCCCAAGGCGGGGAGTTGAGCTAGATTCGAGCTCAGGTGAAGACACCCCAACCAGAAACGAACGCGACGAGAGTCGAGGACGCGCTGCGGGCCAATCGAAGCCGGCTCGCCGCCTTCGTTCGCGCTCGCGTGCCGGCGTCCGACGTCGATGACGTGCTCCAGATCGCCGCCGTTCGTGCCATCGAAGGGGCCGCATCGCTCAACGACACCGAGCGAGTGCTTCCGTGGCTCTACCGCATCCACCGCAACGTGGCCGCAGATGAAACGCGGCGGCGAGCGCGACACGATCGCTGGGTGGAGAGCGACGACGCCGCGCCCGAAGTCGCCGCTCCCGTGGCCGATTCGATGTGCCGCTGCAGCGTCGCGCAGGCGAAGCGAATGCGGCCGAGCTACGCTGCGGTGATCAACCTGGTGGACATCCGCGGCGCAAGCCTGACCGAGGCGGCGCGACAGCTTGGGATATCCGCCAACAACGTAGCCGTGAGGCTTCACCGCGCACGGAAGGCCCTTCGGCAGTCGATGCTCGAGCACTGCGGCGTGACCAGTTTGCGCGACTGCGCCGATTGCCGCTGCGTCCACGAAGGCTGCTGCGCCGCCTAGCTCGAAGCGGGCGAGCGTCGGGCTGACGCGACGCCCGGACTCGCCTTGGGTGAGTGTCGGGCTGACGTGACGCCCGGACTCGCGTGAGGCGAGCCCCCCGGGCTGACGCTGCCCTCTCGAACACCCCCGTCGGCCTCGCGAGGGCCCAGAACTGCGGCAAAAGTAACAGCCCGTGCGGCATCATCATGTTCGATACTTCGCCCTGGGGCCGTTGGCGCGGCGGAGGTCGACACACGCATTCGCTCTCTCTTCTCGGCCGGCGCGTCTCCATGTTGCGTCCGGCGCCAAGTCCCGAGGTTGCCTCCCGCGCCAAAAGCGCGTTGGCCACTTCCCAGGCTGCGCTGGTCGCCCAGTGGTACCCTCGTCGGGAGCCCATGGTCACGACCCCAAACTCCTCGATACCGGGGAACGCACGCTCGGCGATCGCGACTTTGCCGACACCGCGTGTCCCGTTCGTTTGCCTCGCAACGGCCTGGCTCGTCCTGACGGGCTGCGGTGGCAGCCCCGGATCCGCCGAGGTTCGGAGCGTATGTGAAAGGTATTGCAACGGAATCGACGAGTGCCCGCTGCTCGTTGCAGAGGAGTTCCCCGTGACCTGCTTGGACGTCTGCCGGAACTCGGTGGAGGCCCCCTGCGGGACGGAGAGCTTCGAGCTTCGCCGCTGCAACGTGCCCGTCGACGCGTGCCGAGACGACGCGCCCGGCTGCGAGGAGCTTGCCGAGGTCAGCGACGCCTGCTTCTCCGATCTCTTCGACACGTGTCAGCGATGCGACGACCTCGGCACCCAGGCGATCTGCGAGGGCGTCCTCGGCTACTGCGTGGCGCCCGAGCTCTTGGAGCAGTGCCGCGCTCGCTGTCCCGACGATGACTTCGGCAGGCTCTTCGACTGCCTCGAAGGCCGATCCTGCTGAGCGACCGCTCGGCCTCACGGCGACGCGCATGAGCCAGCCGGTGCCGACGGGATGACCGCTTGACCGCAACCCCTTCACCCCGCAGCTTCGTCCAAGAGGATTAATCGAGGGGTGAGTGAATCCGTGCGGCTGGGGGGTCGTCGGATCTCCTTTCGACCTCTGGGGGATGCATGACCGACTCGGTTCGACGCTCGTTAACAGGACTGTGGTGCGCGGGCGCCCTTGCGGTGCTCCTCGTGGGCCTCGGCGCCGGCTCGGCGACCGCCAAGCGAGGCGCCCCGTTCGACGCCGACCACGTGAGGCGAGAGATCCGTCGCGACCTCCCGAAGATCCATCGCTGCTACGAGTCGGCCCTTCGCCGAGAGCCCGACCTGGCAGGCAAAGTCGCCGTGCAGTTCGCCGTGGCCCGCCAAGGCGACGTCCGCGAAACCGAGGTCGTTCAGAACACAACCGGCAGCAAAGAGATGGGCCACTGCGTTGCGCGTGTCGTGAGCAAGATCCGCTTTCAGCCGCGTCGCTCCGGGAAAGACCTACTCCGCTTCACGTTCCCGTTCGTGTTTGCCCTTCCGTGATCGAGGCCGCGTCGACGCGCCGCGAAGACAGCTGAAAGGGGGTCGCCGGCCGACCGCATGTGGCATTGCGCCCGCGCGCTGGGCGCTCGCGTCGGGATACCTGGATGTGGTAGTGCAGGGCGTCATGCGGTCCGTCGCGATTCCGTTCCATCGTGCCTTCAGTCAGTCCGTGGGCGTCGTGCGGCCGACCTTCCGCGATCGGGCCACGGTCGCGCCTGCGAGAGCCTCGGTTACCATGCTCTCTGCATGTCTCGTGACCTTCGCAACCATCGCCGTGTTTTCGGGCGATGCGCGTGCCGATGAGGCGTCGCCGCCGCGGGACAGGTACGTCAACTTCGAAAGCGCCGGAGTGCGTCTCCGCCAGCCGCTCGGGTTCGAGCGATCCACCGACTTTGTAGGCTTGATGTACCCGGAAACGATGGCCTCGGTGATGGTCTCTGCGCTGCCCGCGCCGTTTCAGGAAGCGTCGGCGCGTTTTGATGCCGAGGGGCTCGCCAGCGAAGGCGTCCGCATGATCTCGCGCGTGCCCGTCAAAGTCGACGGTCACTCAGGCCTTTTGATCGAAGCGCGTCAACTCGCCGCGGGCGTTCCCCTCAGCAAGTGGATTCTGATGGCGGGCGACGAGACGAACACGAAGTTGCTGATGGCCACTTTTCCTTCCGATAGCCCGGCTCAGCTTTCCAGGACCCTCAAGGACGTGCTCCTCGAGGCCCGCTTCACCGAGATGAGCGACCCCGGCGCGTCGCGGGACGTAGGGTTCACCATCGTTCCCGCGAAGGGGCTCAAGCTCAACTCAAACGCGCGTGGGATGGGCAACGTGCTTTTGTATTCGGTCAACCCAGTCGCGAAGTCCCCTGAGGAACCGCTCTTCACCGCTGCGCGGTCGATGGGCCCGCTCATCGGCTTCGAGCGAGAGCAGTTCGCGGTCCTTCGCACGCGCGACCTTGGGAAGGTTCGCGGCACCTCCATCCAATCGAAGCGTCCGGTCAGCATCGATGGCCTCCCGGGGTTCGAGGTGGTGGCCAAAGGTGAAGACGTCGAAACCGGGATTCCGCTCGTCATCTACGAGGTGGTGCTGTTCCTGGAAGACGACTCCTATTACATGATGCTCGGCATCGTGGGCGCGTCCACGGCGGGGAAAGACGTGCCCAAGTTCCGCAAGATGGCGCGCAGCTTCAAGCGCACCCGGTAGAGTCATCGTCCGCCCCTTGAGGAACGGGACGCCTGATGCGACACACGACGTCGTGGCAAGCCGTCGCACTCGCACTCTCGTTAGGGCTCTGCTTGGAATGGCGATCCTCGTGCTTCTAGCGGTCTTGGTGCTCGGTTTGGTCTTCGTACGAGGTTGTGCCCACCGTGTGCTCGAAGTCGACGGCGTGATTCACGTGTTTCCTCCGGGTCCTCGTGCGGTGGAGCTTCCGGCCGTCGCCTGCGCGTGGCCGAGTTTTTCGGGGACTGCAGCCGGAGAAATCGCAAGCGCACCCAACGACGTCAGTCACGAGAGCGTATTCGTGCTTTGCAACCTTCCGGAAGACGGCGTTGGAATTCCGTTCCGTGTGACCCGCTACGGCCTTGCGGGCGCGGGGCTCACCGTGGGGGCGTTCCTGAAGTCTGTCGAGTTCGACCATCCGTCGTGTGGCGACGGCACCATCCTGGCTCTCGTGTCCGATCGGGACGGGCAGCTCAGGCGACTCTGCGAAGGGAGCCTTCTGCCGGCTGCCACCGACGGGCCGACGATTGAAGCGTTCGACGACGAAGCCCCGGTCCGAGTCAATGCGATGCAGATCGAAATCCTGCGGGCGGAGTAGGGGACGCGCTGCTTCGAACTCTGCTCGTTGCATGCGATGGGCGCCCCGATCCGCGCGCAGGATTTACGTGGTACGCTGCATTCCCTGCGCGCGGCGGCCGTTCATCTTTTCGAACGTGTGACATCGCTCGGCGCGCGTACAATAGGCATTGAGCGCGTCGACCAGATGCCGCAGATCACGATGAAGTAAAACTTCGAGCGAGGCCATCATGACCGTAGACCCGAACGCGATCGATTTTCCATCTGCCCTCGAAAGTGAAGAGGCGCGCAACTTCATTCAGGAGGTGGTCGCGCTTTGCGAACCCGAGTCGATTCACTTCTGTGACGGCTCCGACGAAGAGTACGCGGCGCTCTGCACCCGTCTCGTCGAGGCGGGCACCTTCGTCAAGCTCAACGAGGACAAGCGCCCCAACTCCTACGCGGCCTTTTCCGATCCCGCGGACGTCGCTCGTGTTGAAGACCGAACGTTCATCTGCAGCGCTCGAAAGGACGATGCGGGCCCCACCAACAACTGGACCGACCCGCAGCAGATGAAAGCCACGCTGGCGGGCCTCTTCAAGGGCTGCATGGCGGGTCGTACGCTCTACGTGGTCCCGTTCTGCATGGGGCCGCTCGGGTCCGAGATCTCACAGCTCGGCATCGAGCTCTCCGACTCCGCCTACGTGGCCGTCAACATGCGCATCATGACGCGCATGGGTGAGGCGGTGTACCAGCACCTTCGAGGGCCGAACTTCGTGCGGTGCGTGCACTCCGTCGGTGCGCCGCTCGCGGAGGGCCAAAAAGACGTTCCCTGGCCGTGCAACAACGACAACAAGTACATCGTTCACTATCCGGAAGAACGCGCGATTTGGTCGTTCGGGAGCGGCTACGGCGGCAACGCGCTTCTCGGAAAGAAGTGCTTCGCGCTCCGCATCGCGTCCGTGATGGCGCGTGACGAAGGCTGGCTTGCCGAGCACATGCTGATCCTCGGCGTCGAAAGCCCCGAGGGCGAAAAGACGTACCTCGCGGCGGCCCTTCCGAGCGCCTGCGGCAAAACCAACCTCGCGATGCTCGTTCCGCCGACTGCCCTCGCCGAGGAAGGGTGGAAGGTGACCACCATCGGCGACGACATCGCCTGGATCAAGCCCGACGCGAAGGGGCGACTCCGGGCGATCAATCCCGAGGCGGGCTTCTTTGGCGTGGCCCCGGGCACCTCGGCCAAGTCGAACAAAAACGCCCTCGAGGCCTGCCGTGCCAACAGCATCTTCACCAACTGCGCGCTCACCCCTGACGGCGACGTATGGTGGGAAGGCCTCACCGACGAGCTCCCGCCCTCGCTAACCGACTGGCGCGGTGACGCCTGGACCCCGGACAGCGGGCGACCGGCCGCGCACCCCAACGCTCGCTTCACGGCACCCGCGTCGCAGTGCCCCGTCATCGACCCCGATTGGGAAGACCCGGCCGGTGTCCCCGTGCATGCTTTCCTCTTCGGCGGGCGTCGCGCGAGAACCATGCCGCTCGTCGTGCAGTCGTTCAACTGGGCGTACGGTGTCTTCATGGCAGCGACCATCGGCTCCGAGCAGACCGCGGCGGCAGGCGGTGAGGTCGGCAAGATCCGCCGTGACCCCTTCGCGATGCTGCCGTTCTGCGGCTACCACATGGCCGACTACTTCAACCACTGGCTCGAGCTCGGCCGCAACATGCCGAAGCCTCCTCGCATCTTCCTCATCAACTGGTTCCGCAAGAACGACGACGGCAAGTTCGTGTGGCCGGGCTTCGGCGAGAACATGCGCGTGCTTCGGTGGGTCGTCGACCGCGTGCGCGGCCGCGCCGGCTCCACCGAAAGCCCCCTCGGCTGGATGCCGCAGTACGAACAGCTCGACTGGCGGGGCCTCGACTTCACGCGCGACGAGTTCAAGGAAGTCATGAGCATCGACCGCGAGGAATGGAAGAAAGAACTCTACGACCAAGAGTCTCTCTTCGACCGCCTCTACGACAAGCTCCCGCGCGAGTTCAGCCACATGCGCGAGCTCACCCTCTCAGCGCTCTGGCGCAGCCCCACCATGTGGGAGCTGGCGCCGGAACGGTACTGAGGCGAAACCTCTCGCGTGGTCGTCGGCGTTGCACCGCGACGCCGTGACCACGGACCCGCGCGTCGTCCGCAAACACACCTGAGGCCTCCTGGACTGACGCTCATCACGATCTTCGAGTGCACTGTCGTGCGTTCGCCGCCAGCATCGTGAGTGGATATGCGAGGCCTCTGTGCGCGATCTCACGGAACGCGCCGATTGCCCTCGTTCAGCTTGCCTCGGGAGAAAGCCCTTCGATATGTTGATATCAAGTCATCTTTCGTAGGGTGGCTTTGCACGGGGCTCTCGTGTCGGGTGCTCCCGCCGTTAGCTTGAGGAGAAGGGGATTCCGAACGATGCGATTGGGGCGCAAGAGACGCATGGGGTTGGCGGCGTTGTACCTGCTCGCATCTGCGTGCGGCGACTCCGGCATCGCGGCGGCGCCCGGTGGGGTCCGCCCGCCCGTCGAGATGTCGACGGATGAAGAGGCGGACGCGCCTGGCATGGGTTCACCTCAAGACGACCGCGATGGCCCACCCCAGCCCAACGACGAACCTCCCGGGAACGAAGAGCCATCGAGCAATTCGCAGGACCGCGCCGAGTGCGAGATGGTCGAAGAGCCGAAGGGGCCGCGCAACCTTCCCAACCAAGCCTACGCGTACGAAGAGTATGCAGAGGTGGCAACGATCCCGGGACAGCAGGTCACGGTCACGAAGTGCGGACAGTTCGGGAATCTGCTCGGAGCGACCTTCGAGCTTCCAATCGAAGAGTGTCAGACCCTCGAGGTCAGAGCCGTCGGGTACTCGACGCGTGTGCTCTGCTACGACCTCGAAGACTCGACGGGTGTCCCCGGGGTGGAGAACTCCGGTGTGACCGAGTTGGGCTGGAAAGCCGTGTACATCGAGACGGGGGCAGAGCCGGTCCTCGCGACGTGTGCTCCGGGCGAGTACGTGGTCGATCCCGATTCGAAGGTCGTGGAGGGATACGTCGAGGTTGCGGTGCTCGACACGGAGCCTGGAGAGAAGGTCACCGTGGCTCGGTGCGATTCTTTCTCCCAGGATGGCGAGGAGCGAGTCGTGCTTCCGGGGTGTACCACTCGGGATGTCGTGAGTGTCGGCGAGACGCTCGAGCTCACCTGCCTGACCCGGCTCTGGTACGAAGACGGCACGACCTTCGAGCGCGGAGCCGAGGCGATCTACTACCTCCGGACCGGGGACATCCGACCCATCCTTCCTTGAGGCGTCCCGCCGGTCGTGTCTCGGCTGGCCGGAAGCGAGAAACCGTCCACACTCGCCGCCATGCAACGCATCTGCGTATTCTGCGGTTCGAGTCCCGGCACGCGGCCGGAGTTCACGGAGGCGACCGAGGGCTTCGCACGGCTGATCGTCGAGCGTGGCATGACCCTCGTGTATGGCGGCGCCAAGCTCGGTTTGATGGGCGTGCTGGCGGACACGGTGCTTGCGGAAGGCGGCGAGGCGATCGGGGTGATCCCGAGCGTGTTGACGCGGAAAGAGATCGTTCACGAGGGGCTGACCAAGCTGCACGAGGTGTCGTCCATGCACGAGCGAAAGGCGCGGATGGCGGAGCTTTCGGACGGCTTCGTGTCGCTGCCCGGCGGCCTCGGCACCTGGGAAGAAACCTTCGAGATGCTCACGTGGGCCCAGCTCGGCATTCACGACAAACCGTGCGCGCTACTCAACGTGTCGGGCTACTTCACTCCCGTCGTCGACCTGTTCGAACACGCCCTCGAAGAGGGATTCTTACGCCGCCCCTATCACGACATGCTCATCGTCGAAACGTCTGGAGAAACCCTGCTCGATCGGATGGCGAGCTACGAGCCACCCGCACGCCACGAGTGGCTCAGCGCCCACGACGCCTAGGCAGGCCGCGGGGCCGACGACGGTCGACGGGTATCGTAGGTCACCGGCTCCTTGACGGGAGGGCGACGCATACGGAGAACGAATCGCGCCCCGGTGTCTGAGCGCACGAGGTTGATGCTGCCGCCACTCGCGAGCATCGTCTTGCGGCAGAGAAAGAGGCCGAGGCCCGTCCCGTCACCGACATCCCGAGTCGTGAAGAACGGGTTGAAGATTCGCTCCTTGTGCTCCTCGGGAACGCCTGGGCCGTCGTCCTGCACGACGAGCTCGATCTCTTCGTCCGAGACTTGCCGGGCGGTCAGTTCGACCCGGGTTGCTCCAGACTTTGATGCGTTCTCGACGAGGTTGAGGAACACGTGGTTGGTGGAGGCCGGTGGCCCGAACACCTCGAGGTCAGACGCACAGTCGACAACGACCTCGGTACGGCCGCTGATCGAGTGGGCAAGGAGTGTCATGGAAGACTCGATACCTTCGCGAAGATTGAAGGGCTTGGCGATGTCGTGCTCGTCGGGCCGGGCGTGACTGCGGAGCGCCGCCGTCAGTTGAACGATGCGGTCGGCCGATGCGCGAATCGTGTCATGGGCGACCTGAAGCTTCGGCGGGGCGGTTTCCGGACGGATGAGCGAGCTCATCGCCACGATACATCCGGCGGGGTTGTTGACCTCGTGGAGAATGCCCGCGGTGAGCGTCCCGATCGCGGCCAGTTTCTCCTGGTTCGCAAGCCCGGCGACGAGCCCTCGAATCCTCATCTGTAAACGGACGCGGGCGAGGAGGACCTCGGGTGAGAAAGGCTTCGACAGATAGTCGTCGGCGCCGCTCGCGAGGATGGCCGTTTCCCAATCGGCTCCGCCGGCCGCGGTCAACACGATGACCGGGGTGTGGGCAATTTTGGGATCCCCCCGGATTTCGCGGAGCAGAGTGGCCCCGTCCATCCGCGGCATCATCATGTCGGCGAGCACGACGTCGGGCCGTTCTCGCCGAATGACTTCGAGCGCCTGCACGCCGTCCTCGGCCTCGACCACATTCCACTGCCGGCCCACCGTGTCCGCAATCACGCTTCGAATGTCAGGTTCGTCGTCCACGACCAGCACAGTGCCGTCGGCCCGCGCCACCGGTGCCTTCCCGGTGTCCAGCTCTTCGGTTCGTCGGGTGGTCTGGCGAGGTCTCCGATGAGGTGCGCTGGTGCCTGCTTGATCGCTGAGCGCCTGGATCGGCAGCGTGAAGGAGAAGATCGAGCCGCCCTCGGGCGGGACCTCCAACGACATCTCGCCTTTGTGAAGCTCCACGAGCTCCCTAGCGAGCGCGAGACCAATGCCGACACCGCCGAGTGCCTTCTCCCCGACCTGGACGTAGCGCTCAAAGATGCGGTGTCGCATCTCCTCTGGAACACCCGGGCCGGTGTCCTTCACGGCCACACGTAGTCGTCCTTCCTCGGCCTCGAGCGACACGTCAATCGACCCGCCGACCGGGGTGTACTTCACGGCGTTGCCGATGAGGTTGGTGAGGATCGTCTCGACGCGATACGCATCCACATAGGCCGACACAGCTTCCTCCGGTCCGTGATAGCGGAGCTCGATCTCGCGGGCGACGGCGCCTGGCTCGAGCATCAGGGTCACGCCCTCGACGAGGTCGGTCATGTTGACGCGGCCGACGCGAAGCTCAATCCCCCCGCCATCGAGCTTCGAAAGCTCGAGAATGTCATCGACCAGCCGGAGCAGGCGCCGGGCATTCCGCCGCATCATCCGGATGTCGTCCTTTCGGTAGGGGCCCCCGTTCACCAGGTCGTCCAGCGGCGCCAGAATGGTCGTCAGCGGCGTTCGAAGTTCATGGGAGATGTTATGGAAAAGCCGGGTCTTTTCCTTTTGAGCCTGAAGGAGCTCGTCGTTCGCCGCTGCCAGCTGTTCTGCCGCTTCTGCGAGAGCCTGGCTCTTGTGGAACTCGCGTTCAGCGAACGCAGCTTTCCAGCCCGCGGCCACGATGGCTCCGACCCCGATCGACGCATAGAGCACCCCGGCATCGACGAACTCCCAGAGCGTGGTTCCTGGCCTGAAGCTCAGGCCGATGAGACCGACGAGCCCAATCGATACGACGGAGCCGGTCGCCCAAGCCACCGGCCACACGGGAAGCACACCTGCCGCAAGCCCGACGACACTCAGGCCCACGCAGTACAGGAGCCAGTGCCCCTCCGAGTCGGGGATCATGAGCGCGACGGCAATCGCCCAGGTCAAGAGCCAGATCGCAGTCAGAAGCCACGTCTGCCGCGGTGTACCTTTCTTTCGTAACGGGCTCGCCACGAGCGCCGACGCGAAGGCGATGGCCACCAGTCGGTAGGCCAGGAACCGCACGAAGTGACTGTCGAGCGCCAACCAGTCGACGATCGACCAAAGCGACATGACCGCGACGGCCACCAGATGGGTGCGCGGCAACGCGGCCGCATTGAAGCTAGCGAGCTCGAACGCGAGACTTCGCTCCAAGCTCCTTTGTGAAATGCGCGTTTCCGTTACGGCTTCTGACAACTCAATATGTGATAGGCGCCAGCCGGCTCGGTTTGAACGCTAACACTCGCATCAGCGGGCAGACCTGCCGCGAGGGCACCCATTTCCCCTTCTCCACGATAAAGAAGGGTCCACCGAAGCGCCAACTCGAGCTCCCAGAAGTAGTCGTTCGGGCCACTTGCGTTGCCAATGTATACGTTCCCGCCGGGTTGAACGAGGCCGTACATCGCGGCCAAGAGCATCTGGGCTCCGCCCGTGGGCAGATAGTCGAAGAGGCCCATGGCGAACATGATGTCCTGCGGACCCCAGAGGCCGGGGTCTTCTTCGCCGCGGAAGAGGCGCGAGAACGAGACGTTGAGGCACCTGATGTTGGGCGGCGCCTCGCCCTCAGGGATGCCGGCGCGAGCGTTGCGGTGCGCGGCGGCCAGCGCACGGTCCTCCTGATCGATCAGCGTCCACTCGACAGCCGACGTCGGCACACCTCGCTCGCGGTGCACCATTGCGACCTCGGGGGCAACTCCGCAACCAAGCGACAGGACGCGAACCGGCCCCGACCCGTTCACCTGTTTCGCTCGCTCGGCGATTCGATCCGCGACCCACTGAGCACGCGTCCGTACGCCTACGGCAAGAGGGTGTTCACAGGTCGTCTTGTGAAACACCATCCCGAAGGCCGAGTCGCCGACGAACGCGTTGTCGAAGTAGTACTGCATCAGCACGAAGTCCCCGGGGTACCCGAACGGCTTATCGAACGTCTGACGGAGCACGGGCGCTTCAATGAGATACGGGGTGACGAAGGCCTCGGCGACTGCCCGCCCCGCTTTCAACACCGCTGGGTCGTCGAGGAACGGTTGCGCCGCACGCGACGCCACTCCGCGAAGCTCTTCCCAGCCGGGCAGCATGGACTCAAACGCCTCCTGGGCGATGGCCAGACGGTCGCTCGGGTCTCGCATTTCCCGTCTTCCGAGGAGCCCGCTGTAGTACTGGCAGAAGCCCGAGAGTTCGAGCACGGCGTCTCGATAATCGTCGGGAACGGTACCCCTGAGGATGCGAGGGGAACGCGCGAGACCCTCTCTCCAGGTGTAGTCCTGCTCCGCCGCGCGTAGCGCCTCGTAGTCCACCGCAGACGCGGACGAGAGACCGACCTCGACGTATTTCGGACCCGGGGTGACGCGGGCAACGATGGCAGACCCCTCCAAGACCGTCTCATCCATGAGGCGGACCCGAAAGTGGGTCTCCGCTCCCCGTTCCCAAATGTCCCTTCTCCGGTCGCGAAACGATATCCCGGACAAGGAGAAGTTGACCGGACGCACCGCGGCGCCGCCAACCTCCAGGGTAAATCGGGCTGGCACTTCGACGAGATCGCGTAGCGAGAAGCGATCTGGACGATGCAAGGCCTGCCGACCGGTCTTGCCGCTCAACTGCTCGTATTCACGGGGGGCAGGGGGTTCCGAAAGGGGCTTTGCCGTTGGGCTCTTCTCTTCTTCGCTGTGTTTCATCGTGGCCTAAGCGCGACATGGCACCCTGAAGGCGCGCGTTTGTCAACCCAAAGGGCTGAACAAACGTCACTCCGCGGCGGAATCCGGCGCAGGCACCGACACGCCTCGGGCGCGCTCGGGCTGTTCCGCATCGGGCAGCATGGCGAGAATCGCCGGGGTGAGCACGAGGTCGGCGGCGAGGGCGGTGGCGAACACTGCACCTGACAACCAGCCCATCGTGCGGTTCAGGTCCGAGCGAGAGAGGAGGAGTAGCCCCATTCCGATGCTGAGCACGATCGTCGTCTGGAGGAGCGCCGTGTGCGTGCGCCGCACCGCAAGCCGTGCGGCGTCGCGGCTCGAGGCGCCGCGGCGCTGCTCCTCGCGATAGCGCGAGAAGAGGTGGATCGTGTCATCGACGGACAGCCCGATGCCGATGCAAAACACCAGGCCGGGGATGGGATTCACAACCGAGCCTGTTGCGCGAAGAAGAGCGAGCCCAACGACGACGGGAAGGATGTTCGGAAGGATGCTCGCCAGCGCCAACCCAGCACTTCGGAACGCAATACCAATGACGAGAATGACGAGCACCAGCGCAACGAGCACGCTGCGAAGGAGGCCGGAGCTCAACTGTTGCATGCCCTCGTAGCCGACGACCATGCCGCCGGTCATACGAACGCGGATGCCTGTTCCATCGAACACCTCTTCGGCGAACGAATCGAAGCGCCGCCACATCGAGACAATCCCAGCGGCGCCGCGGTCAACCGAAGATGTTCGAAGACGGGCGTGAGAGTAGTCGTCCGTCACGAGCTGAGAGACGATGCGGTCGGAGCTGGACTCGGCGACGAGGAGCAGCTGCGCGACCGCGGCATCGGAGTCTGGAACCACGGCCTCACCGCCAAACTGTTCGTTGACCTCCGCGACGACGGTCGAGACGCCGATCGGGGGTGGGGTGTTGAAGTGCTCTTCGAGCCAATCTGCCGAGGCCTGCATTTTTTGAAGCACACTCGCGGACCTGAAGTCGTCTTCCGCACCGAGGAACGACACCTCGATCGGGACGATGCCGCCGAGGTCTTGGTCGACGAGATCGTTGGAGGCGAGGAGCGCCGGCGACCCCTTTCCATGGTCCGAGAGGATGTAGTCGAACGGGACCCCCCGTGCGTAGTACGCGATGCCCAGCAGCAGAGTGAACCCGAACGCGATGGTCCAGCGAGCCCCCCGAGGGCTCGTGAGTCGATCGAGAAAGGGTTCGTAGCGAGGCGGTAAGGTGATTCGACTCGGGCGAGGCCTCGGGTCGAACAAGCGGGGGCCGAGCAAGGTCATTGCGCTCGGCAGCAAGAAGCTCACGATCACGAAGGAAACCAACACGGCGATGCTCAAATAGAGGCCGAAGGTCCGAAGGATCGTAGCCTCCGCCGCCATCAAAGAACCAAACCCGATGGCCGTGGTCAGGCTGGTCAACAAGGCCGCCCGCGCAACGCGCTCAGCGCTCCGTCGAATCGACCCGATCCGATCGTCCGGGGCGCGGTCGAGCTCCCATCGGAATTGATGCAACAGGTGAATGCAGTGCGCGGTCGTTACCGCGGTCAAGAAGATCGGGTACAGCACCGTCACGAAGTTGAGGTCGTCTCGGAACAGCCCGACCACACCGGCGGTCGACGAAACGGCGAGCCCCACGGCCCCGAGTGTCATCAGGACGGCCCAGAGGCTCCGAACCAACATGAGCATCACGACCGACAACACGAAGACGACGAGCGGTGAGAGGTAGAGCAGATCGCCCTCCGTCGCGTGGGTCGCGTGGATGCGCGTTCTCGGAATGCCCGCGAAGTGAACCTCCACAGGTCGCGCCATGTTGCTCACCGCCTGGTTCACGCGCTCCCGGAAGCGGCGGTCGGGCGCCAGTAAGCTCTCGTAGCTGGTGGCTTCCTTTCGAACTTCACCGGCCAGCACGTACGAACGCCCATCCTCCGACACCAAGCGCTGACCGAGGGGGGATGCAGCCATCCGCCGAACGCGCTCGTCGTGCGTTCCTTGAAACGCGGAGGACGGGCCAAACAGCGGGCCGAACACCAACACGTCGTCGACGTCGACCGGGAGGGCGGTGTGCGTCGGGGAGTAGACTCGTGCGATGACGGGATCTCGGGCGGTGTCTCTCGTGAGGCGGTCGAGCGTCTCGATGAACTCGGGGTCGGCCGGGTCCTCCGGGCGTAACACGGCAACGAACAGCCCATCGTTGGCACCGAATACGTCGCGAAAGACGAGCCGGAACCGGTCGTCATCACTGTCCGTCGCGTACAGCTTCGAGAAGTCGTTGTCGAGGCCCACGGTAATCGCCGGCAGGCTCACGATCGCGCATGCTGCGAGCAGGCCCAGGAGGACTGCGCGAGGAGACTCCGTCACCAAGTGCGAATAGCGGGCCAGCACAACGAGCGGACCGTCTATAACACGTTACCGATGTAGGACGTTTGAATCGGCCCCCTGAGCGGACGAGCCTGTGACGCATCGCGAAACAGCTTCCGTTGCAAGGCATCGCAATCACAGCGCTTACTTGGCGGGGGCGGCGCGAATCAAACCCAACCCTCGCCGAGCCTCCTGAACAACGTGGCGACGTCGCGAAACCTGCGGGCTCCATGCACGTCGCCTACAGGAACGAATCCGTATAGTGCTTGAACGCCTCTCGGATCCACGCGGCGTCGACACCGAGCTCCTGCACATCGTTCTTGTAGCCGCCCCTCGGGTAGGGCGGTTGGTCGACGTACGCCTGCATGCGTTTGGCAGACTCGTCGCTGAGGTCGAGATGCGCCCATTTGTAGATTCGCTGAATGCACTGCACGGGGTCGCCCACGAAATCCTCGTAGCGGACGTCGCACCAGGGGCGATCGGCGGTTTCGAGTCGGGCGCGCTGCTCCATGGAAACGCGCATCCGGTCGGCATAGTCGCGTGCGATTCGAGCTGCAATGGCGGCCGCCTCGGTGTGCCGCTGATGGGCGGTGTGCGCGAGCCACGTGAGGTGCGTGACCGAGGCGATGGACGCGACGGGGTCGCGGTGAAGCCACACGAATCGGGCGTCGGGGTACACCTTCGACAGCACGTCGAGGTGGCCCACATGCCCGGGGTACTTCAACACCCAGGGTGAGGCCGGGTAGCGCCACTGCAGGAGCTGCAGGAACATCCGGTGGAAGCGGTAGGCGGGCTCCAAGTCCCATCCGGGTAGCGCTGTTTCGTATTGCGGTACGCTGAACAGCACCCAGTAGAGCGTCGATGCGAAGGTGGGGGTCAGTAGATGGACGCACTCTTCGGGGAAATCACCGCGCATCGGATGCATGGCCGCGAGCTTCGGACGGCCATCGTCGATCGACAGCATCTCTTGGTTGTGAAGCGCGATCCGCGGGTCGCTGAAGTAGGTGGCTGGTTCGGGCGGCGGCCACGGGTGATGGAGCTCCCATCGCCGGGGCACGCGGAGCGCGCGGTCCTGTCCAAACAGGTGATGCATGAACGTGCTGCCCGTCCGAGGCATCCCGATGATGAAGATCGGCGCCTCCACGGGCTGCTCGGCGATCTCGGGATACTCCCTGTGCGCGTGGATCACACGCAGGCGGACCGCGAGCTTGGCTTGGAGCATTGCGGTGGCGACTCGGTGCCCGCGTTCGTTGAGGTCGGACTCTTCGCGAAGGCTCCACGTCAAGAGGTCGAGCCAGTCCTGGAACGCAGGATCCCCGAAGTCGTCCATTCCGGTCGACCCCGCCGCTCGCTCCATCAAGCGACTCGCGGTCAGCTCTTCTTGCTCCATTGCCGTTGTTCCCCAGCCGAACTTCGGACGCGATCCCAGGCCCCCCGAGGAGACTAGCCAACGAACGCTGCAGGTCATACTAGCTTAATCGTCGGGCCCCTCATCTATTCCGCAGGGACACCGCCGATCTTGAGCGCTCATCCCGCCGACCCTTCGCTGTGCATCCTCGCGGGAAGCCGCGCCCGAAGCCTTCGTCCGCTGCGGATCTTCAACGACAGCGCCGCGGGGCGCCTTCTAGGGTTTCGAAGCGACGATGAACACCACGCCTCGGCTCGCGTTCACGTCGGGCGTTTGCACGTTGACGAAGCCCGCGCTGCCCAGCTCGCCGAGGTGAGTAGGGGTGTCGATGATGCCTACCCACGGGGCCTTGCCGAACCAGCGCATGGTGGCGAGTAGCGGTCGGTAGGGGAGCCACGAGTCGCCGATGCACGGCGTCGAAGACACGAAGGTTCCGCCGGGCTTGAGGGCATCAAAGATGCGAGCGAGCGCCGCAGGTCGATCTTCGAGCAGGTGCAGAATGTTGTACGCGCAGACGGCGTCGAACTGCGCGGGTTTGAATGAGGTGTCGTCGAGCGTTCCCTGGTGAAAGCGGATGTTCGTCACGTCTCGTCTCTGTGCCTTGCGGCGGCCGATCTCGATCATTGCAGAAGAGACGTCGAGCGCGTGAACTTCCGCGACGCGGGGGGCGAGCTCGAGCGCGAGTGACCCCGTGCCGCAGCCGACGTCGAGCACGATGTCGGCGGGGTGAAGCCGCGCCTTCGTGATGGCGAGCTTCTGCTGGTACGAGTCGGGGTTCGGCACCGGCCTCTTGGCGTACCGTTCGGCGATATTGTCCCAAAAGAGCGTGTCTGTAGTCATGGCGTGTCTCTCCTCGTGGATGGGGTTATCGATGCGTGTGCTCGTCGTTGGGCTCCGGGCGTCGACTCCGCTGCCTCGGCTCCGCCGCTTGCGAAGGTGACGAACGCGGGGCCGAGGACGGCTGGCGACCCAGCGCCCAACAGCACCAGGCCCACCACCACGAGCCACCACCGGAGCCGGTCCCGGACCTCCCCGTCGAGGCGGTCCAAAAACGGGTCGTGTCTTCTGAAAACTCGAGCGATCATGGGCCTTTCCTTTCCGATGGCATGCCGTGGCGGTCGCCCGCCCGCGGAGGGGTGCTCCGCCTGGCACGCGGGACTTTGGGGGTGCATGGTTGAACGGACAATGCGTGCTTTCGCACATCATGCGTGCACCGACGCACACCTGGATAGGTAGCCACTTGGATTGGGACGACCTTCGATACGTGCTCGCGCTCAGCCGCACCGGCAGTCTGAGCGGTGCGGCCACCACACTCGGCGTCGCGCGGACCACCGTCGGCCGCCGCGTTCAAGCGTTGGAAGAGAGCCTCGGCGTGCGCCTGTTCGACCAAACGCCGGCCGGGTTCGTCGTCACCGGTGCGGGGCAGGACCTGGCCGAGACGGCGAACGCGATCGAGTCGGAGGTCCTCGCCGTGGAGGGTCGCGTGCTCGGCCGCGATGCGGAGCTTCAAGGCCCGCTTCGCGTGGCCACGATGGACATCATGTACGACGCGTTCCCCGACGTGTTCTCGTCGTTCTTGGAACGCTATCCCGGCGTCGACCTCACCATCTGCGCGAGTTACGAGGAAGTGTCCCTCCGCCGGCGCGAGGCGGACGTGGCCATTCGCATGAGCAACGCGCCGTCAGACAGCTTGGTCGGACGACGGCTCGGCACCATCACGATCGCCCTCTACGGCAGCCGAGAACTGGTCGCACGCATGGGGCCCGACGCACCGCTCGACGCTTTTCCGTGGGTGCGCATGGACGAACGCCGAGACGACGGGGCCCTCGACGCCTGGTACCGACAGCACGTGCCTCACGCTCGGATCGCCATGCGGTACGACTCGTACCCGGTGCTCCGACGCGCCGTCATCGAAGGCGTCGGCGTTCACTTCCTCCCCTGCGTGGACGGTGACCGAGAGGAAAGCCTCGTCCGCATCCCTGGAGGCGCACTGCCAGAAGAGGGCAGGGCGCTGTGGGTACTCACCCTGCCAGAACTCCGCACCAACAGCCGCGTCCGCGCGTTCATGGATCACGTCTACGAAACGCTGCGGCCTCGGCTCTAGGCAGTCCGGCAGAACCGAGCCGGCGAGAGGCACGCGATGCGCCTCCCGAGCCGGCGAGAGCGTCGACCGCAGCCGACTGCTGCATGTTGAGTTCCCGTCGTCTCTCGTCGGACCGCCACGCGGGCTCGTTGAACGCTGGCCTAGGCCGCCGGCACCGACTGCTTGCCGTTCCGCTTGAGCTTGTCGAGCGGGACGAAGCGCGTCGGGATGCTGTTCTTGCGCATCGGTCGCTCCTCGCCGAGAAGCTCGGTCTGAATCCAGCGGCGGAACGCGTTGATCTTCTCGAAGCCCTTCGGGACGTCGTCGTAGAAGCGGTACTCGCCCTTCTCGAAGAACACGCGGCGATCTTGGGTGTGCAGGTAGTAGGTCTGCGCGATGGCCGCCCACGGGTACACCAAGTTCATGAAGGTCCTGATGTCGAACTTCGGCTTCCACGACCTCGGCTCCATGTAGAGGCAGACCGTCCACTCGGTGACCTCGTCCTCGATGGGCGTGGTGCAGTGAATCATGCGCGCCTCGAAGTCACCGATCTTCACGAAGTTGATGTGGATGCCAAGCCCGTGAAACTCGGTATCGAGACGCGTGTCCATCTCGTCGCCGTCGATGCCCTTCAGCCGGAACTTGCCAAACCGAGGCGCGTCGACGCGCATGGTGTTGATGGTCTTGAAGCGGTGCTTCTCGTGGTAGACCTGGAGCTCCGACTTGTACTTGTTGGAACCGTGGAGGTTCATGAAGTGCAGGTCGTCGATGATGTTTTCGTGGAGCGGCGCCATGTGCGTCGGCGTGATGGACCGCGACACGAACCGACGCGGGAAGCGGCTGACGTCGGGCAGGTCGAGCTCCCACGTGGGTTCCCCGATGCCGTCTTCGCTGTTGGCGTCGAACCAAAACATGATGAGGTCGTTCACCTCCATCACGGGATGCGTCGGGATGCAGCTCGCCGGGTCTTTACGGAACTCGGTGGGTCCGCTGCGCGGCACGCCGTCTTCGTACTCGTACCCGTGGTACGCGCACTTGATCTTCCCGTTCTCCACCGTGCCGAGCGGGGCGAAGAGCCCGTCCATGTGCGGGCACCGGTTCGAGTGAATCACCGGCTTCCCTTCCTTGTTCCGGTACGCCACGAGGTCGAGCCCGTTCAGCTTCTTGTGGACGATCTCTCCCTCGGCGAGGTCTTTCGAGGGGACGAACATGTACCAGCCGGAGAAGTACCGAGGGAACTCACCGTAGCGGCGCTCGTAGTCGGCCTTCGGCAGGAAGATCTGACTGTCCTTTAACAGGTTGTGCGCGGCCAGCCTGGCCAGGAACTGGGCGAAGAAGGCTTTGGTTTCGACGTCTCGAATTCTCATGGTTGGTCTCCTCGTGACCTAACGGTTGTTAGCCTAACGTCTGTTAGGTACACTCTCCCGGTGCCGAAGTCAAACGCATCGCTCGGTTTGCGAGCCGACTCCTCGAACACAGTGGCTGGACCCGCGAAGGCCCGCGGTGCTATCCGCAGGTCGAGCGCCATGGGCGAGAGCAACACCCGGAATCGCCTGTTGCGGGCAGCTGCCACGGAGATCGCGCGGCACGGTTTCAAAGGGGCGACGCTTCGAGGGGTCGCCGCGCGCGCCGACATCCGGGCGGCGAGCATCTTCCACTACTTCCCCGAGGGGAAGGAAGAGCTCGCGCTCGCCATGCTGCAGCACATCATGGACACCATCGCCACCCGCATGACCCCGACCATCGATGCGGGCGGCGATCTCCCCGCGGCCGACCTAATCGTGAAGTGCGCGGCCCAGCTCTGGGACTTCATGGGCGAGTACCCCGAGTACGCCGGCGCCCTCATGCGCGAGGCCTTCGAACCCGACGAAGAAACCATGCTGCAGGTCATCCGCGACAACGGCGTCCGCATCGTCACCCTGGCCACCGTCTACATGGAATCCCAGCAGGCGGCTGGGAAGCTCGCCAAGTTCGACGTCGGCCGCTTCCTGTTTCGCCTCGCGTCGTTCACCATCACCTTCCACGCGTCGTCCACCATGCGCACATACATCCTCGGTCCTGACTTTTCCGCTCGCGACGAGCGAGAGGCGTTCCTCGAGTCGATCCGCCGGGAGATCACTCCCGCGTAGCGGGCCTCGAGACGATACAGACAGCACCCTAGGCAAGCAGAGACCACCCGTGCCAGCCACCCTTCGCGACAAGAACGTGATGATCACCGGCCCGACCGAGGGCATCGGCCGAGCCACTGCGTTTGCGCTCGCCGCCGAGGGCGCGCGCCTCCATCTCCTGTGCCGCAACCCACAAAAGGCGGAAGCTCTGCGCGATGCGCTCCTCGCCAAACATCCAGGCCTTCAGGTCGAGCTCTACCTGGCCGACCTCGGAGACTTCGCAACGGTACGCCGCGCCGCCTCCGAGTTCTCGGCGCGAAACGAACCGCTCGGCGTCCTGATCAACAACGCGGGCGTCATCAACACCAAGCGCACCCTGCTCGACAACGGCCAAGAGCAGATGTTCGCCGTCAACCACCTGGGGCATTTCCTGCTCACCACCGAGCTGCTCGGCCCGCTCGAACAAGCGGAACAGGGCCGCGTCGTGGTGGTGGCCTCGGAGGCTTATCGCTTCTGCCGCCGCATCCGGTTCGACGACCTCCAGTGGAACAAAGGCTTCAGTGCCTTCCCCACCTACGGCCATTCGAAGCTCGCCAACATCCTCTTTGCCAATGAGCTCGCAAGCCGTTTGAAGGACACGCGCGTTACCGTGAACTCCCTTCATCCGGGCGGGGTTCGCACTCAGCTCGGCGCCCAAAACACCTGGTACGCCGGCCACATCCTCACCTTGGTGAAACCCTTCCTACGGACGGCGGAGAAGGGCGCCGAAACGAGCGTCTATCTCGCCACCTCCGACGCCGTGACGCACACCACGGGCGAGTACTTCTACAACTGCCGCCCCAAAAAAACCGGACGGTCGGCGCGCGACGCCGGCCAAGCCCGAAGGCTCTGGGACCTCAGCGAGCAGCTGGTGCAAGCCTGAGGAGGCGACGTGGGAGAGAAGACGGCATTCGTCACCGGCGCAGCGACCGGCATCGGCAAGGGCCTGGTCGAGAAGCTCGACGCGGAAGGGTGGCGCGTGTTCTCCGGGTACAACCAAACGCCGCCCGACTCGCTCATGGCTTTGTGCAGCGCCCGCATGAAGGTCGTCCGCTGCACCATCAGCAGCCCGGACAGCATCGACAGCGCAGTCGCCGAAGTGGAAGCGTCCCTCGGCGGCGCACCGCTCGACCTCCTCATCAACAACGCGGCCACCACCCGCGGTGCCGGGGGCGGCATCGAGACGGTGAACATCGACGCGTTCCGCCACCTGTTCGACGTGAACTTCTGGGGCGGCCTCCGGCTCATCCAGGCGTTGCTGCCCTCGCTTCGCACATCGAACGACCCGCGTATCATCAACGTGGGCTCTCCCTCGCAGTACCTCACCATCCCGCTTGGCGCGTCGTACCCCATCAGCAAGGTGGCCTTCGCCAAGCTCACCGAGGCCGCGCGAATCGAGCTCAAGCCCTTCGGGGTTCAGGTCACCTCGCTCGAACCCAACGGCGTGAAAACCCCCATGACTTCGTTCCCCGAGCAAGAGAAGATCGACCTCTGGGCGACGGTCCCGGATCATCTTCTGCCCGACTACCAGCGTACCTGGAAGTACCCGGGAGACGTCCTCGGCGCTGCCTTCAAGATGTGGAGCCCCGAGCGGTTCGCCGACAAGGTCTACCAGAAGGTGATCTGCGCGAAGAGCCTCAAGCCCCGATACGTCATCGGCCCGAACGCCTGGATCCTCCCGATGCTCAACCGCTGGGCGTCGAAGAGCGCCCAGGAACGCCTCTTCGAAAGGATGTTCCGCAACGCATGACCCCGACCGACCCCGTACCCACCCGCATCACCGACTGGCAAAAGCCTCGTCTCCCGCTCCCGCTTCGCGCTTTCAACGCGGCCGCCGAATGGCCCACGCGCAGGTTCGTTTCGCTCGACGCCGAGTCGGTCATGGCCGACGCGAAAAAGCGCACGGGCCTCGACGACTTCGGCGACCCGGCGTTCGTCGAGCCGCTGACGATGCTGCTCGACGCCCTTCGCACGGAGGCGCCGCTTTCTGCCTTTGGGCGCCTCGTCGCACGCCACTTCATGGTGCAGCTGCTCGTCAGCCGCCTCCGCCTCGAAGCGCTCTACCGCCAGCACCCCGAAATCGACGACGAGCAAATCGTCCGCCCCCTCGTCGTGGCAGGCCTACCGCGCACCGGGACCACCCACCTCTTCAACCTCCTCTCGCAGGACCGGTCGCTTCGGTGGATGCCCTACTGGGAAACCCTCGAGCCGTTCCCCAAAAGAAGTTATTGGATGACGACCCCAGCGTAAAAGAGCTGCTAGAGCTACATCTAGGCTCGCATCCCGACGACTTCTCCAC
>JBCDFZ010000033.1:0-57606 GCA_039177115.1 Myxococcota bacterium
CGATCGAGGACCGCATCTCCTGGTTCGAGCAAGCGATGACGCGCGCCGGAGATGTGCGGCACACGCTGTCTCCTTTCGTTGCCCGCGCCGCGACGGAGATCAAGGCAATCCCGGGGTCTCGCAAGCGCCAAGCCTGGTTGGCCGGGTTCTCCCTTGGCGCACTGCTGCTGGCGCTCACTGCGGTCGGGCTCGACAGCCAGGGACCCAACTACCTGCCCACGCGGACCCATCTCCCGCTCCTTGCGCCCAAGCACGGGCCCGAAGCCGAGGCGGCCGCGGAGCTCCTTCAGCAGGGAAAGCCCAAAGAGGCCGCGCAGTATCTCGAGGCACGCGAGAGCAAGGTGGTGAAGGAGCCCTACGCTCAACTCGTCCTCGGGCATGCCCATGCAACGGCCCAGCGGAATACGCAGGCGCTCCAGGCCTATGAACGCGCGCTCGACCTCGAACCCTCGCTGCGCGACGACAAACTCCTCCGCACGAACCTCGATTTGATGCTGCACAAGAAAGACCCGCGAGTGGTCGAAGCGGCCCTCGCACTCCTCGGGGCCCTATACGAGGCAGGCGACCGAACGGCGGGAGACAAGCTCGTGGAGCTCGCATCTTTCGACAAGAGCCTTCTGACGCGACGTCGGGCCATGGCCGTCGCCAGCGACGCGGGCCTAGGCCAGCGGGTGAACTGGCTCGAAGCCTACTCGCTCGACCTGAAGCAGGGCCGAACGTGTTCCGACCGCCGCAACGCCGTCGCGAACCTGCGAGCGCTCGGCGACAAGGCGGCCATCCCGGTCCTGGTGGCCGCGCAGAGCCGTACGCAAACCGAGGGCCTGCTCAAGCGCAAGACGAACGCTAACGCGTGCCTTCGTCGCGACGCGAAAGAGGCCGTTCAGTACCTCCAGAACATCTAGCTAGTCGATGGATGCGGCCGGTCGCCGACGGGCTGTGACCGCAGGCACCGTGAGGCTAGGGATGTGCCGCGATCCAGCTGGCGTAGTCTCGATAGCCAATGGCCTCGTGGCGCGCTTCGATCTTGTCGGCAAGTGACTTCATGGCTCTCGGCGACATCGGCGGGCCGCTTGCCGCCTGTGCACTGACCTCGGCCACGTCCGGAGAGGGCCCTTCGTCGCCGGGGTCTTCTCCATTGCCCACGCCGAGATACCGGGAGACCACGTTCGTGACGATCTCGATGGCGTTCTGTCGGCTGTCCTTGATGTTGCCCTTGCCGGTGAGCACGTTGCCGAGCCCGAAGACGCCGGGCAGCCCATGCACTTCGCCCGTGTCCCAGCTGTCGTAGTGGTAGAGTTCGCCGCGCGTCGGGATGCCCTCGATGGGCCTCGGGATGCTGCCGATGGAGCTGATCACCATGTCGCTCCGGACTTCGAACTCGGTCCCCTCGAGCCCCTTCACGCGGCCGTCCACCACTTCGGTGCGCTGAAAGTGAAGACCTGCAAGACGGTCCCCTTCCGTGATTGCACCCACGGGCTTGCAGAGCGGCTCGAACCTGACGAAGTACTTGCGGATGACGCGGTCCATGATTTTGGCCCGAGCCACGCGGAGTTTTTCGAGCTGCGCCGGGGTGGGGTTGTCGAGGCTGGCGAGCGGCATGTCTTCCTTGCTGCGCCGGTAGTAGAGGGTGCAGCCCTCGACCCCGAGCTCGTCGGCCGAGATCCCGAGCGCTTCGAGCGTTCGTGGAATGCCCTTGATCTCCATCTCCACGATGTCGACGTCGATGCCGCGGTCACGTAGCGCGCGCGCGTAGAGCTCGAGATTGATGATCTTCACCACGTCGATCGAAGCGAGCCCGCCACCCACGACGATGGCGCCGTCGCTTACCTCGAACAAAGGCCCGTCGTAGCCCTCATCTTCGTAGTGGTTGAACCAGTAGACGAACTCGTTTTGATAAACTAATCCCCGACCTTCGTAGGCGTCGACCCCGTCCAGCGGTAGTCCGCGGTCGCGCCACGCGCCGTTGGCGAGGATGATGGCGCTGTACCCACCGTGCTCGTAGAGGTCGGCCCAGGGGAGGGCCGTACCAATCTCGGTCTCGGGAACGAAAGCCACAGAGTCGCCGCCGAGGTTCTCGTTGATCTTCTTGTACTCCTTCTCGCGAAGCTTCACGTGCCAGCGCGGGAGACCGTCTTCGATCTTGCCGTAGGGACGCGGGCCCTGTTCGAACACAACGGGGATCGCTCCGCGTGCCACACATGCGGCGGCGGCCTCTGAACCTGCCACCGCACCGCCTATGATAGCTACCACCGGGGTAGGCTCCGTAGCTTTGCGCAATAGATCGACCGCACTCATGCCGACGGCTCTAGCCGGTTTCGCGCGGCAAAACAAATCCTCGCGTCGGCTACATGAAACGCGACGTACCGCGCACGCCGGTACTCTCGAGATCGTCGCTGAACTGGTACTCCGGGTCGAGCAGGTCGTTGATGCGGTCCATCACGACGTCGACCGAACCCTGGAACTTGTCTCGGTACGCGTGCTCGGCTTCGGCCGAGAACGGCTCGAACGGTTCGTCGATGTGAAACTCGGAGAGCTCTTCGTAAAGGATCGGCTTGCCCACCCGGTAGACGACCTTGCCCTTCTTCGCGATCGGGAGCGAGCCGGGATAGATCAGGTCGCAGCCGTTACAGCCCACCGGGACGATGGTCTTTTTGTAGCGGAGCGCCACCTCCATCATCCCGATGCGTCCTCGTGGCAAACGAATCGACCGCGTGCCTTGAGGAAACACGAGGAGGTCGAGCCCGAGGTCGAAAGAACGCTCGTTGAGCTTGACGAACTGCCGCATCATGGCGGCGAACACGTTGTTGATCCCGCGGGCGTAGGTCTCGCGAGCGGGATCGAAGCCAACCCCCAGGATGTCGCGCTTCGTCCGCAGCAGCGCGTCGGGAACGTCGGAAAGGTCGACGGTGCTTGGATCCGAGTCGGGCTCTGCCTCGGCGTTGACCACGGCACGGAGCGTTTCGTACTCGGCCTCCGTGGGGCGCCGTCCCATGGTGAGCGTGAAGTCTTTGGTGATGATGTACCCCCGTGACACCGTCGGGATGTTGCTGGTGAGCTCCATGAAGAGCCCGACGGCTGCGGTCTCGTAATACTTCCCCTTGACCCAAACGGTCATGTAGCGACCGAGCTCGCGCCAGAGCTTGTACATGAACGGGAAATAGTTGAATCGGTCGGTGTGGTTCATCGCAAACACCACCGGTTCGTCGGGGATGCGCTCAAAGCCTTCGATCTTTACGTCGATACCCGGCAAGACGTTGTAGTTCGGCGCCAGCACCGACAACGCGAATGCGATTTGTCCGACCGGCCGGGGCATCAATCGGATGCGCTCAAGGCGAGGGAGATCGAGCATCGACGTTTAGCTTGTGAGCAATGCAGCGCGCATTGTCAATTCGTCAGGCGGATGCGCTCCGCGACCCGCGTGGCGAGCGCCATGATCGTCACCTGGGGGTTCACCCCGACGGCGCTCGGAAAGAGGCTGGCGTCGGCGACGTAGCAACCGGGTAGGTCCCAGAGCTCCCCGCTCAGGTTCACCACGGAAAACTCCGGGTCGCTCCCCATGCGGCACGTGCCCATCACGTGCACTGTGAAAAGCTCGATCGTACTTCGTGAGCGCTGCGTTTTCGCGATCCGTTCGAGGTCGTCGACATGATTCGCAACATGCATGTTGCTGAATGGCAAGATGACCTGCTTGGCGCCCATCTCGAAGTGCAGCGTGGCGAGCTTCCGTACGCCCCGGAGAAACCGAGCGTGGTCGTACGCGCTGATGTCGTACCGAGCGAGCGGGGCATCGAAGCCGCGCTTCACGCGACCGCTGAGCGAGTCCTCCACGAGCACGCCCGTCATCGCCATGGCGTTGTAGTCGCGCATCATTTCGAGCGCTTCCTCGCCGATGTAGGGAATCTGCGCAGCCGCCGTGCCCGGCGGAACCGCGTTCTCTGCCATGACGATCCCCTCGTCGAGAAACTCGCGGATCTGCCCGCCTTGGCTCACGCCCTGCCACGCTTGGATTGCGTAGGGGTAGATCCCGACCACCTTCGCGTTCGGATGACAGAGGAAGTTGCGCCCGAGCTGCTTGCTCTTCTTACCGAGCCGATGCCGGAGCAACAGGTACGGTGTCTGCACGGCGCCTCCGCACACCACCACGGCGCGCGCGCGTACTCGAACCGACCGATCGCCTTGCCGGGTGCGCGGGTTGATCGCCTTGCCGACGACGCCGACGCAGCGGCTGCCTTCGATCCAGAGCGCCTCCGCCCGGACTTCCGTCGCGCATCGCGCTCCGCGCGAGAGCGCTCGCGGCATGTAGCTGAGCAGCGTCGACTGCTTGGCTCCAGTCGGGCAGCCCGTGAGACACTGATTTGAACCGACGCACTTGTCCTGCGCGCGATGGTTGTGCTCGTACCGCCACCCGAGTTCACGAGATCCTCGTTCGAGGAGCCGACTGTCGTCGCCGATTGACGCCGGATGCTGGGGTTTGGCGTGAATCCGTTCCTCTACGCGCTCGAACAGCGGGTCGAGCGACGCGGCACCGAGGTCGGGCTGCCGGGTCACCTTCTCCCAATGCGCGAGAATCCGCTCCGGCGGGCGCCACGTCATGCCCCCGTTGACCAGCGTACTTCCGCCGACGCAGCGCCCCTCGGCGTAGGGTATCGGTGGACGACCGACGATGATCGTCCCGCCAGCATCCCGATAGAGTCGCGGAATCGATTCCGTCAGGAACGGGTTCAGGCTCGGCGTCGGGTGATGGCCGCCTTCTTCCAAGAACAGGACGTCACGTCCCATTTCGGCGAGCTCGGCGCCCACCACGGCGCCGCCCGCACCTGTCCCGACGACGACGACATCGGCGTCGAACGCTTGCTCCTGCGCGTAGTCGCGGTGCGCCAGAATCGTCACGGGGGCATCACCGGCAAGTGGTGGATCTCGTCGCTCTCCGACGGGACGCGGCCCTCGACCCATGCGCGACGCATCGCGATACGTGAGTCGACGAACGGGACCGGATCGTAGTCGATGGCACGGTGGGCGACGTCTTGGTCGAAGTAGGTCGACATGAAGAGGCCGAGCGGGCCGTACATCAGGAGCCGCACGAGCAGGAAACGGCTCTCCATCACGGAGCGGAGATGCCGACGGACGACGTTGCGCGACAGACCCGTCAACGGCCGAATCCCTCGGAACCGCCAAAGTGGCGACCAGTTGAGCAGGCGCATTCCCCAAAGGAAGCTCCACGCCGACGAGCGCGGCATGTACTGAAGCGTGACGAGGGCGTGGTCGGCGACCGCGTCCACGGTATCGGTCTCACGGGGCTCGGCGGGCAAGACGGCGTCGATGAGCGACGTCATCACACGTCGCATGCGCGAACTCACTGGGCGGGGCTCCGCGAGTGTCCAACCGTCCTCAGGATGTCGCTCGAGCACAGACTGCGCACCTTGATCCGTTCCGGCTGACTTTTCCATGGGGGGTGCTACAAAAAGCAGTGACCCGTTTGTATCAATGTAGATACGTCTGCCGCCTCGAAGTGGCGAGACCGGGATCGAGGACTTAGGTTCCGGCGAAGGAGATTGAGTGGCGAAACGAAGGCCCAGAGGACGTAGGAAGAAATTCGAGCGTAATTTCGAGCAGGATGACAAGCGCGACGACCACATCAAGCTGAGCGGCGTGGTGACCCAGGTGTTCGCCGGGGGCCAGTTTGAAGTGACCGGGGATTCGGGTGCGACCGTCCGCGCCCAGCTATGCGGCCGGATGCGCAAGTTCCGCATTCGTGTGATTCTCGGAGACCGCGTGACCGTGGCGCTCTCGCCCTACGACCTGACCCACGGCATGATCGTCTTCCGAGACAAGTAGCCGGTGTACGAAGGGGCGTTCCGCATCCTTAGGGTTCTTGGCGACGGCCAGTCGCGCACCCGGGATACGCTGGCCCGCGAGTCAGGCGAGGCCGCTTCCGTGGTGATCGAGACCCTCGACCGCTACGGAAAGTGGTTCGTGGAGGACGGCGATCGGGTGAGCTGCACCGACCGCGGCTTCGCGGCGTTAGCCCGTGAGATGGTCGCTCGCGACGTGCCGACGGGCGAAGCCTCGGATTGGCGCGGCGACTACGAGAAGCTCGCCGCGTCGCGCCCCGCGCCGAAGCGTGCGCTCGACCAGGTGTACGTCACGATCGATACGGCGATTCGTCGCGGCGAGATGCTCGTCGGTGCGGGGGAGCATCAGCGCGGCCTCGTGTTTCTCGGCGACGACGACCTCACGAGCGCCGCCGTCCAATGGTCGGGCGCCGGGCGGCGTGTGACGGCCGTCGACACCGACACCGACATCCTCTCCGTGCTCGATGCGGCCGCCGAAGCGCACGACTGGGACCTCCTCACGGTAGAGCACGACCTTCGCGACCCGTGGGACAAGTCCATGCGAGGTCGGTTCGGGGCGGTGTTCACCGACCCACCTTACGCGGTGGAGGGCTTTGCACTCTTCATCAGCCGCGGGATCGAGCTGCTCAAACCCGACGGACGACTCTACGTGTGTTTTGGGCACAGCCGACGCGCGAGTGAACGAGGGCTTCAGAAGCAGCGCGTGATCTCCGACGCCGGGCTTCTCGTCGAGGCCGTCTGGGAAGGCTTCAACCGATACGAAGGCGCCGAATCGATCGGGTCCGCAAGTGCGCTTTGGCGCTGCCGCATGACGCCCGAGGCTAAGCCGCTCGTCACGGGCCGCGTCGACGGGGCCCTCTACACGAGCCGGACCCCCGGCTAGCGTCCGGACTACGCTCGTGCGGCGATGACCTCGTCGCACCACGCAATGAAGTCGCTCATGACTTCGTCGCGGTTGGTTTCGTTGAGCATCTCGTGACGGCCGCCCTCGTAGAGCTTGAGGCGAACGTCGAAAACTCCTGCGCGCTTGTAGCTGTCGTACAAGTTCCTCATGCCCTTGCCCTCTGCGCCTACGGGATCCTCGTCGCCCGCGAAGAGGTAGAGGGGCATGTCCTTCGGCACGCGCGCGACGTTCTTTCGGTCGGCGATTCGTCCGAGGGCGTCGAGCATGTCGCACCACGTTTGCGTCGTGACCGCGAACCCCATCAGCGGATCGGCTACATAGATGTCGACCTCACTCGGGTCGCGCGACAGCCAGTCGGCCTCGGTCCGGTTGGGTGCAAACTTCTTGTTGTAGTCCTCGAAGGTGAGCTTCTGCAGTACCCCGCTCGGCTTCCGCTTGCCGACTCGAAGCCGTTCGAGACGCGCTACGACCTTCCCGACGGCGGCGATGGGTGGCGGCTTCCCGTTGGAACCCGAGAGGCCCGTTGCGATCATGTCGGCGGGGTGCTCGAACAGCAGCTGCTGTGCGATGAACGATCCCATCGAGTGGCCGAGCACGATGATCGGAAGACCCGGGTGCCGCTTCGCGATCTCACGGTTGACGCCGTGTGCGTCTTCCACCACGCGGTTCCAGCCGTCGTGGTCCGCCATGTGCCCCGTCGTGCCCCCGTTGACACTCTTGCCGTGGCCGCGATGATCGTGGGCGTACGTGGTGTAGCCGGCGTCCGCCAGAGCACCGGCGAGGCGCGCGTAGCGAGAACCGTATTCGGCCATTCCGTGAAGCACGTGCACGACCGCTTTGGGTTGATCGATGGCCCAGCCGCTCACGTGGAGCTTCACCCCATCAACCGTCTGGAAGGTAAAATCCGCGGACTTCATGGGGGCCGAGCATAGGCGATTTGACCCCTGTGAAAAGGGGGGTGCTCCCCTTTTTAGTGAAGACCCAAGAATCGCGTCCACAGGTGAAGACCCTTGTCGCAGTACTGCTGCAACACGTTCACCATGGAAGTTCGCTTGTGTTCGTCGATCAGGGGTTCCGGAAGCAGAGGGTCGAGTACGACGTGCCGGATGCCCTTTCTTCCAAGCAGGAATGCCTCCCGCACCGAATGGTTGAGCGGGATTTCTTCGAGCCGATCGAGGCTCATCTGCAGGTCGCCGTGGACCTCGGCGTAGGTCGACTCGAGCGCCGGGCTGTCCCAAAGACTGCGGGCGGTTTCCTCCTGCGCGCTGCCGAGGTCGGCGAGGCGGAAGACCATGGTGTCCGGGTCGAGCCCGAATGCCGTGAGCTCGCGACGAATGCCGTCGAGTCCGGGAGTGAGGTTGTCGGGCCGGATGAAGAGCCCCGATCGCAGCTCTTTGAATCCGAGGTAGCGGAGTGCGCGCACGCGGCGGCGAAGCGCGGGTCGGTCCGTCCTCGAGAGGTCGGCGGTGAACACCGCGATCCAGGTCCCGTCCCACTGACCGGCCCGTTCCGAGACCGTTCGCCAGCCGTGGATCTTGTCGTTGACGACCTGGGCGCTCGGCCCGAGGCAGTATTCGCCTCTTCCGGGCGAATCGAGAAGGCCTTCCGCGCGCAGACGCACGATCGCCACGCGCACGCTGTTTTCGGCGATGTCGAACGCGGATGCCGCCTGGACGAGCGACCGGACGGGCAGGGTGCCTCGGTCGATCGATTGGCCGGCGGAAAGCACTTCGAGCACCACGGCTTTGGCGCTCACGTTGGTCATTAGAACATTACCTGGGGCGGCATCATGCTCTGTAGCTCGTAGTAGAACGTGTTCCACTTTCCATGGTGTAGCGCAGGATCGCCGCGATGGCCAGGACGGACTGACAGGGGCGGCTCCCGGGGCTACACCACGGCTTCCGTGATTCGTCTCAGCGTCAACATCAATAAGGTCGCCACCCTTCGAAATTCGCGTGGCGGCGCGGTACCGAGCGTGGTCGAAGCGGTGAAGGCGTGCGTCGACGCGGGCGCCCCCGGCATCACCGTTCACCCGCGCGCGGACGAACGCCACATCACGCCTGCGGACGTTCGCGACGTGGCGGCCGCGCTCGAGCGCATGCGCGATCGCGTAGAATACAACATCGAAGGCGACCCGAGGCCTGGCTTGATCTCTCTGGTGGAGGAGGTTCGGCCCGACCAGTGCACGCTCGTACCCGTCCGACCGGGAGAGCTGACGAGCGAGGCAGGGTGGCCGGCCGACACGCCGAAAGGCGAGTTGCGTGACATCATCGATCGGTTTCACGAGCACGGGGTTCGAGTCAGCCTGTTCGTCGAGCCTCGGGAAAAGGCGATCGCCTGGGCAGCGGACCTCGGCGCCGACCGGGTCGAGCTCTACACGGAGCCCTACGCCCGAGCGTTCGAGCACGGGGCCGAGGCGCGTGACGCATCGCTATCCCAATACCGACAAGCCTGCATCTGGGCGCACACGCGCGGCCTCGGGGTCAACGCGGGTCATGACCTCGACCTCGAGAATTTGCCGGCATTCGTCACGTTGCCGCATCTCGCGGAGGTCTCGATCGGTCACGCCCTCATTTCGCGCGCGCTCCACGTCGGTTTAGTTCAAGTAGTGGCAGAATACCTCCAAATTACGTCACGTTGACAGGGTCGCTGGGTTTTCTAGAGTGCCGCCGCCAAGGCCGGACGCTCGCATGACAACCCGTTCACCGCCGTGTTGAGCGGACTGCTCGACCAGCGCATCAGCGCACCGAAGATCGCGCCTCTCCCCGACCACGTTCGACTCGACGGAAGAACTGTCCTGGTCACGGGTGCCAATAGCGGGCTCGGAAAGGGCATTGCCGTCCGGCTCGCGAAGCGTGGTGCGCACGTCATCATGGCGTGCCGCAGCGGCATTCCCCAAGCGGGCGAGGACGTGAAGCGTGAGAGCGGGAGCGACCGCGTCGAGATGCTGCGCGTCGACCTCAGCAGCTTTCCTTCGATCACGGAGTTTTGCGACGAGCTCCGTAATCGAGGCGTTACACTCGATGCCGCTGTGTTCAACGCGGGGGTCGTTCCGGTGACCTCCCGAAAAAACGATCACGGACTCGAGCTGATGTTCGCGGTGAACTTTCTCGCGAAGTTCGTCTTGCTCGATCGACTGCTGCACGACGGCGTGATTCCGAACGCGGTATACGGGCACAACTCGCGGTCTAACGATCCGCCGCGCGTGATCTTCGTCTCGTCGGAAACCCACCGCTCGTCGATCCCGATCGACTTCGACCACTTCGGCGAACCGATCGACTACGGCGTTGCTGACGGCGTGAAGTACTACGGCCTCAGCAAGCTCCACCTCACGACGTACTTTCAGGAACTCTCGCGTCGTCTCAACCCAAACGGCGAAGACCGGCCCGACGTGTGCGTGCACGCGCTTTGCCCGGGCGCGGTCAACTCCAACATGGCGCGGGAGGCGCCGGCATGGCTCAAGCCGATCCTGAGGCCGGTGATGGCGCTTTTCTTTCAAAGCCCCGAAAAGGCGGCGATTCCCGTAGATTACCTGGTCGCGTCCGACGAGATGGGGGCACAGACCGGGGGCTACATGCACATGATGCGGGTCAAAGATTCCTCGGAAGCTTCGATGGACCCGGACAAGGGGAAGCTCCTCTGGGAGAAAACCGAAGAGCTGTTGCGCGGGCACGACATGCTCGTGGACGGAGAAGCGGGATGATGGACACGATCTCCGTGCGCGCACGAGCATTCGTCGATGAGACTGTCCGGAACGTCCCTGCGATGCGGGTCGCGAAGCTGTCGGAGCTCTGAGCAGGGTCGAGGATGTTCGACAAGGTCACCACGTCGCAAGGACTCGATAGGCCGTACCGACCTCGCGCGATCGCCGCGATCAATCGCGTGGGGAGAACCCTCGCGCGCGTCGGCATCGGAGGGAGCGCCATCACCGTCGACGGCGTGCTCGCCGCTGCCCGTGAGAAAACGGGGCTCGACGACTTCGGCGACCTCGGGTTCATGGAGCCGCTCGAGGTGCTGGTCGACTCGGTCAATCGCGAGGCCATCCTGCATCCGCTCGGACACATCATCATTCGGGGGCGCATCGTTGGTGTGCTCGTCGACAAGCTCGTTGCCGAATCGACCATCAAACAGCATCCCGAGATTCTCGAGATTCCCGTGCCGAGACCGATCATCATCGCCGGTTTGGCTCGCACCGGGACCACGATGCTGCATCGCCTGATCGCGCAAGACCCCGGCGTGCGTTCGCTCGCGTCTTGGGAAGCGATCAGTCCGGCGCCACCCAAGAAAAAGCGAGGCAAAGACCCGCGACACGCGCAAGCCGCGTTCGCCGCCAAGGGGCTCAAGTACATGTCGCCCGGGTTCTTCGCGATTCATCCGGCGGAGCCGGATGCGCCCGAAGAAGAAGTGATCCTCCTCGAGCAGTCCTTCATGACGACGACGCCCGAGGCGATGATGCACGTTCCGACCTACTCCAAGTGGCTCGAGACGCAGAACCACGTCCCCGCTTACCGCGCGCTCAAACGAATGATGCAGTACCTCCACTGGCAGCGGCCCGGGTTCGGGAAACCCATTCGCTGGGTGCTGAAGACTCCGCACCACCAGGAGTACTTCGACCCGCTGCTCGAGGTCTTTCCAGACGCGACGATCGTGCATACCCATCGGGATCCACTGAAAACCAGTCCGTCGCTTTTCAGTATGTTGACCCACCTTCAGGGGATCTTCAGCGACCAGGTCGACCCGCATCGCGTAGCGAGCCACTGGCTCCACAAGATCGACCTGATGGCCACGCGGGCGATGGCCACCCGCGACCGAGTTCAAGACCGCGGGTTCATCGACGTGTCGTACTACGATCTCATCAAGGACCCCATCGCCGAGGTCGAACGCGTTTACGAAGCCGCTGACTTTCCATTCAGCGCGCAGGCGCATACCGCCATGGAAGCGTCCCGCAAAGCCAACAAGCAGCACAAGTACGGTCGCCACAAGTACGCCATCGAAGACTTCGGCATGACCGCTGACGACATCGAGCAGCGTATCGTGCGCTACCGTGAACGGTTTCAGGTCCCCTACGAGTAAAAAAGGGGAACAGCCGTCACGGCCGAGCGGCTAAGCTCTCGCCGTGGACGTCCCGGTGCAGCAACGACTGATGTCGCTGGTTGGCCTCCTTGCGATGGTCGCCATCGCATGGCTCCTTTCTAGGCACCGTCGAACCATCCCGTGGCGCGTGATCGGGTGGGGCCTTTTCCTCCAGCTGTCTTTCGGCGTGCTGGTGCTGAAGACGGCCCCCGGCATTTGGGCCTTTCGGATCCTGAACGATGCCGTTCTTTCGCTTCTGAGCTTCACTGAGGAAGGTACGGCATTTGTTTTTGGGGAGTTTGCCTCCGAGCGGTTCACGATCGCACTGAACGTGTTGCCCACGATCGTCTTCTTTTCGGCGCTCATGACGATTCTCTACTACCTCGGCGTGATGCAACGCGTCGTGAGCGCGTTCGCATGGCTCATGCGTCGCACCATGCGAACTTCCGGTCCCGAAACGCTTTCCGTCGCCGCCAACTCGTTCGTCGGAATGACCGAGGCGCCGCTCATGATTGCGCCCTTCGTCGGAAAAATGACGCTGAGCGAGCTGATGGCCGTCATGACGGGCGGTTTTGCGACCGTCGCCGGGGGTGTTCTTGCGGCGTACGTAGGGATGCTCAAGGATCTGGTCCCGAATATTGCAGGCCACCTGATCGCCGCGAGCGTCATGAGCGCGCCGGCCGCACTGGTCGTGGCAAAGGTCATGTGGCCCGAAACCGAGGAGCCTGAGGGAGTCGAGGAGCGCGCCACGGTCGCAAGAACCGACGACGTCAACGTACTGGATGCTGCTGCAAGGGGTGCCTCCGAGGGGCTCAAACTCGCGCTCAACGTCGGCGCGATGCTGCTCGCCTTCATCGCGCTCATCGCGTTGGCTAATGCGCTGCTCGGACTGCCGGTTCACCTCTACAACGACTGGGCCGGACTCGACGGGGGAGCGGCATACGTACCGATCACCATTCAGGACATCCTCGGGTGGGTGTTCTGGCCGTTCGCTTTTCTCATCGGAGTTCCGTTCGGCGAGTGCGCCGCCGTCGCCACGCTGCTCGGCGAGAAGATCGTCCTCACCGAGTTCATCGCTTACCTCCACCTGTCCGAAGAGCTGTCGACCGGGGCACTTGCCTTGTCGCCGCGCACGCTCGTCATCGTTAGCTACGCGCTTTGTGGCTTTGCGAACTTCGGATCCATCGGTATCCAGCTTGGAGGTATCGGCGGGATTGCGCCGGCGCGTCGGCACGATTTGGCCCGGCTCGGGCTCCGCGCCATGTTCGGAGGCCTCCTGGCCTCGCTCATGACCGCGTCGGTCGCCGGTCTGCTGTACTGAGTCTGACCCAGCTCAGCAGCAGCCGTCGCCCGGGTAGTGCCACGTCGGCTCGGTCACCATGAGGTCTGCACGACCGAGAGACTCGAGCGCGGCGGCCGTCTTGTCGCAAACGCCTAGCGGGAGGTCGCGGGCGATTAAGTGCCCTTTTCCGTCGTCGAAGTGTTCGTCCGGGCCGACGTAGATGGCGGTCCGCCCCGTGAAGATGCACGGCCCGTCGTCCGGGATCGGATCTTTGATCGCCACGGCCTCCACGCTCTCGAGCAGCAGCGGAGTTTCGAGGCCGTATCGCTCGCTATCGAGTACCCGGTAGGGCCGGCGGCTTCGCACCTCGAGCGTTCCGAAGCCCGCCTCGACGATCACGTCGAGGTACTCGTCGAGCGGGACCGCACCGGAGAGGCACAGTGCGCGAAGACGAGGGTCGTCCGCCAACCGCGCGGGCATCGGTCGACTCGCGACCGGGTCGCTGAATACGAACCGTCCGCCCGGCTTGAGCACGCGATGCACCTCGCTCAGGGCCTGCGCTAGGTGGTCCGCGCGAAAGATGTTGAAGAGGCAGTTTTGCGCGACGACGTCGACGCTACTCGAATCCACCGGGAGCGAAAGCGCATCGCCCCGTCGCAGGTCGACGAAGGAGGTGTCGAACCACTCGTTCACCTGCGCGGCTTCCGACAGAAGCGTTCGTGCCGTCGACAGCATCTCCGGAACCTTGTCGATGGCGAGCACTCCGCCTGGGCGACGAAGGAAGTAGCTCAGCTGGAGCGCCTCCATTCCGGCGCCGACGCCCACGTAGAGTACGCGGTCTGCGTCCGCGAGGTCGATCGGGTTCACGGTCGTGCCGCACCCGTAGTTCCGTTCGAGCATCGCCCGAGGCACCGACAGGCCAGGCAGCTTCCAGGTGGGCGTGGTCGTGCAGCAGAGCGAGGGCTGCGGCCGGTGTGCGGCCTCGGCGTAGAGCTCCTCCGTCACCGCGCGATAGTCTGAGTCGAGCATGAACGCCTTACGCGACGGCGGGCCCCGCGTTAGCGAGACCAGTCACGCAGTGCAAATCACCGATGAACCGTGTCCGAAGAGGCCCTGATTCACGGTGACCCCGGCCTTCGCTCCTTCGACCTGACGCTCGCCGGCCTGGCCGCGAATCTGCAACGTGAGCTCGCAGACTTGCGCGATCGCCTGGGCGGGAACCGCTTCGCCAAAGCTCCCGAGGCCCCCGCTCGGGTTGACCGGAACGCGGCCTCCGATGGTGGTTTCACCATCCCGCAGGAGCTTCTCGGCGTCGCCCGGCGCGCACAGCCCGATCTGCTCGTACCAGTCGAGCTCGAGGGCAGTCGATAGGTCGTAGACCTCGGCGAGGCTCATGTCCTCCGGGCCGAGCTCGGCCTCTTCGTACGCGCGGCGCGCAATCGATTCCTTGAAACCAACGTCGGGAAGCTCCACGCCTGCGCTCGAATCCGTTGCGAGATTCGGCATCTCGATGATGGTGTTCGGGTAGACCGGTGTGACCGTGGACACCGCCGCGATTTTGACGGGGTCGGTCGTGTGCTTTCGAGCGAACTCCATGCTCGATAGCACCAGCGCGGCCCCACCGTCGCTAGTCGCGCAGATGTCGAGCAGGTGAAGGGGGTCGGCGACCACTGCGGAGTTCAGCACGTCCTCGAGCGTGACCTCCTTTTTGTACCGCGCATTCGGGTTGTAGAGCCCGTGCTTCGCGTTCTTCACTTTCACCGCCGCGAAGTCCTGCGGCGTGGCGCCGTAGGTATCCATGCGCCGCCGCGCGTAGAGCCCGAAGTAAGTCGGGTTGGTGATCCCCTGAATGTGAAACCTGAGCCAGTCGGGGTCGTCGGGCCGCTTGCCGCCCGTGGGCGCGAAGAAGCCTTTCGGGGCCGTGTCCGCACCGACGACGAGAGCAACGTCGCATAGCTCGGCGAGGATGTGGGCGCGGGCCACGCTGATCGCCTGGGCTCCGGTCGCACACGCCCCGTACGAGCTCGATACTCTCGCGCCGGACCACCCGAGCGCCTGCGCGAACGTCGCACCCGACACGAAACCTGGATAGCCGTTGCGAATGGTGTCACCGCCCGCGACGAACTGCACGTCGCGCCAGTGGAGGCCCGCATCCGCGAGAGCCGCCTTCGCCGCGTGGACGCCATACCCGACGAAGCTTTGCCCCCACTTACCCCAGGGGTGCATTCCGACTCCGAGGACTGCGACTTCCTTGCTCATTCTGCCGCCTCTTCGTCGGAGGGCTTCCAGCTCCAGGTCAGGTAGACGTGATCGTCGTCTTGGTAGAGTTCTCGGAGCACCAGCTCCATCGCCATCCCGGTGCGAAGCGCGTCGACTCCAACACCGTCCGCCACTTGTCCGAGGATGGTGATGCCCTCGTCCTCGAGTTCCACGGCTGCAATGGCAAAGGGCTCGAACGGCTCTTTCGCCACGAACGGGGCCGGGGGTTTGTAGTTGGCGCTGGTGTACGACCAGAGCTTGCCAGTGCGGCTGAGCTCCACGTCCTCGAGCACTCCCTCGTTGCAGTCGGGGTTTCGGCAGAACGTGCGCTCGGCGGGAAAGAAGTACGTGCCACAGGTCTTGCAGTGGGTGCCGCGGAGTCGTGGTTTCGCAGCGATCGTGAAGAACCCGTCGACGGCGGGCACGGGAGTTTTTTCAGGCATGGGAAGCACAGCAGAAATAGAACACGTTTCATCTCGTCGCAAGGGCCACGTGTGCGGCCCGGCCGGCGCGCGGCGGCCGCTCAAGCTGACTTCGAGTAGGTGGCCTTGGTGCGCTCGAGTAGCGCGGTGAGGTCTTCGCGGAGTGCTTCGAGGGCGTCTAGCGCGGACCGCGCAGTGGGTCGGTGGAGCCCATCGACCTCTTCGATCATCCGCTCGAGCCGTCTGGCGGTGCTCGTGACGCGCCGGATGGTCTCGATCTGCTCCGCGCCCTCCGGCTTCGGATGGAACACCGGATTGAACCGCTTGCGAAGCTCGGTGACGGGGGCGCCCTCTTCGAATACGGCGTGTTTGAGCTCGTCGACGACGTCCTGCTCGACGACGCGCTCGTCTTCGTCCTGGCCTCGCAGCGCCTTCGCAAAGTAGTCGACCGCGTCATAGGTCGGGATGCGCTCCGAAAGGCCGTCGCGCTTGAGAATCGCCGGCGCGTGGCGCTTGAGCGCAACGTATGAGCCGGTGAGTTTGTCGGCCGTGGTGCGCTTGATGTGGAGTTCGAGGCTGCAGTAGCTGTAGAAGTCGTCGTACCCCCACTCGAGGTAGGCCTCTCGGTTCCGCGTTTCTACGAGCGCCTCCGCCATCATTACCCACGAACGCTTGAACGCCTGCGCTCGACGGACGACACGCACGCGGAGCTCGTCGGCGCCCTGGGCCTCGAGTGCCTCTGCCAGTTCTTCGAGCTTCTCGTCTATCGCCATCGGCGCTCTATACCACCGAACCCGTTCGTTTGTTATAGCTGAACTGACCGTGTTTCATCCTGGAGTCTCCCCCCGCCATCGACGTGCCGTGACCTCGATGCTGAGCGCCGACGTGGTGCGAGAGGTAGCGAGGACACTCGGTCCCATCGACGTCGACGTGATGCCGGTGAAGGGCGCGTTGATGCAGCACTGGCTGTACGACGATCCGGCCGACCGGGCGATGACCGACGTCGACATCTTGGTCCGCGCTCCGGACCTCGAACGCGCGCGGGAGGCGCTCGCCGCCGCGGGCTACGTGTTCCTCGGACAGACCGGCCTCGGCGCGTGTCTCATGCGCGCTCCCGTCGGCCTCGCCCTCGACCTGCATCCACGCCTCTTCGATTCGGCTCGCTACCGGTTGACTACCGACGCAGTCTTCGCACGCAGTACGTTCGACGAGACGCTCTATGGCGTTCGCGTTCATCTTCCCTCGCTGCTCGATGCGTACGCGCACCTGATCGGCAAGTTTGGCAGCGACCACCTCAACGCCGCGGCGACCGAGCGTCTCGATGAGATCGTCCGCATGGGGCGTCACCTAGCGTCGTCTGGCGAAGGGCTGGCGGCTTCTGCGGTTGCCGCGCATCTGGTCGATGTGGGGATGGGCCGTGTATCCCGCTACGTTCTCGGCCTAGCCTCTCAATCGAACGATTCGACCGCGGCAGCCGTCTTGGCTGCGCTACCCAGGGACGCGGTCGGTACTGCCATCGTCTCATGCGTCGACCCGGTGCTCCGCTCGCGATGGTCCGAATCGCCCGCAGGAGCTTCGGCAGCCCACATGCTCAACCATTCGTTGACGGCGTCGTGCCGCTCGGCGGCACGTGCGCTCGTTCACCGCATGGCGGGGTAGAAGAAGGGCTGGGCGAACGGTCTACGACGAGACGGGGCCGACAGGGCAGGCGCCCGCGTTCGCCTTCGAGGTCGGGGCAGTGCACGCCGTCGCCACGGCCTCGAGCGGTTCGCGATACACGATTCGTGGGGCCTCGTAGGGCTCTCTCGCGTCCTCGGATGGTGGGTCGGTCTTCGGTTTTGTCGTCACGTTCCCCTCGGCCCTACAGTACTGGAAGTCGGAGCCTCGCGCGAGCCGTCTCGATGCGACCCGCCGCGGCGGGATAGAGCTCGAGTGGGTCGCCGTGGTGGGTGTGTGCCGCGCCGGGGCAGAAGTTTGCCGCGAGTCCGGGTTCACCGAGTCCGCTGAGCTTCTCGCGAACGGTGACCGTGGTTTCGCGAATCTCGTCGAGCTTTGCCGAGCTCGACCAGATCTGGCGGAGCGACCGGTGGTGCAGGTTACCGACGGGCACGCGCCACTGCACGCACGGAAGCACGTTTCCAAACGGATCGATCGCGAGGTTGTTCGACCCAGCGCCGCAGTGCTTGTCCGTTCCCGTCGACGACTCGCGTCGCGCGTCCGCGACGATGGCGTCGACCGGCATCCCATGACTTCGTGAGGCCACTGTGGATCGGTAGCGCGCCAGCCCCTCCGTAGTGGCCGAGAGTGACAGCGGCTCACGGTTGCCGTCGTCTCGCGGCTTGACCTCGTCGTCGATCTGAAGCCTGACTCCCAGGTCATCACAGAGCGCGAACATCGCATCGACCTCGCGTTCGTTGTAGCGGGTCAGCACGCTGTTGACCTGAACGCGCAAGCCGAGGGAAGTCATCGACCGGACGTTCTGTGTGAGGCGGGCAAAGCTTCCGGGGACACGCGTTTGGCGGTCGTGCGTCGCATCGCACGCGCCGTGGAGGCTCACTTCCACGACGAACGGATCGATCTCGCTTACCACTCGTTCGGCGATCCGGCCCCGAAGCGCATGGCCGTTGCTTTTGATTCGAATCACGAAGCCGAGCTTTCGGGCGTAGGCGCCGATCTCGAAGAACTGCGGATGCGCGAGCGGCTCCCCGCCGGAGAGCGTCAGGTTCAAGACGGAGAGGTCCGCGAGGTCGTCTAGTAGAGCCCGGTACTGCTCGAGGGAGAGGGGTTGCCCCTCGAGCGCGAGGTCGTTGTAGCAGAACGAACAGTCGAGGTTGCACGCGTAAGTGAGTTCGACCAGCACGCCGAGCAGACGGTTCTCGTTCCAGCTGCGCTTGATCGTGTCCGCGTAGCTCATGATGCGGCGAGCGCGCCGGCCTCCACCAGGTTTTCGAGAAGCGTCATGGCGTCGGCCTCGGCTTGGTCGGGCTGCACGTCGTAGCGCGCGACGACTTCAGCCACGACTTCATCGAACGCGACCTCGGCCGTGACCCGCTCGACGATGAAGGCGGCTACGCCGTTGACGACGAGCACCTCGCCAGCTCCTTGAAGAATGAAGATGCCTTCTCCGTCGAGCACGCGAAAGCGAGCGCTCGGATCAAGGCGATACTGCGCTGCGGGCTCGGGGGTACTCATGGTCGAGGACTTTCCAAAAAGACGTGTCGAGAGCGAAGGACAGCACGCGAAGCGGAACTCGCTGGACCAGCTCCACCGCGCGGTCGGTGACCCGATCGACGAACTGTGGATCCGCGTTCAAGTAGGGGCACGAGGCGACGATACGCGACACCGCTTGGGCGCGCGAGCAGCCGCCGAGCCTGGGCGTCGAGTCGTGCTGGAGCCCAAGCAGCGCGGACAGCGGAAGCGAGGTGCTTCCCGCTCGGCTGCGGCCGAAGTCGCCGGCGAACGGCATGGCCTGTAGCGCGAAACCCTGGTCGATCGGGCGGATCAGGTTCAGCTCGTCGCTCAGGACGGTGAGGCCAAGGCCTTTCGCGAGCCCGCAGAGAGTGCTCTTCCCAGCGCCGGAACGCCCGCAGGCGACGAAGCCTCGCTCGCCGTCGGTGAACGCGGCGCTGTGAAGGACCAGCGAGCCGGACACGAAGCTGCGATACGCGACGACGACGCGAAACAAATTTTCGAATCCGTCTATGAACCAGGCGTCGTCGCGGCAGGTGACCATGTGGGTCGACAGGGTTTGGCGGTCGATTCGCGCCCGAAATCCCACGCCGGCCACCTGCACGCCGTCGACGTCGTAGTCCACGGAGAGTCGATACTCGGTGGGACCGGGAGGTCGGTCCCTGAAGGAGGCCGTGTCGAGGCTTCGTTCGATGCGAAGCCGTACGGCGTCCGCCGAGAGGGGATCGGGGGGGAGGGCCGTCTCGAGTTCGCCGAACCGCGAGAGCACCAGCTCGCGGTGAGCGTCGGATAGGTTCTCGACCGCGTATCGTTGACGAGCGAGCTCAAACGTGAGCGCGCTCATGATCGACCTCGAAACGCGCGGCGCGCAACGGCTGCGACGTAGCGGGCCAGGGCATGTACGCGCTCCGGCCAGCGCACCGTGGCATCGGCCGCGCCCACGACGGCGCGAACGCGACTCGCTGGATCCGGACATGGATCGCGATCGGCCTGCGTGAGGGCGAGCCAGCCGCGACCGGTCCACGCGTAGCCGAGAAAACGGTGGATCGAGAAGTGGTCCGCCCGCCGCACCACGACGACGTCGCCGGGGAAGTACCTGCGACGTCGCCGAACCTGAACGCGCTCACCGTCGCCGAGTCCGCGCATGCACGAACCTCGGACGCAAAAGGCCACGGGCTCGTCGAACCCTGACGTTCCTCGCTGCTCGTCGTCCCCACGCATCGGTCCGCGGACCATATCAGAGGAAAACCCCCTACACCGCCCTACGATAGGTGAGCATGCTCACCTTAAACACCCGTAACTCTTGTAGATTTGTGACACAAAATACTTCTTGACAACCGTGCGTCCAAACCTTTACCGTAGGACTGTCGGTGGCTGATCAGCGACCCTCCGACACAGGGCAAATCGAGATCACACTCCTTGGGGGTACAACACAACGGGCACTCGGGCGGGGGTCAAACCTCGCCCGAGATTTTTTAAGCGCCCCGTTTCGACTCTAAACGAAAAAACGCGCGAACCTGCTCGAGGTTCACGCGTCATCGGTGTGACGGGGCGCGATTACAGGCTGCGCTTTTTGCCGCGCAGCCCACGCCGGCTGCCCTTCGGGCGCTTCGGCTTGTCGTAGCTGCTGCGGTTGTCGTCGTAGCGGTCGTCGTAGCCGCCTCGGTCGTAGTTGAGGCGGTCGTCGTAGCTGGCTTCGGCTTCCGACGGAGGGGCGCCGCGGTTGTATCCGCCGCGGTTTCCGCCGCCTGGTCCTCGGTCGCCGCGGTCTCCTCGGCCGCCGCCGCCGTAGTCGCGGCGCGGCCGCTGCTGGCGTGGCCTATCTTCGGCGATGTCGAGACGCAGCGCGCGCCCGGCAACCTCTCGCCCGTGAATCTGCTCCACTGCCTGTGCCGCGTGCTCTTCCGCGGCGAATCGAACGAACGCGAAGCCCCGGGGCCTCCCGGTCTCGCGGTCTTTAGGGATGTGCACATCCACGACTTCCCCGATCTCTCCGAAGAGCTCACGTAGCTCTTGGTCGGTCGTCCCATAGTCGAGGTTGCCTACGAATATCTTGCTTGAAATGACTGGCTCCGTTTCTCCGAACGACCCCTCGGTATGGGGATCGAATGTGTGTTCAAGTAGGGGAGACTACCCCAGTTTCGATCAATAGTCAGGCGCTACCGAATTCAGTAATGCCAGGGGAACTTCTTGTAGTCTTGAGGGCGCTTCTCGAGAAAGGCGTCGCGGCCCTCCTCGGCTTCGTCAGTGCCGTAGGCGAGTCGCGTGGCCTCGCCGGCGAAAATCTGCTGACCGACCATCCCGTCGTCGATCATGTTGAAGCCGAACTTGAGCATCCGCATCGCCGTCGGACTCTTGGCGTTGATTTTTTGGCCCCAATCGAGCGCGAAATCCTCGAGTTCGGCGTGAGGAACGACGGCGTTGACCATGCCCATCTCGGCGGCCTGGGCCGCGGTGTAGTCGAGACCCACGAAGAACACCTCCCGAGCCTTTTTTTGCCCGATTTGGCGCGCCAGCAGGGCTGAGCCGTAGCCGCTGTCGAAGCTCGCGACGTCCGGGTCGGTTTGTTTGAAGAGCGCGTGCTCCTCGCTCGCAATCGTCATGTCGCACACCACGTGCAGGCTGTGCCCGCCGCCGACCGCCCACCCCGGCACGACGGCGATGACCACCTTCGGCATGAATCGAATGAGCCGCTGCACCTCGAGGATGTGAAGCCGACCGAGGCGTGCTGGGTCGACTTGGCCGGCGTCTTGGGTCTCGTATTTGTATCCGTCTTTTCCACGGATGCGCTGATCGCCTCCAGAGCAAAACGCCCAGCCCCCATCCTTCGGGGAGGGGCCGTTGCCGGTCAGGAGCACGCAGCCGACGTCGGATGACTGCCTTGCGTGGTCGAGCACGCGGAAGAGTTCGTCGACGGTGCCTGGACGAAACGCGTTGCGAACCTCCGGGCGATTGAACGCAACGCGCACCGTGCCCTGATTGACGGCGCGGTGGTAAGTGATGTCGGCGAGATCGAAACCGGGGACCTCGGTCCATTTCGACGCGTCGAAGATCTCGGAAACCATGCGGCTACTCGGTGAACTCGATGAGGACGGCGAGAATGATTCGGCCGAGAAGGGTTGCCACCTGTTCCCGCGAAAACTCGTCGTCGATCCAGCGCTGAACGATCTCGCCGGCGCCGCTGACGAACATGTCTGAAAGCGCCTGTGCCTCCGCGTCGGAGACACCGGTCAGCTCGCGCAGTGGAATGAGCCACGGCGCCACCAGCTGGCTCCGGAATTCCTTACTGATCGCGCCGATCTCGGCGTCCGGGGCGACGCTTCGCATCAGCTGCCAACCTCCGGACCCCCTCGCTTCGATGGTGTCGCAAGCCGCGTCGATGAAGACACGCGCGATCGATCCAATGTCCGCGGCGTCCGTGCCCTCCGAGACGTCCGGAGTGCGACGTGCAAAGTCTTCGCGAAAGTCTTCGAGCACGCCTTTGATGAGCTCGTGGCGATTCGGGAAGAACTTGTAGACGACCGGGCGCGTCACGCCGGCCGCCGAGGCGACGTACGGAATCCGAACCATGTCGACGCCGTCTGCCTCGATGATTTCGGACGTGACGCGAAGCAGCTGCTCGCGGCGATCCTCTGGGCGGAGCCGCGTTCGTGCGTCATTGGCCGGTTTGATCGAGGAAGGCATGATGATGACGTCGTAACATGACGAAGGGGTGGCCCCTGTGCAGAGCCACCCCCGTTTCGTTTCGACTCGAAGGGATTAGCCCGTGGCCAGATTCATGACCTGCTGAAGGCTCATTGCCAAGGTCATGTCGCCGTCGATCTTGATTTTGCCGGACATGAAGGCCTGCATCGGGTTGACCGAGCCGTCGAGCATGCCGAGCCAGTCTTCGGAAGAGATCGAAATGGTGGCGCCCGGGCTGTCGTGCTTGCCCTCGATGACGAAGCCTTCGGTCTTGCCCTTGGTCAGGTCGAGAGCCCACTCGCCGCCGCCGTCGCCAGTGATGTTGAACTGGTAGACCGCGTTCGGGCTCGTCGCCGCGTCAGGGTTGGCGGCTGCCTTGGACTCGAAAACTTTGAAGAACTCAGCTACGGATTCCATGAATGTTGCCTCTCTTGTTGGTTCGACACGGGGGTCGGGGGAGGGAGTTGTAACCGATATCACCGCTGCATGCACCCCTCGCGAGGCCCCAAAAATGCAGCGATTTCAGTCGTCGACGATTGCTAGTGCCTGAACGGGGCAGATGTCGACGGCGTCCTCTGCGGCTTCCCGAAGCGACTCGGGCGGGTTCGGGTCGATGACCACGAGTGAGCCGTCCTCGGCGAACTTGAAGAGCTCTGGTGCGGCCCCGACGCACTGTCCGTGATTCGCGCAGAGCTCTTGGTCGTGGAGGATCCGCATGGCGTCGAGAATGTATGTCAGATCCCGCCAGACGCCAATGATTACACGGGTTGAAACGAACGGGAAACCTTTGTTACACCCGCCCCGGACTGCGGCCGGCCCCGATTCGCCGGCGTCACAGGAGGAACCGCGGATGGAAGAAGTAGTTGGAAGTATCAACCAAGCGGATACCGCATGGCTCATGGTGTCGTGTGCACTGGTCATGCTGATGACGCCAGGACTCGCCTTGTTCTACGGCGGGATGGTGGGCGAGAGGAACGTCCTCTCGACGTCGATGCATAGCTTCATCGCCCTCGGGGTCGTCACGCTCCAGTGGGTCGTTCTTGGCTACTCGCTCGCCTTCGGCGCCGACACTGGGTACGGCTTCGTCGGCGGCCTCGAGTACGCGTTCCTCAATGGCGTTGGGCTCGAGCCGCAAGAGGGTTCGACCATCCCGCACCTCCTCTTCATGGCGTTCCAGATGATGTTCGCCATCATCACGCCGGCCCTCATCTCCGGTGCCATCGCCGAGCGCATGAAGTTCTCTGCCTACATCCTCTTCATCCTGCTCTGGGCGACGCTCGTCTACGACCCGATATGCCACTGGGTCTGGGGGCCTGACGGCTGGCTCGGCGCACGGGGTGCCCTCGACTTCGCGGGCGGCACCGTCGTTCACCTGTCCTCCGGTGCTGGCGCGCTGGTTTGCGCAATGGTCCTCGGTCGTCGTCGCCGTCCGGGACCGCCTCACAATCTGACGCTTACGCTGATCGGTGCCGGGCTCCTCTGGTTCGGCTGGTTCGGCTTCAACGCGGGGTCTGCGCTCGCGTCGAACGAAAACGCCGCGCTCGCTCTAGTGAACACGCACCTCGCCGCAGGTGCCGCCGCGTTTTCGTGGGCCTTCGTCGAGTGGCTCAAGCAGGGGAAACCCACTGCGCTCGGTGTGGCCTCCGGGCTGGTGGCGGGGCTCGTGTGCATCACGCCGGCGGCCGGCTTCGTCAGCCCGACAGCATCGGTGTTCATGGGGCTCGCCGCGGGCGTGGTCTGCTACGGCGCCGTTCTGGCGAAGGGTAAGCTCGGCTACGACGACGCCCTCGATGCCTTCGGGATCCACGGCGTGGGCGGCGCCCTCGGCGCTGTGCTCACCGGGGTCCTCGCTGCGGAGGCGTGGGGTGGCGCCGACGGCCTGCTTCATGGCAACAGCGCGCTCTTCACGGAGAACGTGATCGGGGTTCTTGCCGCCGCGGCGTACTCGTTCGTCGTCACGTTCGTTCTCTTGAAGCTGATCGACGTGACGATCGGCCTGCGCGTCTCCGACGAACAGGAGAGCGAGGGCCTCGATACCACGCTTCACGGCGAGGAGGGCTACCACCTCGGCGGTTCGGGTGCGATGCTCGAGTAGCCATGGGAATCGGCCGCTGGGTCAAACGATTGTTCCGGGAGGATCCCGCGCCGCCGCTCCCGACGGCGGAGGCGCGGGACTACACGCGGGCAGAGCTCGCAGCGTACGACGGCAGCGATCCCCGAAAGCCACTGCTGGTGGGAATTCGCGGTCGAGTCTACGACGTGACGCGGGGTCGCGACTTCTACGGCCCTGGCGGTCCCTATGGGATGTTTGCCGGAAAAGACTGTACGCGTGCGCTTGCCAAAATGGCTTTCGACGACGAGCTGTTCACGAGCGACGAGGCCGGACTGCTTCCACACGAGGTGGATCAGCTCGAAGAATGGATCGATACGTTCGAGGGCAAGTACGGCAGCATTGGGAACTTGCGCTCGTAAGGCCTCACGAGATCGGCCGACGTCGGAATAACAGCGTGGCCAGCGACCCGACGACGAGCGCGGTCATCGCGTAGAGAAGCGGCATCTTGAGGAGCGCGTCCTGCTCTTCGGTTGGGTAGGTCGCCAGGATCACCGCAATGGCGAGCGGCGCGTTCTGCACTCCGGTTTCGAGAGATACCGCGCGGCGCTGCTTTGCGCCGAGCCCGCCGATCCGCGCTGCGACGTAGCCCAGCCCCATACCGCTGCTCGCGACGAGCAGACACGCCAAGAGGCTCGCGTCCTTCGCTGAGAGCACGAGCTCGATCTGATCGGCAACGCTCGTCAGCAAGAGAACGGCGAGTAGCACTGCGCCGCTCGCCGCACCCACGCGTTCGACGGTTTTTGCGCGCCTCTCCGAACGGCGCCGGATCCACATCCCGAGACCAATCGGCATCAGCATGAGCGCTAGTGTGCCCATCACCGCGAGGTACGGGATATCGAGGTGCACCCCCGACAGCGAGGCCGCGTAGAACCACAGCAGGGTCGGCATGAGGAGCACGGAAGCCAAGGTGGAAACCGCGGTCATCGAGATACTCAGGGCAAGGTCGGCGCGTGAGAAATACGTGAACATGTTGCTCGCGTTGCCACCGGAAGTGCACGCCATGAGGAGAAGACCGAGCGCATCGGTGCCGCGAAGCCCGAGCTCCGAGATTGCGACGAACGCGAGAAGGGGCATCCATCCGAACTGGGAAAGGAGTCCGATCAGCATCGCCCTGGGCTTTTGGAGTGCACGACGATAGTCATCGGTCGTCAGCGAGGCGCCCATCCCCACCATGAGCACGAGCGTCAGCGCGGCGATTAGCCCCTTGTCGAGCCCACTCAGCACGGCGGGACTATACACGTCGCACTCAGTGCGCCTTACGCATTCCGAGTCGCAGGTCTCTGCTGCGTCCTTGCTTGCACGGAAACCGTTGACCGCGATCGGCGAATTGCCCAGCATGGCGTCGTGGACGACAACAAGCTGATGAACGATGTGCTTGGCGGCGGACTCCGAGCCCTCACCAAGCTTGCTGACTCGCCGCTGGTCGAGCGCTTCGGGCTCCACGATCGAACGCGAAAGCTGGTCTATGAGGGCGCGCGCCGTGCAGCGGGCGCGGCACAGAGGTTCGCGCCCAAGTCTGCCGGAACTTCGAGCGAGCACTCTCCGAAGTTCGACCTCAGTCTGAGCGAAGAGCAGCAGCTCATGCGCGACACGCTCCGCCGATTCGCCGACGACGTGATGCAGCCCGCCGCGCGGCAGTCCGACGATTCCGGCGCGCCGCCAGAAGGGTTCCTCGACACCTTCGCTGAGCTCGGGGCGATTGCCATGGCGGTCCCCGAACCACTAGGCGGCGAGGCTGAACGGGCCTCAGCCGTGTCGCAGATGCTCGTCGCCGAAGACCTCGCGCGAGGCGACATGGGGCTCGCGTTTGCCGCACTTTCATCGCTCTCGTTCGTGAACGCCGTCGTTCACGCGGGAAACGAGGAGCAGAAGGCTCTGCTGCTACCACCGCTGGTCGAGGGCGACGGGGCAAGCGCAGCCGTGGCGCTCGTTGAGCCGCACCCGTTTTTCGATCCCCACTCGCTTCGGACCGTGGCCAAGCGAAAGGGTGGGGAGCTCGTCATCGTCGGTGAGAAGTCGATGGTCGCTGTCGCCGATCAAGCGCGCAGGTTCTTGGTGGCCGTCGACGTACCCAAGGTCGGGCCGCGTTTCGTCGTGGTCGAACGGGGCGCCGATGGGCTTGGGGTCTCTCGCGAGACCGCGATGGGTCTCGGGTCCGCAGGCCTTGGGCGTCTCTCCTTCAACAAGGTTCGAGTCTCGGAAGATGCGGTGCTCGGAGGTTCGGCCGCGCTCGAGGCACAGGGTCGTGCAAAGTACGACGATGCGGTGAACCGTGGCCGGGTCGCATGGGGGGCGATGGCGCTCGGCACATCGCAGGCAATGCTCGACTACGTGATCCCATACTGCAACGAGCGCATCGCCTTCGGTGAGCCGATCTCCCACCGCCAAGCGGTGGCTTTCATGATCGCCAACATCGCCATCGAGCTCGAGTCGATGCGGATGCTCGTGTATCGCGCCGCGGCACGCCTCGACGCAGGTCTCCCCTGCGAGCGAGAGGCCTACCTGGCGCGAACGCTCTGTGCAGACAAGGCGATGGAGATCGGCACGAACGGTGTACAGCTTCTCGGCGGCGCTGGGTTCATCAAGGACCACCCCGTGGAAACTTGGTATCGGCAGCTGCGTTCCATCGGCGTGATGGACGGGAACCTCTTGGTGTAGGAGCGCGTATGTATCTCGAACTGCCCAAGCACCTCCGCGCACTGAAGAGCCAAGCGCACCAGATCGCCAAGAACGTGTTTCGGCCGATTTCTCAGAAGTACGACCAGGCGGAGCACGAGTATCCGAAGGAACTCGACATGCTTGCCGCGCTGATGGACGGGTTGAGCGCCGGCGGCGACAAGAGCGGTGCCGGCATTGCAGAGCTCAAACAGGAGGTCGTCACCGCGGGCGTGAGAAACGGGTCCAACATGGCCGCGTGCGTTGGGTTGACCGAGCTGTGTTGGGGCGATGTGGGTCTTGCACTGACGATTCCTCGACAGGGCCTCGGCAATGCGGCGATCACCGCGGTCGCCAATGCCGAACAAAAGGAGCGGTTCGAAGGCGTTTGGGCAGCGATGGCGATCACGGAGCCAGGCGCTGGATCCGATTCCGCCAACATCCGCACCACGGCGCGCATCGATGGCGACGAGTGGGTCCTGAACGGCGAGAAGATCTATGTGACGGCCGGAAGTCGTGCGGACGTGGTGGTGGTTTGGGCGACACTCGATCGGAACCTCGGGCGCGCCGCCATCAAGTCGTTCCTGGTGCCCCACGGCACACCGGGCATGGAGGTCGTCCGACTCGATCACAAGCTCGGCATCCGTGCGTCCGACACGGCAAGCATCACGTTGACCGACTGTCGAATTCCGAAGGGCAATCTGCTCGGCACCGAGGAGATCGACACCAAAAAAGGGTTCGGCGGCGTCATGCAGACGTTCGACAACACGCGGCCCATCGTTGCTGGGATGGCCGTTGGCGTGGCTCGGGCAGCGCTCGAACACACCCGCGAGCTGCTTGGGGCATCCGGCGTGAAGGTCCGCTACCACGGGTCCTTACATCACAAGAGTGCCGTCGAAGCCGAGCTCATTCGGATGGAGGCCGACTGGGAGGCGGGCCGGCTCCTCATGTACAAGGCCGCTTGGATGGCCGACAACGGAATCCCCAACTCGGTGGAAGCCTCCATGTCGAAGGCGAAGGCGGCCCGAGTCGCGAACGCGATCACGCTGCGCTGCGTCGAGCTTTGCGGGGGCCAGGGCTACTCGCAGAACGAGCTGCTCGAAAAGTGGGCACGCGACTCGAAGATTCTCGACATCTTCGAAGGCACTCAGCAGATTCAGCTGCTGATCGTCGCGCGGCGCCTCCTCGGAAAACGCTCCGCGGAGCTGCGCTGAGAGCCAGCTCGTGAGAATCAACGGCAGGCTCTCCGGTCAGCGTGACCCCGTGAGCCAGTAGCGGTGGTTCTCGCTCTTCACGCGGCACGGGTGATCGTACAGCGTAGAGAGCGTCTCGTCTGTCAGCACTAGCGGGAGAGGCCCCTCTGCAAGCGTCCGGCCGTCTTTCAGGAGCAGACCGTGCGTTGCAGCGGGCGGGATCTCTTCTACGTGGTGGCTGACCAAGATGAGCGTCGGGCCACCGGGCGTGCTGCAGAGCTGATCCACATCGGCGATGAGGCGTTCGCGTGCGCCCGGGTCGAGCCCTGCGCACGGCTCGTCGAGGATCAGAAGCTCCGGCTTGGTGACGAGGGCGCGCGCGATCATCGCACGCTGGCGCTCTCCTTGGGAAAGGACTCCGTAGCGCTTGTCTTTGAAGTCGGACGCGCCGATTTGCTCGAGTGCTTCCTCTGCCCGTACGAAGTCTTCTTCGCTGAGAGCGTGCCAGTTGCCAATTGTCCCGTGGATGCCGGTGGCGGCGACCTCCCGCGCGGTTTGTCGGTCCGGGAGCCACGTAAACAGCGCGGAGCTCACCCACCCGATGCGGGCTTTCAGGGCGCGCATGTCCGTGCGCCCATACTCTTGTCCGAGTACCGACACACGCCCTCGACTGGGCCAATCGTAGCCAGCCACAATCGACAGGAGCGTGCTCTTTCCGGCGCCGTTGGCGCCGAGCACCGCCCAGTGCTCGCCTAGCTGCACGCGCCAGCGCACCTCCTGCAGGATGTCGGTCCGATCCCGTGTATACCGTTCGACGTGCAGGTCGAGAACGTCAGCCATCGTGAGAGCCTAGCACCCATGTCGCGTCCGCCAGGGTGACGACGGGGGATCGGGATGCAGCGCACAGACCGCCGCGCATGGCGCGTGGCTCGGGTTGGGGTGCCGTTGGGCTGGGCCCTATTCCGCCGCCGCGCTCGGCGCATTCGCTAGGCTCGGCGTTTTCGAACGCTGAAGGCCGAGAAGCGCCGCGCCCGACAGCGTCACCGCGCATGCGATCCAGAACGCCGGCATGAACCCCGTGGATGCGGCCACCATTCCGAGGCTGTACGCGAAGAACGCATGCCCGCCGTTGAACGCCCCGTGCACGATCGCGACGACCATGCCGCGTGATCCGGAATCCGCGCGCTGGATCCCCAACGCGGTCACGGCCGGATAGGCCACGCCGTGAGCGAGTCCCATGGCGGCGCCGACGAAGAACAGGTGGTCCGCGCCAAGGAACCCGAGGAGCGGTGGGACGAGCGCGTAGAGAAAGAGGGCGACCACCGACGAACGAAGCACGCCGAACCGGTCGATGAGGCGTCCCCCCCCGAGTCGAACCGTCATTGCGAGCAGGGCGAAGCCGACGAAGAACGAACGTACCTGCGTGACCCCGGCCTCGAGCGCGAAGGGCTGATGCAGCGTGAAGAGCGCCGTGAAAGATGCCGTCATCGCAAACGTCGCCGCGTACACGCGAAGCATCGAGCCGCCGAGGATCGGTCGCCGTTCTTCCTCTGCCGGCGGGTCGTGCGTCGCCGGCTCCGTCATGAACAGACCGAGAGCCGCGGCGATCACGCCGGCAATCGTGCTGGCCACGAACACGTAGTCCCAGCCAACCGTGCTCTCGAGCGCTTCGCCGATCACCGGTGACACCGCGTTCATGCCGAGGTTGGCCGCGCCGAAAAACCCGATCGCTTCCGCCATTCGGTGCGGTGGCGCGATGTCGGCGGTCATTGCGCCCGCCGCATTGAACGTCATTACCATCCCGACGCCCCAGAGGATCTGGGCGAGGTAGAGAGTCGGCCCGACCTCCTCGACGAAAACGAACACCGGGCCGGCCGATGCCAGCAGAAGGTTGCCGCAGACGAGCCAGGGCTTGCGTCCGTAGCGATCCACCAGCCAGCCCACGAGCGGCGCCATGGCGACCGCCGTGAGCCCCTGCACGCCGACCACGAAGCCAATGCCTGCGGCGTCGAGCGAAAGCTGCGTGGCGAGATACTTCGGTAGGATCAGATAGAACGACCACGACAAGCCGAAGAACACCATCATCGCAAGCAGCAGCCGGAACTCCCGTGTGAAGAGACGTCGAGGCGTCGGTTGCGCTGAGCTTTCGGCTTCCTGGGCCATGTTCTTCCCGTGGCCCACCCTTTGGGGCGCCTCGTGCGCTCCGTCAATCGATGACCCTGCATGGGGGGCGCGCGCGTGCGCCGGGTGCCGAAAACGCGTGCATTCGAGACGATCTCCGTAGACCGGGCGCACGCCTTTCGGGTGCTAGTGTCCCATGGTTCGGGTCTTGTCGCGATCCGGCACCCGTTGGTACGCTTCACCTCACCGCTTCGCATGGCTTGCTTGCCAACGTCCAACTGAGGGGATCCGATGCGCGTTGCCGACGTCATGAGCGACAGACCCGTCACGATCGCACCCGACCTGCCGGTCTCGGAGGCGTTCCGAGTCGCTGCCGCGTACGGTGTGCAGCATCTCGTGGTCACGAAAGGGCGAATGCCCATCGGCGTCGTGTGCGTGCGGTGCGACCTCGCCGACGCGGTTCCCTCACGACCCGTCAGTCTTTACATGACGAACCCCGTGACGATCGGCGCTTACGAGACCGTCGAGCGCGCCAGCAAGCGCATGTGTCAGCTCGGCGTCGGCGCGCTCATCGTCCGCGGCGGCTCTGCAGGCTGGGGCCTCGCGACGCGAGGCGACCTACTTCGCGGGGGATACCGGGCCAATGAACGCGACGAGCCTCTCTTCTACTGCGCGGCGTGTGGAACCCACATGCACGTACACCCGGTGCCCGGCTGCGACTGGGTGGCGTTCTGCGTCGACTGCTGGGATCGCGCTGGACCACCCCGACTTGGCGACGACCTCGGCGTATCCGACTAGACTAACGCGCTGTGAAGGTCTTCGTTACTGGGGCGACCGGAACCGTCGGTCGTGAGGTTTGTCGCGCACTCATCGCGCGCGGCGTTCAATTGCGGGTGGGCGCGCGGTCGTCGAGCCAGGTCACCGAGACTCTGCCCGACGTCTCGGACGTGGTTCCACTCGACTTCACGGACCTTTCGTGGCCGTCGGTATTCGAGGGAGTCGATGCGCTGTTCTTCATGACGCCGCTCATCGAAGATCAGGTGGCAGCGTCCACGCGCGTGTTCGATGCCGCGAAGTCGGCTGGGGTTCGACACGTGGTCCGTCTGTCGTCGCGCTCGGCGGGCTGGGACATGCACTCGAAGCTTCGCTCGTGGCACCGCGCCGTCGACGAGATGGTGCAGGAGTCGAGCTTGAGCTCGGTCGTGCTCAGGCCGTGCTCATTCTTCCAAAACTTCATCAGCTACCAGGCCGACACGATTCGGAACATGTCGTCCATCATCTTGCCGCAGGGGGATGGACTCGTTTCTTACATCGATGCGTTTGATATCGGGGACGCTGCCGCCGGATGCCTCGTCGACTGGGAACCCCACGCCGGCAAAACGTACGTTCTCACGGGCGGCCGGGCCTACGGCGCCAAGGGCGTCGCCGCCGAAGTCGGCCGCATCATCGGGCGACCGATCACGTTCGTGGACGTCGACCCCGAGCAGGCGCGAAGCTTGATGCTCGAAATGGGAAACCCTCCCTGGCTGGTCGAAGCCGGCATCGCGGTCTTCGAGAACGCGCGCGCCGGCAACGAGGCTGCGGTCGACCCGACGCTCACGGAGCTGATTGGGCGTCCCGCGACGAGTCTCTCGGAGTTCGTCGAGCGCAACCGAGATGCTTGGGCCTAGCCTAGGCCTGTGGTAGCAAGCCGCGGTGCTCGACGCGCGCCAACGAGATGGCTTCGTCGTTTCCTCGTGGGTGTTTGCCCGCCTTCTCGGGGTGACGCTCGTCGTCGCGTTCTTTTCGGTCGGCGTTCAGGCCCAGGGTCTCTTCGGGCCGACGGGCATCGCGCCCATCGCCGATTTCGTGGCGTCGGCGCAGCGTGCGGGGCACAGCTTCTTCGTTCATCCGAGCTTCTTCTGGTTCTGGAGCGGAGACGGCTCGATCACCACGGTTTGGGTGGTTGGCGCCATTGCAGGGACTGCCATGGCCCTCGGTGTTCTCCCAGGGCTCGCCGCGCTGGTGGGTTGGGCCGCGTACCTCTCGTTCGTGGCGGTCGGCTGGCCGTTCATGTCGTTTCAGTGGGACACGCTTCTCCTCGAAGTGACGTTCACGTCGATGTTCTTCGTCCCGTGGTGCGTTCGGGATCGGCTCCGCACGCACTGCGACCCAAACCCCGTCGCGCGGTGGGCGCTTTGGTTTCTGCTCTTCCGTCTGGTTTTTCGGTCGGCCTGGGTGAAGCTAGCAAGCGGAGACGCGACCTGGCAGGACCTCACCGCGCTCGAGTACCACTACTTCACGCAGCCCCTCCCGACCGTTTTTGCTTGGTACGCGGACAAGCTCCCAGGTTGGTTTCAGAAGACCTCCTGCGCGCTCATGTTCGTCATCGAGTTCGGGGCGCCGTTCTTGCTGGTGGTGCCCCGAGCGTCGGTACGTCGAACCGGGGCGGCTCTCATTGCGGCTCTGATGGGTGCGATTGCGCTCACGGGCAACTACGGCTTCTTCAATCTGCTGACCGTGCTCCTTTGCTTGACCGCGCTCGACGACGGGCTGTTCTCGCGTTTTTTCGGCCGGCGTCTCGCGACCCCAGCCTCCGAGCGCAAAATCTCGAACTGGAAGCAGCGAACCTTCATCGGTCCTGCCGTCGTCATTCTGATCGCGGCAATCGTGTTCTTCGGGGGCACCTTCGGCGAACGCCGCAGGGCGAGGTTCCTGAGCCCGCTCTACGCGTTTGCCACGTTCAACAACTACGGACTGTTCGCGGTGATGACGACGACCCGACCCGAGATCGTCCTCGAAGGCACGCTCGATTGGGAGCACTGGGAACCCTACGTGTTCCGGTACAAGCCAGGCCCCGTTGAGCGCGCCCCGGTCTGGGTGGCTCCGCACCAACCCCGACTCGATTGGCAAATGTGGTTCGCAGCGCTTGGCGACTTTCGGAGGAACTATTGGCTCGCACACACCATGCGCCGCCTCCTCGACGGTGAGCCCGAGGTGCTCGACCTCCTCGAAACCAACCCGTTCGAGAAGCAGCCACCGCGACAGATTCGGGCGCTCGTCTACGAATACAGCTTCACGACTGCCGATGACCGTCGTGAAACCGGCGCATGGTGGAGCCGCGGCGAGCCCAAGCTCTACGCGCCGGTTCTCGGGGAACCGCCGCCCACGGGTGGCGGCGCGGCCGACCCCGCGACTAGTACTGAACCGTAAAGCCGAGCGTCAGGAACCAGGTGTAGACGCCGAGGTCACCGGGGCAGCCGGTGCGAACGACCTGGTCGCTGCTGCACAGACGCTGCGTGTCCTCGGTTCCAGGAACCCGCGCGTCGGTCCCGATGTACTCGTCCCCAATGGTGCCTCCGCTGAAACTGAAAGCAGCGGCGAAGTCGAGAGAGTACTTGTCCTTCTCCTCGCCGTCTCTGCTGTCGAAGTAGAATCCGAGGCCGCTCGAGATGAAGCCGCTGAAGCCCGGCGGCGGCGTAAAGTACTGAGCGAAGGCCCCGGTCGTTGCCGACCGCGCGAAGTTGACTCCACCTCGGAACGCGAGCAGGTCGATGGGGAAGCGGTACTCGACACCGAACTTGACGCTCCATGCGTTGCGCCACGCGAAGGGCACGACGGTCACCACTTCGAGGTCAGTGTCGGGTATGCGCGCCACCACGGTCTGATTGCGGTTGCCGCTCTTCTTTGCGCCGTGAAACTGCATGCGTGTTTCGAAGGCTAGAAGAAGGCGCTCGTTGGGCTTCACCGCAACACCGAACTGGAAGGCGTGGGGGATGAACCAGTCGGCGCGTGCGTCGAGTTCTACAGTCTCGGCGCCGGGGGCGAGCGGCGTCCTCGTCGTCCCGTTGAGCCGGATCTTCGAGTACATCCGATACATGCCGCCAATCTGTACCTTCTTGTGGGGCTTCCAACTGAACCCGAAGCGTGGTGACGGGAACCCGACGCCGCCGAGCTCGTTTCTCACGCGGTCATAGAATGACGTGTTCAACGCAGCGCCGATGTTCTGCCATAGGCTCGCGGTCTGCTTCGAGAAGGGCAGTCGAAGCGCGATACCCAGTGAGAAGTTGTCCGTCACGAGGATCGACGTGCCCGCCGAGAACTCGCCAACGAAGAACGTGACGTCGAGGTCTTGGGGGTCTCCGTTGACGCAGGTGTTGCGATCGGTGTCAGGCGTGAAGCCGCCCGCGTTCGGCCCGTCTAGCGGGTTCGGAGTGACTGGCGCTCCGTCGATGCACTCGACGCCGGCGAAGTCCGACCCATACCCCGTCTCGATGTAGATGCCCGCGGCGAAGACCACCCGCGGGGCGATGCGCCCTGCGACGAAGCCCGCCGGTAGAGGCCCGAAGCCCAGGCCAGACTCGACCCGCGTCCCAGGGCCTTGGACGGGTGCCCACTGGTTCACGAGCAGTGCGCTGAAGTTCACGGTGAAGCCAAAGTTCTCGATGCCCTCGAGGTTGGCCGGGTTGATCGCAAGTGCGGCAGGCCTCTCGAGATACGACGTTCCCGTGAGGCCCATCGCGATGCTTCGGCTGTCGTACGCGGTGGGCTCTGGATTCGCGCTCGCGAGCGACGGCGCGATAAGCACAAGCGCGAACAACGTCGCGAAAAGGCACTGCTTCATGACGGGCGGCTCCTCTATCCAGGCTGCACCTGGGGCCGGCGCAGCATACCCGGACCTCGCCGCGATACGTCAATAAAAAAATCGCTGAACTAGCCGTAATTTCAGGGCTGAAACCACGTTACGTAGAACTGTAACGTGCTTAAGTCGCCGGCGCCGGACACGAAACGCCAGTCCCGCCGAGACCGCAGTACCCGTTCGGGTTCTTCGCGAGGTACTGCTGATGGTAGTCCTCCGCGTAGAAAAATCCGGGTGACGGAAGGATCTCGGTCGTAATCGAGTCGTATCCTGCGTTCCCGAGAGCACGCTCGTAGCGTTCCTTCGACTCGAGCGCGGAACGATGCTGTGCGTCATCGAATGTGTACAGCCCCGATCGGTATTGAGTCCCGACGTCGTTGCCTTGGCGCATGCCCTGGGTCGGGTCGTGACTCTCCCAGAAGATTCCCAGGAGGTCTTCATAGCTGATCTCGGCAGGTCGATAGACGACGAGCACGACTTCGTTGTGCCCAGTCAGGCCTGAACAGACCTCTTGGTACGTAGGGTTCGGCGTGTGGCCACCCGCGTACCCCACGGCCGTGGTGTAGACTCCCCTGGCCTCCCAGAATTTTCGCTCTGCACCCCAGAAGCAGCCCAGTCCGAACATCGCCTGTGCCGTGTCGGCTGGAAACGGCCCCTTCAGCGGAGCGTCGAGTACGTAGTGCCGACCCGCGACAGGCATCTCTGCGCTCCTTCCCGGCGGCGCTTGTTCGGGAGCGGGCATTCGCGTTTTCTTCGAAGAGGAGAAGAACATGGCCCAAACATAGAGATGCGCGGGCGATTCCGGTAGTGGCGCCGACTACGATAGTACGATAGTTGAACGCTATCCCCTCCTCCGAAATCGCGGAAATCGCACGGCAGCTCTCGGGCTGCCGGAGCATTCTTTTCGTGACCGGAGCTGGGATTTCCGCCGACTCGGGCCTTCCCACCTACCGAGGTATCGGTGGGCTCTACGAACAGGAGTCGACGGACGAAGGGGTGCCGATCGAGGTCGCGCTTTCGGGGGAGATGTTCCGACGCGATCCCGCGCTGACCTGGAAGTACATCCACCAGATCGAGGCGGCGTGTCGCGACGCTGGACCAAACCGCGCGCACGAGCTGATCGCGATGCTCGAGCGCAGGATCGACCGCGTTTGGACGCTGACCCAGAACGTCGACGGCCTGCACCGCGCGGCGGGCAGCCAACGTATCATCGACATTCACGGTGACGTTCACCACCTTGCGTGCACGAACTGCGGCTATCGCTGGCGGGTGGACGACTACTCCGGCCTGTCGATTCCACCGTCGTGCCCGGAGTGCGGGTCGCTGGTGCGTCCAGAGGTCGTCCTGTTCGGCGAAATGCTGCCGCTCGACCGGGTGCAGGTTCTGCAGGAGCAGCTCACGCGCGGGTTCGAGGCGGTGTTCACCATCGGGACCACCAGTGTGTTCCCCTACATCGCCGAGCCGGTTCTCGATGCGCGGCGGCGAGGTGCGCTCACCGTGGAGATCAATCCGGGGGTGAGCGAGGTGTCCCACGTCGTGGACTACCGACTGCGTCTCGGTGCGGCGGACGCCATGACGGCCATTGTCGAGGCGATGGACCAAGCGTAAGGTCGCCGAGCGATGGGAGAGCGGCTGCGCTACGGGGATTCCTATCGAGAAACGGTCGCGCTCGCGGACGGCCGCAAAGTTCGGCTCCGCCCGATCCGACCCGACGACAAAGCCCTGCTGGAAGAGGGGTTCGAAGCGATGTCCGATGAGGCTCGCTACGCACGCTTCATGACGCACAAGACCAACCTCAGCGAGCGAGAGCTTCGCTATCTTACCGAGGTCGACGGGGTCGATCACTTTGCTCTCATCGCGCTTCATGCCCGGGTCGTCTCGCGAGATCGCGGTGTCGGAACGGCTCGTTTCGTTCGTCTGAACGACGACCGGACCACCGCAGAGCCGGCGGTGACGATCATCGACGCGTTTCACGGTCAGGGGCTCGGGGGGCTTCTCCTCGGACGCTTGCTCGAGGCGGCTTGGGAACGCGACGTTCGCCGGTTTCGGTTTGAACTCTTGGCGGGGAACGTCGCAATGAAGAAACTCGTCGAGTCGCTCTCGGATGAGGCCGAGTTCGGCCCGTCGGGCGACGGCTGCCTGGTCGCGAGCTTTCCGATCCTCGAACCCGATCGAACGCCAACCGAACCGAACCTGCTGAAGCGAAGCGCTCTCTTCCGGGTGTTGGCCCAGGTCGCGCGTGCCGATGTCACCCTCCGACCGAGGGTCACGTCGCCCCCCGACGAACCCAAGTAGTGGCTACGACACCTGGACGGGGAACATCATCGGGGCGCGAACCTCCGCCATCGTTTCGGCATCGGTGAGCGCGCCGACGATTCGGAGTGCGAAAGGGAAGGCCGTCCCCGGCCCACGGCTGGTGATCAGCTTGCCGTCCTCCACCACGGAGCTCCCGCTGTAGGCGCCCCAGGCCGAGAGCGCCGACTTGACGCTCGGATGGCTGGTCATGCGCTTGCCTTCGAAGACCCCATGGGCCTCGAGTGCAATCGGAGCCGCGCAGATGGCGGCCACCCAGCGGTCTTCTGCTTCGTGTTTGCGGAGCAGGTCGCCGACTGCGGGCGAACTGGCAAGACGCTTCGAGCCCTCACCACCGCCCGGGAGGATGAGCACGTCGTAGTCGCCCGCCGCTTCACCCAGTGCCACATCGGGCGTGATCGTAACCCCGCGACTGCATCGCACCGGCTCGGCCCCATCTACGCCTGCGACCGTCACGTCGATGCCGCCACGGCGGAGCACGTCGATTGCGATTACCGCCTCCATCTCCTCGTTGCCCTGTGTGAGGAGCACGAGTGCGCGGGGTTTCGAGCTCATTGGGACACGAGCATACCAGACCGCCGTTTCCAATAACCCCCGCAAAAAGGTAACTGGGCCCTTTTTCGGGGTTGCGCCGCCAGGTAGCGCCTGTACGGTCTGAGCGGGGAGGCGTGATGCGTGAGTTGAAGGGCAAAGTGGCGGTCGTAACCGGGGCCGGGAGCGGCATTGGTCGCGAAACGGCGCTTGCGCTTGGTGCGCGCGGCTGCCGGCTCGCTTTGTGCGACGTCAACCAAGACGCACTCGACGAGCTCCAGGCCGACGTCGAGAACCTCGGAGCCACCGTCACCACCCACCACGTCGACGTCTCCAACCGCGACCAGATGCGGCAGTTCGCAGACGACGTCGTGTCAGCACACGGCGCGGCACACATCCTCGTCAACAACGCCGGAGTCACGATCATCGCGTCCTTCGAGGACCAGAGCCTCGAAGACTTCGAGTGGCTCGTCGGGGTGAACTTCTGGGGCGTCGTCCATGGCTGCAAGTTCTTCATCCCGCACCTCCGCGCCGCCGGCGAGGGACACATCGTGAACCTGTCGAGCGTATTCGGAATCATCGCGCCGCCGCTCCAGACCAGCTACGTCGCCACCAAGTTCGCCGTACGCGGCTTTAGTGAGTCCCTACGGGCCGAACTCGCCACTGAGCGTATCGGCGTCACGTCGGTTCACCCCGGGACGATTCAGACCAACATCGTGCGAGATGCCAGGCTGATCACCACGTCGGAAGCGGTGCGCGAGAGCACGCAGCGCCTCTTCGACCGGCTCGGGACGTCGCCGGACATCGTGGCAGGGCGCGTGGTCAAAGCCATCGAGTACAACTCGCCGCGCGTGCTGATCACCACCGAGACTCGAGTGGCCGATGCGCTCAAGCGATTCATGCCCGCGACCACCGACGGCATCGTCGCCCGCGTGTTCAAGAGGATCAACCCAGGGTCGTGAGCCTCACACGGGAGTGGTTCGGGGATTTTTCGCTTCTCAGGCGACCGGGAAGCGGTGGCGATCAGGTGGCGGTGCACTTCGCGCACGCCACCGGGTTCAATGCCTACACGTACGCGCCGCTCTTCGAGTCGCTCGATCCGCGCATCGACCTCTATGCGCTCGATGCGCGGGGCCACGGGTTTTCGAGAGCGCGAGCCGTGCCGAAGGAGCTTCGTTCCTGGAAGCCGTTCGTGGTCGACCTAGAGGCGTTCATTCGTGAGATGCCCTCGCCTTTCGTGCTCGCAGGGCACTCGATGGGCGGCGCGGTGAGCTTGAAGGTCGCGGCCCGCAACCCGGAGAAGGTGGGCGCCCTCGTATTGGCCGACCCGGTGTTGCCTCCGCCCCAGCTTCGTCTCGCCTTCTCGTTCGCCCGCGCGACCGGTGCAACGGCCCGACTCCCGATCGCGCAGGGAGCCGCGAAGCGGCGCGTGGACTTTCCGTCGAGGGACGCCGCCGTCAACAACTTCGTCGGCAAGGGGGCGTTTCGGACCTGGCCGCGCGAGTGGATCGAAGCGTACGTCGACGGGGGGATCGTCGAAGTCGACGGCGGGGTTAGGCTGAGCTGCGCCCGAGCGTGGGAGAGCCGGGTGTTCGCAACCGCGGACCCATGGCCGAGGCGCTACATCAAGCGCCTTCGCTGTCCAACGACGCTCATCGCGCGACAGAAGGCCAGCCAGCCGCTCCCGGTACAGTCGCTCGATGCCTTCGTTCGCGTGCGACCCGACACGCGCCTGCTCAGGCTAGACGCGTCGCACTTCATGACGATGGAGCGCCCCGACCTGGTTCGAGACGAGATCCATCGAGCTGCCGATTCCCTTCGCTCAAAGCTCTGACAGCTCTTTTTCGAAGCCTCCGGAGAGGATCGGGAAACGGCACCACGTTTTCGGGTCGAGGTTCTTGTCGTCGACGTGGAACGACGGTGCGTACCGTTCTCGCTTCCACTGGTTCCGGGACCAAAGGCGGAAGAACCGTTTGACCCACGTTCGGAGCGTCTGGTCGTCGTACTGCTCGAATTCGCTTTGGAGCACCTCGAGACAGTCGACCGGGGGTAGCTTGTCTCCAATTGCAAGGCGCTCGATTGCGTCGAGGACCGGGTAGGGCATCAGGTCCTCTTCATCGGTTTGGTGGTGCTCCTTCGGGCGCAGCTCCGCGGTGGGCGTCTGCACGTTGATCGCAGAGAGCTCCGGAATGCTGCGCATCCCCGTCGGGCCCTTGGTCTCGAGCCAGCGAAGCCAGTGCCGTAGGAACGCCTTGTCGATGCCGGCGATCGGACTCAATCCGCCTGCAGTGTCGCCATCCATCGTGGCGTAGCCGACCGCCGACTCGGAGCGGTTGCTGGTCGACAACAAGAGCGATCGACGCATGTTCGCGAGCATCCACACGCTTGGCGCGCGTACCCGCGCTTGGATGTTCTGGAGGGTGAGATCGTCGTCCTCCCACGTGAGCGTTCGATCGGTCGCTTCCGAGATCAGACGGACGTAGGCGTCGACGAGCGACTGCACGTCCAAGAGGTAAAAGGTTGCGCCGAGCGCGTTGGCTACCCCCGACGCCGCGTCTTCGGTGATTTGGCTGCTGTGGTCGGTCCTCTGGTAGGCGCAGCAAAGAAGCGCTTCGACCCAGTCTCTCGCCGACCCCTTGGCGTCCATGCCGAGCTTCGCCGCGAAACCCTCGTCTCCGAGCGCCTCGCGAGCGCGGTCCACCATCAGCCCCACCAAGCACGCGGCCGCGGCGGAATCGGCACCCCCGCTGATGCTCAGGACGAACCCCCTCGAGTGGCTCTTACGCAGGTAGTCGAACAGGGCGAGCGTGAGTGCGCGCGTGAACTCTTCTTCCTTGTGGCTTTCGCTTCGCTCCCAAGCCTCGACCTCGGGCTGCGAGCGCTCCATCGGTGCCCGTGGAAACGTGAAGTCCACGATGACGCGCTTCTGGCCGGGGTCGCTGCTGTCCGCTTGAAAACTCCGCGTCCGAACCTGCTCGGTGCGGGAAGCCTCGACGTCGAGCGTGGCTGTGGTGAGGGTCCATTCGTCGAAGGTTAGGCGCGTCGAGCGGGCCAAGAGCGACCCGTTCTGCGCGATGTAGCAGCCGCCGTCGTAGATCACGCGCCCCGCTTCGTTGCCGAGAAGGTTGGCGTACAGGTAGCCCACGGCCATCGAGCGCGAGCCCTCGAGAACGAGTCGTTCCCGCACCTCGTGCTTCCCGAAGGCGAAATGGCTCGCGCTAGGGTTCAAGAGAACATCCATTGCGTGCCCGTCGAGGGCACCCCGCCGCTGGGCGACCCATGCGTCTTCACAGATCTCGAAACCAAGGCGAACGCCTCCCACGTCGAAGAACACGTCTCCGAACGGGTAGCTTCGTCCATCCCGCTCGAGGGACACGACGCTGTCGTTCGGCCACGGTTTGAACCAGCGTGGTTCGTAGTGAAGCCCTTCTCCTGCGAGATGTTCCTTTGCGGCGAAGCCCGCGATCGTTCCATCGACCACCAGGCAGGCCGTGTTGTAGAGGCCGCCCCTTCGTCGCACGGGTATCCCGAGACAGACCGCCATACCCTTCGTCTGCGGCGCCAACGCCTGCAGCATCGACCAGGCGCGTGCTGCCGCGTCGGGCCCGAGGAACGCGTCTTCGCAGCCGTATCCTGTGGTACAAAGCTCGGGCAACAGAAGGAGGCCCACCGCTTGGCGCCTGGCCTCGGCCAACACCGCTTCGATGCGACGCTGATTCCCCACCCAGTCGAGGGGCGTCTGGTTCAGCGACGCGGTGGCGACCTTGATCGGGATCATGGGAGATCTCTAGCACTTAGCAGCCTCAGGCCGAGATTTCACTAACACGCACCTCCTGCTAGGATACGTAACATGCGCTTCTATCAAGACCCTCCAACGCTCGGGAATCAATACGATTCCGACTCGCTGCTTCGGGAGTACCTTGCCAGGAAACTCCCAGCCGAGCTGCTGACGCGACACGAACCAGAGTACCGCGCCCTCGGGCAGCTCGGCGGGGTGGAGCTCTATCAGGCCTCGCTCGCCGATCGCGTCAACGAGCCCCGCTACGTGCAGTGGGACGCGTGGGGGCATCGAATCGACCGGATCGAGGTCACCGACGTTTGGAAGAGGTCGCAGGCGATCTCCGCCGAGTACGGCCTCGTCGCCGCCGGCTACGACACGACGCTCCGCGAACACGCGCGCACCCACCAGCACGTGATGAACTACCTCGTCCAAGCGTCGATGGATACCTACTCCTGTCCGCTGGCCATGACCGACGGGGCCGCGCGAACGTTGCTTGACTCGGGGCACCAGGAGTTGATCGACCATGCGGTTTCGCGACTGCTGTCACGCGAGCCAGCGCGCATGTGGACGTCCGGGCAATGGATGACCGAGCGCATCGGGGGCTCTGACGTGAGCCAGACCGAAACCGTGGCTCGACGAGACGGCGACACCTGGCGGCTCTACGGCACCAAGTGGTTCACCTCGGCGACCACCTCCGAGATGGCAATCACGTTGGCGCGGCCTGAAGGAAACCCGCCGGGCGGACGCGGCCTCGCCGTGTTCTACCTCGAGCTTCGCGACGACGAGGGCCGACTTCGCAACATCCAGGTCAACCGGTTGAAGGACAAGTTCGGGACGAGAAAGCTCCCTACAGCGGAGCTCACGCTGGACGGTGTTCCCGCGGTTCCTTTCGCGGGACTCGAAAGTGGGGTGCGCGCGATCACACCTATGCTCAACATCACGCGAACCTGGAACTCGGTGGGTGCGGCCTACGGAATGCGCCGCCCCGTCGCACTTGCCCTCGACTACGCGCGTCGACGCAAGGTTTTCGGCGAACCGCTCACCGACAAGCCGCTCCACGTGGACACGCTCGCCGACATGATCGGCGAAACCGAAGCTGCTTTCATGCTCGCGTTCCGACTCGTCGAACTCCTGGGTCGGAGTGAAGCGGGCGAAGCGACGACGTCCGAAGATTTGCTCCTGCGCCTCCTCACGTCGGTCACCAAGCTCACCACCGGCAAGCAGGTCGTCGCGCTCTCGTCAGAGGCCCTCGAGTGCTTCGGCGGCGCCGGCTACGTGAATGATACCGGCATCCCCAAGCTTCTTGCCGATGCTCAGGTCCTCTCGATCTGGGAGGGTACCACCAACGTTCTCTCGCTCGATGCCCTGAAGGTGCTTCGCCAGGAGGGCGTCTGGGAGGCCTACCTCGACGAAGTGTCCGCCCGCTTGTCCGCCGCCAAAGACAAACGCCTGTCTCCGGCGGTGAAGGTTTGCCGGGCAGCCATCGAACACGCCAGCCAGTGGCTCGGGCGCACGGTCGAGGAGCGCCCGGTGCTCGAGGCGGGCGCCCGCAGGTTCGCCATCACGCTCGGCCGCGGCCTCGAACTCGCCCTCCTGATTGACCATGCACAGTGGGCGCTCGAATCGGGTCGCGGTGAACGCGCGCTCGCCGTCGCTCGCCGGTTCGCGAAGAGCCGAATCGACTACATCGACGACGAAGACATGAACGAAGCGTCGCGGATGGTGATCTGAGAGCGCGCCCCTCGCGATCTGCGGCGAATTTTCATAATTCTCCGTCGAGATGGTAGCTAGGCTCTGCGCGACTGCGCGGATGGAGGGCAAGAGGGATGAAGCACGCGATTTGGCTAGTTGGACTTCTCACGTTGGCGCTCGCAGGAGCCGCATGTGGAGATGACTCGGACACCGGTGGCGACACGGGGGGCACTGGCGGTTCTTCGGCGACGGGTGGCACGGGCGGCTCCTCCGCGACCGGTGGGACGGGTGGCACGGGCGGCTCCTCCGCGACCGGTGGGACGGGCGGCACCGGCGGCGGATCCGCAGGCGCCGGGTGCGAGGCGATCTGCAACAGCAGTTGTATCGGCGAGATCGCTGATGAAGACGTCGAGTCGTGCTTGGAAGGTTGCGCAATCGTCTTCGAGGGCTGCGAGTCCGAGACGGTGAGCCTCCTGAACTGCCTCGACTCGGTCGACTGCGACGAGAACGCCGCCGAGGATCAGTGCCAGAGCGAAGCGCTCGACTGGGGTCAGTGTATCGGCGGCATCTCTTTCTGAGGCCCACAACCCCAGCACTCGTTCGGCGCTTCAGCGGCCGGGGAACACGGGCCCATCGAGTGGGATAGGCAGTCCACTTGGGACGCTCCGAGGACGAATGGCCGTGCGGCTGTCGTCTCGGAGCGTCTTGTCGATGAAGATGGTGATGCGTTCGACGTCGGTTTCGTCGAACGGCATGCCCGACTGCTCGAGCTCGTGACGAACGGCGTCCTTGAGCTTCGGCGCCGATCCGTTGTGGAAGTAGGGGTCGGTGTCGAAGCTGTTGCGTAGCGTCGGCACGCGAAACTTTCTCAGGTCGTCGGGATCGCCGGTGACCTCGGCGCGACCGTCGTCGATGATGCCGTCGAGGCCGGGTACGTCGCGATTGTAGAAAGCCTCAGATTCGAAGAGGGGAGGGGTGTGGCAGCTATCGCAGCCCATCTCCGCGAAGCGGAACATCCCGTCGACCTGCTCTTCGCTCATCGCGGCGGTGTCTCCCCCGACGTAGGCGTCGTAGACTGCGCGGTCCGACACCATCGTACGCTGAAAGGCAGCCAGCGCCGCGGCGAGATTTTCTTCCGTGATCCGCGGGTCATCCGGAAACGCTTCCTCGAAGCGTTCGACGTATTCGGGGACGCCCAACAGGTCGGTCACCGCCTGTGCTGGCGCAATGTTGAGCTCGTCCTCGGCGATCAGGGGCATCAGGGCCTGCTCTTCGAGGTTCTGCGATGCGCCATCCCAAAACAGGGTCTCTCGGAACACGAGGTTGAACAGCGTCTGCGAGTTGCGTCGGAGCGTGTTGGGACCCTCTCGGCCCGGTCCAGCCAAAAGGCCTGCGCCGTTTCCGACGCCGACCGGGAGCGCGTCGCTCATGCCCCAGAACTCGCTGTGGCAGGTTGCGCACGCCGTTTCGTGGTCGACGGAGAGAATCGGGTCGTAGAACAGGAGGTTGCCTAGCCACACACGCGACTCCGGTACGTCCTTGGCGACGTCCGGGAGCTCCGGGAAGTCCGTGACGGGCCATGGGGCAGCGGGCGGCTCCGCGGGGCTTCCGCCCATACCGCCCGCGCCATCCCCGCCGGTCCCGGTGTCCACCGCGGACGGGTCACCGCACCCTAGGACGAACACGGTGACCGCGGCCGCGAGACACACTGGGTGTCGCGTGGAGCGCATCGTTGCCTCAGAGGCAGTCGGGGATGTCGGGGAAGATCTCGGGCATCTTTTCGATCCATTCGCGGACCAGCTCGGCGCCCTTGGTGTGTACCGTCGTTCGACCGAGTGGCGGCATGAGCTCGCCCGGCGACACCGACTCGAGGCGACACAGGAAGAGCGATGCGTCGGGGTCGCCTGGAACGATGTCGAGACCTTGGTCACACGTGGTTCCGTTGCCTGCCGACGTCGGCGTCTTGCAAACGCCCCAGGTGAAGGGGTCGCTCGTTTCCGGATCCATCTCGTCGAACATCAGGTAGAGACCCTTGTCCGCCACCTCGCCGTCCCGGGCGTGGCAGTGCGAGCAGTTGGAGTCCAGATACGAACGCACTCGATCGTGAAGGCCTGCCGTGTCTTCCGTCGTGGGGTTGGTCACGTAGGTGTTCCGATCTTCGGACGGGGTCGTATCGAACAGACCAAGGCTGTTGAGGTAGTCCACCTGGTTTTGCACGCCGACCTCTCCACCGTAGTCTTTATCGGTGTTGAGCATCCCACTCGAAGGACCGAGAGTCCGCGAGCGCGGTGGCGGCGAGTGGCAGTTTCGACACGCCGGAACGCTCGGGACGGCGTAGTTGAACTCGACGGTTTCGCCGAGTTCGTTGATGTAGCTGACGTCGAACGTCGGGCCCCACACGACGAGCTCCGCGTCGTCGTTTTCGCCCTCCGGGTATACGTAGGTCCACATGTCGACCTCACCTTCGTCGGTGAACTCGATGATGCGGGTTTCGATGAGCTGAAGGCCCAGCTCTGGGTCTCGTGCGTCGACAGGGTAGGCGAACGTCTTCACGTAGATCGCTCCGTCCGGCTGAATCCATCGCGCCGTGTCCGAGTACTCGATGGTTTCACCGTCGGGGATTTGCAGGAAGCGGAGCTTCATCGCGTCATCCGTGAAGAGCGGCGCCGTCACGTCGTACGGGACGACGCCGTCTTCCGGAATCTGGTTCTCGATGTCTGAGAAAAGACCCCACTCAGACAGCAGCTGGGGAGTCCCGCCGGAACCGCCCGAGCCGCCGTCTGCGCCTGCACCACCCATGCCACCGGTCCCGCCGTCGCCGCCAGAACCCGCGGTGCCACCGGTCCCGCCGTCGCCGCCGGCGCCAGCCGCACCGGTTCCGCCATCGCCGCCGGAACCGGCGTCGCCGCCGGTTCCGCCGCCGTTGCCGTCATCGCTGCAGCCGGCGAGAGCTACGATCAATGAGAGGAACAGACTCAAGTTAAGGGTCTTCATGACATCGTCCTTTCAGAGACTACCTACTGCGGTGGCTCGCAGAGGAACGGGGTCTGGTCCGTGGAGCTTTCCGCCCCGAAGCACAGGCCCAGCGGAAGGAACTCCAGCCCGATGTCGCCACACAGGTCGCCGAGCACCAGGATGCTGGCGGCGGCGTCGGCGTCTTCACCGAGGCAGATGCCGGCCTCGTTCTCGTCGCTGAACTCCGGGAGGCACTCGCCGTTTGGACAGTCCGAGTTCTCGAAGCACTGCGTTCCTGGGTTGTCGCTGTCGTCGTTGCAGATCCGTTCCTGGTAGCCGTCCCAGACGACCTCCGGCACCGGCGGACAGCCGTCGCAGCCGAATCCGAGCGCCATGAAGATGTCGCCGAACAGGCCCTGCGGGTCGGTCCCGTTGTTGGTGTAGAGGTTGTCGTGAACGTAGATGTTCTTGGTGTAGGGGTCGTAGCCCTCGGTGTAGGGAGGACAGTCGGAGTCCTCGGCCTGGCACTGCACGATGTTGCTGGCGAGGGCGACGCCGAGCGTCCAGTTGTCGGTGAACTCGTTGTTGTTGATCTCGACGCCGTTGCCGACGAAGCTGAGGCCGCCCGTACCCACCGGGATGCCCGCGACGGCGCTGCCCGGTTGCGCGAAGTTCTCGCGGTTATTGCAGTAGACCACGTTGTCGTACATGCGCACGCCGCTGTTGGTCTGCATCTCACCCGAGATGTCCTGCTGGAGGGCCAAGAGGCCGCCGGTGTTGTCGAAGATCTCGTTGTCGTAGGTGTCCACGTCGAGGCAGTTCTCGACCTCGAGGCCCGCGACGTTCTCGTAGACCACGTTGTTGCGGACGGTACCGCCGTCGCACTTGCCGATGTAAACGCCGGCATCGGAGGCACCCTGAGTCTGACAGTACTCGACCAAGGTGTTGGAGCAGTCGGTCGGGTAGACCCCGTACGCGCCGTTTTCGGTGCGCGGCGTGCCGTCCCAGCTCACGCGGACTTTACGGAATACCGAGCCGTCGGTTCCACGCTGGACCACTGCGTTCTCACAGGTGTTGCGCACCCACATGTTCTCGATGGTCACGCCGTCGACGGTCACGTTGATGCCCTGGTTGCCGCGGCAGTTCCCGTCAGAGTCTGCGTACTCCAGAATGACGTCATCCGGGGAGTCGCCCAGACCCTTGATCGTCAAGTTGGTCTCCTGCGTGACGTCGATGGTGCCGCCCATGTCGTAAAGGCCCGGATTCAGGCAGACGTACCCGTTGGCACCGGCAGCCAGGATAGCCTGGATGATCTGAGCCTGGTCGTTGTCGCCGGTCGCATCGAGCGTGTTGTCGTCGGTGCAACCTTCGTCGGTGGTCGCCGGCGCACCTTCGACGATGTACGTCGACGTGTCCGGAATGTCGGCGCAGCCCTTCGGCGTGCTGCCGCCGGTGCCGCCTGCTCCACCGTCGCCGCCCGCTCCGGCCGCGCCGGTCCCGCCGTCGCCGCCCGAGCCTGCGGTGCCTCCGCTGCCCCCGGTGTTATCGCTATCGTCGCTACAACCGTAGATACCCAGCGCTGCCACGAGGGCAACGCGCATAAGATACTTCATATCCATTCCTCCTCCAGAGTGGTCCCGCCTATGTAACATCTAACCCCTCACTTGAAAAGTGAGGAATACTCATAATTTGAATGATTTCATAAATAAATGAAATCATTCGTTTTCTTAGCTCCGAACCGCAGGCGAATCGCTCGGAGTGCCCATGTACACAGCTAGATAACCTTTGAGCAGCGTTTTCATTTCGACGACGATTTCTGCCGCCGCTTCGGCATCGTCTTCGATTGAAAGAGCCCAGTCCTGGAGCGCGTTCACTGCCTTGATAGCCGACCGCGTTATCAGCGTGATCCGGTCGGGAGGAAGGACGGCCTGCAGCGCCGGATGCATGGCCATCATCGCCGCGACGCGGTCGTTCGACTCGTCGGTAATCTCGCGAAAGGCCGGCGTGGGCCGAATGCTGAGAAGCAGCTGCACGTAGCCCGGTTGCTGCGAGTACCCCTGGATCGTCGTGTCGACCGCGCGATCGATGGCCTGATCCCAGGGGAGCACGCCGAAGTCCTCTACGATCAGCTCTGCGGTGGCCGCATCCACCTTCTCCATCACGCGTCGCGCAAGCTCTGCGAGGATGGCGAGCTTGTTCGGGAAGTACTGGTAGACGGACCCGATTGGCACGTCCGCCGTGCTCGCGATGGCCGCAGTGGTGACCTTGTCCACCGGCATTTCGTCTAAGAGAGACGCGGTCGCGTCGAGGATGCGCTCCACGCGATCCCGCGAGCGCTCTTGGCTCGGACGGCGTCGGGGCGTCAAGGAGTCGCTCTTGTTCGACACGATTGGGAAGGTCCTGTTTCTCCGGGAATTCCGCGGCCATCGTAGTGGGGAAGCCTCGTCAACGCAATTTGGTGCCTGGCTCTGATGTGCCGATACGCGCTACACTATCCGACTCGATATGAGCTCCACCATCGCCAATACCAACGGTCGAGGAACCCAGCAGCACGGGGGGAAATCATCTGCCGAGGGTGGCGACGTCGACCTCGATGCGCCGGAGCTCTACCTCAACCGCGAGCTGACCTGGCTCTCCTTCGTGGGCCGCGTTCTGAGCGAGGCGCACGACACTCGGACACCGCTGCTCGAGCGCGTGAAATTCCTCGCGATCACGGGACAAATCCTCGACGAGTTTTTCATGAAGCGCATCGGCGGCCTCAAGCAGCAGGCCGCCGCCGGCGTTCACGAGCTCACGATCGACGGACGAACTCCAACACAGCAGATTGAAGAATCGTACGACGTCATCCGTCCCCTCATCGTGGAACAGCAGGCGCTATGGGCAGAGCTTCGACGTCGCCTCACCGACGCCGGCGTCGAGATCGCGTCGTACGACTCTCTCCCCGAGGAAGATCGCGCTTGGCTTCGCGACGACTACCTCGACAACATCTTTCCTCTCGTGACTCCGCAGGCGATGGACCCGGCTCATCCGTTTCCGTTCGTCTCGAACCTGTCTCTGAACCTTCTGGTCTCGCTCCACTATCCAAAGGACCCGACGCCGCTGATGGCGCGCGTCAAGGTGCCGCTCGGGGCAGGGGTTCCGCGTTTCATTCGAGTCCGGAACTCGCTCGTCTTCGTCCCGCTCGAAGAGATCATGGCGAAGAACCTCGACCTGCTCTTTCCGGGTATGGTCATCGAGCGCACGGAGCTTTTCCGCGTCACCCGCAATGCCGACGTCGAAAGCGATGAAGACAAGGCTGACGACCTTCTCGCCCTCATCGAATCCGAGCTTCGTGAACGGAAGTTCGCCCCGATCGTGCGGCTTCAAGTTGCTAGAGGCATGGACTCCACGCACCGCGGACGCCTCGCCGCGGAGCTCGGCCTCGACGAGCAGTCCGATGTGTTCCAAGTCGATGGTTTTCTCGGCTTAGCCAACCTGTTTCAACTCGCGAAGCTCGACATCCCCGAACACCGCGACCCCGACCATCGCCCGGTCGATGCGCCTGCGCTGGTTGGGCGGAGCAACATCTTCCACGCGATCCGCGACCATAAGGCCTTCCTCATTCATCATCCGTACGAATCGTTCGGCACCTCGGTCGAACGCTTCCTTCGAGAAGCGAGCGAGGACCCGAAGGTGCGCGCGATCAAGATGACTCTCTATCGTACGTCGGCGAAGTCTCGCGTCATCCAGCATCTGATCAACGCCGCGCTGAACGGGAAGCAGGTTGCCGTCGTCGTCGAGCTGAAGGCCCGGTTCGACGAGGAAGCCAACATCAACTGGGCGAGCAAGCTCGAACAGGCCGGGATTCACGTCACCTACGGCGTCGTGGGCCTCAAAACGCATTGCAAAGTGATCCTCGTCGTCAGGCGAGACCACGACGGGCTCCGCCGCTACGTGCACGTCGGCACCGGCAACTACCACGAGGAAACCGCGAAGCTCTACTCCGATGTCGGCCTACTCACCTCGGACCCCGAAATCGGGCGAGACGCGACGGAACTCTTCAACTACCTGACCACGGGGTACAAGCCGAGCCGGGTCTACAAGAAGCTCTTGCCGGCGCCCAAGCTGCTCAAGCCGGCGCTGCTCGCCAAAATCCGCAGAGAGATTCGACACGCGCAAAACGGCGACGACGCGCTCATCCAGGTCAAGACCAACGCGCTCGAAGACGTGGACATCACGCGGGCCCTCTACGAGGCCTCCCAGGCTGGCGTTCGGGTCGACCTCATCGTTCGCGATTCGTGTCGCCTGCGGCCCGGCATCCCTGGGCTCTCCGAAAACGTTCGGGTGATGAGCGTCGTGGGCCGGTTCCTCGAACACTCGCGAATCTACTACTTCCGGAACGCGGGCAAAGAGGAGTACTACATCGGTTCGGCCGACTGCATGACGCGCAACCTCGTGAGTCGCGTCGAGGTTTTGGTGCCCGTCGAGCCGCCGCCGCTCCAGCAGGAGTTGCGGAACACCATCGACACCCTGCTCGACGATCAGAGAAGCGGTTGGGACATGCAGCCGGATGGTACGTACGTGCAGCGCACTGGCGGTCCGAACGCAGTCGGCGCACACCAGCAGGCCATGCGTTGGGCGGAGGCCCGGTTTGCCGAGGCGAACCGCTTGCGTAGACGAAGTGCGCGCGGTCCACGCGGCCTTTCGCCGGCGGACGAGTAGGGCGTGCCTCGCACTGCCCCCTGGTGGTTCGCACTCCTCGAAGCTTGGCTCGTGTGCGGTGCGCTGTTGGTTGGGGCTCCGTCGGCGGCCGGCGCGCAGCAACAGCTCCTGGCCTCACCTACGTGCGAAGAGCTGACCATCATGGACTTCCTTGCGCGCCTCGACGACTCGAGCAGGAAGAGCCGAAAGCTCAGCACCGAGGAACGGCGGAACCTCGCTCAGATCAAACTCGAGGTATGCGCCCCTTACGTCGGGTACCGAATCACACGGCAGCCCGCGGTGACGTGGTCCAACGGACGGACGATCACCCGAGGGTTCCTCGAGCTCAACCATCCGAACGGGCGGATCGCCAAGAGCCGAACCGGCGAGTGGTACTACCCGAGCGGGAAACGCGCCAAAACCGGGCTCGGCACCTGGAAGTACGCCAACGGAATGCTTGCGCGCACGAAAGACGGTATTTGGTACACCGACGACGGAACGTATGTCGAAGACCCTGAGAAGGCCAAGCGCGAGGCGTGCGAATACCTCGGGAAGCAGCTCTGCCCCTTGGGGAAGGCCGACGAAGATCTGCTGACGATCACCGTCATGGGGTTGATCAATCTTCCGAAGGACGAGGTGGAAAAGGAGACCGAATCCAAGCCCGCCGAGCCGGGTCCCGATTCGCCCTGACTGCCGTCGCGCAGGTTCGTCTCAACAGGCAGCGGCTGTGGTAGAACCTGGCGCGAGACCCGAGAGGTTCATCGATGCTTCGGACGACGGCGCGAATACTTGGGGTGACGGCCCTGTTCTTGGGGCTCTATCTATGGCTATGGCCGGTACCCATCCGGCCCGTCTCGTGGTCAGCGCATCCGCTGCCGCCGCTCGAAGGTGAGTTCGAACCAAACCAGATTCTCCAAGACCTCGAGCTGTACCCCACGCCCGACGCTCACGGTCCTGAGGACGTGGCCGTCGACTCGGAGGGGCGTGTGTACGTCGGCGTCGAGCAGGGTCAGATCCTCCGCTACTCCCCGGACGGGCAACAGGTCGAAGTCTTTGCGGTCACCGACGGGCGTCCGCTCGGACTCGACTTCGACGTGAACGGTAACCTGATCATCGCCGACGCCGTGAAGGGGCTTCTTTCCGCGAGCCCAAACGGAGAGATCACGGTCTTGTGTACCGAAGCCGGGTATCACTCGTTCGGTTTCACCGACGACGTCGACGTGGATTCACAGAACGTCGCTTGGTTCTCCGATGCCTCGTACAAGTGGGGGCACCACGACGTCATGAACGAGGTGTTCGAGAGTGCGCCGAACGGGCGGCTCGTGAAGTACGACATCGGTACCGGCGAGTGCAAAGTGGTGGCGAGCGACCTTCACTTTGCCAATGGCGTCGCGGTTTCGCCCGACGAGACGTACGTCCTGGTGAACGAGACGATGCGATACGGGGTGAAGCGCATCTACGTTCGCGGGCCGGACGCGGGCCGGGTCGAGGTCTTCCGGAGCAACCTGCCCGGGTTTCCGGATGGGATCTCGACCAGCCCAGCCGGGACTTTCTGGCTGGCTCTCTACTCGCCGAGGAACGCGCTTCTCGACAGCGCCTCCGAGAGGCCCTGGCTTCGCAAGGTCATCTACCGGATCCCGTCCCCGCTTCAGCCGAAGCCGCGCCGCCATCCATTCGTGATGGAGTTCGACGCCGAGGGAAACGTTCTCCGCACTGTCCAGGACGAAAAAGGACAGAGTTTCGCAATGTCGACGAGCGCTGAGCAGGTCGGCGATTGGCTGTACGTCGGCAGTCTGAGCGAGCCCCACTGGGGCCGAATCGACCTCACGACGCTTCCCTGACCCGAGGGAGGAGGCTTGCCAGCGACTCAGATTCCGGGGATCCTTACGCTTTCTTTATTGGGAGTTCGAGATGGTGCGACGTTGGCTTTGGGTGGTGGCGCTGCTGGGCGCGACTGGCGCCAGCTGCAGCGACAGTGACAGTGGTGGCACGGGCGGCGGCGGCGCTCCGGAGTCGGTGCAGCTGGTGGCCAACGACGACGGCAGCGTTGTCGTCGTCATCGACGGCGAGGAGACGTTCGCGACAGCCCCGCTAGGGCCGGTCGCCCGCAACTTCACCGAGACGTTCACGGGGCAGCCCGAGCGTTTCACGCGGACTGACGAGGTGGTCGATCCACTGTTGGTTCAGGAAGTATCGAGCGACGAGAACGGCGCCACCGTTCAGTATGCGAACGAGACTGGCTCACGCACGGCGACCCTGACGGCAACGCAGGCGGGCCCGGATTCGAGCGAGTTCACACTGGAGCTCGCAGGCGACCCTGCGGACTCGATCGCCGTCGGCATCCGATGCGACGAGCTCGGGACGTTCCACGGGTTTGGCGAACAGTACAACGCTACCAATCAGCGCGGAGATGCCTTTCAGCTCCTCGTCACCGAGCAAGGCAACGGGCGGGACGATTCGGGTGGTGTCTCTGGCGACGAACACACCACGTACTTCCCCATGCCCTACTACGTCGACGCGCGAGGGTTTGGCGCGCTTTTCGACACGAGTCGCCGCGTGCTCGTCGATTTGTGCGCCACCGACGAAAACGTTGCGTGGTTTGAAATCGTGAGCGGCGGCCGAGTCGCATGGCGGGTGTTTCACGGACCCGCTCCCGTCGACGTGCTCAGGCAGCTGAACGACCTGGTCGGGCGCCCCGCTCAGCCGCCGCTTTGGGCCTACTCCCTTTGGATCGGGTCCCAAGGGGGGCGTGAGGTCGTCCTCGATGAAGTCGATGCGCTCGAGGCGGCCAACGTTCCGGTGTCGGCGATGTGGGTGCAAGACTGGGGCGGCGTCCGCATCAACTTCGACGGCGGCTTCGGCGTTCGGTACGTCTGGGAGCCTCGTGAGATGTGCGTTCCGGAGGAAGAGTGCCCGGGCATCGAAGACTGCAGCGTCTGCTACCCCGATTTCGGCGAGATGGTGAGCGGCCTCCGCGACCGCGGGTACCGATTCCTCACCTACGTGAATCCGTTCATCGTCGAGGGTATCGATCCGCGCTTCTCGGACATGGCCGACATGGGACTTCTCGTGCAGGATCCCGACGACCCCGAAGGCGGGCCCTACCTCCCGGTGATCGGGCCAAACATTCCCGAGGTCAACGGCCATCCGGACTTCTCCAATCCGGACACCGTCGAGTTCATTGCCAGCTCGCTTGCCGACATCGTACGTGACTACGGCGTTGACGGTTGGATGGCCGACTTCGGCGAATGGGTTCCCCTCGATGCGGTGGCGAGCGATGGAAGCGACGGCGTCGAGCGTCGCAACACTTTCCCGATCGATTGGCAGCGGGCGACTCGTCAGGCCATGGACGCCGTCCGGCCGGACGGCGACTGGGTGATGTTTGCAAGGTCCGGCTACACAGGCGTCCAAGAGGTCGCGCAGATCCACTGGGCCGGCGACCAGGAAACCAACTGGAGCGTCCTCGATGGGCTCCCCACGGTGGTCCCTGCGCTGATCAACCTAGGGCTTGCCGGCCAGCCGTTCGTGACGCACGACATCGCGGGCTTCGCGCGCGGCGACGGGCCGAGCACGAAGGAACTCTACCTGCGCTGGACCGAGCTCGGGGCTTTCACGCCTATCATGCGAACGCACCAAGGCGCCGATAAGTTCAACAACTGGCGCTGGGACAGCGACCAAGAGACCGTCGACCACTTCCGGAAGTTCACGTACGTGCACTGTGCCCTCGTGGACGAGCTCGTGACGCTCGCCGCCGACTGGGAGACCTCCGGCGCGCCGATTCTCCGTCACATGATGCTGAACTACCCGGACGACCCCGACACGTGGGACCTGAGCGACCAGTACATGCTCGGTGACAGCCTGCTCGTCGCTCCGATCCTCGAAGAGGGAGCCGACAGCCGGCCGGTCTACTTTCCGGAAGGCGATTGGTACGATGTATGGACGGGCAACCGTATCCGAGGGCCCGTTACGGTCGACGTCCCAGGTCCCATCGGGTCCCCTCCCGTCTACGCCCTCGGCGAAGACCGCGAAGACCTTCGCAACGCAGAGTCCAACCTCGAGTTCGAAGACTGCCGCTAGGCGCCGGGAGTTGCGGGAACGCGACTACTCGGCCGCGCTAAACACCGAGCTCTGCTGGCCGTCGCTCGGGTCGAACTGTCGGGTCCACTCCCGAAACGCGTGAATGGGGCCGTCTCCGTCGGCGAGGGGCGGGCGCTCGACGCCTGCTTTGTTTTGCCAGATCTCGAAGTCTTGCGAGACGTCGTTCTTGTAACCGCGCATCGATGCGCCGAGGATCAGTCGATGCAGGGCTGAGCGCGGGACCAGCCGGAGGAGCGGGTTGATCTTCGAGGGCTGACTCACGTGACGAATGCTCACTGCGACACTCAGCTTCAGCATCTCGCGGTCGATCGCGGTTGGGAAAACGAAGTGACGGGACCTGAGGCCGAACTCGGCGACTTCGACCTCCACGCATGAGTAGCCGAGGCCCCACTTCGTGATTGCGAATTCGGCGCGGAGGTCTTTTCGGCGCAGGAACACGCTCGCGTCACGGTCCATGGCGTACTTCGCAGTGAGCTTTGGGCCCCGTGTTTCGAGGGGTTCGACGATTTCGGTCTTTCGGTAGCCGTGCACTACGGAAAAGTGTCCGAAGTCGACGCTGTTCTCCGCGGTGTCGTACGGGTTCGCGCGAATCTCCCAGGTGTGGTGGGAAAGCGGGGTCCACCCTTCGTCATCGAGCCTCGGGACGGTCCACTTCGGTTCCTCCCAGTCTTGATGGTGGTGGGCGAGGACGAGGCCGTTCATCTCCTCGACGGGCCAGGTGCGAAGCTTGGCCTTGCGCGGGGGCTTGGTGTCGTAACCGGTTTTGACGCAGGTTCCTTGGGTGTCGAAGCAGAAGCCGTGGAAGGGGCAGCGCAGCACCTCACCTTCGATGGTTCCTCCGTGAGCGAAGTGGGCCCCCATGTGTGGGCAGAAGGCGTCGCTCACGCAGGCTTGGCCGGATTCGGTCCGAAACACGACGAGGTCCTGCCCCATGAAACGGAGCGACTTCACGTCGCCGGGGGCGAGCTCATCGGAAAAGCAGACCAGAAACCAGCCCGTTGGGAACGCGCGAAGCCGATTCGAGTCCCTGGTCACGAAGTTCGAGTTTCGAGCCATGTCGCTGGCACTGTTTAAGGACGAAAAGGTGGTTTGATGCAAGTAGTCGGCTTCGCGGCGGTTCCCGCAACGATTTCACGCGACTGGCGCAGGTGCTGCTGCCGGCACTACGCTGTCGAGGTGCCGAAACCGGGCTCGTCTGAGGGAGCGCAGGGTGCGTGAAGCCGGCGTCGTGGTGGCGATCTTGCTTGCGCTCGCCGCGATCAGCGGCGTCTGGGTCACGCCCTGGCAGACGCTCTACTACAACGGCATCTGGGTGACCGCGATCGGGTTCTGCCTCGGGATTCCCACGGGAGTCGTCTACCACGTTCGTCTCTACCGAACCCTCCACCCCCGAGGTGTGCTCCCTCCGGGCTGGTACTGGAGCCCGATCCGCTACAACCGTTTGCTGCAGCTGGCGGAGCGAAGTCGCGTGATGTTCTGGTGCTACGCCGGTGCCTTCGGGTTCGCCGTGATCTGCATCGGCTTGATTCTGATGGGCGGCGGTGTTTCGATGGCGCTCATTCGAGGCGTGTGACCGGCGGCCACTCGCGGTACTCTGGCGTCCATGAAGAAGAGCGCCGACGAACCCCCGCTCGAGTCGCCCATTCCGTTTCGAACCGGCTCCAACGGGGAGGTCGCGCCCCGACCCCCGGAGAAGCGCGACCGCGTTGCCGAAGAAACGTTCCTTCGCATGGTCGACGAGAAGTCGCGGCGGCTCGGCCTGTCTCGACGCGATTTCGTTTCCAGCACCATGGGCTCTGCCACAGCGCTCTGTGTCATCAACCAGGTGTACGGTTGCTCCGACGGTGAGCGCGGTGGAACCGGGGGCAACGCGGGGTTCGGCATCGACGACGACATGATGGACGACCCTGGCGCGTGCGCTCCGCTCGAAGGGGACGAGTTCATCTTCGACGTGCAGACGCATCACGTGAACCCGAACGGCGCCTGGCGCGAGGACGGCGGTTTCGAGCGGTCGCTCCAGACCTTTCCCCAATCGGCGTGTGGAGAGGCCGACTTCGTCGACTGCTTCGACGCCGACCACTACATTCGCGAGCTCTTCGTCAATAGCGACACGAGCATCGCCGTGCTCTCTCAAGTGCCCGCGGTGCCCGGCAACAACCCGCTCGAAACCGAGGAAGCCGCGGCGACACGC
>JBCDFZ010000034.1:0-55851 GCA_039177115.1 Myxococcota bacterium
GGTATGCACTCGAGGACGGCGCCCTTCGCCGGGGTGGTAGTTCTATCTTGGTTCGCGGTCGGCTGCGGCGACCCGGCGCTGTCGAACAGCACCGCGGGCGACGCCTCCGCGACCAGCGTGGGTCTCTCGAGCTGCGTGACGCTTGCAGAGGGCGAGTCGCTCGCCGGCGTAGGTCCGGGTGGCCGCGCCTGGGTCACCAGTGTCGACGGCGTTCGCGTCGTGGGTCCGGACGGCGAGTCGGCGCCAGTGCCGGCGCGTTTCGGCGAGGCGGACGAGCTCGTCGCGTGGACGGCCGATCGTGCGTTCGTCGTCAGCGAGAGTCAGCTTTGGGATACTCGACTCGATTCGTCTCAACCGTTCGTTCTCCCTGGAAACCTCGGGCGTCCTCGGTTCGTGTGCGGCGACCCGACGGCGAGTTCGGGCGCTTTCATCTTGGGGACGCGCGGGCTTTTTGAACGTCGCGCGGAAACCTGGTTTCGATGGGATCTACCGCTCGAGGTGTTCGAGACGATGAAGATCGAGCACTTCGAAGGCTCCTGCGGCACCGAGAGCGACATGCTCTACCTCACCACGGACGAAGGGGCGCTTTGGGAAGTCCGTTTCGGCGACAACGCCTTCTTTCAAGAGATTGGATCGGTCGAGGGAGCGCAGGACGTGGCGCTCGATTCCGAGAACGGCGTCGTTGGCGTGTTCCTCGGTGCGCTCTACCGCTTCGAGGAAGACTGGCAGCACATCCCGTTCGAGGGTGGGTTCGTGATGGAGGCCGACGCCGCGGGCGGCGTGATTTGGGCCACGGTCCGGGATCAGCTCTTCCGCCGCGATCGTTTCGCGCGCTGGGAGCGCATCGAGCCGGACACCGAGTTTACCTTCATCGAAGACGTGGTTGCCTATCCCGCGGGCGGCGCGTGGGTCGTCGAGGGCGACCGTATTTGCCACTTTGGGCACCGCGAGTCGGTGGCGGTGTACGGTGTCCGGCCTCATCAGCGGGTCGACGAGGAGAACCCCCCGGCCGCCTTGACGATCGTCGCTGACCCCACCGCTTCGATGACTCTGTCCGCGAACCTCGACGGACGTTCGATCGAGGTCGTCGGGGCTTCCGGACTCTGGACGCTCGGTGAACTCGGCACCCTTCAAGCAGGTTGGCACGAGCTGAACCTCGCCTTGGAGGGACCGCTCGGCTTGGTGCAGCAGACGATTCCGTTTCGGATCGACGGCGAAGTCGTGATCGGAGGCAACGAGCCGACGGTCTTCTGGGAGACAGACATCAAGCCTATCTTCGATACCTATTGCGCGCAGTGTCACGGGCCCGGTGGGGTTCAACGCTTCTTCGGCGACTACGAAACGTTCGTCGTCACGGCGCAGAGCGCACTCGATCTCATCAAGGGACGTGAAATGCCGCCGCCTCCGCAGCCTGGGCCCACCCAGCAGGAGATCGGTCTCATCGAAACGTGGATCCAGGAAGGAATGGCGCCATGACGCCTAAGTGGACGACCTCAATCGCTCTGTTCACCGCCTTGCTCGTCGGCTGCACCGGCGACCTGTCGGGCTCGGAGCCCAGAAACCCAAACGACCCGAACCTCCAGCCCGAGACGAAGCGCGTGGTTCGGTTGACGGCCGACCAGTTCTTTCGCTCGCTCGAAGTGACGACCGGACAAACTTGGTCGCGCGCGGGTCAGTACTCGGCAACGCTGGGCAAGCCTGACTACACGCAGTCGACTCAGGAGGCGCGTGAGATTTCCGTAAGCTTCGTGAAGCTCGCGGGCGACGCGGCGCGTGAGGTGTGCGGCGAGGCGGTGGACGCCGACCTCGACATGCAGAGCGCCGACGACCGCGTGCTGCTGAAGCAGCTAGACGGCCTCGACCCTGAGGACGACTCCGCGCTCGAGAACCTCCGCTACTTGGTGCTGCGGTTTCACGGCACCTACCTGACCGACGACCTCGACTCGCGGCTCGACCCCTGGGTGTCGATCCTTCGAACGAACCTCCCGGCCGATCTGGGCGAACGCGAGTCCCAAGCGCGCGACCGTTGGAAAGCGGTCTGCGTCGGCCTCATCACCCACCCCGATTTTCTCACGTACTGAGGTGTGACCATGTGTAACGACGACAAACTCGAGTTCGGGAGACGATTTCTGTTTCGAGGTGCCATGGCCGGCGTTGGCATGCTGACCCTCGCGCCGCTCACGCGTGTTCTCGGGCAGGCACCTGGCGGGCGCCGTCTGGTGGCCTGCTACCTCCAGGGCGGATGGGACGTGCTACTCGGGCCCGACCCGCGCGATCCGGTGGGAAGCTACGGGGGCATCGACCTCGGCACGGACCGCCTCGACGCCGTGTATCAAGACCCGATCCCCGTCACGAGCGGTGGCACCGAGGTGCTCTGGGGGCCGACGATGGCCGCCTTGGTTCCCCACGCCGACCTCGTGACGGTGTTCCGCGGGATGAACATGAACACGGTGTCGCACGAGAGCGCGACGCTCTACAGCCACACCGGCATTGAGCCAGACAACACGCTCGCAAAGGGCGACTCCCTCAGCACGATTGCCGCCGCGACCTTCGACGACGGAAAGCTCATCCCCAACGCCGCGATCGAAGTCGCCAACTTCAATAAGAGCTTCGATAACCGCGTCACGGCGTTTCAGATGAACAACCCGGACGAGATCAGTCAGCTCATCGGACAAAACCGCGACCGGCTGCCCGACTATCTCGAAGACCTCGTGCAGACATCCCTCGATGCGGCTCGATCGTGTGTCTCACCCGAGTACCAGGGCCGTCTGCCAGAAGACCAGATGGTACTGAGCCGAGACCGTCTCAAGCGCATTCAGGACCAGAACCTGATCGATCGTTTCGATCTCCGCGGAGGTTCCGAGGAAGCCCAGAACATCCAGTCGATCTACAACGTCAACGACAACGCCGGCGAGGCCGCGGCCACCGCGGCCCAGCTGCTCCGGACCGATCTGAGCACGGCGGTCACCGTAAGGCTCCTCGGCGGCTTCGACACGCACGGCAACGACTGGTCGTTCAACCAGCCGGAGCGCATGCGCCGGTCGTTCGACGCGGTGGGTTCACTCGTGACCCACCTCCGGGAAGACGACCCCAACTTCGACCGAACGACGGTCGTAGTCTACTCCGAGTTCTCCCGAACTCCGCGGATCAACGGCAACGGCGGGCGCGACCACTGGTTCAACGATTCGATCGTCGTCATCGGCAACTCGCTCCGAAGCGGTGTGTTTGGTGCCAGCAACGACGACGACCTCGGCATCATCTCCGTGGACCCGTCGACGGGACTACCGAACGAGGGCGGCATTCAGCTCAAGCCCGAGATGGTGCTCGGTACGATCGTGAAGAGCATCGGCGGCGACCCCTTCGACTTTCGAGACATCACCTTGGACGACTGGATCAACCAGGAGGTGCAGCCATGAGGCGTCTACTCATCCTATCTCTGATGGCGGCCACGGTGCTTCCGCTAGCGTCGCTCGCGCAGTCGCCTGAGCAGTGCGCGCCGACCGACCGGCTCGGGAAGTATCGGTTCCTCCGACAGGTCACGCTGGACCTCTACGGAAGGCCGCCGACCATCGAAGAGTACGAGCAGCTTCACGGAGATGCCGACGTGGACGACGCGAAGGTCGACGAGATGCTGGCGTCGCCTGAGTTCTTCGACCGGCTCGCCGACTACCACCGAGGCTTCCTTTGGACCGCACTTCCGTCGAACGGAGACCTCTTCGACACCTTCATCGAGCGCTTTGAGCGCGGGGAGGGCGAGGTTTGGTCGGTGTTCGACAAGCAGATTGCCTTCCGCGGCGCGTATGAGCCATGCCTGGACATGCCGCACACCAGCTTCGACGGGAACGGTCGCCCGCTCCCGATGCAGACCGGTTACATGGAAGGGGAGTGCGCCCAGACCGAGAGCGGCTGCAACATGGACGGCTGGGTGGAGATGAGCCCCTACTGGGACCCGGACCTCACGCTTCGAGTGTGCGCTTTCGACGCGCAGGAGTTCGAACGCGGGATTGACCAGAACGAGAACGGCGAGTTCACCGACTGCGGCCGGGACAACTTCGACGCCGGCTGCGGCTGTGGCCCCGCGCTTCGCTACTGTGCCGCCGAAGGGCCTAACGGAAACGCCAACGAGATCCGGGAAGCGCTGACCAACGAGCCGGCTCGCATCTTCGAGGGCATCATCAAGGCGGGGAGGCCGTACATCGATGCTTTCTCGACCAATCAGACCTACTTCAACGGGGCCCTCCGGCACTACTATCGCTACCTTCAGCGCAACGGCGATGAACTTAGCGGCATCGAGGACTCGGCGTACACGGCCGACTGGGAGCTCATCGACCGGCCCGAGCACCACAGCGGTATTCTGACGACGATGGGCTACCTGCTGAGGCACACCTCGCAGCGCGCCCGGGTCAACCGACTCTACACCGCGTTCTTGTGCGACCCGTTCGTGGCGCCGGCGGGTGGGTTGCCTTCGGCCACCGACCCGTGCTCGCAGAACCCCGACCTATCGGAGCGGTGCGGATGTGCGGCCTGCCACACCACCATCGAACCGGCGACCACGTACTTCGGGCGCTGGGAAGAGGCCGACTTCAACTATCGGCAAGACTTGGAACTCTATCGCGAGAACTGCGCGACGTGTGAGCCAGGTGAGTGCTCGAACACGTGCCGGCGCGACTACGTGACCCGTGAGCTCGAGACTGAGCCGGGGTCACTCGGGGACGAGGCGGGCAAGCTCTTGACCGTGGCCTGGCGAACGCCGGAAGAGGCCGCCGCCATCGACAGGGGCCCGAGCGGGCTCTTCGACGACCCAACGACGAGCGACAAGCTCGCGAGCTGCGCCGTTCAGAACTTCTCGGAGTTCCTCTTTAGTCGTGAGCTCACCACCAACGAGAAGGGCGACTGGCTTCCGAGCCAGGTCGGCACGTTCCGCGACAACGGTTACGACTTCATTCAGATGGCCAAAGACGTCGTGCTCGACCCGCGGTACCGGCGCATCGACTAGGTGAGGCGCGGCGATGCCGAACCGTCGAGCTTGAGGTCGAGCGGATTGGCGTTCGACCTCGACCCGTGGGTCACTCGGCGCTGGCGGGAGGCAGCGTGAGGCGAAAACGCGTGTTCTGCCCGTCGGACGCCGACACCTCGAGCTCTCCGCCGAGCTCTTCCGCGATACGCTTCGAGATGGCGAGCCCGACACCGGCTCCCTGGAGGCGCCCTCCAGTGCCGAACGGCTTGAACACGTTGCTTGCTTCGGAAGCATCGATGCCGGGGCCATTGTCGGAGACATCGAGAACGGCCTTGCCGTCGAGAAGCGACGTCGTGATGCGCACGATACCCTGACCCTCCGCGCGGCTCGCCGCGCGCTGAATTGCATTGGCGAGCAGGTTGAGCGCGATCTGGACCACGTTGGTGCGGGTCGCGAGAACTTTCGGCTCAATGCCGGTGGCGACCTCGATCAACGCGCGGCCGCGAAGCCCGCTGCTCTCGGCCTTGCGAAGTGCGACCCGGACGGCGTCTGCGAGGTCGACGATTTCAGCCTCCACCTCTTCGGGCGCTTTGGCCATCTCTTCGGTGAGCTCGAGGATGCGCTTCACGCCGTCGCGTGCATCGGTGACGGCGGTGTCGACCTGGGCAAGCACGCCGCGAGCCCGGGTAATGTCGGGTGAGGCCTCCTCGAGCGCAGCAGACGCAGCGCCAATCGAGGTTTCGATCACCGTGAGATTGTTGCGAATCCAACCCACCGGGTTTCGGAGCTCGTCGGCGAGGCCGCTCGCGACCACGCTGAGCGAGTAGGCGCGCTCGGTTTCGAGCAGGCGCTGCTCGAGCTCTTTGACGCGCGAGTTCAGGTTGTAGAGGTCGATCGCGTCGCGAAGCTCCGCGCGAAGAACCTCGGGCTCCCAGGGCTTGCGCATGTAGCGGCGCACGTGGCCGCGGTTGATGGCGTCTTCTGCGGCCTGGAGATCCGAGTACGCGGTGATCAGAAGGCGAATCGTTTCCGGATACTGGCTCTCGACCTGTTCGAGCAGCTCGATGCCGGTCATCTCGGGCATGCGCTGGTCTGTGAGGACCACCCCGATCTCGTGTTCCTTCATCAGCGCGAGCCCGTCGGCCGCGCTCGACGCGGTCAGCACGGGAAACTCGTCGCCGCAGACCGCCTCGAAGACCACCAGATTGGGTTCTTCATCGTCGACGAATAGTACGTGCGCTGTCATGCCGCTTGCTCCATGGCGGGAAGCTCCATCACAAAGCGAGCCCCCCCACCTGGCCTAGGCTCATATCTTAGCTCACCTCCACGCTCCTGCGCGATTCTTCGGCTCAAATGTAACCCGAGGCCGGTGCCTTCCCCTTCCGCCCTGGTTGTAAAGAACGGATCGAAGATCCGATGCACCATATCGGCCGGAACCCCTGGCCCATCGTCGGCCACTGTGACCGAGATCACATTGTCTCGTTGCTTCAGCTCAATCCAGATGTTCCCGGCATTCGACTGAATCGCGTTGTCCACCAAGTTGAGCAACACCTGATTGAACGCGCGTGCAGGTACAAACACATCCCCCGTCACTTCGTAATCTTCATGCACCTTCACCCGCTGCATCTTGTGCGCCAGCAGATTCAAGGTGGACTCGACCGCAACGCGGACATTGCAGGGTACTAGGTCCGCACCGTCGGCGGGCCGAGCATGCGCGTTCAGTGTTGAGATGATTCCATCGATCCGTTTGATGCCGTCGACGATGACTCCCATCAGTTTCTCGCTGGAAACGCGCCCCGATCCGCCCTTCTGTAGAACGCGCGCTGCGTTCACGACGGCGTTGAGTGGATTCTTCACCTCGTGAGCCAGCCCCGCCGCAAGCGTTCCCGCAGACGCAAGCCGCGCCTGATCGGCGAGCTGAAGCGACAGCCCGCGCATCTTGAGATGCGCTCGAATCCGCGCGAGCAACACCTTGGTATGAAACGGCTTGGAAACGAAGTCGTCCGCCCCTGCCTCATACCCCTCCAGAGCAGCCTCACTCTCCCCCCGCGCCGTCAGCAGAATCACCGGAATGTGCTGAAGCGAGAGCTCTCCCTTGATCGCCCGACAAAGGTCGAGACCACTGGTGTCAGGCATCATAATGTCTGTCAGAACTAGGTCCGGTCGACGCTTCGCAATGATTTCCAAAGCCTCACTACCGTTCTTCGCAGCATCAACGTGATAACTCTCGGATAGGACGCCGACGACGAACTCGCGCAGATCATCCTCATCCTCAGCCACGAGAACTCGAGGGACTCGCCCCCGATCGAGAAGTACTCGTGCCGGAGGTGCGTCGCTCTGCCGAAGCTCGGCGACGGCCTTCGGGATCGACATGTGCGCATCCGTCACTCGATCTTCGAATCGACGACCGGGGTGCAGGTCTGTGTCTGCGTTTCGCCGTTCGATGATCTCTTCGAGAAAGTGTTCCCTTCCGGCTTTGAGAAACAGCGAGAAAATCGACCCTTCGCCAACCCGACTTTCGACGGTTAGCGAGCCACCATGGAGTTCCGCCAGCTCTCGCGCGAGCGAGAGGCCGATGCCCACTCCGCCGTGCCGTCGGCGTTCGGAGCTTTCCACCTGATGAAAACGCTCGAAGATGAGGGCCTGATCCTTCCGCGAAATTCCCGGCCCAGTATCGCGGACTTCGACTGAGGTGCCTGCCGAATTGTACACGACATCGACCGCGATCTGTCCGCCGGCGGGAGTGAACTTGAGCGCATTCCCGACGAGGTTGGTCAAGACAATCTCGATGCGGTGAGGGTCGCCAAATACCTCAGTCTGCGGACCAGTTACAGAGAATGTGAGCTCGACCCCCTTTGCTCTTGCAGACGGTTCGATATTGCCCACCACGCGCGAGGCCAGATCGGCGATGTCGAACGAGCTTACCCGGAGCCTTAGTGCTCCGCCTTCGAGCCGAGCGAGATCTAGGAGATCATCGATCATCCTGAGGAGGCGGACCGCATTCCTTCGGATCACTTTGAGACTGGAGCGGCCCGTCGTTTGGCTTTGCTGCGCCAGAAGTTGTTCGATAGGCGAGAGAATCAGCGTGAGCGGCGTTCTGAGCTCATGGGAAACGTTGTGGAAGAAACGAGTCCTTTGCTCTAGCGAACTCTGAAGTCGATCTGCCGCGGTCTGCGCCTCGGCTCTCAGGTGCTCGTTCAGTTCGTTCTTTCTCTTCAACTCGAGTCGGGTGCGATACTGCTCAAGCGCGAGTCGATACCGAACGCGGCCAGTCACCGCGTTGAGCACTACGCCGGTCATCAGGTACGCATGTGAATTCGACTCTGCTATCGGGTCGAGCTCAGCGAAGAAGATGCCGATCTCCGCGATAGCAACCAGAGTCAGACTCTTGATCACACCCATCTGCCATGGCCATACGATGAAACCTGGCGACAACAGCAATGCGATTAGGACGATGAACACCTGCGAAAGCACCTGTTCTGGTGTCCCAGGAATCATCAGCGCGGAGAGCGCGCCCCAGCTTGCGAACCAACACAGGATCCAGAAGTACTTGGCGCCGGTACGCGTGCTCGCTACCGCCAGCCAGGCTGCGATGGCGGCCGCCACGGAGCATGAGATGCGGTACCGTAGAAACGTCTCCGCGTACCCGGGATAGGACATGCGGTCGTCTGCGGTCCAGGCGATTGCCACGGCGCCACACACTATTGTGAGAGCGGTTAAGGAACGCGCGCTGTAGTGCGCTGCCTCTGCCCTAAAGGCAGAGGAATCCCCCTCGTGCGCAGGGAGATTTCCTTCCTCTGTAACCCCCACTACACCAAAGTAGCAGGACGCGGCCGCGGCGTCAGGATCACTCGGCGGCGCTGGCCGCCTGCCCGGCTTCGTCTGCGCCGGGGCCCGACTCAACCAAACCCTGCCCCCTGAGCGCGGAGAGGGCTTCGACGCAGCGATCCATGTCCGTTTGCGTGTGACGTGCGTTCAGTGTTACCCGCAGTATTTCTTGCCCATGCGGCACCGCAGGGAAGGAAACCGGTCCGCAGCGAATGCCGCGCAGGACTAGTTCATGTGTCGCGCGTTTCAGTTTCTCAGACCCATTCACTGAGATCGGAAGGATGGGGCTCAGGGGGTCGTTCATCGCGAAGCCTGCGGCTCGCAGGGACTGGACCATGTAGTCGACGTTGGCCCAAAGACGCTGCCGAGGCTCGGGGTCGTCGGCCATGATCCGGAAGGCTTCCGTGGCGCCCGCACAAGTCGCCGCCGGGAGTGAACAGCTGAACACTGCTGGGTTCGAGAAGAACCGCAGGAACGTGATCAACTCCTGGCTCCCGCAGACGTAGCCGCCGACGGTCCCGGGCGCTTTGCTGAGCGTACCCATCAAGATATCGGCCGCGCCGTTGGAGTCGAGGAGTTCCTCGGTGCCCCGGCCCGTGGGACCGACGACTCCGGTGCCGTGAGCCTCATCGATCATCAGGTAGGCGCCGTTTTCGCGGCACACCGCACTGATCCCAGGGAGGTCGGCGACCGTCCCTTGCATGCTAAAGACGCCGTCGGTTACGACGAGTCCGCCGCCAGTTTCCGCTTCTCTCCACGACGAAAGCAGGCCTCGGAGATGCTCTACGGAGTTGTGACGGAACACTCGCGGCGCGGTTCCCATCGCCCATCCTGCGGCGTCGTGGATACTAGCGTGTGCGAACTGATCGACGAAAACACGGTCGGTAGAGTTAGCCAACGCAGTGATTGTGGCCACGTTTGCGACATATCCGCTCGTGAAAATGATCGCCGCCTCACGGCCATGAAAGTCGCTTATCGCTTCTTCCAGCTCGCGAAGGTGCCGACTGGTGCCAGACAGGAGAGGTACACTTGGCGTTCCGTAGCCGAAGTCCTCGAGTGCACGTTTCGTTGCCTCAACGACACGCGGGTGGGTCTGCAGCCCCAAGTATCCGTTGGAGTCAAAGCAAATGAACTCCTCTTCTCGGTCTGTGAAGGGGTTGAAGATCACCGTACGATGATCGAGCCCACGGGTGAGGGTAGGGCGGTAGCGCGCCTGGTAATCCCCAGACCTGATCATTTCCTCCATGCGCTTCGAGGCATGAGCGCATTTGGAGAACAGGTCGCGGTTCTCGGTCCGCCGAAACGCTAACCAGTCCTTGAGTGACCAGGTCCCGGAGTCACTTCCGTCCGGCTTACGAAGGAGGTCCTCGGAGACGTAGGACGATGGCCTCACAAGCGCAGAGAGTTCGCGAAACAACTCGTCGATCTCATTATCAAAGCGGAATCCGAGTAGATCCACGTCACCGGAGAGTGTCTCCTCTCTCACAACGCTCGCCTCCGGCAGAGGTAACAGCTGTCCATCAGCCGCTAGTACCAGCTCTGTTACGTGGTCGCCGACATCAAGAGCCGAAGCTGATTCCAAGAGGAAGCCGCCTAGCGAGATGTTACGTAGAACACCAAGACTCCCGTCGCGGTTGGAGGACACCGTAGCGGCAGGGTCGGTTGGCACATAGCGCAACGGCCTGGAGATGAAGGCAGAGACTTGATTCAACGGGTAACCCTCGAACGGACCTTGTATCACACCATCGCACACTGTCGAAACCCAAACGGATGATCAGACTGCATGGCGAACCTCGGTTGCGTGGACTCGGTCGGGGCCACGTGTAATGTAACGCGGTGATGGTGAGAGTTAGCGAACGTGTGTCTATGACGCGGAATGACGTAGCGACGGAGTTAAAGAAGCTACTCGCGCGTTACGTTGGCGACGTCGCGCTCACTGAACAGATGGGTTTCATCGATGACCTCGGCCTCGACTCAATCCGCGTAATGGACATCGTTGCGGATCTTCAGGACCATTTCGGCGTGGAGGTACCCTTGGGTGCTTTGCAGCGGTTGCACACTTTTGGAGACGTAGTCTCCGAGGTCTTCGAAGCGGTCGAGAGAAAGAACCCGTAGATGTCCGAGCTGGCGATGCACCAATTCCTCGCCCGAAACGCGAGGCTTTATGGGAACCAGTTCGGCTATACCTTTTTGTCTTCCGACGGACAGAGCGAGAAGTCGCTACCGTACGCGCAACTCGCGCGAGATGCGTCGCGGCGCGGCGGAGCGCTGAAGGAAGCCGGCTTACGTGCCGGTGAACGGGTCGCAATCGCGGTCGACGAGTCTGCTGAGTTCGTTCCCTCTTTTCTCGGGGCCATGTGGGCTGGCTTAGTGCCCGTACCGATGTTCCCGCCTACGGACATTCGCCGAATCACTAGCTACCTCGATCGATCCCGGCGGCTCCTCGATCGTAGCGACACCAAGGCCGTCATCACGAGCTCGCGCTTCAAACCGCTACTCGCGGGGTTTGGCGTCGAGCGTCTGTTGGTTTCGTCAACGGCTCTGGCAACCGGCCCCGAGTGCGAACCCGCGCCCGCTGAGCCCGACCAAGAAGCGTTCATCCAGTTCACTTCGGGCAGTACCTCCGACCCGCGCGGCGTTGTTGTGACTCATGCGAACCTCTTGGCTAACTCCCAGTGCATCATGGGCGACCAACTCGAAGGTCGCCCGGGCGATGTATCCTGTACTTGGCTTCCGCTGTACCACGACATGGGGCTCATCGGCTTCGCTCTCGCCTCGCTCGTCCCAGCGCTGAAGGTTGTCTTCGTTCCGCCGACGCTGTTCGTGCAGAGGCCAGCGATCTGGCTCCAGACCGTTTCAAAGCACCGAGGACGGATCTCGTTTGCTCCCAACTTCGGCTACGGACTCTGCGTAAAGCGAGTCACGGACGAACAGCTTGAGGGAGTGGACCTCTCTAGTTGGAAGTTCGCGGGCTGTGGAGCCGAGCCAATCGATCGCCGAACGCTTGAGGCTTTCAGTAGTCGTTTTTCCTCGTGGGGATTCGACCCCTCCGCGATGGTTCCTTGCTACGGGTTGGCGGAGTCCACACTCGCGGTCAGTTTCTCGCTCGGAGGGGTTCGCTCGGAGAGGCTGAGCGCTTCCGAGTTCGTGTCGGAGACGAGAGCCGAACCCACGGACCACCCAGATCAGTTCTTCGAGTTCGTTTGCTGTGGCCCCGCGTTCCGCGGACATGAGATTCGAGTCGTTGATGACAATGGTGAAGTGCTTTCCGATCGCGACATAGGTAACGTCGAGATCCGCGGGCCCTCGGTAACGAAGGGCTACGTGTCGGATCCAGAGCACACGAGGAAGCTCTTTGACGATGGCTGGTTAAGGACAGGCGATCTGGGATACCTGGTGGACGGCGAGCTCTATGTCACGGGACGGCTGAAGGACCTCATCGTAGTCGCCGGACGGAACTACTATCCGAAGGATATCGAGGAAGCCACGTATCCGCTCGACGGCATTCGTCGAGGGCGCGTCGTCGCCTTCAGTGTACAGGGCGTAGACGGTCTTGAACATGCCGTGGTGTGCGCTGAGACCGAGCGAGCTGACAACGACCTTGCGACAGATGACCTCTCCTTCCAGATCCGGAAAGCAGTGAACGAGGCGATCGGACTTACCGTCGAGGACGTGGTCTTGGTAGATCGCGGCGCGCTACCAAGGACCTCGAGTGGCAAACTGCAGAGGAGACAAGCGCGAGACATCTACCTCGCCGATCGGTTCAATGGAAGTAACAAGGATTCGTTAACGAAGATCGTGAAGACCCTGTCGGTTGCGCAGTGGGAAGTCCTCCGTGCGCGATTGCTCAGGCGCCGGAGGGCGGACAGTAGGCCCCAGGCGGCGCAAGATCCTTCGTGACTCGTAGGTCTCGACGGTGGCTGGGAACCAGCTGTTCGACTTCGTGGGTACTGGCATCGGTGGTTTCCAGATAGACCCCGCCGCTAACCGCCGCAGTATTCTGGCTCGCCTCCGTCACCCGTGCCGCAGGTGGCGCCGGGTCGGCCAGGAGGGATGTCCTCTAGGCATTCGACTAGTCCGCCGCACTCGTAGGTGCATCGATTCTGCAGACTCCCTACCTCCCTACAAAGCCCACCTGGCTGCGGGCACTCCTCGTCGGTGCCGAGAGGACAGCGCGCGTCAGAAAGCAGGGCGTTGACTGCTGGGCAAGTGGCCAGGGTCTCATTGATGCCGCAGTAGCTTTCGGTTGGCGGGCCTGAGAGGCTCGGTCGGTCGTCCAACGTAATCGAGAAGGGTCGTTCACACCCCGCCTCCGTGCGCCTCAGGCAAAACCCCGTCTCGGCATCGGGGAACCTTGCGCCTTGGTAGAACATTTCCACGCAGCGGTCGTCTTCCTCTTCGCAGTCGCTGTCGGTCACGCAGGGTTCGCAGGTGCCCACGCTACCGATAGGGGTAGCGGTGCACGTGAAGGTTTCTGGGTTGCAGGTTCGGCCGTCGCAGTCTTCGTTCTCGTTCTCCGGCGTGCATTCGACGCAGGTGCCGTCTTCGCAGATTGGGGCGTCCTCGACGCTGGTGCAGTCGGATGCGCTTTGGCAGGGGCCGCATTCGTTGGTGGAGATGTTGCAGCGTGCAGCGGTTGGGTTCGTGCAATCGCTCATCGTGAGGCAGGCGACGCACATCATGGTGTCGGGGTTGCACCGCGGGGTGTCGTCGACGCAGAAGGCGGGGTCGTCCGAGGTGCATTCGACGCATCGGCCTGTGTCGACGTCGCATGCAGGGGTGTCTCCCGAGCAGCTCCCGCATGCGCCGCCGGCGCCGCTCATCCCGCCCGTACCGCCTGTGCCTCCACCGCTTCCGCCAGGGCCCACTGGCTGGTCCTCGAGGACGCATGCGCTCATGCACCCGAGCACAAGGAAGCAAGCGATCCACTTCATACGCGAACGCTCTTTCAAAACCGGCCTCGCATGTCAAACCCACTTGGGCTCACACGGATCGCGAACTCGCGGACGCGGGGATTTCTCCGCTGGTGTCCGATCGTCCACCAGGTGGTGCCGCCTGCGAGCGCGGCGCCGCCTAGTACGGACCAGCCTGCGATTGCACCACGGTTGAGCGACTCGGCTTCGTCTCTCATGGCTGCAACCGCTCCGACGGAGACGAAAGTCGCGGCAGCGCCGGCCCAGAGCGCGATGGGTCCAGCCACCCAGGCGTGTGGGAAGCGCGGCCGCGGACTCGCGCGATCCTCCGGGACTGTTCCCGGACGGCCTTCTTCCGCATCGTGGCGCTCTCGCGCGATCCACTCTGCGCCGGTCGCGTCTGTCGCGCGCTCTTGCGCGTTTCGCTCCAGTAGCAGCCGAACCAAGGTTGCGGTTGTGGTGGCCAAGTCACGGTCGAGAACAGTACCCGCATTTACGTTCCGACCCGATTTTCCAACCAACGTGAGCGTGAGCTCTCTGCGTCCCTCAGCTCTCGCCCACACGGCAGGTACGATGGCAAAGCGGGCACCCGCGTGCTCGAGGACGGCTCGGCTGCACTCTGGCGAACTGCACGTGACGAGGCTGCGACCGCCCGACCGGTTCACCGCGTGCCTGTATCCGCGCGCCGCGAGCGCCTGCCCGAGGGCGTGGCAGACCCGATCTTGGTAGATCTCCCTCACACCCTCGGTGCCCTGGACGGGCCCAATCAGCACTACCGCGCCGACCCGTGCGTCGACGGGATCTCGGCCGCTGTCCTCCGCTCCAGCCTGCGCGGCGTGTAGGCTCATCAACGCCCCGAGCATTGCGCCCCCCCAACGCATCAGAACGACCGACGGAGGCTGAGCGTGGCTCCCGTGAGATTCATGGCGACAGACGGTTTCATGCGAAGCGGCCGGAATAGGTACACGAGCGGGACGCTCAGGAGTGGCGCGGCGCTTGCCGTAGCCAGTGCAACGCGCCCCGCCTGCTGCCCTCGATCGACGCAGCGTTCGACCGCCGACGCGTTCGTGATGAACGGCGACGGACAGTTGGTCATGGTGACGCCTTCGTAGATCGCATACGCACTGAGACCGAGCCCGGCCGCACCGAGCGTCCATCCCCACCAAGGCGTCCGCGGTCGGTTGGGCAGCACGAGCGGCATCGTCGCGGTCATCGAGGCGCCCCCGACACCTGCAAGCGCCCACACCGGAACGCGAAGGTTCTGCCACGACTGCGCCGCGCCCAAGTCCGCCGGTGCGTCGATGAACCGGTCGCCGAGCGTACCGCGGCGGACGTGCAGGCCGACGCTCGCTCCGAGGCTCCCAAGTCCAACCGCAACCAGCGACCAGCCTGCGATTCGTTGACGTCGTGGCCTCGCGGGGACGGTGGCCTCCGACTTGGGAAGACCGTCCGTTGCAGTCTGGCCGTTGTCCTCGAGCGGCCCGCTGTCCGTCGCCCAACTGGCGCGCGCCGTTGGGTTGGCGGACGAAAAGTCGACCGAGCGACCGTCGAGCAGTGCGCCCACTCCGCGTCGAACCTCCTCGATTGGAAGCGTCCCCGAGTGCTTTCCAAGCCACACGGAGGCGGCGCGGCCAGCATCGTCCATGTCGATTCGCACTTGGTCAGGCGCGACCTGGGTCACGACGAGGACTCTCTCGGTCTCGAGTGTACGACCGATTTCGGCTGCGTCGCCCATCCGAGCCCGTGACCCGTCATCTGCGGTCGCGTAGGCGAGCCCCAGCGCCGGCCTCGTTCGGACCGCGCCGTCGAGCGGAACGTTGATCGTGACCTGGTTTTCTCCGCTTTCGATCGCCACCCGGTGAATGCGACCGCGCTGCTCCGGCTCGCATTCCACCTGGAGCCGATAGGTTCCTACCGGGAGCTCGATGTCGCGAAGCGGGGTTTGTCCGAACTTCACGCCGTTGATGCGCACGAGGCAGTTCTCTGGTGTACTTCGCACCACGAGCGACCCCGGCGCTTCCGACGCCATTTCGCGATCGACTTCAGCGAGCAGATCGCGGACTTCGGGCGTGTGGCGGAAAGCGGTTGGCTCCACACGCGGCACTAGGCGTCGACATTCTCGAGCCTGCCGCCGTGCTTCGGTGCCGTTTCTCGTTTCGACGTAGGCGCGTACCATGAAGAGACACGTGTCGAGCACCTGCTGCGCGCGCGCCGCCTCGCGGTTCAGCTCTGCCGCCGCTCGATCGGCAAGGCGCTGGGCAGCTTTGAGTTCCCGGCGTGCTGCCTTGTAGTCCGCTCGCGCCAAGAAGCGCACCGCCGCCCGCGAGCGTTCGACCCATCGGTTGATGTCGCTCTGGCTGACCTGCGGGGCAGGAGCCGAGCCCAGCACTTCGAAGCGCTCGGCTGCTCTAGCTGCAGGCCACGCGGCGAGTCCGCGACGGACCAACTCGGCGCGCACCGCCTCAGCGTCGGCTTCTCCTCCCGCAAACTCCGCCCCAATGCTCGACGGGATGACGAGCCAGCGCCCAGCCTGGTCGCCCGTCTGAGCCCACGTACTGCCGCTGACGAAGAACAGCGACGCTCCCAAGACGAAGAGCAGCGGGAATGAATGGCGCATCGGGCCTCAGAAGCACCCCACGAAAGTGAGCGTAGACCCGCGGTTCTTTCTCGACTGGACGACGGCCACGGTCCCCCCGCTTTCGGCCACGTCCACAAGGTCTGGATTCCCTACGTCGCCTCGCTCGGTGAGGTGTTGCACGACCGGTCGGTCGTCCTGGCGGCCGAGTGCTACGACCTGTCGCCCGAAAACCACCCACCATAGGTCGCGCGCCGCTTCGTAGACGAGGCTCGTGGGTCCTCGCGCTGGGGCGGCCAAGTCGTCGAGGCCGATGCGTTCGCTGCAGTATCGGTCCTGAATACACTGAAGAGACAGCCCGTTGAGCTCGGTGATCTGCAACTCGTCGCCGAGGATCGAAGCCACCCCGAGCGCACCGATGGCGTCGTGGGCGCTTGGGTCCGAACCACGCCCGATGTCGATGTCGAACCGGAGACCGCCATCGTCAAGCAGGATGGAGGCTCGCAGGTTCTCTCCGTCTTCGCGAACGACCCAGGCGCTTCTCGCGTCGAAGACGGTGTACGCGGGGAACGCGGTCACTTGCACGGGTTTCGTCGCCAGCGAGCTCAGCCCATCGTCGAAGTTTGCGAGGGCGAACATCTGAAGGTCGGGGTAGCCTACGATGCGTTTCGCCGCCGCAGACACCCGCGGATGGTACGGGGGTATCGTCGTCGGAAGTACTTCGTTGACCTCCCATTCCGGGTGCAGCTCAAGCGAATCGAAGATGACCGGGATCAGGGACGTGTCGACGGTGACCGAAGCCGCGAACACTTCTCGTTCGCCCCAGATCACGTGGACCGTGTCGCCGAGCCCGTCCGAGTCGATGAACTCCGGCTCGAGTCCGGGCTCGAGGGCGACGTCATCCGCGCTGCCGGTCCGCGTGCCCGTGGTGTCGTAGGTTTCAATCCGAATCTGCCCGTTGAGCACGCGCGTCACGCCGAAACCGCCGCTGACGGATGCGACCGTTGCGATGCCCGCTGAAAGCGCTTCGGCTTTGACCGAGAGCACGCCCTCATCGATCAGCCCGTTGCAGTCGTTGTCGACGCCGTCGCACGTTTCTGGGGGGCCGTTGTCGGTCGTGCCGTCGCAGTCGTTGTCGAGACCATCGCAGACCTCAGCCGTAGGGCCGACGGCGCCCACGCACTCCGTGCCCGTCCCGTCCGGCCGACACGCGTATTCGCCCGCTTCGCACTCGCCTTCGTCGAGCCCGTCGCCGCACGGTGTTCCGAGCTCGGGAAAGTCTTCGTCGATCTCCGTGTCTCCGTCGTTGTCGACGCCGTCGCAGCGCTCCATCGGTTCATCGCGCGGGTCGTCCGGATCCTCGGCTGGCGCTTCGGGTTCGGGTTCCGGTTCGGGCTGCATGGGCGTGTCGGTCGCCGCAGGGGCGCACACACCGGACGCGTTCGCAAACCCGTCGGGGCAGCCAAGCTCTCCGCAACCCACAGAGGCCGCGGCGACCACGACCCAGGCTCGGAACGGGCTGCGCCAGTCGAGATCGCGCGACCGACTCGACCGGGGCTTGGCGTTGGGGGGATGCATATCGGTCATGGTTATCGACCCGGGTACCGTTCGGTTGCGTCGAGAGCGGGGGAAGGGGCCGACGATACCGTTTTTCCGTGGGTCTGGGGCGCGCCTGTCTGGCCGCCGCTCGATGGAAACCGACGAGTTCCATCGTCCGAGGCGCAACCCGACCGATCCCCCGATGACATCGGAAGGTCGCCAGGTGGGCGAAACCCGGGCGATCCCATACCCTTGAAGCATGAGGGGCGTCCTCGTTTTCTTGCTTGCAGTCGCGGCGCTTGCCTGTGGCGATGGCACGCCCGCTGCGCCGCAAGGCCCACGGCCGACGGTGCCCGACACGCTGAGCAACTGCGACATTACGGAGGCGGGGTGCCAGCTGGGGATCTTCGAGGCCGTCGCGGCGCTGCTCGACGAAGACGCATCCGAGATGCCACCCATTCGAACGATCAGCGTGGCGCAATACGAGCAAGAGGTGCGGGATGGAGTCAGCGACGACGCGTTCGTTGGCGACGACACCGTCACGCGAGGCCTCCGCTTGATTGGGTTCATCCCGGAAGCCGCCGAAAGCGCAACCGAAGACTCGATCGAACTTCAGATCGCGTCGGTTGCTGCGTATTACAGCTCGCGCAGCAAGTCGATCACGATCATCGATCGCGACTACCCAGACGAACAGGCGCAAGAGATTCTTGCGCACGAGTTCGTCCACTTCTTTCAGGATCGCGCGTTCGGTCTGGGCTCCGTGTTCAGCGGTGCGGCCACGACTGACTCCGTGATGGGCCGTCGGCTGGTGATCGAGGGTGACGCCACGTACGTCGCAGCCGATTGGCTCGTTCGAGAGAAAGGTCTCGACGTATCCGCTGAGGACTGGGAGGTCGCGTACAACAGCTGGCAGGGCTTCGCTTTGCGAACGGTGGGAGATCCGGAGGTTGCCATCGACCAGTCCGCCGGGATCTTTCCCTACGCCTACGGCTACGAGCTCCTCGGCCGTGCCTCGCAGTCAGGCGGACTTCCGGGGCGCGCCGCGCTCTTCGAGAGCCCGCCCGACTCTGCCCGCGATGGCATGGTCGAGTACCAAGACTTCGTGAGCGACGGAGCGACCGACGTCGACGAACCCAACGAGCCCATTCCGGACCCGCCCGAAAGCGAGCTCCTGATCGACGATCGGTCGGGCGCTTGGTACCTCTATGCCACGCTGCTCCGTGCGGGCTTACTCAACGAAGAGGCCTGGGCGCGCTCCCTCGAGTGGCGCGGCGATCGTCTCGGCGTCTTCGAGGCCGGGTCCGAGGTGGTCGCCGTTTGGCGCATTCGAACGACCGGCGATCCGAGCTTCGTCGCCGAAGCCGTGGCACTCACGCCGCGCGACGTGCTCTGGACCACCGTCCTCGACAACAACGAGGCGTACGTCATCGCCGCGGAAAGCGACGCGGCGCTCGCCACCTGGGAGTCGCAGCCTGCCGCGCTCATGGCCGCGCTGGTCGATTCGACTCCTGACGTTCGCGCGAACCTCGCCAATCTGCTTCCGAGTGGCTGTCGCGCGAACCCCACCCGCGTCCGGTAGTCCACGCGCCTCGCGCGGACCGGCAACCGACATCCGCCAACCGAACCGACAGCGGTCATGTGGGTCGTGGTGTGCCGCGTAACGATTGACGAATTTTGGGCCTTTGCGAGCGATAGTTCCATTGACGGGGGGGCAGTGCCCGCGTACCAATAGGCGCCGCCAAGATGGAATTGCGGCACGAGGAGGCTCGCGAATGAACAAGAATGGCTTGATTTGGATCATGGCCCTGGTGGGGGGCATGGCCCTGTTTGGATGCTCGGATGACGACAGCGGCAACGGCAGCGCAGTGTTCCAAGAACTCTACGACCAAGGCCTCACGCGCTACGTCGGGGAGTTCGCTCCCGAGAACGACCCCGTCGCCGACGAGGACGGCGTCAAGCACTTCGAGTTCGCCGTACCGGACGACCTCGACGCGGAACCCCGGGTGCCGATCTGCATTCGCGGCGGGCAATGGACGATGGACACCCGTGAGGGCCCAGGTGACGACCTGGTGATCTTCCTCCAGGGCGGTGGCGCCTGCTGGCCTGAGTTCTGCTCGGCAACCGAAAGCGCCGGGCCTCTTCCCGCAGTCGGCATTCTCGACGCGACGCTCGAAGGAAACCCGCTCGCAGACTGGGACGTGTCGTACCTCCCGTACTGCGATGGTTCGCTATTCGCCGGCGACGTCGATCGAGAGCTTCCCGGAAGCATCCTCGGCGACAGCGAGGCGGGCATGGGCTACCAGCGTGGCCTTCAAAACCTCACGTCTGCGCTCGACGTCACCGTGGCAGAGTTCCCGGACCCCGAGCGCATCGTCCTGACCGGTGTAAGCGGCGGCGCGTTCGGCACCATCGTGGCGCTCCCCTTGGTGCGCTTCTACTACCCCGATGCCGAGATTCTCATCTTCAACGACTCCGGCATTGGTATCGCCAAGGAAGACGACCCCGAGTTCGTCGAAACGACGCTGCTTGAAGGTTGGAACGCCGACAGCATGGTCCCTGAATCGTGCACCGACTGCACCAGCAACGGCCACGTCACACGCCTTCTCGAGTACCAGCTCGAAGCCGACCCCAACATCACGATGGCCGCGCTCAGCTTCAGCGCCGACTTCGTGATCGCCCAAACCTTCTTGATGATTCCGGGTCCTGACTTCACGGCGTCGCTGCTTTCCGAAACTGCACGCATCAACGAGAACTACCCGGACCGCTACCGTCGGTTCCTCGTCGAGGGTACGGCGCACACGACGCTCCTTCGGGCGGAGCCGGGGGACGACATCTTGCCCGGCGTTCAGATCGGCAGCTTGGCGACCGAGGTCGACGGCACCAGCGTGCTCGAGTGGTTCTCCGCCTTCGTAGACGGAACCGACGACTGGGCCGACTTGGTCGACGAGAACATCGAATAGCCTTCGCGTTTTTGCGTTGACCGCACTCGCGGTATCACCCAAACTAGAACACGTTCTATTGGCACCTCCGACGAGGGGCCGTCCCCCTTTTGGTGAGGCTTGGGTGAGACATGAAGACCGAGATTTGTGAGCGGCTTGGGATCGAGTTTCCGATCTTTGCCTTCAGCCACTGCCGCGACGTCGTCGCCGCAGTGAGTCGAGCGGGCGGGCTCGGGGTGCTGGGCGCAGTCGCGTACAGCCCCGAGCAGCTCGAGTTGGAGCTCAAGTGGATCGACGAGCACGTCGACGGCAAACCGTACGGCGTCGACACCGTGATCCCGGCGAAATACATCGGCCGCGATCAGGGCGATATCACCAAAGACCAGCTCGAGCAGATGATCACGCCTGCCCACCGCAAGTGGATCAACGACCTGCTCGATCGGCACGGGGTGCCTCCGCTGCCGGACGACGTCGAGCAAATCGAAGGGCTGCTCGGCTGGTCCGCGAGCGGCGGCCGCGCGCACTTCGACGTCGCGATGAACCATCCCATCGCGCTCATCGCCAACGCGCTAGGTCCCCCTCCGGAAGACATCATCAGCCAGGCTCACGACAAAGGCGTGGTCGTGGCGGCTCTGTGCGGCACGGTGAAGCAGGCCATCAAGCAGAAGAATGCCGGGGTCGACATCGTCATCGCGTCGGGATACGAGGCGGGGGGCCACACCGGAGAGATCGGCTCGATGGTGTTGCTTCCTCAGGTCGTCGACGCCGTGGCGCCCACGCCCGTGCTCGGCGCAGGCGGGATCGGTTCCGGCCGGCAGATGGCCGCCGCGCTCGCCATGGGTGCGCAGGGCGTGTGGACCGGTTCCATCTGGCTCACCACCGAAGAGTCCGATTCCATTCCTTCGCTCGTCGACAAGCTTCTGGTGGCCGACTCCACCGAGACCATTCGCTCGCGCGCCATCAGCGGAAAGCCCGCGCGTCAGCTCAAAACCGACTACACGCGCGCTTGGGAAGAAGACCCCGAGTGCCCAGGCTTCTTGCCGATGCCTCTGCAGTTCATGGCCACCGCGGAGGCCACGCAGCGCATCACTCGGTTTGCGCAAACCGGCGCTGAGGGCTCGGCTTCGCTCCTCGGGACTCCCGTTGGGCAGGTCGTCGGCCAGATGAACACGCGCAAGTCGGCGCGCCAGGTCGTCGAGGAGATGGTGAGCGAGTACATCGACGCCGTGGAACGCGTGTCCACGCTGCTCTCCGACTCCGACTAGAGCCGCGCTATTCGGCGGTGCACTGGCGCACCACGTCGCGCGCCTTTCGGCCGTACTTCCCCGCTCGGTTTGCCTTCAAATAGGCGGTCGCGGCGGCGCACCCCTCCTCGGTCGGGCCGAGCTCCACGGCGAGCCTTCCGAGCGCAACCGGCATGGGAATCGGGGCCTCTGCGGCCATTTTCAGCGGACCGGCCGCCGGTCGGTCGCGGTCTACCTCGATGTCTGCTTGAAGCAGGAACACGTCGGCATCGTTCGGGACCAGCTCCGAGGCCCGCTTGGCATAGCGCACGGCGAGGCCGCGTTTTTGGTCGGCGATGGCGAGGTGCCCTTTCACGACGAGCTCCACAGCTTGAACGAGCGTGGTCGGAGGCGGTGGTGGAACCTCGGCGTCCTTGCCCACCTCGGCGGCACGCTCGAGCGTGTTCTCCGCACCGAGGCGCCTTCGATCGTAAACCTGCGCGAGCGCAAGGCCCGTCTCGGCCGTTCGTTCGTCGGCACCGAGCCGCTTCGCAACCTGGTAGTAGCTCGAGGCGTTTCCGTATTGCTCGGCCTGCAGGTACACACGCGCCCCGGCCAGACGTAGGCCAGCGTTCTTGCTGTGCCGCGCGACCGCGTTTCGCATCGTGGTGAGGCCAGACTGCCCCGCGCCAGTACGGACGAGGTACCGGACGCGCTGCTCGTCCGCTCGGAGGTCGCGCACCCTCGCGGTATCCATCTGCTGCATGATCGAGTCGGCCCGAGCGAAGTCACCCGTATCGATCAGAAGCGCCAAAAACCCGGACAGCGCACGCGGTTGTTCCGGGTCGAGCTCGAGCGCGATTTCGTAGCTTGCTTTCGCCGCGTTGGCGTTGCCGACGGCGCGCGCCGCGTCTCCACGCAGCGCGAACAGCCGGGCGTCCTGCGGGCTGAGCTCGACTGCCCGGTCGAGAGCAACGACGGCCTTTGCGGGATCTCGCATGGCGAGCAGCACGCGGGCGCGGCTCCCATGCGCCCATCCCTCGTTCGGGAACGCGTCGAGTGAAGCGCGCGTCAGTCGGTTGGCCTTGTCGACGTCGTCGAGCGCGATCGACACCTCGGCGGCGGGGTCGATGAGCGCGAGGTGGTTCGGGTGGGCTTCGAGGGCAGCGTTGAGCACGGCTGCGGCTTCCTCGGGTTTGCCGTCTTCCACCAGCATGTTCGCAAGTGCCGCCGAGGCGGGGACGCCCCACGTCGTGTCCGACGCGGCCTGCTGGTAGAGCTCGGCGGCGCGAGCGCGCTTGGTCGGCGAAAGCCGCTGGACCTCTGCGAGCGCGAGTGCGCGAAACGCGGAATCGACCGGTTTTTCCGGACCCAAATCGGCGCCCGTGAGCGTCGCGGTCGCCGCTTTGTCATCACCGGCCAGCGCATACCACCACGCAATGACGTGTGCGCGTTCGGTCAGGTCGGCCGATGGTCCCGTCGACAGCCGTTTGAGGAGTCGACGTGCATCGCCGTTTTGGCCGAGTGCCAACAGAAGCTGGGCGTCGTCGACGATCAACGTTTCGTCCACCCGAAGGTCAGGCTCCGCTGCCGCGCGCGCATGGCCGTACGCGGAGTCGACTGCTCCGCGTCGATACGCGAGCACGCCGTCGATGAGTTCTGCCCAAGCCCTCTGGACTGGCGTGGCGTCTTCGTTCTCGCGGACGCTCTTGGTGAGTGCGAGGGCATCATCGGCTTGGTTTTGGTCGAAGCCGAGGATCCGCGCGCGCGCGATTTGCACCGACGGCGTCTCCTCGCTCGCCGTGTCGAGAATCGAAAGGGCCTCGCTCGCGTCCCCCTGCTTCGCCGTCGCGAGCGCCAAAATCGCGGTCAGCTCGGGAGCTTCAGGATGTTTCTCCAACGCGGCTTGGGCGTCGTCTGCAGCGCGCGACCACTGCCCTCGAGCCATCGCGGTCATCGCGCGGCCGCGAAGAAACGCGCCCGCCTGGTCTCCGTACTTGGCCGGGCGCTCTGCCTCCTTCATCGCTGACCTGGGATCGCCTTCTGCAAGCGCAATGTAAACGCGCGCGATGCGTTCGTCCGGGTCGTCCGTTGCCGCGCTTTCACCGAGGAGCTCCTTGGCTTCGGTGAGTGCGGTCGGGTCCCCGCCGAGGGCAGCGGTGGCCAGGAGCCTCGCACGCAGCGCGCTGTTCGGTTCGTCGCGGAGGAGTTCGGTTGCGTTTTCGATCGATGACGGAGTCCCATCCTCAATCACGCTCTCGAGCGCGGAGGATACGCGGCTCGCGTGGATCCAGCCGAGAATGAGGTACACGAGGTAAAGGAGGGCAATCGCGATCAGCGCCGCGATGACGAGCCGCTGGATTCGACGCTTGAGCTGCTCCTCGGGTGGCAGGACGATCTTGTCGACTGGCGAGATCGACGGCGACGCCTCATCGACTTGAAATAGATCCGACGGGTCTCGACCCGCGCTCGCGTCCTTCTCGGCCACCGTTCATCCCTCCCCGACGACAATTGCCTCTGGTCCGGTATTGTCGCGTCAATCGGGCGGGAGATGCAAGCCCACGGCCCTAGAGAAGAAACGGGATGACCGCGCGTCGCTCTTTCGGGTAGTCCCCGAAGTTCTCGAGATACCAGCGATGGTTCGAGAACGCGCGCGGGACGAGGTTCGAGGCCGTGAAAAACACGAACACGGCCGCCGGCACTGTCCAGGCGGCAAGTGCGAAGCCGACCCACTCGACGATTTCGCCGAAGTAGTTGGGGCTCGACACCCAGCGATAGAACCCGCCGTACGGGATCTTGTAGCCGCGCTCCCCGGGCTTCCTCAGGTTTCGAAGGATCGCGTCTGACTGGTGGTTGATGCTGTACCCCACCGCAAACAGGATGGCGCCGAAGATGAATCGTGGGTCGGCGAGCCAGTTCACGCTGAGAAGGTGGGGAGCGAGCTCTGTGATGGCGAACGCGTTGGTAGACCCGTTGGCGATGTTGAAGACGAATGCGAGTACGCCAGTCACAATGGGTTCGCGCTTGTCTCCGCCTCGCATCCGGAACGGATAGACGAAAGACCGGTAAACGTAGTGTCCCATGTACATCGCGAGCAGGATCAGCGGCACGGGTTTGAACGCGTTATCGGACATGAAATACACGATCGCGAACGAGATCGGAGACGGTGCCTCCATGACGACCCAAAGCGCCGTGGCGTTCATCTTGGGTCCCCAGCCTTCGCGCATGTGCCGGCCGTACGGCGCTGAGATGAAGAGCAGGACGAAGAACGCGGCGACGCCGGCTACCACCACCCCGAGAACCGTCCACGTATAGAGTGGATGGGCGAGCGCAGATTCGTTGAACGTCTCGATGACTGACATGGGCTGTCGCGACAAGTCCTCGTAACGTTTAGACTTGTGGCGTGACCCCTAATTGGTTCATCGCGTTTCCGATGCAAGTCGAGGGTATGCGCGAGCTCCCGGCGCCACCATCGCGGGTCCGCTTGTTCTCGGAGGCCGACCTTCACTGCACGCTCGCCTTCCTCGGGTCGGTGGACGCCGAAGCCGCCAAACGCAGTTGGTTGCACACCGTCGCGCTTGCCGACGCTGCGCCGGTGCGCGGCGGCTTCACCGGGGTACGACCGCTTGGCAGTCCTCGAAAACCCTCCGCGCTCTCGGCGATTGTCGGTGAAGGCGAAGCCGCCCTGTCGGCGATGACTATGGAGGTTCGCGCGACCTGCTTGGAAGCCGCCGGCGCTCCCGAGGACACACGGCCGCCGCTCCCGCACATGACGCTCGCGCGGATTCAGCGTCGGGCTTCGGGCGCGGAGCGCCGCGAGGCGATCCGGTGGGCGGAGGGGATCGACCTCGAGAGCGCCCGATTCACGGTGAGCGCGGTGGCGCTCTACACCTGGTCCGAGGATCGCCAAACACGGCTGTTTCAGATCGTCGAGGCCCGGTCCCTCGACGCCGCCTAGCTGCCAATCGGCACCCGATCGGGCGACCGTCGCGTCGGGTTTTTGTGCGGTGGCTCGCCTCGGCAGCGGTCCGACATGTCGGAACATGGCTTTTCCGGAGCAAATCGGGTTACATCCCAGCCTAGGAAAACGACCCCTATGTGGAAGCAGGGAATCTTTGGCGCGGTTTTGGCGGCGTTCCTCGGCTACGTCGCGTGGGTCGCGTTTCTGAGCCCGGCTCGGCACCAGATCGAGTGGGATGTGGCCACGCGCGTCAGCCAGGTGCTCGAGCACACCGGCTTTCGTGGGGTACTCCCAATCGTGGATGGCCGCGACGTCGAGCTCCAGGGGGAGGTCGCATCCGCAGCGGAAGCCGAGCGAGCCACCCGTATCGTTCAGAATCTCCGCGGGGTGAGAGAGGTTCGATCGCAGCTCACGGTGAGCGGAGGTGGGTCCGCACCGAGAGGGGGAGGCAAGCGGTGACATATCTCGTGTTGGAAATGGCGGGCGCGCTCTTGATCGCGGCCGCGTTCGGATCCTTGATGCTCTGGCTGGCGCAGACGCTGTGGGGGCATCTCGGTGCCCCGGTTCGCGCCAAGACCCTCGAGTACGAGCTAGACGAAGCGCGCACGGACATGGCCGCGCAAGACGAACGAATCGAATCGCTCCGCCGACAGCTCACGAAGGCCGATGACGAAGTCGAGACCCTCCGTCGCGCCAAGCGTCAACTCACGGCCACGCTCGATGCTCGGAACCACGCCATGCGCGACGTCGAAGTTCGTCTCTCGCAGGTCCCCGAGCCTGAACAGCCCACCTCCCGAGAATCTGCTGAAGACTTGCGTCGTGAGCTCCGCATCGCCGTCGAGGAGCGCGACACGGCGCAGACCTCTCTCGTCGAAGCACAGGCGCGGCACGAGCGACTCCGTACCGAACTCGAAGTGCTCCACGGGATTCACGAACGGATGCTCGACGACATCGAGAAGCTCAAGGGTCGCATTCGGGAGACGGAACTCGAAGCCAAGAGCACGGGGGAGTCGCGTCCTCCCGCATGGGTCATGGTGCAACCGTTCGGTGCTCGCGATGACCTGCAGCGGCTCGAAGGCGTCGACCCAAACCTCGAGCGCACGCTGAACCGACTCGGAATCTATCACTATCATCAGATTGCACGTTTCGAGTCGTCCGACGTCGAGTGGTTGGCCGAGCACGTCACCGGCGTACCTGCCGACACCATTCGCGACAGCTGGATCGTCGACGCGATGCGTCTGTCAGGCGCCCAGGCCGGCAACTAGGCCTTCAGCCGGCCGCGTCGAGCGCACGGTCGGCGAGGGCGATGAGCGCTTCGCGGGCTGCTTCGAGGTTGGTTTCGAGCTCTACGAGGAGCGCCTCGGCGCCCGCCGTAGTTTCGAGCTCCTCGAGCTTGCTGCACGTGGTTCCAAAACGATGCGCGCCGAGCTGCTGACTGCTGCCCCGGACCAAGTGCGCGGCCTCTCGGAGCCCCTGGACATCGCTGCTCATCGCCGCGCTCTTCATTCGCGCAAGGCTGTCGTCCGCGGTGGTGAAGAAGCTGTCGATCACCTCGCACAGAAACCCAGGCTCTTCCTGCTCGAGATCGAGTAGCTGCTGCGTGATACTCGCGTCGAGCACGTTCGGCGGGAACTTGGAAGTTCGCGCATCCGGCCGCGAGGCCCAACGCGCGAGCGTCGTCTCGAGCTGCTTGCGGGTGAAAGGCTTCGATAGGTAGTCGTCCATTCCCGCCGCGAACGCGGTTCGACGGTCTCCTGCCATTGCGTGGGCCGTGAGCGCGATCACTGGAACGCGACGCTGCCCCGTACTCGCTTCTCGTTCGCGAAGGGCTCGGGTGGCTTCGTACCCGTCGAGCTTCGGCATCTGTCCGTCCATGAGCACCGCAGCGTAGGGGTGCCCACCGTCGAGAACCTCGAGCGCAGCTTCTCCGTCTGGCGCGCAGTCCACCTCGTAGCCAAGCGCGCGCAAGTGGGCTTCGACGACGGTTCGATTGATGTCGTTGTCCTCCGCCACCAGGATGTGCATTCCCTTCGACTGCGAGTTGGCAGCGGCGAGGACCGGGACCGACCAGCGTTCTCTCGCCGCCGGGACGGGCGCTTCGTCCGGTAGCCTGTTCACAGCTTTCAGCATGGCGTCGATGATCTTGGCACGACGGACGGGTTTCTCGAGATAGATGTCCACGCCGGCATCGATCATCTCGCTCACCTCATGCCGGTGCCCGCAGACGACGATGGGCGAGCTTCCAACGGCCCGCGACGCTTCAGCGAGATCAACCGCTCGCGTTCGCCAGTCCTTGCCTAGGCTCCGAAGGTCGATCAGCGTGACGTTCGGGTGCGGAGGCGCGCGAAGTGTTCGCATGGCGCCGTCGTAGGTGGTGGTGGTCCACACCGATACGCCCCAGGATTGAAACTGAGTGTTCAAGGTCTCGCGCGCACGGTGGCTGCCTTCGAGAAGAAGAACCTTCATACCGGACAAGCCCTCCGCTACGGCCTGGAGCTCCTCGGTGAGCTGTTCCTCCAGCTCGAAGCGCGCGTCGAAGTAGAACGTACTCCCTCGCGCGACCGCGCTCGTGACTTGGAGCTTGCCGCCCATCAGTTCGACCAGCTGAGTGCAGATGGGAAGCCCGAGGCCAGTGCCCCCGTACTGGCGGGTCGTGGATGCGTCTGCCTGTGAGAAGGGGCGGAAGATGCTCCCAGCCTGCTCCGGCGTGATTCCGACCCCCGTGTCGGACACGCTGAGTTCAAGTTCGATGTGCTTCTCGCCTCGCCCGAGCACCTTGATTCGGAGCGCAACCTCGCCGGCCGTGGTGAACTTCAGGGCGTTGTTCATCAGGTTGGAGAGCACCTGCCGCAGTCGAAGTGGGTCGCCGCAAATCTCTGCGGGCAGGTCTTCGTCGACCTCGGTGACGAGGGTGATGCCCTTGGCATCGGCGGCCGAGGCGTAGTTGGTGCTGATCTCCTCTGCCATCGCCGTCATGTCGAAGGGCACCGATTCGAGACGCATTTCGCCGGCCTCGATCTTCGAGAGGTCGAGGAGGTCGTTGACGATGGCGAGAAGCGAGCGACCCGAACGGTGCACATCCCGGAGGTAGCCGTCCTGCGGCGTTGGTAAGTGTGCCGGGTCGATCAGCTGAAGGAGCCCGAGCATCCCGTTGAGGGGCGTTCTGACCTCGTGGCTCACGTTGGCGAGGAACTGCCCCTTGGCCTGTGCGGAGGCGAGGGCCGCGTCGCGTGCGCGTCCGAGGATTTGAGCCTGCTTGGTTGCCAGAGTTCGCATGGCCTTCGCTTCGTCGGCCTCCTCGAGGAGCTTGACCACCAGGCTCCGACGCGACCAGAGAACCAAGCCACCCACCACGGATGATGCCCATAGATGGAACGCGCCCATGATGTACTCAGACGTCGGCACGCCGTGGGCTACGAACGGCCAACCGACCGCAACGATGCCGACCATGGTCAAGTAGATGGGGAAGCGGTAGAGGAGGGCGCCGGCTGCGACGATTGAAATCGCGAGCGTCGTGGTGTTCGACATGTCGCCGCTGATGGCGAACATCGCCAAGCCAAGCCCCGCAGCTACGGCAATCGTGTAAAGCGAGATGGGGGTATCGTAGCGTGGGTCGTCGACGCGAATGAATGCCCACACGACACAGATGAGCGCAGAGGCCAACGTGCAGAGCGCGATGTGCGGGGTCGCGGGCGTCATTGGAGGCGCGACCAGGAACAGCACCGCGGCAGCGGCGTAGATACCGGCCAACACCGGTAGCATGTGCGAGAGGGCATGCAGCGACCGGAGCCGCACCTGGTCCTCAAGCCGACGCTTACGCAGCGCTTCGGACTCCGGGCCTTGTTGGCTCACCTCCGATTCCTCGTCCATCCCCCTCATTACAAGTTGCCCGAGAAAAAGCGGACTGTCCCCTTTTTCTGGGGGTTAATTCTGACAAGGTTCGGCGATGGGCGACCGGGACGAGCTGCAGCGGATCGGCGACGAAATTCAGGTTCACGAGGCCGCTTACCGTGCGGGTAAGCCCGAGATCTCGGACGCTGCGTTCGACGACCTGGTGGAGCGCTACACGGAGCTCGCCGACGCGCTCGACATCGACCCTTCAGAGCGTCTCGACGCACAGGTCGGACAAGAACACACCGCGGGCTTTGACACGGTCGAGCACCGCGTTCCGATGCTCTCGCTCGAGAAGCTCTCGCCCAATCGCCGCGACAGCTCCGGCGAGCCCATGCCGATTGGCGATCAGCTGGCGGCGTGGTTCAAGCGACGAAAGAAAGAGCTCGAGATCGAGTCGCTCGAGGTCATCGTCGAACCCAAAGTCGACGGGATCTCCGTCTCTCTTCTCTACGACGATGGCGCTCTCGTGAGGGCGGTCACCCGCGGCGACGGTCAGCGAGGCGACGTCATCACAAAGCAGGTCCGGCAGCTCGGCACGGTCCCGGTCGAACTCGAGGGTGTGTCCGAGGGGTCGATCGAGGTTCGCGGCGAACTTTATTGGCCGCTCGACGAGTTCGCGCGCTTCAACAAAACGCTCGAAACTCCCCTGATCAATCCGCGCAACGGCTGTGCCGGGATGATGAAACGAAAAGACCCGACCGGTGTCGAGAAGACGGGCATTCGCGCTTTCTTCTACCAAGTTGCCTGGCAAGAGTCGGTATCGATTCCGAGCACCCAATCGGGCGTGCTCGAGTGGCTGCTCGAGCGCGGCGCAGACGTTTATCAGAGCGAGGTTTTCGTGACGGCGTCTGACGAGGCTGCCCTCGAGTATTGCGTCGGGTACCAGTCGCGTCGTGAGTCTCTCAACTACGATATCGACGGGATGGTCATCAAAGTCGACGATCTCACGCTCTACGGGCATCTCGGGTCCACCGGACACCATCCGTTCTGGGGAATCGCCTACAAGTTCCCGCCCGAGCGGAAGCCCACCGTGCTCCTCGACATCGAAGTTTCCGTCGGAAAGTCCGGAAAGCTCACACCGGTCGCCATCCTGGAACCGGTGTTCGTCTCCGGGACTACCGTCAGTCGCGCATCCCTCCACAACTTCGTCGAGCTCGAACGAAAAGACGTTCGCATCGGGGACACGGTGTTTGTCGAAAAAGCGGGCGAGATCATTCCGCAGGTGGTCAGCGTCGACAAGACGAAGCGGAAGCGGGGTGCGCGCCGCTTCGTTCCGCCCACCGCGTGTCCCACGTGCGGAACGGACGCGGTCAGCGAGGAGATTTTCGTTTACTGCCCGAACCCCGCGTGCCCTGACCAGGTGAGGGAACGTCTCCGCCACTTTGCGAGCCGGAACGCCATGGACATCGACGGCATGGGTTCGGTGCTCGTCGACCAGGTGGTCGATAAGCTCGACGTGCGCGCGCCTGACGCGCTCTTCCGTTTGAGTGTCGACGATTTCGCGTCGCTCGAGCGCATGGGGCAAAAGAGCGCCGAGCGCGTCAAAGTCGGCCTCGAAGCGGCGAAAGGGCGTGGGCTCGCGCGGGTGCTCACGGGGCTCGCGATTCGTCACGTTGGCACTACGATGGCCGAGGACCTGGCTGCGTATTTCAAGTCGGCCGATGCGCTGCTCGCATTCGCTGCGCGCTACGCCGAGAGCGACGACGAGGCCATCCAAGAGGTGGCGCCCGACAAGTCGACGGAGCGAGGGGCGATCGAGGGTTTGGCGCGAAAGTCTGCCGACAGCATCTTCGTCGAGCTCAACTCGCCTGCCGTCCGTGCCGTATTCGAAGGGCTTGCTGTGGTAGGTGTCGATCTAACCGTCCAGGCATCGAGCGTGACGGCCGTCGAAGCCGTCGAAGGCAAGACGTTCGTGCTCACAGGAACGCTCCCCACCATGAAGCGGAGCGAAGCCGCCACCAAGATCAAGGCTGCCGGCGGGAAGGTCTCCGGCTCGGTCTCGAAGAAAACCGACTACGTTGTTGCTGGCACCGAAGCGGGCAGCAAGCTCGACAAAGCCAACGCGCTCGGCGTCGAGGTCATCGACGAAGATACGCTGCTCGGGCTTCTCGGCGCCTAGACCGCGCTCACCTGAAAATGATCGGCTGCGGCTTGTCTCGCTCAATCGCTTTGAAGTGAGCGCGGTCTAGAGCTCCGGCAACAGACGGGAGAGGCGTTCGAGCCCTTCTTCAATTTCGGACGCAGCCGTTGCAAAGCTGAAGCGAAGAAAGCCTTCAGCGATCTCCCCGAAGTCGCGACCCGGGCCGACGGCGACGTGCGCGCGCTCGAGGATTTCGAACGCCAAGGTCAGAGAGTCGCGTTCGAACTGGCGCATGTCGACGAGCACGTAGAACGCGCCGGGCGGATCGATGGGAATGGAGAGCCCGAGCGATCGAAGCCCCTCGACTAGGAGCTTCCGACGCTTCTCGTATTCGCTTCGCATGTGCTCGACGTGCGGAGCGCCATCCGAGAGGGCGGCGACTCCGGCGCGCTGCACGAACTCGGAGGTCGAAATGAAGAAGCTCTGCTGTAGGCTCTGAAGCGAGCGCATCGCGGGCTCCGGCGCGATCACATAGCCGAGCCGAAAGCCGGTCATCGCGTAACGCTTCGAGAAGCCGTCGAGTACGTAGCACGCTCGTGTGAACGAGAGCGGAGAGGTGACCTCGGCGTCGTCGTAAGTCAGGCCGTCGTAGATCTCGTCCGACAAAATCGGAATGCCGAGAGCGCTCAGCTCTTCGATGACGCTTCGCGGCTGTACGGCGCCGGTCGGATTTGCGGGCGAGGCCACGAAGACCGCCCGGGTCTTCGGGCCGATCGCTGCGCGCACGGCGGCAGGGTCGATCAGGAATCCGTCGGCTGGGCCTGTGGGAACCATCACCGGCACGCCGCCCACCGTCGCCACCATGTTCGGGTAGCAGGGGTAGTGGGGTGTCGCGAGGATCACCTCGTCGCCTGGGTCGACGAGCAGGTTGAGACAAAGCAGAATCGCAGGCGAGGTGCCGCTCGTGACGACCACCTGGTCTGGGCTCACCTCCACGCCGCGACGCGCCAGGCAGTCGGCGGCAATCGCTTCGCGCAGCGCGAAGATCCCGCGGCTGTCCGTGTAGTGGGTGTGCCCTGCGTCGAGCGATGCGATGGCGGCGTCGACAGCTGGCGGAGGCGCATCGAAGTCCGGCTCCCCAACTCCGAGCTGCACCACCGACATTCCCTCCCGCGCCATCGCCATTCCGCGCTCCATCACTTCCATCGCGAGGAACGGCTCCACTCGGCTCGTGCGGCGCGCAAACATCGGCACTGCCTGTACGGCGCTAACTGCATGAGATCTAGTGGCAATCGGCGCCGACCCTTCGTCGCCCGCGTCCCGCCGCAGTCCTGGCGCTCGTAAAAGCCTTTGAATCTCGGGTGATTACGGGTAAGAGCCTCTCGCTCATGGAGTCGCTCGTCATCACGATCATCGGGAAGGATCGGCCGGGTTTGGTCGAGTCGGTGTCGGCTGCTGTAGACAGTCACGGCGGCAGCTGGGTGGAGAGCCGGATGGCGCGCCTCTCCGGACACTTCGCTGGGATTCTTCGCGCTAGCGTTCCGGAAGCACAGACCGAGGCGCTGTCGAAATCGCTCTCGGCGCTCGTCTCGGAGGGGCTTCAGGTCACAGTCGAGCGCGGGTTCGCGTCCGACGTGCAGGACGCCAACGTGGTGCTGCTCGAACTCATTGGCAGCGACCGACCGGGGATCGTCTACAAGATTTCCGAGGCGCTCGCGGCCAAAGGCGTGAACGTCGACGAACTCGACACCGAGTGTGACGGGGCTCCTTGGTCGGGGGATGCGCTCTTCAAGGCGCGGGCGCGGCTCCACGCGCCCAAAGGCTTAGACCTCGAGGAGCTGCGCGAAGGGCTCGAAGCCATCGCCGGCGATTTGATGGTCGATATCACGCTCGGCGCCCCCGACTGACCCCGACGAGTCGTCGGCTCCAAGTTCGGCGATGGGGTGCTAGGGTCATCGCTCCCGAGACAATGGCCAAAACCCGCTCATCACAGCGGTGGCGCGGCCCCTTTCGTCGCGTCGCCATGGCGGCCGAAAACGCGCTCGAGCTCGCGAGGCTCGGCCGTTTCACCGATCCGGTGCACGCGCCCTTCCGCATCGAGCACACGATGGATATCGCGCGCCTCCGACGATACGGAAGCGACGACTACCGCCCCTCGGTGCCGGGCCCTCTGCTCCTCATTCCGCCGTTGATGGTGACCGCCGAGATCTACGACGTGGCGCCCGACATCAGCGGGGTCAGCGCACTCGTCGCGCAAGGGCTCGACACCTGGGTCATCGACTTCGGGTCGCCCGAGTCGGAGGAGGGTGGGATGGAGCGGACGCTCGACGACCACATCAAAGCAGTGGATGCCGCCGTCGACTTCATTCGTGCGTCGACCGGCCAAGACGTACACCTTGCGGGCTACTCCCAGGGCGGCATGTTTGCCTATCAAGCCGCCGCGTACCGTCGGTCGGAAGGAGTGGCCTCGCTCATCACGTTCGGGAGTCCGGTCGACATTCACCGCAACATCCCCAAGCTCGAGGACTCGATCGCCGGCCGCGTGTTCGAGGCGCTGCAAGACGTGGTGGAGGTTCCGCTCGACAAGCTCGAAGGGCTTCCAGGGATCCTCACGAGCAACGGGTTCAAGGTGCTCGCCCTTCACAAAGAGGTTGGGCAGCTCGTCGACTTCGTTCGCAAACTGCACGACCGGCAGGCGCTCGAAAAACGCGAGGCGCGGCGACGCTTCTTGGGCGGCGAGGGGTTCGTGGCTTGGCCCGGTCCTGCGCTCAAGAAGTTCATCGACGAGTTCGTCGTGCACAACCGCATGCTGTCCGGAGGATTCGTGGTGGGTGGGCGCGCGGTTACGTTGGCCGACATCACCTGCCCCGTCATGTTCTTCGTGGGCACCAAAGACACAATCGCCAACGGACGCGCGATCCGAGCCATTCGAGGCGCCGCGCCGCACGCCGAGGCGTACGAGGTACCGATGCCGGCCGGGCACTTCGGTCTCGTTGTCGGCCGTCAGGCGATGGGGTTCAGCTGGCCCACCGTTGCGACGTGGATTCGGTGGCGTGAGGGAGTTGGGGAGCAGCCTTCGGTGCTGCGCGAGGCGCCGCCGCTCGAAGAAGCCGAAGAGGCCGGCTTCGACGAGGTCGATTTCGATCTCGGCCTCCTCTACCAAACGGTGGTCGGTGCGGCGGGCGCGTGGTGGGATCGGGTCGGGCGCGCTGCCACGGATGCGGGCGAAGAGCTCGACAGTCTTCGGTGGCAGCTCCCGCGGCTGAGCGTGCTGCAACAGCTCAAGCCCGACACGCGCATCAGTCTCGGCCTCGCCCTCAGCGAACAGGCGCGGCAGGATCCCGAAGGCACATTCTTCCTTTGGGAAGGACGCGCGTTTTCATACGCGCAGGCCGACCGACGCGTCGACAACGTGGTCCGCGGGCTGATTCGCTGCGGCGTGCGTCGAGGAGAGCCGGTCGCCGTTTTGATGGGCCCGCGCCCGAGCTACCTGTCGGTCACCGCGGCGCTGAGCCGGCTCGGCGCGGTTCCCATCTTGCTCAGCCCGTCGCGCCCTGAGCGCACGCTCGACGAGGCCGTCAAGAGCTTCGGGCCACGCTTCATCGTCGCCGATCCTGAAAGCGCCAACCTGGCGAGGGACATCGGGCCCGAAGTGCTCGTCCTCGGAGGCGCGCGCCAAGAGCGGTCCGTCCCCGCAGGCGCTGTCGACATGGAGCAGATCGATCCAGACAGGGTCGCGCTGCCTGCGTGGTACGAGCCGAATCCCGGCTGCGCTCGGGACCTCGCGATGATCATGCTCACCGCGGGTCGCGGAAAGAAACCGCGCGCGGCGAAGATCACGAACCAGCGCTGGGCATTCTCCGCGTACGGCACGGCGGCCGCCTGCACGCTCTCGCCGAAGGACACCGTGTACTGTGCGCTGCCGCTCCACCATCCCGCCGGGATGCTCGTCGCGGTTGGCGGCGGCCTCGTTGGTGGTTCCCGCCTGGCTCTCGCCGACTCGTTCTCGCCGGAGCGTTTTTGGGAGGACGTTCGCCGCTACGGCGCGACGGTCGTGTTCTATGCCGGCGACATGCTTCGCGAGCTCCTGACGCCGCCTCCATCGAGCGCCGACGACGACAATCCCATTCGACTCTTCGCTGGAAGCGGCCTCAGGAAGGACGTGTGGCGGCGCGTGCTCGACCGGTTTGGCCCCATGGGCATTCTCGAGTTCTACGCGTCCACCGAAGGAAACGCCGTCCTCGCGAACGCCTCGGGCGAAAAAGAGGGCGCGCTAGGCCAGCCGCTGCCTGGCAGCGCCGAAGTCGCGCTCGCCCGCTACGACTTCGAACTCGGCGACTTCATTCGGGACGAGCGAGGGCTGCTCGTTCAGCCTGAGGTGAACGAGCCGGGGGTTCTGCTCGCTCGTCTCGACAGCGACCATCCCGTGGCAAGCTTCGCCAGCGGCGACGAGGCCGGGTCACGGCTTCTTCAGGGCGTATTCGAGCCCGACGATACCTGGTTCGTCACCTGGGACGTTCTTCGACGGGATGAGGACGGCGACTTTTGGTTCGTCGACCGCGTCGGTCGCATGCTCAGGACCGCGGCAGGCGTCGTCTCGACCAGGAGCATCGAGGATGCCCTCTACGGGTTCTCGCCGTTTCGCCAAGTCGTCGTTTACGGCGTCGAGAGCGAGGGCCATCAGGTGCCCGTTGCGGTGGTCACTACCCAGAGCGATCGGCCGATCTCGATCGACAGCTGGAACCGTTTCGCAGGAAGCCTCCCTGCGCAGCAGCGACCGCTTTGGGTCCGGCGCGTGACGAGGATCCCCCTGACCGACGGGTTTCGTCCGGACAAGGCACGACTCGAGGCGGCGCCGACGGGAAGCGCGCGCGACCTCTTGCTCTTGGACCCCGGAATCGGCCGCTATGCAGCGGACCAGGATTCGTCCGCCGCCACGCCAAGCGATCCATAAAATCGCGCCTGCGACCGTCTCTTGCTACATACCGTGTCGATGACGGTCCGTCTGGTGCTCGGCCTGCTGGTCGTTTGGGGGTCCATGGGTTGCAACGATCGCGTTGCCGTCGGGTCCTCGTGCTTCGACACCCAGGAATGCAAGTCCGGTTCGGTGTGCACGGAGACCGTGTACGGCAACCTCTGCCTCGAAACGTGTGAGGCGGACACGGTTCGCTGCGAGGACTTCGAAGCCTGCGTCGAGGGTGCCGTGTTCGAAGCCGCAGGTGGCGCGGGCGGCAGCGGAAACGGGACTGGCGGCGAGGGTGGTGCCGGCGGCGTCGGGGGCGTAGGCACGCCGACCGACTTCTTCGTGTGCCTTCCAGGACAAGCCCTCGACGTCGAGGACTTCGAGCCGGTCCTCATCGGCGGCCTCTGTACCGTCAGTCTCGACTGCGAGCTGGGAGGGTTCTGCGTATGCCTCGAAGGGGCGAACTGCGATCTCGATGACAGTGAGCGAGACGGCCCCGTCTGTGTGGAGATTTGCGATCCAAGCACGGTGAGCCGTTGCCCCGCCCAACAGGTTTGTGTCGACCTCGGCAATGGCCGCGGTTTTTGCGACATGAACAGCGGGACGCCCCCCATGAGTGCCGAACCCGGGAATTGAGCGTTTACGCGCGCGGGCCGCGACATTAGACTCCAGCGGTCATGCCCACTCCCCAAGAGACAGTTGACGCGGTGCGCGCATATCTGCGGTCGCACCCGGAAGAAATCGGTCGCGCGGTGCGAAACGCCCTCGGCCTTCGATTCGGTGTTCCGCTCGCGGCTCTTCGCTGGCTCGGCGCGCAGGCCGAACGAGCCGGAAAGGTCGAGGACTTCAACCTCGATTCGGTACCTCCCGGTCTCCGCGTGTCCGGCAACGCCGACCTCATGGCGACGCCTATCCGAGCATCCGCCGTGGTCTTCATCGAACGAGTCGTGTTCAACGAAGAAGAACTCACCGTCGCGATTCGACTCGAGGAGGTTTCGCTCAAGTTGAACGGAGAATCGGAATCTCCTGTTGCCGCGCTCATCAAGTCCGGCGCGCTCGACCTGACCAATCCCGGGACGCTCGTGAACTTCATGCCAGGTCGTTCCCCGGTGCTTGCCGAGGCCAACGGCAACCGCATCGTGCTCGATCTCATGCGAGACCCGAAGATCGGTAACAACCCACTCGTTCGCCGGGCAGTATCACTGCTCACTTCGTTCGTGACGCTGCACGGCGTAGAATCCGATCAGAAGCACCTCGACGTTGCGTTTCGCGCACTGCCGATCGGGTTTGGCGGTGCCGTTCGCTCGGTGCGGAAGAACATCGTGCTTCCGTCCATGGCGCGGATCCTCCCGAGGACCCGCTGAATGCCAGTTTGCCGCGCTTGCAAAGACGAGGTGGACGAAGTTCAGTCGGTCAGGGCCGACGGGCGGCGAATCAAGGTTTGCGAAGACTGTGCGGAGCGAATCGCCGAGGAAGCTGAGATCGCCGAGATGAGCGAGTCAGTCGTCCAAGACATGATGGGCTACAAGGGCCGTCGCTAGCGCGATCGTACCAACGCGACCGCTGACACGAGCGCGTAGCCAATCGGAACGAGCAGCAGGGCGAACTTCGCGGTGGCGAAGGCGGCTGCGAGCTGCGGGTAGGGTGACGGGGACGAGAAGCGCAGGACCTCGAAGAGCAGCACGCTCGTTTCGAGAACGTCGAAGGCGACTGCGAGCACGGAGGCGCGAGCCGCGCGAAGGTGCCAAACGTGGTCTCCACGATGCGCGCCGAGCCAAAGCGACAGCAGGACGAAGAAGCCCCCGTAGATCAGCATGTAAAGGTAGTCGACGATGAGAATTAGCTTGGCGTGGCCGATCGCCTGGTTGGTTCTCCATTCGACGAGTATCGCGAGCGCGCGGTTCGGTGTGCCCGCGAGCTCGAAGGAAACGATCCCGTAGGGCGCGGCCGGCCCTTCGAGGGGAACGTCCAAGAAGGCAACCAGCGCCGTGGCAAACACGGCCAAAACCGTCGCACGGAGCGTCAGGGCACCAAGCAGGCGCGTGCTGAGTGACGACAGGCGCTCGAGCACTAGCTGCCGGGCTTGGGCTCTTGACCCGACGAGCCTGTGTTTGGTTCGAGGTCGCGTGGGAGGTTTCGAATTCGAAGCGACTCGAGCTCGTCCTGCAGGAACTCCATTTCGAGCTCTGCTCGGCTTCGGGCTGCGACGGCCCTCGAGACCGCTTCCTGTAGCTCCTCCGTCTTGGCTGCCTCAGCTTCGAGCCGGGCGTCGAGAGCCGCGATGTCGGCCTGGAGCTCCAGTTTGCGGTCGCGCTCGCGCGCGAGCTTCCGGTCGAGCTGCCTCACGCTGTCTTCTTCCGCGGAGAGCTTCTGCAAGGTGGCGGTCAGTTTCCGTTCGGTGCTCGAGAGGTCGCGCTCGGTTTCGGACAGCTGCTGCTCGACGTCTGCCTTTTCCTGACGGTTCTGCGCGAGCTTGTCGCGTGTGCGAGCGAGCCTTCGTTCCTCGTCTTTAAGCTGCGTCCGGAGGTCGGCGACCTTGCCATCGGTGCGGGCAAGGCGTTTGGCGAGCTCGGTTCGCGTCATCCGGCTTTGCTCGTAGCGAAGCTCCATCTGCTCCGCGATCTCGCGTGTGTCTGCCAGGTCTTGTCGCAGCCCCGATGCGGTCAGTCGCGCACGCTGGGCTTCTTCCCGCTCGGTTTCGGCCTGCTGGTAGAGCACCGTCATCGCTGCGCCAGCTGCGCCGAGGATGGCAAGGGCCATCGGAATCGTCCATCGGAGCACCGTCTTGATTCGCTTCTTCTGCTCTTCCGGAAGCGCCAGCACCGTCAGCTCTTCCGCGAGCTCGTCTGCCGTTGGGCGTGCGTCCGCGTCTTGGTTCAGCCAGCGATCGAAGGAGGGCCCCAGGTAGCGCAGCGCCTTGCGAGTTGGCGCGTTCGGAGTCTCGCCGGCGCGCCTTTCGATGAAAGTGTCGACCGCGCCCGCGGCCACATCGTCCTGAGTGCCCGGCTCGAGCGCGTTTCGGAGCGATAGGGCAAGCGCGAACACGTCGGCCTTGTTGCTCACGGGCGGCTTCTTCTCGACGGAGGCAAACTGCGCGGCCACTTCGGGTGCGAAGTAGGTCGGTGTTCCAGCAACGACCATCTCGGCCTCCGTGGCCGCAACTCCAAGGTCGAGGAGCACCGGGGTGACCGCGTCACCGTTGAAGCCCGGGATTCGTGCGAGGAAGATGTTCTCGGGCTTCACGTCCTGATGACGTACGCCGGCCGCATGCATGGCCGCAAGCGCGCGTGCGAGCGGCTGGAAGATCTCTAGTGCTTCGGCGCGACTCAGAGGCTCTCGTTGAAGCCGCGACTCGAGGGTTTCGCCGTCGTACCACGGCATGACGAACCAGAGCCGTTCCTCGAACCAACCGTGGTCTTTGAACTGCACGATCGACGGGTGAAAAACAGAGGCGATCAGTCGAAGTTCGCGGAGGGACGACTGCTTGGCCGATTTTGAATGCGCCGCCTGATGAAGCAGCTTGAGCGCGACCACGTGCCCTGGGACTTCCGTGTCTTTGGCGCGATAGACGTCTCCAAACGCACCGAGCCCGACGCGCGCTTCGATTGAGTAACGGCCGCCGACGATCGTGCCGTTCGGGAGGGGCGCAATTCCCTCCTGTTCGTTTTCGCGGCTGCGCGGAAGCGGTTCGAGGGCGAACGCCTCCATGATGATGCGCCCGAACCGATCGCGGTCCTTGATCCCATGGCGACGAAGCACTCGCTCCGCGTGGGCTAGGGCGCTTTCGAGGCGCCGCTCCATCTCTTCCGCTGGCTTCCCGTAGACGAACGCCAGTTCTTCCACGCCGAGCTCGCGAGCGAAACGAAGCTCTAGGAGCTCGGCGTCGACCGTGCTCAAGCCAAAGCGGAGGCCGTTCAGCGGGCTGATCGACGCGTGCGCCGACGGAAGCGCGCGCCACGGGAGTGCTTCGAGGTCCTCACGCGTCGGCGGGTCGAGTGGTCTACTTGCGTGGCGGAGCGTGTTGCGCGCGGTGCGATAGAGGCGCGCACGAATCCCGGGCGCTTTGATGAGATCGTCGCTTTCGGTCTTGGCGACGAACGCGCGAAGCTTCGAAAGGTAGTGGTCCGCGAGTTCGGTCGAACCGGTACGAATGGCGAAGAACTGACGCAGACCTTCGGCGTAGTATCGGAAGGCCTTGCCGTGGAGCACGTCGACGATGGTTTGCGGTTGGCCCTGAGACAGCGCGATCGACGCTGCCGCGTGCGTGAGCGCCGCGCCGCCGTTACTGGTCGGCCTCAGTTGGTTCAGAAGAAACGGCTCTGTTCGCATCGTTAGCCTCGTACAGCGTGTGAAAAGTAAGGATGGTTCACCCTTGCGGCGGTCCTCAACAAAACGGCAAGGGTCACGCCCAGCCGTACGCAAAGCTCAACACCCACAGCACTGCGAGGAGTGTCAGTGCAGCCACGATGTTCAGCACACTCCCGACGCGCATCATCTGGCGAAGGTCGAGCAAGCCTTGCCCGTACGCGACGGCGTTCGGTCCCGTGGCAATGGGCAACATGAATGCACAGCTTGCCGCGAGTCCAACCGCCAGCGCGGGCAAAAGTGGTGAAACGCCAAGCTCGATCGATGCGGCAATGGCGAAGGGCACGATCATGTTCGACGACGCGGTGTTGGAGCATGCTTCCGTGAAAAAGATGGTGAAAAACACCATCGCCGCGGTGAGCCCCCAGAGGGAGTCGATGCCGGTGATCGCCAAGAAGGTATGACTGATGGCGGACGCAAGCCCCGTGTCGAACATCTGCGCACCGAGTGAAAGGCCGCCGCCGAACAACAAGATGAGTCCCCAGTCGATGCGCACCGCGTCGCTCCATGGAAGCACCGGCGTCTTGCGGTCACGGTCCAGGACCAAGAACAGCGGGATAGCCGCGAGTATCGCCACCGCGCCGATGGGAAGCGCCTTCGCGACCGCGTCCGCGTTCGGAGCGTCGACCGCACGCATGATCCCCGGAATGGTCCAACCCGCGACGGCGAGGCCGAAACATGCCGCGGTCACCATCTCCCCCCGCGACCACACGTGCGAGAACCGTTCGACATCCGACTCGACCGGGGGCGGGGGCGCCATCCGCTGGAGCACGACGGCGATGACGATGGCGAGCGCCAGCGACGCAGGAACGCCGATCCCCATCCACTCGAGGAAGTCGATCTCGAGGCCTGCCTGCTCCTGCAGGAAGCGAACGGTGATGTAGCTCGGGGGGCTTCCAATCAGCGTTCCCATCCCCCCAACTGAACTTGCATAGGCCACGGCGAGGACGCTCCCCGAGTTCCCCTCGTGTTCCTCCGGGAGCGTTCCGAGCAAAATTGGGATCAGGATGGCAGCGGTTGCCGTGTTGCTGATCCACATCGACAGCACGACGGCCGTCGCCATGAACGCCAGACGAATGCGAGTTGGCGACCCTTTCACCATCGGAAGTGTCATCATCGATCGTGCCAAACGTCGATCGAGCCCGTGACGGGTCATCGCCCGAGCGATGAAGAAGCCACCGATGAAGAGAAAGATGAGAGGGTCTGCGTACGGTGCGAAGGCCGTCTTTGCATCGGTGACGCCGACCAGTACCATCGCCGGACCGATGCAAAGCGCGGTGACGTAGATCGGGACGAGTTCGGAGATCCACGCGACCAGGACGGCAACGAACACGGCGGCGAGTCGTTGAGCGCGCGGTTCCAGTGCGAGCGGAGCGAACCAGGTCGCGAGGAAGAGCGTCGGTACCAGCAGCAAACCGACATTTCTGCGCTCCCAAAACTGCATCCCCGCGCCATCTAGCATGTCGTTGGGTCGGCCGGTGAAGAACGCCGAGCGTGAAACTTGCGCGGCCTGTCGTTACGCCCCAAGGTGAAGCCGTCGTGGACCAAGTACGCGCAGGATTGTTGACGATTCTGGCGTGTGCAGCTTTTTGCGGCTGCACACCGAAGCAGGGTACGGAGCCGGCCTCCGAATCCGCCCCCGCCGAAGAACCGCCGGCCGTGGCCGAACCCGCCGAGGAGCCTACGCCCGAGGTCGTCCTCGAAGAGCCCGTCGCGCTCTGGGAAAACGGCGCCAGCGATCGGCGGGTCGACGCGGTCAAAGCAGATGAAGAGCAGCGTCTTCTTCTCGACCTCGGCGACGACTGGACTCCCTTCATCTTCACGGAGTCCCTCGGGCCCGACGGTGAGGTGAAGCCCATGGACTACCGCGAGACCTATCTCGCGCTTGCACGCGGCGAGCATCCGAAGGACCGACACGGAGATCGCGCGCGCAGAGACAAGTACCTCGAGCTCTACGGGATTCTCCCCACGCTGTCGCTGCTTCGCACGCGCTTCGGAGAGGTGGAGGAGTTGGCGTGCTCTGGGCAACTGGACCTCACGCCGCTCCTCGAGTTCGATGGTTTCCTCGCCTACCGACCGGGCCGGCGTCCGCAGCGTCGGCTCAACAGATACAAGCTGCTGCACCCGCAGATGGAAACGCTAGCGGAAAGGCTCGGCGTCGAGACTTTAGACGAAGTCACTGAGAGCACCGTCTCCGAGGAGGAGTGGGAGAAGGTGGAGGAGTACCGAATCCTCAAGCCCGAGATCGAGGCGATTGCGGCGGCGCAGGCTCGACTGCAGTGTGAGGGCTTCTTCGAGGGGAAGGGGGCGTATGTCCCCGGGCTCTTCGACTGGCGTACGCACGAAGCCCTCGCCGAGTTCGAACGCCGTCACCGCGTCTACGGTTGGGGTTTCATCGGCGACGACACCCTCGCGCTTCTTCAAAAGACACCGCAAGAAGCGGAGCAAGAGGCCGTCATACGCGTCCTCACCGAGCGCGCGATGCACGCCGCCCAGGTCATCGAAGACGGCAGCACCTCGACGAGCCGCGACGGCGAACCGCGCACCTACAAGACGGAAGATGGTGAGGAACGACAGATTCCGAACTTCGAAGGCGAGCTTCGCGACAACGTGATCGCAGCCTTCGGCCTCGAGACGCCCGAATCCACGAAGGCCTGGCTCGACTCGCTTGGAGACATCGGCGCGACGCAAATCGTGGCCGTTCAGGGCATCGATCTTCCGCCGTACTACGGCGACGACATGGAGCTCCTGGTCACCATCGACCGAGGCGACATCTGGTACGAGTTCCCGTTCGACGAAAACGGGAAACCCCGCTCGCAGCCTGTGAGCAGGCGCCCGCGCGTGGCCATCTCGGTGAAGTACAACGACCAGAAGATCCCCCTCGCACGTTTCGGCACGACCGTGGGCGGTTGGCGAGGCGAGTTCGTCGAGGGTCAGGTCATGTGGAAGTACAAAGACTCGCCCGTCGGACGCCGCGTGTGGAGCCGAATCGCGGCCGCGCCCGTGTGGGTGCCGCCTGAAAGCACGCCCCCCAAGGTGCTACTCGCGAAGAACCGCAAGGGCGACTACGAGGTCAACTACCACGACACGGGCCCGAGCTACGCCTCGGCCTACGGCCTCGTCGCTGCCTATCACCGCAAGTCCTATCGAGGTCGAGATGGCGAAGTTCAGATCGGCGGGGACGAAGGCATCCGCACCCACGGTTCCGTCGACTACATGAGCATCATGCGGCGCCACTCGCACGGGTGTCACCGGATGCACAACCACATCGCCGTGCGACTCATGTCGTTCGTGCTCGAGCACCGGCCCCACACCGTCTATGGGCACCAGCCGATGATCTTCCAGCGCGAGTTCGAGTTCGAGGACGAGACCTACATGCTCGAGTTCGAGCAGGGCGGCTACAACTACGTACTCGACGTCCCCGTCCCCGTGGAGGTACTCGAAGGGCGAATCCGGGGCAAGGTGCAGGAGCCCATCGAGCACCACATGCCGCGCTACGACAAAGAGGTGGAGGCCTACGTCATGCCCGACGGTGAGTGGGTTACCGTCGACCGGTACGGCAACCTCACCCCGCGCGTGAAGCCCTTCGACTTCGATGCGCCGCTCGAAGCGCCGACGCTCGATCCGGTGGTCGCCGACCCCGACGCCGAATCACCGACGACACCTGGCGGCGTTCCCATCGTGCTGCCTCCGTCCGCGACCCCCGAGCCCACGAGCACACCGTCCACGCCTGCGGCCGCAACGGTCATGCCCGTGAATACGGCTCCTGATCCTGCGACTGTCACACCGTAGCGTCGGCGATCATTCAACGATTCCGGCACCCTCAAATCGGTGTGGAAACGTTGGGTGAAATTGCAGGTGCATGTGGAAAAGAAAAGCACTTTTCCACAAGCGAATTTCGTTGATCTCGCGTTCCAGATCCGTAGAACCAAGTTTCGGAAGCATCGCGAAACGCGAGTTCGTGTGTTCTTTGAATCAACCCATTTGACAACGGCAACGCGAGTTGTCGTTTCTCACTCTCACGGGGGCGAGAGGCGTGGCCGAAAGGCGACGCAGTCGGGTTTCACATCGAGCTTTTACGCGCAAGCAAGAGAGCCGATGTGACCGTTGGCATCAGGCGGCTTGTCCGTTGGGTGAAGACGGGGCGCAACGAGCGCCGAACGTGTCCGTGGGTCGTGAGTTCTGCAGAAGCCGTTGGTTCGCAGGTCGAAGTCCGCTCTTTTGGGCGTGGCTGCGGCGTTCGAGGCAGCGGTGAAAGGCGCGCTCGAACTGGGACACCATCCTGTTTCACCGCACGATGGATGCGAAGGTTCTCGGCCAGCCGTTGAGCTCCCTGGCACTAGGGTTCACAAACGATGGCGACCGTGCGTCAGAGGTTCGGCGTGTTGCGTGAAAGCGCAAACCGTCCGCCAAAGCGAGACCGTCGGGGTGACACCGACGGCTCACTGTCGAGCAAAACCGGTTCGGAACCGGTGGCAGTAGACTCACGAGGTACCGGGTGCCCTCTTTGAAAACTAAAATCCTGGATTGCACGCGTCGGCCCGAGCATGCTGCGCGCGACCGACACTCACGATGCCGTTGGCGTCGGTGAAGGACGCAGCGAGGCATGTGCCAAGGATCCACCAACAGCGCATCCCCATCGCGCCCTCGATGAGCCGAAAACCGAGGGTTCGGGTACGACGAGAGTCGTCGCGAAGTCCAACCACGCAGGTTTGCTAAACCCAAATCGGCGACGGGGCTTCGTCCGGTTGGCGAGCGTGGGGCAACTCACGAGAGCCACCGGTACGCCGCAGCCATCAAACGCGAGCGACGTACGACGGCAGCGCTTGGGACGGTTCGGTCAACGCCGCTCCAGTGAGCCAACACAGGTTCACGCGGGCGGTCAGTAGGCTTCCCGACGGGGAACGCAACGCGCCGAGACGTGTCAGGCAAAGTTGACGAGGCTGAATAAGCCCGCCATCGAGCAATCGAAATCCAGGACGAGGCGGTCGTGGTGCGAGCAACGTACATGCATGCACCAAGCGACGCGGTGAGTAACTCACCGCAGCGCCAGTGAAGCTTCCGATAAGGGGCGATCCGTGCCGGGTCGCCCCTTTCTTAATTGGCGACCGGCGACTGGGGTGTGATTTTGGGTTATGTCGCGTGACTCACAGCGCGGACACGGCCTTCGAACTGGCTATGCGCACCGCGCCTGACAACTTTGCGAGGTCGTGCGAAAGATGGCCCAGTTTGGCACGGACGGCCGGCGACGATCGGAGATGAGCCCGCCGTTTTCGACCCATGCAGATGGCACGCAGGTTGCTTGACCTTCTGGAGTGGTTTGTCGCGGTGAGATGCCCCCGGATGCTCTCGGTCGCGGCTTCGTGGGCTACGAGTCCTGATCAGTCCCCCCAGAAACGAGCGTGTCATGAGATTCTCTTGGTTCCTTTTCGCGATCTGCATAGCTGGCTGCGGCTCGAATCCTGAGTCGTTTACGAACGCGCCAAACCGAGGCGAGGGCGCCCCCGGGGAGGCGGCCGAATCGGGCAAAACGCGTGACACGTCACCGAACGTCAGCGACGACGATCTCGCGGCGCTCACATCGGGCAACGCCGACTTCGCATGGAACCTCTACCGCGAGGTGATCGAGCCCGATCAGAACGTTTTCTTTTCGCCCTTCAGCCTCTCGGTTGCGCTCGCGATGACGTGGGCGGGCGCCCGCGGCTCGACGGAAACGCAAATGGCCGAAGCCCTGCGCTTCGACCTCGGGCAGAAGCGTTTGCATTCGGCATTCAATCGGCTGGAGCTGGAGCTCGCCAGCCGCGCCGACGGAGCCAGTGACCCCGACACGCTGGCTCCAGATGCACTTCCATTCGAACTCAACGTCAGCAACGGGCTGTTCGCCCAGGTGGGCTTCACCTTCGCCGATTCGTTTCTCGACGATCTGGCCGTGAACTACGGCGCCGGCGTTCGGCTGATGGATTTCGAGAACGACAGCGCGGGAGCGGCTTCGGCCATCAACGCGTGGGTCGCCGAACGGACGAACGATCGCATCAAGGATCTTCTGCAGGGGCTCTCCCCGCTGACTCGCCTGGTGTTGGTCAACACCATCCTGTTTACGGCGTCGTGGGCGGAGGCCTTCGACGAGAGCCAAACGAAGGACCTCGTGTTTCATCGCGCGGACGGATCCGAGGTCGTCGCGTCGGGCATGAATCAAGTGGTGAGCGCCGGGTACGCGCGAGGCGATGGTTTCGCCGTCGTGGCGCTACCGTACGATGGGTTTCAGCTGAGCATGCTCGTCGTGGTCCCCGACGCGGGCGAGCTCGAGTCGATTGAGGGGTCGCTTTCGGCGGCCTGGGTGGCCGGAGTGTTGGGTCAGCTCACGCCGCATGATGTCGTCCTCACTCTCCCGAAGTTCACGTTTCGTTCCCGCGTGCCCATCAAGGATCCGCTCCGCCGTCTCGGGATGAGCGACGCGTTCATGGCAGGGGTTGCCGATTTCTCGGGAATGACGGGCGGTGAAAACGGCCTCTTCATTCAAGACGTCATCCACGAGGCGTTCGTCGCGGTGGACGAACGCGGAACCGAGGCCACCGCGGCGACGGCGGTGGTCGTCGGGGTCGAGTCGTCGCCTCCCGCGGCCACGCTCGTCGTCGACCGCCCCTTCATCTTCGCCATCCTCGACCGTCCGACGGGTGCGATGCTCTTCGCCGGCCGCGTGATGGATCCGACTCGGTAGCCTGCGCCTTGGCGTCCAAGTGGCGTCCCCAACCTCGCGCGCTCCTTGTCCGTGCCGGGTCGCCCCTTGCTTCGTTCCACATGCCGCGCGGCATCATCGAGGGTGATACCGCGGCGGTCGGCCTGGCTACCGGATCGAGCCGGTGGCCTGGTCTCCGGCGCGCTTCGAGCGCGCGTCGGCTTCTGCCTCGAGCTGGGCGGCCCGCTTCTTCGCCTCGGCCACAGCCTGGTCGGCTCGCCTGTCGGCTTCCCTCACGAGCTGATCCGCTCGTTTGTCCGTCTCACGTCGGGCGCGCTTGGAGGCTTCCTTGGCTGCAAGCTGCGCCAAGCTGTTGCTCCCCGCTTCCTCGACGAGCTGGTCGGCCCGCTTGTAGCCCTCCTTGCGAACCCGCTCTGCCGCCTTTCGACCCTCCGTGCGAATCTGCGCAGCTCGCTTCTCCGCTTGCGCCAGCGCTGCTTTGTTATGGGCAGCAACGAAGGCCAACGCTTGCTGTCGCTGCTTCTCCAGCTCGGCGGACGCCGCGTCAGCCACCGCACCCCTGAGCGCATCGGTGTCCACGTCGACGCTCACACGCGGGTTTGTGATCGATCCCGTGATTGTCGCGCCAACGTCTACTGCCTCGAGCTTCCCGAGGTTCACTCCGGCGCTCTGGACCTTCTCGACGAGCCTCCCCGTGAGCCTGTTAGCCGGAAGTTTCGTTCCGATCCGGTAGTCCATTTCCTGGTCGAGGCCATGGCTTCCGCTCACCTGCATCGCGATGCCCTTGCTTCGCACCTCGAAGGGCCTGATCTGCATCGCGCCGTCCTCGATGTGGAACCGCGTTCTCAGTGAGCTCAGGTCGAGCGGCTTCGGAATCGCCGGCACCGCGCTGCTGAGTGCCGCAAGCGGTTTGAAATCCGACCCGAGCCGGCTCTGCAGCGTGACCACGAGTCCGTCGGCGTCGACCGAGCGAAGCTTGGGAGATCCGTCGTCCCCCAGCTGACCGCTTGCTTCGATGTCCGCAGAGAACCGCCCGTCGAGAAATCTCGCGATGGGTGCATAGGCGCGCATGGAGGGCAGCGCCTCGAAGGCCTCGGCAAAGCTCGCTCGGTCGACCGAGTAGCGCAGGTCGAAGGTTGCGGGTTGTCCGACAGGCGTGGCAATCGTGCCGGAGATCTTCATGGACCCACCGATCGCATTCGCGCGCAGGTCCTTCAGGGAGAGGGTTCGTTTGCCGAGCCTGGCTTTACCCCGGAGCCGGGTGAGCACCAGCTCGTCATAGACGAGCTTGTCGACGTCAACCGTAAGCGCCGCGAGAACGTTGTCCGGCAGCAAAAATGCGGTGGTCTCGCCATCGTTTGCCGCATCCTCGGCCGACGCGCCATCGTCTGAAATGAAGTCGTCGACGACGATCGCCTGAGACTCGAGGCGAAGGCTCCCCGCCATCGGCTTCTCATCGTCGAGCAGCGCGGTGATCGGCGAGAGCGTGCCGGAGATCGAGGCGTCGCTCCGACCGACTCTAGCTTGCAGTGTTTCGACCCGAGTGCCCTTTGGCGAAAGTACGATACGCGCTTCGGGGATCGCTACCTTCGGCGCGCCTGTCTCCACGTACTCCACGTTGGACGCCTCGAAGGTGCCCTCCAGCCGTTCGATGTTCTCACCCCGCGCGACGAGGTTCATCTTGGTAGTGACCAGCCCGCGGACCTCGGCGACGTCTGGCAGAGGGTATGCTTTGGCGATTTCGTCCATGTGAAACCGGCCATCGAGCGCCGCGGTGAGGTCGGTGCGGGAGATGGGGCGGGTCACTTCGACGGAACCCGAGGCGCGGCTGCGACCTGCCGAGACGGCGTAGTGCGCCACGTCGACGCGCATCTTATCGAGACTGCCTCCGACGTGACTTACGGTCGCGTCGATGGCGATGTCGGAGAGTGGGAGCGGGAGGTCAGGATACTGGAGTGAACCCTCGACGACGCGGAGGTAGGCCGAGAATGTTGGGATGTCATCGTCGTCTGGGCCGAGCGGGCCCTTGACGTCGGCTCCGAGCGAGAACTGCCCCGATGCCTTTACACCTTTCAGGTCTCCCGCGTAGGCTTTTGGCAATGCCGAGACGAGTGCCTTGATCGATTGCCCCTTTCCTGAGGCGATCGAAACGTCCAAGTCGAGGGCATCGGAGGGCCATGCGATCGTTCCCTCGCCGTTGGCCGACAGCGAATTGATGCGAATCGCAAGCCTCTCGACCTCGAGCCGCGACTCGGACGGGAGCAAAGTGGCCCCTACGTCGACCGCCACTTCGGCGTCGCGGAGATAGGAAACGCGACCGAGCTTCGCGGTGAGCGACTTGATGGTGGTGGTCGATCGCAAGGTCTGGCTCGCGGCGCCGATCGCCGCGGAGCCGGCGTGGTCGAGCCCAGCGATGGAAACCTCGACGTCCGGCGTCTGGTACTCGATCGCGCCGCGCTTGATTTCGTAGTTTCGGATTCGGAGCTCAACCGCCTCGGAGGCCTCGTCCTCCGACGAGTCGTGCGCTTTGAGGATGTCGTAGTTCACCGCTCCATCGGGCGCCTCTTCAACCTGCACGACCGGCTCGTCGACAACCACAGATTCGATCACGAATCCCTCGTCACGAAGGAGCGTGATCAGGTTGAGTCCGACACCCACGCGCTTCACCGAGAGCAGTGTCTTCCCGTCGAACTGCCCCCTGCCGACGACCCGCAAACTGACGACCTCCGCAGTCAGCGCTGGAAACGTGGACACAAGGGCCAGGTCGACGTCTTCGAACGTCACCGTGGCATCGAGACGTTCGTCGAGCTCCCGCTCGATGAACGCGGTCACTCGATCCTTCAGCACCGCGGGCAACACGAGAGCCGCCACGACCAGCACCGCCAGAACTGCGCCCGCGGATGCGAGCAGAATCTTACGCGATTTCGTCAAAGCGCCCCTCTACAACGACCCGCATACGGTAGCCCAAGTTGCGCAGCTCGCTCGGGCTTTCTGGGCGCGTGACGGAAAAAGCGGTGAACGCTCCGATGCTCTCAGGTGTCTCGCTCCGTACCCTCGAGGGCTCACGGGGTTTTTTCGGCGAACGCCGTGAAGGGCTCGCCTCACCCCGTGCTTTTGAGCCCCCCTGCGATGGCGTTGGTCAGCAGGAGAAGCTTGCTGAGGAGCTGCTCGGCCTCCTCGCTGTCGTGGTCTTCGAGCGAGCGCCAGGCCGCCAACCTCTTCAGCTGTGCTCTGTGTAGGGCTGTCAGCGGTACCGTTCTTCGGTGGATGTTCTCGAGCTGGCTTGCTCGTCGTTCCTCAGCAGGGGAGCCGAACAGATCGGCGATCTGCCGTATTCCCTCCTTGTGATCGTCGAGCAGCATGTCCATCAGCTCGTCGCGTAGCTCTGCATCTTCCACGAGCGCTGCGAATTGCTTCATTACGTCGTGGTTCGTATTGAGGAGACGCGTCTCGACGTGAATCATCGTGTATCGGAGGAAGGGCCAGTCGTTTGCGACGGCCCTCAGCGATTCGAACGCGGACGGGTCGGTTTCGCGCAACTGCCGCAGCCCGGTGCCCACGCCGAACCAACCCGTCAGGTTGAAACGCGATTGGTTCCAGCTGAACACCCATGGGATGGCCCGCAGATCGCTGAGCGTGCGCCGCCCGGTTCGCCGGGCCGGCCGCGACCCGATCTTGCTCCGCTCCAACACGTCGATCGTGGTGGCTGCGCTGTAGAACTCGATGAAACGTGGATGCTCGATGAGCTTGCGAAAGTGGTCGTAGCAGAGGTCCGCCAGCGCTTGGAACGCGGCAAGCGGCGGCTCCTGTTCTGGCGCCGACCAAAGCGTCTTCCGCAACATCCCCGACAGCAGCATCTCCAGGTTGTAGGTGGCCGTGGGGAGATTCGAGAATTGCTGCGCAATGGTTTCGCCCTGAATCGTGAGTTCGAGCTCACCCGAAAGCGTCCCGGGCGGCATGCTGTCGACGAAACGGTGATACTTCCCGCCGCCTCGACTGATCGTCCCGCCCATACCGTGGAAGAAGCGCAGTCGGACTCCCCGGCTCGAGGCGACGCGCGTCAGCTCGCGCTCCGCCTTGTAGATGTTCCAACGACTCGCGAGGATGCCGCCGTCTTTGTTGCTGTCGCTGTATCCGACCATCACGACCTGTGCTTCGCTCTCGAGTCGTGGACGCCGCTGCCAGATCGGGTGACGGAACCAGCTCTCGAGCATCATCGCTCCGCCTTGGAGGTCGTTGATGGTTTCGAGCAACGGGACCACCTGCAGTGGAGCATCCAACAAGCCGACCTCCCTCAAGAACAGATGGACCACGAGAAGATCGCTCAAGTTCCGAGTCATGCTCACGATGAGGGAGCCGATCGGATCGGCCCCGTATCGTCGATACGTGTCCCGAATTACGCGATAGCAGCCGAGCACCTGGTCGGCCTCGCGGCCGCACGACGTGCCCTCCGGCAGAAACGGCCTATTCTTGGCCAGCTCCTCGTTGAGGAATGCGAGCCGTTTGTGCTCCGGCCACCGGTCGAACGCGTGATCCCGAAGACCCGACGCGGCCAGGATCTGCGACATCGCGATATCGTGGAATGCGCTGTTCTGACGGATGTCGAGCTTGGCGAGGTGGAAGCCGAAGCCATGAGCGAGGCGTTCGACGGGAACGACCAAGTCTTGCGCGATGCGCTCTGCGCCGATTTCCACGAGAGAGCGCCGGAGGGTGGACAGGTCGTCGAATAGTTCCGAAGGGGACATGTAGCCCCGCCCCTCGCTCGTGGAACCCTCTCGTGGAGTGTTTCGCAACTGCAGAGCGACGAGGTTCAGATACTGCCGCCAAGGTTCGCTCGGGTTCCTGTCGATCGCGCCTTGAGCCGCGCTTCCGAGGACGGCGCTCTTGGCCTCGAGTTTCTCAACCAAGACAGGGGGCACCGGGTTCGTGATCGCAGACAGGCTCAGGGCACCCGCAAGATCCACGATTGCCTCCTCCAGCAGCACGAGCGCGGCTGCGCGGTGCATGTTCAACGTATCCTGTGTGACCTCCGCGGAGACGTAGGGGTGACCGTCGCGATCGCCCCCCACCCAGCTTCCGAAGGTGAGTCGTGGGTACTGCTCAGGTGCGCTCAATGCACTCGGATCGAGTCCAAGTGCTTGCCAGCTGCCTTTGAATCGCTCGTCGGTCGCGAGAAGAAGCTTCGGAAAAACCGCGGTGAGGTAGTGAAGCACGTTCTTTCTCTCGGCGGCGAGGTCGGGCTTCTGCAGATACACCTCTCCCGTCCTCCACCAGCGCTCGAGGACGGCCTTCACCGCCTCCCGATGCTCGGTTTGCTCGATAGGCGTGGTGGCACGGTCACGCACCGCCAGCAGCTCGTGGAGCTGCCGGTGCAGCGCCAGAACCGTGACTCGCTTGGCCTCCGTGGGGTGCGCTGTAAGCACGGGGCGCAGTAGGATGTTGGGTAACTCGGCGCTGATCGCCGACTCCGCGATCCCCGACTCGGTCAGCGACGAAAGTGTTTCGCCCCAGGAGCCACGTATCGCCGCGAGACCGAGCTCGCGCTCAGTGTTCTTTCGAAAACGAACCGCGCCGTTTTCCTCAACCGCGTTCAGCAGCTGGAACGACATGCTGAGAGCCTGGATCTCGGCACCGTCCGGGTCATCGAGTGTGACGGGTTCACCAGCCCAGGGTATGGCGTCTGCGAGACGATCTTCGCCGAGCTCCCTCAGAACCTCCTGGAAACAACCCATGAGGAAGTCGAGCTCCTCAGCGATACCTTCGAGGCCTTCTCGAGCGAGACGCTCCTTCATACAACCTCCGTGTTGGATCAAACGTCCAACCCAATAGAAATCGACCAAGACGATATCTGTCGACCCACACACTGTCGAACCGATCCGCCGCGTCCGGCAGCAAACGGAAGTCAGGGTTCACGCAAACGTTGCGAATGGTTCTAGTGCCGACACTTGCGTCGATGACCGAGCTCCAAGCTACATGAGCTCCACAGACACGATTCGCCTTGCGCGTCGCGACCAAAAAGGACAATCCTTCGCGCGCATGTCCGCCTTGTTCACATAGCTGCCTGGTTCCGCCGAGCGCGCGACTTTGCATCGGTGCGTCCGATGCATTCGCTCGGCGCGTAGAGGTGTGTCGGCCATGCCGGCGCGCTTCTCTGAATCGAAGCTCAGAACGAGGAGAACGTCATGAAGGCCGTCGTGTTCGAACGGTATGCGAAGGGCTGTTGCGATCGAGCCATCAGCCGAGTCTTTGCCGAACTAGCTCGAGATCCGCGATCGCTCGCACGATTTTCCGCGATCTTGCGCCTCGCTCAGGCCGATTCGGGCCTGCTGCGGCGGCCGACGCTTCAAGGGAGTCGCGTGCTCGAGGTGGAGGCCCTACGCAATCTGGCGACCTTCGATGGCGACTACCTACGCGCGCCGAGGGACTGGTCGCCCGAAAGCGGGGCAGGTCTTTCCGCCATCGCGTCACTTGCTGAGCACCTCCTCGCTCGATACGCCATGCCGCACTTCCTGTCGTCGGTTTGGTTCGGCGATCAAAGCCGAGGTGCCCGTGACAAGCGCGGATGGTTCGCGGCGCATGGGCAGGGCACGCGTTTTCGCGAACTACGACTCCCGCTCACGATGACTCGCCGAATGGAGGGGATCTTCCTTCGGTCGCCTGATCATCTCGACGTCAACCGTGCCCTGCGGCGTGCCGAACTGGTCAGCCTGGAGGTTCGTCCCGAGCTTTGCGAGGCGGTCCTCGCCACGCGTCTCGGACGTCACCTCGAGAACGGGCCGTTCTGGCTCACGTTCATCGAGTTCGTCGCCCGGTTCCAGGACGAACTGGCCGCCAACGACATCGCGCCGATGGTCGATTTCCTGCAGTTTGTCCGCCATGAACCGGTGGAGGTTTGGGCGAGTGGTGTTCTGCTGCGTCAGCCGCCGCAGCCGGCGTTCTCACTCAGCGGACGAACTCCGGCGTCGATGCTGCGCCTCGTCGACAACTGGCATGCTGCGCTCGGCCGCTCGCGGCGTGCCAACCTCTCTTGGCCACGATCAGGCTACCGGCCGATGTCGTTCCAAACGACACCAGTAGACCCGAACAAGAGCCCGACCCGATGGCAGATTGTGGAGATCACCAATAGCGAGGAGCTTCGGCTCGAGGGTGCGGCCCTCCGGCACTGTGTTCGGACCTACGCCTACGATTGCCGCCGCCGGCTGAGCAGCATCTGGTCACTCCGGAAACGCACCCAGTCCAACAGACTACGGCCCGTTCTAACCATCGAAGTCGACCCGCGAGCGCACGAAGTCGTCCAAGCTCGCGGATATCGGAATCACTTCCCGACTGCACGAGCACGGGAGATGATGCTGTCCTGGGCACGTCGGGAGAACCTTCGTGTCTGCGTCTGATTCCGCCGCCGCTCCCGTCTCAGATGAGCGTGCGGCGCCTAGGCTGAAGCACCTCGTCTGGATCCTGGACCCTCCGCCTGAACACCGCGCCGATGCGCCAGATCGGAACGCTCTGCCCCTGCCGGGCTAGGGCCTGCGTCTCGGGCGACCTGATAGAGGTCGTCGAGAGACTCGCTCGCCGGGCTCTGGTCTGGCGCCGCCTCCGCGAAGCTACTCCGCGCTCGGCCCCGTGGCCCACTGCTGGGCTGAGATCTTGACGATCCAGGGTTCGACGTCGTCGTTCGAGTCTGCGATGGGGCCCGCAGAGCCCGGATTGACGTTCATCACGAGCACGATCGAACAAGGGTCGGGGCCCGTCGACAGGTCGGTTGCCGCATAGACGAAGTCCGGCGACGGATGCCCCACCACGTCGAGCGGGAACTCGCCAGGCACGTTGAAGGTCGTGACTTTTTCAGCGCCCTGCCCGTTGCGCCCCACCACCCAGATGTCGTTGTTCCGGAAGCCGTCTCGCGCAAGTTCTTCCGTA